>NZ_JAYRZN010000010.1:0-101378 GCF_041916475.1 Paenirhodobacter sp.
CGCAATCGCCCGACCCGCTGCACGCGATGAGGGTTCCGCGCGCCGGGCGATTGCTCATCCCACGCCGAAAGGCGTAAATCAGCTACCGGCTCCGGTCGCGGCTGGATGAAAGACCAGTGGCAGGTCACTGGCGGCGGGTCGCCACACGACACGACCGATGTCCGGAAACCTTCTTCTCCGCGATCATGCTCGCCGCAACCGTCTTGTTCTGGCTGTCAAAAGCAATGAGTCTGGGCCCTAGTTAACGATGAACTCCGCGTGAAGCGCACCGGCGGCATGGATCGATTTCAATATATCGATCATGTCGCGTGGGCTGACTCCGAGAGCATTGAGCCCGGCAACTACATCTGACAGCGAGCTTGTTTCTGGAACTTCAGCCATTCTGAGTCCGGGCTCATTCTCAAGAGAAACGCCTGTGCGCGGCACCACAACAGTCTCTCCGCGTGCGAATGGATTAGGCTGAATTGCCAAAGGTTGCTCTTGAACACGTAAGGTGAGATTACCCTGACTAACCGCGACATGCGAAATTCGTACATCTTCTCCCATCACGATTGTACCGGAGCGTTGATCCACGACAACACGAGCGCGCTGCTGAGGCTCTACATCAAGATTTTCGATGCGGCCGATTGCATGCGCAGTTGAGCTCATATTGGCTCTCTCCAAATCTAGTGAAACAGTCCCTGCATCCATCATGGTAGCTACTCGCGAGCCGAACTCTCTATTGATTGCTCGCTCGATCCGTCCTGCAGTAGTAAAATCAGGATTTTTTAAGGCCAATCGTACGGTTCGAAGGCTTCCTAGATCGAAAGCGATTTCGCGTTCGACGCGGGCACCCGAAGGGATAGAGCCGGACGTCGGTACGCCTTGAACAACCGAGGCTGCTTGGCCTTGGACTGAGACACCTCCCGATAGGATGGTCCCTTGTGCAACAGCATAAATCTCTCCATCGGCCGCGTTGAGCGGAGTCATGACGAGAGTCCCGCCGAGAAGACTCTTGGCATCTCCGATCGCGGAAACGGTTACATCGATCTGGCTTCCCGCCCGGGCGAAAGGGGGTAAGGTTGCTGTCACGAGAACGGCCGCAACGTTTTTAGGGCGCAGCTGTTCGCCAGACACATTCACTCCCAATCGCTCCAATACGTTCGACATAATTTCTTCGGTGAAGGGGGCATTGCGCAAGCCGTCGCCTGTACCGTTCAGGCCTACCACCAGACCATAGCCAACTAAGTCGTTCCCACGCACTCCATCGAATTCGACCAGATCCTTGATGCGGATCGAGGCTGCGGAAGCAAAAGCTGGCAGTAGGGTTAGCAGAATGAGCAAAGCAATACGCATCAGAGATAGTCCGTCAGCGACAGTTGTGTGAGGCGAGAGGTCAGTGTGTAGAGCGTTTCGAGCTGTGTCTGAACCGCTTCGAGTGCCGTAGCTGTGTCGTACTCATCAATTCCAATGAGTTTGTTCTTCGCAATGGACAGCGATGATTTTTCGCTCTCATTGGAGGTCTGCGCTGTCGCGATTTGTTCTTCGACCGTTCCAACGACACCACGCAATTCGGAAAGTGCGCTATCGGAGGCGACGAGTTGTTCACTCGCACCACGGACGAGGTTGACGCGCAGGTCGTCATCGTCTGGCACAGACCCTCTTGCCACCAACGCTGCTGTCGCCAGGCCTTTCAGTGTGTCGCGGATTTCTTGGCTGGCTGCCGTGGCAGGAAAATCGACGCTTTGGCTGTCGGATATGCTCAAGCCGGCTACGGTTTCGGTGCTTCCAGAAAATGCGATGTCCATGAAGCCGCCGGAGCCCTGCGGAGCGTCGAACCATGCGTCTATTGCGGTGGAGATATCGCCAGACGTCGTCAATCCGTTGATCGCCGTTTCCAGAGATGACAGGATCGTGTCGCTCGAGGCAAGAGGCTGAGTCGATGTCGACGTTCCGGAGAAAACATACCGGCCAGAAATCTTCGTGTTGAGTGTAGAGATGGCAGAGTCGAAGTTGCGGGATGCCTCCTGCAACGCGACGTCGAATGAAGACGATTTGATGTCAGATGACGCAGATAAGAGAGATGCTCCCGAAGTTGCAGCCAAATTTTGTACCTGTTCGAGGCTGGACTGCATCGACGACGTGTAAATGGTCGCGAGGTCCGCGTTTTTGGTGTAGCTTGCGATGCGGTCCAGAGAAGCATCAATGGATGAGAGCGCCCGAAAGTCGCCCTTGACCGCCTTGCCTAGATTACTTTGTACCCCGGTGGTGAGCTCTTCGGAGAGCGCGTTCATCGTCTGCTTGAGCTGTGCGTTATGTCGGCGCATTTGGTAGGACTGCGCCATGTCTCCAACGGATAGATAGTTCATCTCACAGCTCCAGAATTGTCTGCATCATTTCATCAATCGCTGAGATGACCTTCGCATTCGCCGAATAGGCCGTCTCAACCTGAAGAAGCGTTTGCATCTCCTGATCGGTGTCCACACCTTGCGCCAACAATTGTTGAGAAGCCGTTTCCATTCTGGCGACAGCATAGGTTTGTCTGGATTGTGCGGTCTGGTTCGCTGTCGAGATGATGGACAACATGCTCGCCGCGAATTCGGATGCGCTACGCGGAGTCGAGCCGTAGTCTCCAGAGTTTGCTACCTTCCCTGCGCTAAGTGCGTCTTGAAGGCTGCTGAGTAGGGTTGCGTTTCCAACGGTTCCTTCGGCCGTTGCCGCTAGGCCATCACGCAGCCGCCAGACCGCCCCTCCAGTTGAGGGGTCCACCGCCGCGTTAATCTTGATTCGCTCCGCGAGCCCAACCTCATCCGCTGTGTCTAGCGCCGAGCCTCCATCGGTAAACAATCCAGGGTCGCCGGCGGAAAGCGTAGGATCCACCGCAGTCCCCTCAAAGCGTTCGATCAGGTTTCGGGCCAGCGCATCTACATTCGCTTGGGCTTCTGGCGCGAGCTCGTCGCGGATAGAAAATGCAGCCGAGAGGCTTCCCCCACCGAGTGCGCCAGAGTCGAGAGTTGAAACCGCCCGACCGTTCACAGTCAGGCCCGACAGGGCACCTGATTCCAGTGTCATATCAGCCGTCATCGTCCCGACCTTCTCGAAGCCGATGGTCGCGGCCGTCGCGTCGAGAAGCGCCAGCCCATTCGCAGTGTACAGCGCGACCTGATTCCCCGCACGGTCCAGCGTTTGGACCGGGACGATACTTGAAATTTCATCGATCAGCGTCTGCCGCTGATCCATCAGTGAGTTCGCATCCGCTCCCGATGCGATCGTCCGTGTTATCGCGCGGTTCAGGTCCTCGATCTGCGAAAGAGACGAGTTCAGCTTCTCGACTTGCGCAGCGATTGAACTGTCCGCCTCTAGGCGCGCGTCCTGAATGCCATCCGATATGTCATTGAGCTTGCTAGCCACATCTTTTGCCGCAGTCACCGCATTGGTGAGCGCTGTCGTGCTTTCCGGGGAGGCGGTTGCCTCGATAAGCGCTGAATCGAATGTAGAGAGAGTTTTGCTCAGCGATCCTGTCGCGTCGTCGGTCCCAATCAGGGATTCGATGCTCGTATGGAAATCCGCGATTGCAGTGGCATTCGCCGCGCCAGCATTCGCCAGGCGCGACTCCTTGACCAGAGAATCGCTCACCTGACGGGAAATCGCTGTCACGCTGACGCCGCCGTTGCTCAGCGACGTCAGTGTGGCTTCGCGCCGCGCGTAGCCGGCGGTCAGGGCGTTCGACGTGTTCGACGCCACAACCTCGGCCATGCGCGACGCCGCGGACAGGCCGGAGACTGCATTGTTCAACGCATTCGAGATACTCATTCAGGCAGTCTCCTCTAGCCCGCGATGGCTTAGCGCTTCATGTTCGTGGTTTCCTGCAGCATCTCGTCGACGGTCTGGATGACCTTCGCATTCGACGAGTAGGCACGCTGCGTCTGGATCAGATTGGTAAGTTCTTCCGCCACATCGACGGTCGAGCTCTCGCGCGAGTAGCCTTCGATCGTCCCGGTCGGGCCGTCGCCGGCATCCCAGAGGTAGAACGAACCCGAGGTCGAGGAGACCTTGAAGGTCTGATTGTCGAGAGAGCTGAGCCCGTTGGTATTCGACACGTCGACGAGCGGAATCTGATACAGCGTTTTGACAAAACCAGTATCGTAGGTGGCCTTGATGTAACCCTTTTCGTCGATCTCGATACCGCTGAGGTTGCCGACAGGCGAGCCATCTTTGGTGATCGAGGTCGGATCGAACGTATCCGAGAGTTGGGTCAGGCCGGTGGTGGATCCGATCTTGCCGATGTTGATGGTCAGCGGATTGTTGGGGTCGCCGCCCAGATTGACGGTCAAGGTGCCATTCGACGAATCGTAATTTGCGCCGGTCGCCGAAGCCAGCGTGCCGCCGCTGCCGCGCGAATCGTCGAAGGTGAGGTCGGCCGTGTCCAGGACGCCGGTGCCGTCCGCGATCGACATGGTCCAGGTATTGGTGCCGGTCGGCTCGAAGGTCACCGTGAGGTTCTGGGCGGCACCGAGGTTGTCGTAATATTCGATGGTGGTCGTATAGCCGGCCGGATCGGCATCGGCGGCTGGCAGGTTGACCCCAAGCGTGATCGCTGTCGTCGGGTCCGCAGCGGTCTGGTTGGCGTTGATCACCACCGGCTGCAGCCCCGAGATCGAATCGCGGATCTGCGTGGTCGAAGCAATGGAGCCATCCGCATTTGCCGGCCAGCCGAGCAGCACGAGGCCGGATTCGGTCCGCAGGACGCCGTCGGAATCGGTGGCGAAGGAGCCCGTCGTCGTCATCAGCAGCTCGTCATTGCTGCCGTTCAGGGAGGTGGTAGTCGTCACCGGCAGGAAGCCACGCCCGTTCACCGCGAGGTCCATCGAGTTCGAGGTGGACACCAGGGAACCGTTTTCGCTGATCAGACGCGAGGTGCTCGCCCGGACGCCGCCCGCCGAATAGGTCCCGGCACTGCGGTTTTGCGTCAGCACCATGCTTTCGAAATCCGTCGTGGCCTTCTTGTAACCGTAGGTTCCCGAGTTTGCGATGTTGTCGGAAATGGTGGCGAGGCGGGTGGAGTTCGCTGCAAGCCCGGCAACGCCGGCGGTGAGCGAGGAGGAAATGGACATGAAAGCGCCTTTCTGCTGCTGGTGTCCCTGAGTGTCCTGACCTTGCGGCCGGTGATCTTAAAATCGACCTAACGACTGAAATTATAAGAAATTGCTTGGATTTACCGGCCCTTGCGCAGCAAGATCACCTCGATCCGGTTGTTGCGAATCGACATTGCCGCCTTCGCCGCGGGCTTGCGGTCGGCAAAGCCAGTGACGCGCTGGACGCGTTTGCGATCAAACCCCGCCTGCTCCAGCAAGCCGCGCACCACTTGCGCCCGTTCGGAAGAGAGATCCCAGACCGGGTCCACCCGCAGAACTTCGGGATAGGAGCGCACATATCCGTTTACGGCGATCTGGTTGTCGACAAGGCCAAATACCCGGATCAGCATTTGTGTGATTTCACCGAGAATCGGCTCCGGGGTCGCGCTGTCGGCGGCAAACAGGGGCTCGTTCTCCAGATCGAAGAATTCCACGATCAGCCCCTCGTCCGTCACCCGCGTGACGATTCGCCGCGCGAGCTTGTCGCTCGCCATGGATTCGCCGGTGCGCCCGGAAAGGGTCTTGTCGATCTCGCGTGCGACCGTGTTGAATTCGTCCTCCGATTGCGCATCGGGGTTTTGCCCCATCTCCTCGGATCCCTTGGACTGCTTTTGCGCGGTCGCGTTCTGAAAGACGGCGCCTGTGCCGGAATGGGCCATTTTCTCGTCGGTGAACATCGAATCGCCGCCGAATGCCCCGCTTCCCCCGCCCGAAATCCGGTTCACCGGGATCGTCGGGTTGAAGTAATCCGCAATGCCCTTGCGCTGCTTCTCCGTGGTGGCATTGAGCAGCCACATCAGCAGGAAGAACGCCATCATGGCGGTCACGAAGTCCGCATAGGCGACCTTCCAGGCGCCGCCATGATGGCCGCCGCCGGCAATGACATTCTTCCGCTTGATGACAATCGGAGCCGAATTGTCGCTCTTTTTCATCCGTCCATCCGCCAGCCAGGAAAGGTTACCGATCGCGGACGGTATACCTGCGGTGACTTAACGTCGGTTTAAGCTGAAAATGCGCGCGACAGGCCGGGGCGTCTTGCTTGCCCGGCGGCGCGGTCTATCATCGCGCCCATGAACGGCCCGCTTCCCCCGCTTGAGGACCTCATCGCCTGTCCGCACTGCGACACGCTGCACCGCGCCACCGCGCTGATGGCGCAGGAGCGCGCCGCCTGTGCGCGCTGCGGCAGCCTGCTGATGACCCCGCGGGACCGGTCTTTCCTGCATGTCATGGCGCTGGCCTTCACCGCGATGATCCTGATGATTGCGGCGATCTTCTTCCCGTTTTTGGGAATCTCGTCGCATGGATTCGGCCATGAGAGCTCGGTTTTCGAGGTCGCCATGGCCTTCTCCGATGGCTGGCTTGCGCCCCTGTCGCTGGCGGTTCTGGGCTCCATCGCGGCGCTGCCGGTGCTGCGCTTTGCCGGGCTGATCTACACGCTCTGGCCGCTGGCGAACGGCCGCCCCGCCTGGAGGCACGCGCGCCGCGTGTTTCGTCTGGTCGAGGAGCTGCAGCCCTGGTCCATGGCGGAGATCTTCGTCATCGGCACCGGCGTTGCCCTGGTGAAGATCGCGGGGCTTGCCTCCATTTCCTTTGGCCCGGCCTTCTGGGCCTTCTGTGCGCTGATCATCGTGACTGTGCTCAAGAACATCTACATGAGCAAATGGGCGATCTGGGAGGCAATCGACAGATGAGCGAGCGCTTCCTGACCGCCACCGATGCCGGGCTGACCGGCTGCACCGAATGTGGGCGGGTGTGGGCTGCGGGCACCCAAAGGTGCGGGCGCTGCGGCACGCAGCTGCATCCGGTCGCGCCGCGCAGCCTGCAGAAGGTCTGGGCCTGGTGGTGGGCGGGGCTGATTTTCTACATACCGGCCAATCTCTATCCGATGCTGCTCACCAACGCCCTTGGAACGCATACCGAAAGCACCATCATCGGCGGCGCGGTGGAGCTGGCCGAACATGGCAGCTGGCCGATCGCGCTCATCATTCTCGCCGCCTCGGTGATGATCCCGATCTGCAAATTCGTCGCCATCGCCTATCTCGCGCTGATCGTCGCGCGGCCGTCGCAGGCGGGGGGCAAGCCGCATCTTCTGCTCTATGATGTGGTCGAATTCATCGGCCGCTGGTCGATGATCGACGTATTCGTGGTGGCGATCCTGTCCTCGCTGGTGCAGCTGGGCTTCGTAGCCTCAATCCACCCCGGCCCGGCCGCGGCCGCTTTCGCGCTATCCGTCGCCTTCACCATGCTGTCGGCGCAAGCCTTCGATCCGCGCCTGATCTGGCGCGGCCCAGATACAGGGACACCATGACCGAGACGCCCGAACCCGCCGAACTGAAGAAATCCCCGGCCTCGGATCCTATCTGGAGCCGGGTTTCCGTCGTCTGGCTGGTGCCGCTGCTGGCGCTGGCGGTGACGCTCGGTGTCGCCTGGCACAGCTATTCCGACCGCGGCATGCTGATCGAGATCGACTTTGCCGACGCGACCGGGATCACCCCCAACGAAACCCAGCTGAAATTCCGCGAAGTGACGGTCGGGACCGTCGAGACCGTGGGCTTCAGCGCCGATCTGCAATCGGTGAAGGTGGGGGTGCGGGTGCACAAGGATGTCGCGCCCTATATCGACAAGGATGCGCGGTTCTGGCTGGTGCGCCCCGAGGTCTCCGCTCAGGGGATTTCGCGGCTGGATACGGTTCTATCGGGGACCTTCATCGAAGGCTGGTGGGACGCGCAGCCGAGCCAGCAGCAGAGCGTGTTTCAGGGGCTCGAACGGCCCCCCGTCGCCCCGGATCCGACCAAGGGCACGGTGGTGGAGCTGAGCGCCGCCGATGCGGGCGGCCTCGCCGAAGGCGCGCCGATCATCTACCGCGGGCTCACGGTGGGGCGGATCCAGAACCTGCGGCTGAATGCGGCGGGCACCGGGGTCATCGTCGATGCCTATGTGGAGGCACCCTACGATGCCCGCATGACCACGATGACACGGTTCTGGAATACGTCGGGGGTCTCGTTCTCGCTGGGCACGGGCGGCGTGAGCCTCTCGGTGCGCTCGCTCGCCTCGCTGGTGCAGGGGGGCGTCGAATTCGACACCCTGACCAGCGGCGGCGGGATCGTCGAGAATGGCCGCGGCTTCCGGCTCTATGAAAGCGCGGAGGCCGCCAAGACCTCGATCTTCGGCACCGATGCGATCGACCCGCCGCATTTCGTGCTGCTGTTCGACGATCCGGTGGACGGGCTCGCGCGCGGCGCGAAGGTGCAGTTCCGCGGGGTCGAGGCGGGCGAAGTCACCGATATCTCGATCCGGGTGCAGACGGATGCCGCCGGAACCCGCTACGCCCAGCAGCAGGTGATCATCGCGCTGTCTCCGGAGCGGCTGGGCCTGACCCGCGATGCCGATGCCGCCACCCTGACCGATTTCCTGGCGCAGGAGGTGCGGGGCGGCCTGCGCGCGCGCGTCGCGGGAACCGGGCTTCTGGGCACGACCCTGGTGGTCGAGCTGGTCGATGTGCCCGATCAGCCTCCGGCCACCATCGCGCTGGAGGCACAGCCCTATCCGACCTTGCCGACGGCCCCCCCCGCGACCAACGATCTGGCGGCTTCTGCGCGCGATGTGGTCGGCCGGGTGGCCAATCTGCCGATCGAGAAGCTGATGGATTCGGCGATCCGCACGCTGGATTCCATCGCGGCCATCGCCGATAGCCAGGAAACCCGCGCCGTGCCGGTGAACCTGTCGAAGCTGCTCAATCAGATGCAGGTGCTCGTCGCGCAGCTCAATGAAGCGGATGCCGCGGGCAAGGCCGCCGCGGCCATGACCGGCCTGACCGATGCTGCGGGCAGCGTGATGACGCAGTTCGAGGGCTTCGGCGATACGCTGGCGGCCACCACGCGCGCGGCCGATGCCGTGGGCCAGATGCCGCTGGGCGATATCGGGCGCAACATCGACGGCACGATCACGCAGCTGCGCGGCATGCTGGGCTCCGAGGATGCGGCGCAGCTGCCGAAGGCGCTCGCTGATACGCTGCAGGAAACCGCGGCGCTTCTGGCCGAGCTGCGCGCCGGGGGCGCGGCAGACAAGCTGAACGGCACGCTGAGCGCCACGCAGGACGCGGCCCAGGCGATCCGCGGCGCCACTGACCGCGTGCCGGAGCTGACCGGGCGGCTCGATACCCTGGTGCGTGACGCGCAGGTCATGGTGAATGCCTACAGCGCGCGCAGTGATTTCAACAACCAGCTCGTCGCCACCATGCGCGAGCTGCAGCGCGCGACCCAGGCCTTCGGCTCGCTCGCGCGCATGATCGAACGCAACCCGCGCGCCTTCATCCTTGGCCGCTGACGGAGGACCCAGATGCCCCGCTTCTCCTTGCTTCTCGCGCTGGCACTGGCCGCCTGTTCGGGCGATGTCGCGCGCTTCGCCATAGACCCGGCGCCGGTCGCCCGGGCTTATCCGGACCGGATCGGCACGGCCGAGCTGCGCGAGGTCTCCTTGCCGCAATATGCCGCCGATCAGGAGATCGCCGCGCAATCTGAGGACGGAGCGCTCCGCTCCAATCCGAAGGAGATCTGGGCCGACAATCCGCCGCGGGCGGTGACGCTGGCGCTCGCCCGGCAGATCTCGCAGCTTTCCGGCGCCACGGTGATCGCCGAGCCCTGGCCGCTGAGCGATCTGCCCGCGCGCCGGATCGAGGTTCGGGTGGAGCAGTTCGTGCCGACGGCGCAGGGCATGGTGCGGCTCAGCGGGCTCTATTTCGTCACGCCGCAGGGCGGTGGCGGCGGCGATCTGATGCGCCGGTTCGACCTGAGCGTGCCGGTACAGGGCGAGGGCGCTGCGGCCACGGTGGCGGCGCAATCCGAGGCGCTGACCCAGCTCGCCCGGCGGATCGCGCAGCTGCAATAATGCGCTTGCAGCGTGGGCGGAAGCATGTAATTTAGAACCGTTCTAAAAACGGGTGCCCCATGTTTTCCGGCCTTGCCTCCCGACGCCGCTTCTCCGACCTGTCCGAACAGGAGGTTCTGGCCCTCGCGATTTCCTCCGAGGAAGACGACGCCCGGATCTACCGCACCTATGCCGAGCGCCTGCGCGCGCAATACCCGGCCTCGGCTGCGGTCTTCGAGGGGATGGCCGCGGAGGAGGACGAGCACCGCCGCCGCCTGATCGAGCGCCACCAGGCCCGCTTCGGCGAGGTGATCCCGCTGATCCGGCGCGAGCACGTGGCGGGCTACTACACCCGCAAGCCGATCTGGCTCACCGCGAACCTGTCGCTCGAGAAGATCCGCGGCGAGGCGGAGGCGATGGAGCGCGATGCCGCCCGGTTCTATATCCTGGCCGCGCAGCGCACCCAGGACGCCGAGACCCGGATCCTGCTCGGCGATCTGGCTGCGGCCGAACAGGGCCACGAAAAGAAGGCCGAAGAGCTCGAAGCCGCGAACCTGACCACCGATGCCAAGGACGAGGAGGACCGCGCCGCCTACCGTCAGTTCATCCTGACCTGGGTGCAGCCGGGCCTCGCGGGGCTGATGGATGGTTCTGTCTCCACCCTGGCGCCGATCTTCGCCACCGCTTTCGCCACACAGAACAGCCATACCACGCTTCTCGTCGGCCTCGCATCGGCAGTGGGGGCGGGGATCTCCATGGGCTTCACCGAGGCCGCCCATGACGATGGCGTCATCTCCGGCCGCGGCAGCCCGCTGAAGCGCGGCCTCGCCTCGGGGATCATGACGGCGGTGGGCGGCCTCGGCCATGCGCTGCCCTATCTGATCCCGGATTTCTGGACGGCGACGATCGTCGCGATGATGGTGGTCTTCGTGGAGCTCTGGGCCATCGCCTGGATCCAGAACAAATACATGGAAACGCCCTTCCTGCGGGCGGTGATGCAGGTGGTGGTCGGGGGCGCGCTGGTGTTCCTGGCGGGGACGCTCATCGGGGGTGGCTGACACCGCCCGCGCGTGCTAGCGCTGGAGCATGTTGGCGATCTTCCTCAAGACCTTGCCGTTCTTCGGCCTGATCGGGCTCGGTTGGGCGGCGGGCCGGGTGCGGTTCTTCCCGCCCGAAGCCACCGCCGCGTTGACCCGTTTCGTCTTTTATTTCGCGCTGTCGGCGATGCTGTTTCGCTTCGCCGCCACCCTGCCCATCGAGCAACTGTTCGACCCGGTCTTCGTCGCGGCCTATCTGGCGGGCTCGGCCGTGGTCTGGGCGCTGTGCTTTGCGGTGGCGCGCCTGCGCGGCCTGCCGCTCGCCGATGCCGCGATGGAGGCCCATACCGGCATGACCGGCAATACCGGCTTTCTCGGGGTGCCGATGCTCGTCGTGCTGCTGGGCGAACGCGCGGCGGGCCCGGTGCTGATGGTGCTGACCGCCGACATGATCGTGTTCTCGCCGCTCATCACCATGCTCATCACCGCGTCGCGCCATGGCCGGGTGGCGTTTGGGCCGCTGCTGCTGGGGCTCCTGCGCAATCCGATGATCGTTTCGATGGCGGCGGGGCTCGCCTGGGCGGGGCTGCATCTGCCGATGCCCGCGCCGTTGGCGGAGTTCCTCGCCCTGATCGGGGCCGCGGCCACGCCGGGCGCGCTGTTCGCCATCGGCGCCTCGCTCGCGGCCACATCGGCGCAGCGCGTGGCGCCCGCGGTCTGGCTTTCGTTCGCCAAGCTGGTGCTTCATCCGCTCGCGGTGGCGGCGGCGGCACTCTGGCTGTTCCCGGTGGAGCCTTTCGCGGCTGGCGTCATGATCGCCGCCGCGGCCTTGCCCGTCGCCGGAAACGTCTACATTCTGGCCGCCTATTTCGGGGTGGGGATGCAGCGGGTCTCCACCGCGATCCTGATCTCGACGGCGGTCAGCATCCTGACCATCCCGGGCGTCATTGCCTGGGTTTCGCATCACTAGGAGGGCGCCATGCGCACGATTTCGGAAAACAGGTGCTTCGGCGGCATTCAGGGTGTCTATGCCCATGCCTCGGAGGTCACCGGCTGCGACATGACCTTCGGGCTGTTCCTGCCCGCGAGCGCGATCGAGCGCCCGGCGCCGGTGCTGTGGTATCTCTCGGGGCTGACCTGCACCCATGAAAACGCCATGGTGAAGGCGGGCGCGCAGCGCTTCGCCGCCGAGCACGGGCTGGCGCTGGTGTTCCCCGATACCTCGCCCCGCGGCGAGGGCGTGGCAAATGACGAGGCCTATGACCTGGGCCAGGGCGCGGGCTTCTATGTGAACGCGACGCAGGCGCCCTGGAAGAAGCATTTCCGCATGTGGGACTACCTTGCCGAGGAGCTGCCCCGCGTCGTCACCGCCGGCTTCGAGATTGACGAGGACCGCCAGGCGATCACCGGCCATTCGATGGGCGGCCACGGCGCGCTCACGCTGGCGATGAGCCTGCCCGGCCGCTTCCGCTCCGTCTCGGCCTTCGCGCCGATCGCCAACCCCACCGGCAGCGACTGGGGCCGCAAGCAGTTCACCGCCTACCTTGGCGCCGACGAAAGCCGCTGGCGCGCGCATGACGCCTCGATCCTGATGGCGGAGAAGGGCTTCGACGGCGAAGTGCTGATCGACCAGGGCGGGGCCGACCAGTTCCTCGACCTGCTGCGCCCGGAAACGCTGGCCCAGGCCATGGCCGCGCGCCGCCAGCCCGGCGCCTTCCGCATGCAGAAGGGCTACGATCACAGCTATTTCTTCGTATCGACCTTCATCGAGGATCACATCGCCTTCCATTCGGAGGCGCTCTGGCGGTGATCTGGGTCGATGCCGATGCCTGCCCGGTGAAGGAGGAGGCCGAGCGGGTCGCGACCCGGCTCGGCGTGCCTCTGGCCTTCGTGTCGAATGGCGGGCTCCGGCCTTCGCAAAACCCGCTGGTGCGCATGGTCTATGTCGCCGAAGGGCCGGACGAGGCCGACAAGCATATCGCGGAGCGGGCAGGGCGGGGCGATGTCGTCATCACCAACGATATTCCGCTCGCGGCGAAATGCGTGGCGGCGGGGGCGCGGGTGCTGCGCCCCGATGGCGAGGCGCTGACGCCCGCGAATATCGGCAACGTGCTGGCCACGCGCGACCTGATGGCCGATCTGCGCGCGGCCGATCCGTTCCGGCAGGGCGGCGGGCGCGCCTTCAGCCGCGCCGACAGGTCGCATTTCCTGGAGGCGCTGGACCGGGCGGTGCGGGCCGCGGGGAGGGACAATGGTTGAGGCGGTGATCTTCGATATCGGCAATGTGCTGATCGAATGGCAGCCCGAGCGGCATTACGACCGGATCATGCCGGAGGCCGAGCGCCGGGCGATGTTCGCGGAAATCGACCTGCATGGCATGAACGACCTGATCGACCATGGCGCGCCCTTCCGCGAAACCGTGCTGGCCTGGGCCGACAGATACCCGCGCTGGCGGGCCGAAATCCTGCGCTGGCACGATGACTGGCTGCAGATGGCCGCGCCCGAGATTCCGCATTCGGTGCGCCTCCTGCGCGCGCTGCGGGCGAAGGGGGTGCCGGTGTTCTCGCTCACCAATTTCGGGGTGGAGACCTTCGCGCTCGCGCAGCTGCACTACCCGTTCCTGCGGGAGTTCGACCGTGGCTTCGTTTCGGGCCATCTGCGGATGGCGAAACCGGCGCCCGCAATCTATGAGCGCGTGGAGGCCGAGACCGGGCTCAGCGGCGCGCAGCTTCTCTTCGCCGATGACCGCGCCGACAATATCGCCACCGCCCATATGCGCGGCTGGAAGACGCACCGGTTCGAGGATCCGGCCGGCTGGGCCGCGCGGCTGGTGGCCGAGGGGCTGCTGAGCGCGCGTGAGGCCGGCTGAGCCACGGGAACAGGAAAGGCCCGGCTGCGTTACCTTCGCCTGTGGGAGGAGCGCGCCATGACCACCAGGAACCGGGTCTGCCTCTGGTACGACCATGATGCCGAAGCCGCCGCGGCCTTCTATGCCGCGACATTTCCGGACAGCACCGTCGAAGCCGTGCACCATGCGCCCGCGGATTATCCCTCGGGCCGGAAGGGCGATGTGCTGCTCGTGCTGTTCACCGTCGCGGGGATTCCGTGCTGCGGGCTCAATGGCGGCCCCGTGTTCCGGCACAGCGAGGCCTTCTCCTTTCAGATCGCGACCGACGATCAGGCAGAGACCGACCGCTACTGGGATGCGATCGTGGGCAATGGCGGGGCGGAGAGCGCCTGCGGCTGGTGCTGCGACCGCTGGGGGATCTCGTGGCAGATCACGCCGCGGGTGCTCACGGAGGCGCTGGCCGGGGGCGGGGCCGCGGCGGAGCGCGCCTTCACCGCGATGATGAGCATGGGCCGGATCGACGTCGCGGCGATCGAGGCCGCGATCCGGGGCTGATCAGGCCCGCCGCGCGACGGCGACGTCCAGCAGCTCCAGCACCCTCGCCTCGATGTCGGCCGCGTTCATGCGCGCGGAGGCATACATATCTTCGGGGCTGGCGTGGTCGATGAACGTATCGGGCAGGACCATGGAGCGGAATTTGTAACCGCGGTCGAAGACGCCTTCCTCCGCCAGGAACTGCGCCACATGGCTGCCGAAGCCGCCGATGGCGCCTTCCTCGATGCAGATCAGCGCCTCGTGCTCCGCCACCAGCAGGCGGATCAGCGCGGTGTCGAGCGGCTTGGCGAAGCGCGCATCGGCGACCGTGGGCGCGATGCCGCGCTGGCCGAGCGCCTCGCGCGCCTTCAATACCTCCGCGAGACGGGTGCCGAAGCTCAGGATCGCGACGCGCGCCCCCTCGGCGACGATGCGGCCACGGCCGATCTCCAGCGGTACGCCCTCCTCGGGCATCTCCACGCCCATGCCCTCGCCGCGCGGATAGCGGAAGGCGATCGGGCCGCTGTCATGCGCGGCGGCGGTTGCCACCATATGCACCAGCTCGGCCTCATCGGCCGCGGCCATCACCACCATGCCGGGCAGCGAGGCCATAAAGCCGATATCGAACGCCCCGGCATGGGTCGCGCCATCGGCGCCCACGAGCCCGGCGCGGTCGATCGCGAAACGCACCGGCAGCCGCTGGATCGCCACATCATGGACGATCTGATCGTAGCCGCGCTGCAGGAAGGTGGAATAGATCGCGCAGAACGGCCGCATGCCGGAGGCCGCCAGCCCGGCGGAAAAGGTCACCGCATGCTGCTCGGCGATGCCCACGTCGAAACACCGGCGTGGGAACTGCTTGGCAAAGAGGTCGAGCCCGGTGCCATCGGGCATCGCGGCGGTAATGGCGACGATCTTCTCGTCGCGCCGGGCCTCGCGGATCAGGCTCTCGGCAAAGACCTTGGTATAGCTCGGCGCGTTGGAGGGCGCCTTGTGCTGCGCCCCGGTCGCCACATCGAATCGCGCCGTGGCATGGCCCTTGTCGGCGCGCGCTTCGGCGGGGGCATAGCCCTTGCCCTTGCGGGTGAGCGCATGGATCAGCACCGGCCCCTTGGCGCGGGCCTTCAGCGTGCGCAGGAGCGGCAGCAGCGCGTCCAGGTCGTGCCCGTCCACCGGCCCGACATAGGTGAAGCCCAGCTCCTCGAACAGCGTCCCGCCCACGGCCATGGTCTTCAGCAGTTCCTTCGCCCGGCGCGCGCCCTCCTGGAACGGCTCCGGCAGCAGGCTGACCGCGCCCTTGGCGACGGCCTTCAGGTCCTGCATCGGCGCTTCGGAATAGAGCCGCGTGAGATAGGCCGAAAGGGCCCCGACCGGCGGCGCGATCGACATTTCATTGTCGTTCAGCACCACGAACACCCGTTTGCCGAGATGCCCGCCATGGTTCAGCGCCTCGAAGGCCATACCGCCCGACATCGCGCCATCGCCGATCACGGCAATCGCATCGCCGGTCTCAGCGCCCAGCTCGCGGCCCATCGCGAAGCCCACGGCGGCGGAGATCGAGGTCGAGCTGTGCCCGGCGCCGAACGGGTCGTAGGGGCTTTCCGAGCGCTTGGTGAAGCCCGACAGCCCGTCCTTCATGCGCAGGGTGCGGATCCGCTCCCGCCGCCCGGTGAGGATCTTGTGCGGATAGCACTGATGCCCGACGTCCCAGATGATCTTGTCGCGCGGGGCGTCGAACACGGCATGGAGCGCCACCGTCAGCTCCACCACGCCGAGCCCCGCACCCAGATGCCCGCCGGTCTCCGACACCGCGGAAATCGTTTCCGCGCGCAGCTCCGAGGCGAGCTTTTTCAGCTCGGCATCCGAGAGCGCCTTCATGTCCGAAGGCAGATGCACGCGGTCGAGGGTCGGGGTCTGGCTCATCACTGGCTCACTTGTCGCGGGCGATCACATAACGCGCGGCGTCCCGCAAGGTTTCCGCCTTTTCGCCATAGGGCGCAAGAGCGGCTTCGGCTTCGGCGACCAGCTCGGCGGCGCGCTGCTTGGCGCCCGCGAGCCCGAGGAGCGACACGAAGGTGGCCTTGCCCGCGGCGGCGTCCTTGTGCAGGCGTTTGCCCGCCGCCTGCTCCGAGCCCTCGACATCGAGAATGTCATCGGCGATCTGGAAGGCGAGCCCGAGCGCGCGCGCATAGGCCGCAAGCGGCGCGCGGTCCGCGCCGGCGAGAATCGCCCCCGCTTCGGCCGCAAAAGAGATCAGCGCCCCGGTCTTGCCCGCCTGCAGCCGGGTGATTTCGGCAAGGCTCAGCGGCACGGCAGCGGTTTCGGCCGCAATGTCGAGCGCCTGACCATGGACCATCCCGCCCGCGCCCGAAGCCTCGGCCAGTGCCGCAACCAGCTCGATCCGGTGCGGCCCGAGCGCCGGGGCGGTGCACAGCGCAAAGGCCAGCGTCTGCAGCGCATCGCCCGCCAGAACCGCGGTCGCCTCGTCCCATTTCACATGGACGGTCGGCAGGCCGCGGCGCAGGTCGTCGTCGTCCATGCAGGGCATGTCGTCATGCACGAGGCTGTAGGCATGCAGCGCCTCGACGGCGGTGGCCGCGGGCAGGGCATCCGCCACCCCGAACAGCGCGGCCGATTCCAGCACCAGAAACGCCCGTAGCCGTTTGCCGCCTGTGGCGGCATAGGCCATCGCGTCGCGCAGGCTGCCGGCCGGATAGCGCGCGATCGCTTCGTCCAGCGCGGCGCCCACCGCGCCCTGCACCTGGGCCAGACGTTCGGGAAACATTACAGGCCTTCGACCGGGACCGTGCCATTCGGCGCGCCGTCAGTGCCGAGCGTGATCTTCTCGACCCGCTCCTCGGCTTCCTTCAGCAGCGTCGCGCAGCGCTCCTTCAGCGCAGCCCCGCGCTCATACAGGCGGATCGATTCGTCGAGCGGCACCTCGCCCCGCTCGAGCCGCCCGACGACGCCCTCGAGTTCCTTCATCGCCTGCTCGAAGCTCATCGCGGAGATGTCGGGTTCGCTCATCGCCAGATCCTTTCCTTTTGCCCCGGGGATGCCACGGAAGCCTCGCGGAATCCAGTGCGAGATGGGGGTTTCGGCGGAAATGCGATGATCGGTCGGAGAGGCACCTTTGCGCGGCAGCCGCCGATTCGCGCCGTCGCGCCGGGCACCCGCGGCGCCGCGAAATCCTCGGGCGGGCCATAGACCGGGCCTCCACCCCCTAGGGGGCGACGCATGCGTCAGGCAGCTCGGAGCGGCGTTCTGGCGAAGAGCTGAAACTGGGGCGGATGCTGGAGACGCCGGGGCATTGCCCGCCTGCGTCTCCTCGTTCTGGCCTGCGCCTTGATCAGCCGGGCGCTGGCAAAGGGTAAGGGCCGCTGCATCCGCTCGCGGCCCCCCGAGATCTACGGAGATGGTCCGGTTAGGGTCCTAGATCGGATCCGTCCGTCCCAGCCAGGGTTTTCGACCCTTGGGGTTGCCCTCAGGCCTCGGCCCCCCTGACTGTCCCGACACCTCTCTCCAATATCACTCTAGACACTGGACCACCTCCTTTCATGCGTTGCCGATGAACCAAAGGTGGCACAGATCTGGTATATGGCAAGTTAATTCACGCAATGCGTGGCGCGTGTTTCCAGACAATTGCCCGATAAGGCGTCAATGCGATTATTGCTATAGCAACTTTGACACACCAATCGGCCAGCGCGAGCGAGACCCAGAGCGGAACCTGCGGCCCGATACCGAGCAGCGGCAGCATTTCGCCGGCCCAGCCCATGTCGTTGCCCGGTTCGATGAAGGCGAAGGGCGCGGCAAAGGCGAGGGAGAAGAACAGCGCGGTATCGATACAGGACCCGAGGAAGGATGCCACCAGCGGCGCCTTCCACCAGCTGAACCGGCGCAGCAGGTTGAAGACCGACACATCGCACAATTGCCCGCACAGGAAGGCGAGGCCGGACGCCACTGCGATGCGGAAGCTGACCAGCGCGCCGAATTCGCCATCGATCTGCGAGCCGATCACCGAACAGAGAATGCCCACGACAAACCCTGCGACCACCACCTTGCGCGCGGCGGCCGGCCCCTGCAGGCGATTCGTCAGATCGGTGACGAGGAAGGCGAAGGGATAGGTGAAGGCACCCCAGGTCAGCCATTGGCCGAACAGGTGCTGCACGAGGATATTGGAGGCCACGACGATGACGGTCATGGCGAGAATGCCAGGCAACAGGCGTTTCATGAGATCACCGTTTTTACATGGTAGCGGGGACATGGTCCGAGGACAGGCGGCGCATACGCCGCCGCGCCCCGCCGGTCAAGGCTTCTGTGCCCGGACCCGGTATTCCACGAATTCGGTGCGCTGGAAGAAGCGCTGGTTGTCGTCGGAGATCATCGTCAGCCGGATCGTGCCCTGACGGTCGCGCCAGACGGCAAGCCCCTCCAGGTTGTCATGCGTGCCGGCCGATGTCTCCACCAGGACCTCGCCGCCCGAAATCCGGTCGCCGCGGATATCGAAGACGCGCACCCGCGTGCGGAAGCCCAGCAGCCCCCAGAAATCGCGCTCCAGCAGGTAGAACCGCCCGTCGGGCCCGAAATCCGCATCGACCGTGAGCCAGGTATTGTCGCGCGGGATGGTGAAGGGCTGATCCCAGGCGCCATTGCGGAACCGCCAGACCGGGAAGGGGGCTTCCTTCGCGCCCGAACGTTCGGGGATGGTGTAGAGCGTGCCCTCGGCATCGATCGCCAGCGTTTCCAGCGAGGAATTCGGCCAGAACCGGTCAAAGGCGGCCGGGCGCGGCAGCAGCTGCGCCGGGGCGTCATCGGCCGGATAATAGGCGACGCGGGCCAGGTTCTCGCCCTCGAAGGAAATATAGATCCCGCCCTGCGGCGCGATCGCCAGCCCCTCGGCATCACCGCGCCGCCGGTCCAGCACCTGGCCGTCGCGGTCGTGCAGCGGAACCGGGCCGCCGGTGCGGCTCACACCGATGATCCGGTCGGTCGCATCGCGGCTCAGCGTCCCGCGCCAGACCGTGCCGCGGTCCGATTGCGTGACGAAAAGGCGCCCGTCTTCGAGGAATTTCAGGCCGGAGAAGCCACCGAACTCCGGGTCGGGCAGGCGCCAGACCCAGCTTTGCAGGAATTCCCCCCGAAGCTGCACCGCGGAGGCGTGCTCGTTCTGCGCGGCGCATCCCTGCCCGCCCAGCCCGAGGCCCACCCCCAGCAGCACGGTGATCAGCGCGAGGCGAGAACGTTCAGGCATGCGGACGGCAGATCGGACATCACGAAGGTCTTGGCGGTTTTCGGTGCGGGGCCGGGGGTGGCGGGGCGCCTGGGCGGATTGCGCAGCTCCTCGAGATAGGTCGTCACCCACCAGTTCAGAGTCTCGTCGCAGCCATCGCCGCCCTTGGACAGCTCCGCCACCGTGGGGCTCTGCCTCTCGCAATAGGTCGCGCCGGGCGGGCAGGCGAGGCGCACATGGAAATGGGTCTCGTGGCCATAAATGGGCCGGATCTTCTGCAGCCAGGCACGGTCGCCGCGGGGCGCGGCATTGCACATGGCGATCTTGGCGGCGGCGGCCACAAACACCCGCTCCACCCGCGGGTCGGAGGCGGCGGCCTTCATCAGCGCCATGTGCTGGGGCGTCCAGTTGCCATTGATGCGGGTCTGGTCGGCGGTGCGGATCGGGATCGAGCTGATCTTCTCGCGCTCGGCCGCGCTCAGGTTCAGCCGGGTTGCGGGCAGCATCCAGATATCGGCATCGAGGCCGATCTGATGGCTGGCATGGCCGCCGGTCATCGGGCCGCCGCGGGGCTGGCTGATATCGCCGAGATAGAGCCCGCGCCAGCCGGGAAGGCTGGCCGCGAAGCGCGAAAGGTCCTGCAGGAAGCCGAGCATCACCGGCTGGCCATAGAAACGGTTCCGGCTCAGCCGCATCATCTGCCAGGTCGGGCCGGATTCGGGCATCGCCTGCAGCCCGGCCGCGCAGCCGCGCGCATAGCTGCCGATCGGCGTGGGCTGCTGATGCGACGGGGTGCGGGCGGCGCCGAACAGCTCCCGGGCCAGCGGTTCGGCCGAGGCTGCGGGCGCAAGCAGGCTCAGCGCAAGGGCTGCGACAAGCGGTTTCATGGCGTGGGGTCTCCTGTTGCGGCCGGGGAGGCGGCGCCGGACGATTTCACCCAGGGTAGCAGCACAAGGCCCAGGAGGAAAAGCACGATGATCGGCACGATCCCCATCGCCTGGGTGCCGGTGATCTGCGTGGTCACGGCGATCAGCAGCGGCGCGAGGAAGGCGGTGGCTTTGCCGGTCAGGGCATAGAGGCCGAAGCCCTCGGTCATATGCGCGGGGTCGGCCTGACGTACCATCAGCGTGCGGCTGGCCGCCTGCAGCGCGCCCCCCGCCGCGCCGATCAGCCCGCCAAGGGCATAGAAGGCGATGTCGGGCAGGATGCTGTCGGGGCTGACGGGCCGGCCAAAGAGGCTGTCGCGCGCGACGAAGATCACGCCCACCACCACGGCCGAGAGCACCAGAAGGCAGAACAGGATCACCGCCTTCGGGCCGAAGCGGTCGTCCGCGCGCCCGCCGAGCCAGGCGAAGGCCGCGCCGGTGATGGTGCCGAGGATGCCGAAGAGCCCGATCTGCGGGATCGTCCAGCCGAGCACGCCCTTCGCATAGATCCCGCCGAAGGTATAAAGTGCGTTCAGCGCATCGCGGTAGAACATCGAGGCCAGCAGGAACAGGAACAGGCTGCGCTGCCGGGGCAGGGCGCGGAGCGTCGCGCGCAGATGCGGCCAGGCCTCGCGCGCCGCGCGGGCGACGGAGACCGAGCCTTCGGGGCGCGGGTCGCGCACCCAGAGGAAAAACGGCACCATGAACAGTACATACCACACCGCGGTCAGCGGCCCGACGATGCGGGTATCCTCGCGCGCTGCGAGATCCAGCCCGAAGAGCGGCGGCAGGCCGATCAGCGTGTGCCCGGTGGCCGGGTTCACCTGCAGCAGCCCCAGCATCAGCACCAGAGACACCAGCCCGCCCAGATAGCCGAAGGCCCAGCCCGTGCCCGAGACCTTGCCCAGCTCCGCGCGCGGGGCGAGCCCGGGCAGGAGCGCATTGGTGAAGGTGGTGGCCCATTCCATGCCGATCAGGCCGATGGCGAAGCTGGTCATCACCAGAAGCAGGCTGTAATTGCCCGGCGCGGCCCACCAGAGCCCCCAGGCCCCGGCCACATACATCAGCGAGAACAGCCAGATGAACGGCATCCGCCGGCCGGAGCGGTCGGCGATGGCGCCGAGGAAGGGCGAGGCCAGCGCGATCACCACGCCCGCAAAGCCGACGCCATAGCCCCAGACCGTCTGCGCCGAGGTGCCGGAGCCGAGCAGGTCCGCCATGTAGGGTGCGAAGACGAAGGTCAGCAGCAGGGTATTGAACGGCTGGCTGGCCCAGTCGAAGAACCACCAGCCGAGGATCCGCTTGCGTGGGGCGATCATGTCCGAACCTCCGTGTCGGGGCGATGAAGCCTCAAACCGCGCCCGGACGCAAGCCGCCCGCAGATCACAGTTTTGGCGGCGGGGGCGCGGCCCCTGTCAGAGGTTCGGCGGCCAGGGGCGCCCGGTTTCGGCCGCGATCCAGTCCGCCACCCACGATGGCAGCTCCGGGCTTGGCTCCGCATGGCCCATCGCGGCCAGCACCTGCCAGGGCGGCACGATGCCCCCGGCGGAGGTGATCGCGCCGCGGATCAGCACATGGTTGCAGCACTCCTCCCCGCGGTACATGCCCTGCTCCAGATAGAGGAAGCGGTCATCCCAGCCGATGCAGCGGGTCCGCATCTCGAAACGGTGCCACATGGTGATGCGGCGCCGGTAGCGTGTGGTGTTGCCCGCCACCACGATGCCCCAGCGGTTCGCGCGGAGCGTGCGAAACAGCCCGGCCCGGTTCATCAGCGCGATCCGCCCGAGGTCGAACAGGGTCAGGATGCGGCCATTGTTGAGGTCTTTCCAGGGGTCGATGTCCCAGGGCCAGGCGATGTGCCGGGTGGACAGCACCTGCAGGATATCGACGGGCTGGCCCCGGGCGGGGGCCAAGGCCTTGGCCATGCGGACAATCGGATACATGAGCGCCTCCCTGCGCAATTGCGTGCCCGAGCGCCACATCGCGGTCAATCGCAACGTCGCGGCAGGTTGCAACGGCGGCGCGGCTGGCTTACCTGTTGTGCCGCACCACCCGGAGGTCACACATGGTCACCCTGTATCAGGCGCTGAACCTGATCCTGAACGTCGTCTGGTTCGTCATGATCGTGCAGATCATCATGAGCTGGCTGATCAACTTCCAGGTGCTGAACCTGCGCCAGCCTCTTGTCGCACAGCTGTGGTACGGGCTGAACAGCCTGCTGGAGCCGGTTTATGCGCCGATCCGCCGCTTCCTGCCGAATACGCCGGGGCTCGATCTGGCGCCGCTGGTGGTGTTCATCGCCATCATCATCCTGCAACAGGCTTTGCGCAACAACGCGGGCTTCTTCTACGGCTTCTGATGCGCGATTCCGCCCAGCCCGATCCAGAGGCGCTGCTCGCCTCGGTCTTCGGATTCCGGTCGTTCCGGCCGGGGCAGGAAGAGATCGTGCGGGCGGTTCTGGCCGGGCGCGATACGCTCGCGATCATGCCCACGGGGGGCGGCAAGTCGCTCTGCTTCCAGCTGCCGGCGCTGTGCCTGCCGGGGCTGACGGTGGTGATCTCGCCGCTGATCGCGCTGATGCGCGACCAGGTGCGCGCGCTGCGCGAGGCGGGCGTCGCGGCCGGGGCGCTGACCTCGGGCAATACCGAAGCGGAGACCGAGGGGGTGTTCCAGGCGATCGACGAAGGGCGGCTGAAGCTGCTCTATATCGCGCCCGAAAGGCTCGCCTCCGGGGCCACGGTCGCGCTGCTGAAGCGGGCGCAGGCCGGGCTGATTGCGGTGGACGAGGCGCATTGCGTCAGCCAGTGGGGCCATGATTTCCGCCCCGATTACCTGCGCATCGGCGAGCTGAAGCGGGCGCTGAATGTGCCGCTGGCGGCTTTTACCGCCACCGCCGACGAGGAGACCCGGGCCGAGATCGTCACCCGCCTGTTCGAAGGGCGCCAGCCGGAGACCTTCCTGCGCGGCTTCGACCGGCCGAACATCCACCTCGCCTTCGCGCCGAAGGACAGCCCGCGCAAGCAGATCCTGGATTATGCCGCCGCGCATCGGGGGCAGTCCGGCATCGTCTATTGCGCCGCGCGCGCCCGCACCGAGGCGATCGCGCAGGCGCTGCGCGAGGTGGGGCATCCGGCCTGCCATTACCATGGCGGCATGGAGGCCGAGGACCGCCGCCTGGTGGAAACCCGGTTCCAGCGCGAGGACGGGCTGATCGTGGTGGCGACCATCGCCTTCGGCATGGGCATCGACAAGCCCGATATCCGCTGGGTCGCGCATGCGGACCTGCCGAAATCCATCGAGAGCTATTATCAGGAAATCGGCCGCGCCGGGCGCGACGGGGCACCCGCAGAGACGATGACGCTCTATGGCCCCGACGACATCCGCCTGCGCCGGGCGCAGATCGACGAAAGCCCCGCGCCGCCCGACCGCAAGGCCGCCGACCACGCCCGGCTGAATTCCCTTCTCGGCCTCGCGGAGGCGACATCGTGCCGCCGCCAGAAGCTGCTGGCCTATTTCGGCGAGGCCTCGGAGCCCTGCGGCCATTGCGACCTGTGCGAAAGCCCGCCCGAGCTGTTCGATGCCACCGACGCGGTGCGCAAGGCGCTTTCGGCTGCGCTGCGCACGGGCGAAAGCTTCGGCGCGGGCCATCTGATCGAGATCCTGCTCGGCAATACCAATGACCGGATCCGCGCGCGCAACCACGACAGCCTGCCCACGTTCGGCGTCGGGCGCGAGCTGAGCCGCCCGCAATGGCAGGCGGTGTTCCGGCAGATGCTGGGCCACGACCTGATGCGCCCCGACAGCGAGCGCCATGGCGCGCTGGTGATGACGGAGCGCGCCCGCCCGATCCTGCGCGGCGAGGAGCGGATCACGCTGCGGCGCGACCTGATCCAGCGCGCCAAGGCAAAGCCCGTGGTGCGGGCGCTGGTGGCGGAGGAGGATGCGCCGCTGCTCTCGGCGCTGAAGGCGAAGCGGCGGGCGCTGTCGGAGGCGGCGGGGCTGCCGGCCTACATGATCTTTCCCGACCGTACCCTGATCGAGATGGCGGAGAGCCGGCCGCAGAGCATGGACGAGATGGCGCGGGTGAATGGCGTCGGCGCGAAGAAGCTCGAAAGCTATGGCGCGGCCTTTCTGGAGGTGATCGCGGGTGCGGTCGAGGCGCTGCATCCGGCGCGGCGGCGGCTCGCCGGGCGCGACGCCGGCGAAATCTACGACCGGCTTCTGGCGGCGCAGCAGGAGCTCGCGCGCGGGGCCGGGGGGCAGGAGCGGCTCCTCAGCTGCGACAGCGGCATGCTGGCCCGGCTGGCCGAAAAGATGCCGCGCGACCGCGAGGAGCTTGCGCGGGTTTCGGGCATGGGGGAGGCGAAGGTGGAGCGTTTCGCCGGGGCCTTCCTGGAGATCCTCGAAGCCTATCGCTGAGGGCGGGCATTAACCATTTGGCAACCGTGAGGCGCCATGGTCCGCCCAAAGGCGCATCAGGCGGGGGGACCATGACGATCCGGGTCAGGCGCAGGGGGGTGATGCTCGGCTTGCTGGCCGTTGCGGGCTGCGGCGCGCATGGGGAGTGGCGCGTGCGCTATCCGCAGGCGCTGGATCCGGCCGTCACGCGGGGCTGGCATGTGGCGGATGTGCGGGTTTCGGTGCCGCGGACCTTGACCACATCGGATGAAAACAGCTGGACGCCCGATTATGACATCGTCTGGCATGGCGATCCGCCCGGCGACCGGTATGCGCAGGTCGAAGCGCTGATGACGACTGCGCTGCGCACCGGCGCGCAGGAGCTGCGCGGCAAGCGGGCGGTGACCCTGGTGGCAACCCTGCAGCAGTTTCATGCGATCACGCCGAAGGTAGAGAAGTATCTGCATTTTTCGGGCGTGCATGACATCCGCTTCACGCTGCAGATTTTCGATGCCCGCAGTGGCCAGCCGCTCACCGAGCCGACACCCATCGCCGCAGATGCCCCGGCGCTTGTCGGCGGGGATGCCCGGGCGGCGCGGGCGCGCGGATACACCCAGAAGAACGAGATCATCGACGCGGTTTCCGCGGTGATGCGGGGCTATCTGGGCATCGGCCCCGACCCGCGGCATGATTTCTCGCGGCTGGGGCGGTAGCCGGGGCGGCCCGCGCGTTCGGGGCCGGCCGCACAGATCCGACTGCGGCTGCATCGTGGCGCTTCTTGCGCGATGCGGTCGATGCGGGCATGGCTTCCCTGCGCCCTGCGCCCTGCGCCCTGCGCCCTGCGCCCTGCGCCCTGCGCCCTGCGCCCTGCGCCCTGCGCCCTGCGCCCTGCGCCCTGCGCCCTGCGCCCTGCGCCCTGCGCCCTGCGCCCTGCGCCCTGTTCCGGCTTATCTCTCGGATCAGCTGCCATCATCGGCCAGGAGGATCCCGCTGCGCGGGCTCCAGGCAATCTCGACCGCATCGTTCAGCGCGAAGCCGTTGTCCTCGATCCCGGAGCGGGCGGTGATGATGGTGCCATCGGCCAGCCGCACCTCGTATTTGACCGCGGAGCCCAGATAGAGCTTCTCGCAGATCTGCCCCGCCAGCACATTGCCGAAATCGCCCTGCGGGCCGGTGCCGGGGCGCTGCACGCGGATCTGCTCGGGGCGCAGGAGGATCACCTGCGCGCCTTCGGAGGCGGGCGCCGCCGCGACGCTGACCCGGCTGCCGCCGATCTGCAGCGCAGTTTCGCCCCCCGCCCGCTGATGCGTGCCGCGCAGGATCGAGCTCTCGCCGATGAACTGGCCCACGAACAGGGTCTGCGGCCGGGTATAGAGATCGGCGCCGGTCCCCACCTGCTCCAGCTGGCCCTTGTTGAACACCGCGATCCGGTCGGAGAGCACCAGCGCCTCCTCCTGATCATGGGTGACATAGACGAAGGTGGAGCCAAGCTCGCGGTGGATGCGCTTGATTTCCAGCTGCAGCACTTCCCGCAGCTTCTTGTCCAGCGCGCCAAGCGGCTCGTCCATCAGCAGGAGCGCCGGGTTGAAGACCATCGCGCGCGCCAGCGCCACGCGCTGCTGCTGGCCGCCAGAGAGCGCGCTCGGGTAGCGGTGGGCGAAGCTCTCGAGCTTCACCTTCGCCAGCGTTTCCATCACCGCGGCCTCGCGCGCGGCGCGCCCCATGCCGCGCTGCTTCAGCGGATAGGCCACGTTCTGCGCCACGGTCATATGCGGGAACAGCGCGTAATGCTGGAATACCACGCCGATATTGCGCTTGTGCGGCGGCAGGTTGTCGATCGCGCGCCCGTCGAGCGCGATCGAGCCGGTGTCATTCGCGGTGAAGCCCGCGATCAGGTTCAGCGTCGTGGTCTTGCCCGAGCCCGACGGCCCGAGGAAAGACATGAATTCCCCCGGCTCGATCGTCAGGCTGACGTCCTTCAGCGCGGTGAAGGAGCCGTAGAACTTGCTCACGGCACTGATGTCGATGGCGGCGCCGCGGCGGGGGGCTTCAGTCATTGCTTGCGTCCTTTCGGGGAGCCCAGCAGCAGGCCCGCGCCGATGATGAGGGTCGTTGCGGCGAAGACCAGCGTGCCGAGCGCGGCCACGGTCGGATCCGTGTCGCGGGTCATCGAGGAAAAGATCTGCACCGGCAGGGTCTTCAGCTGCGGGCTGGTGATGAACAGGGCCACGATCACTTCGTCGAAGGAGGTGACGAAGGCGAAGAGCGCGCCCGACAGGATGCCGGGCAGGATCAGTGGCATGGTGATGGTGAAGAAGGTGGAGAGCCGCGAGGCCCCGAGGCTTGCCGCTGCCGTTTCCAGCCGCCGGTCTAACACGGCGAGGTTCGCCCCCACCGCGATCACCACGAAGGGCAGCGCGAGCAGCGTATGCGCCAGCACATAGCCGGTCCAGGTCCCGACGAGATGGGCATCGAGATAGACCGCATAGATCCCGATTGCCAGCACCACACCCGGGACGATCATCGGCGTCATCAGGGCCGCGCGGATCAGCCCGCTGGTGCGCGGCTTCAGCCGCTCCAGCCCGAGGGCGGCCATGGTGCCGAGCACGGTCGCGAGCACCGCCACGATCGCAGCGATCTGGATCGAGTTCACCAGGCTGCGCGACCAGTCGCGGCTGGCGAAGATGTTCTGATACCACTGCCAGGAGAAGCCCGAGGGCGGGAAGGCCAGCGATTTCTTCTCGGTGAAGGAGATCGGGATGATCACCAGCGTGGGCGCCACCAGCCAGACCGCGATCAGCAGGCAGGCGAGCCCGAGGCACAGACGTCCGGCGCGTTTCATTTGCCGCTCCCGCTCAGGTCGTATTTGCGTTTCATGACAGGGGCGGCCAGCGCGAGGAAGGCGAAGGTCGCGACCAGCAGCACCACGCTCATCGCCCCGCCGCGGCCCCAGTTCAGCAGCGACAGGACCTGCTGCTGGATCAGCGTGGACAGCATCGTCGACGACGGCCCGCCGAGGAGCAGCGGCGTGATATAGAAGCCGAGCGCCAAGATGAACACGATCGTCGCCCCGGCAAAGACCCCGGGCAGCGACAGCGGTAGGTAGATCTGGAAGAAGCATTTCACCGGATGGGCGCCGAGACTGCCCGCGGCCTGGATCAGCCGCAGGTCGATCGCGCGCATCACCGAATAGAGCGGCATGAGCATGAGGGGCAGCAGGATCTGCACCATCCCGATCGTCACCCCGAGCTGGGTGCGGATCAGGCGGATCTTCTCGAAGCCCATCGCCATGACGATGCGGTTGATGACGCCCGCGTCCTGCAGCAGGATCACCCAGGCGAAGCTGCGCACCACCCCCGAGACCCAGAACGGCACCAGCACGCACAGCACCAGCAAAAGCCGCGTGCGCCGCCCCACCACCGACATCGCGAAGGCATAGGGGTAGGCCGCGACCACGCAGACCAGCGTTACCCAGAAGGCGATGGTGAAGGTGCGCAGCAGCACCGTCAGGTTCACCTTGGTGCCGAAGAACCAGACGTAGTTCCCGAGGCCAGGCTCGGGCACGGTGAAGCTGCGCAGCACCACGATCCCCAGCGGCAAGAGCAGCACCAGCGCCAGCACCGCCAGCGCGGGAACGGTCATCAGCAGGGCGCGGCGGCGTTGCCGGACGTCCGGATCGGTCTGGGTCATGGTCTCGTCCTCGGAAGGGCCGGGCCGCGCGAACGGCCCGGCAATGCGTCAGTTGCCCGCCAGGAAGGCGCCCCATTTCTCGGTCAGCTCGGTATTGTGCTCGACCCAGTAGGGGATGTTGAAGTTATGGGCGGTGGCCTGCTTCTCGGGCGTGTTGGTCAGCCATTTCGCGGTCAGCTCGTCCACCTTCGGCGTGGCATCGACGTTGATCGGCGAATAGGAGGTGGCCTCGGTCATGGTTTCCTGCGCGGCCTTGCCGAGATAGGCGTTGATCAGCGCATAGGCGGCATCGGTGTTCTTGCTGCCGACGGGGATCGTGAGCTGATCTTTCACGACGATCCAGTCGTTCCACACCGGCTCGTATTCGGCGCCGTTTGCCACGGCGGCCTTGCCGCGGCCGGACCACACGATGGCCATATCGGCCTCACCGGCCTCCATCATCTGCTGCGACTGGGCGCCGGTGGTCCACAGGATCAGCGTGCCGTCGTCGCGCATCTTGCGGTACTTGTTCAGCGCGCGGTCCAGATCCGCAGGGAACAGCTTGTCTTTCTCCACGCCGTCGTTCAGCAGCGCGATTTCCATCATGTAGCCTTCCGGGTCGCCATAGCCCGGGATCGCGCGGGTGCCGGGGAATTTCTCGGTATCGAAGAAATCGGCCCAGCTTTTCGGCGGGTTATCCCCGAAGACGGACTTCTTGTACATCAGCACCACGGCATAGTTCGTCGCCGGAACGCTGCATTCGCCAACCTGGCCCGCGGGGATCTTCGAGGTGTCGATGCGGCTGAAATCCAGCTTCTGGAAGATCGTGCCGCAATGGACATAGGGCAGGGCGTCGCCGGTATCGACCACGTCCCACATGACATTGCCCGATTCCACCTGCGCCTGCACCTTGGCGAGCTCCGTCGGCCCGTCGGACAGCAGCTCGACGCCGGATTTCTTCACGAATTCGTCCAGCGCCTTGATCTGTCCGTCCTGATAGACGCCGCCATAGGAAACGAAGGTGACGGTTTTGCCCTTGAGCGCGCCTTCCGCGACCTCGCCGGCCACGGGCGCCTGCTGGGCCGCCGCCGCACTGAGCGTCGCGAGCGTCAGCAGGGTCGCGATACCGATGGAACTTCTCATGTCATACTCCCTGTCGCGGCGCAGGCGCCGCCTTGCTTGCGAGACCGCCCTGGCAGGGCGGCGGGTTGGCTCCGGAAGCGGGCATGCATCATCGGCCGACACAGCGTGTCGTTTCCCATTACGGGCGGTGGCCGGGCATTCCCTGTTTTCCGTCGTATGCGCTTGGCCTGAATCAGGCTGCGGATATCGTTGTGGGCATAGAAGGTATGGAAAATAATTCTTTGGCAATAAAAAAATGACGTCACAATTTTATTGTCAGAAAATTTTCGGCCCGTAATCTGAGGCGACGGGGGGATTCGCCGACCGCGCGCCGAGCGGTCCGGGCGGAGCATCTGGCTCGGCGGCAGCGACTTGGAACACATGATGAAGAACCTCTATCTGGAAACGGCGCGCCCGCAGGTCTCGGCTCCCGCGCTGAGCGGGGCGCAGACGGCGGATGTCGTGATCGTCGGCGGGGGCTATACCGGGCTCGCGGCGGCGCTGAAGCTCGCAGGGCAGGGCGCGCGGGTGGTGCTGCTGGAAGCGGGCGAGATCGGGCATGGCTGCTCGGGGCGCAACGGCGGCCAGGTGAACCCGGGGCTCAAGGCGCTGCCCGATGACGTGGAGGCGCATTTCGGCGCCGCGCGCGGCAAGCGGATGAACCAGATGGGCTCCGATGCGCCGGCGGAAGTGTTCGAGCTGGTCGAGCGCTATGGCATCGATTGTGCGCCGAGCCGCACCGGCACGATCCGCGCCGCGATCGACGATGCCGGCGTGGCGCAGGTGAAGGCTCTGGTGGCGCAATGCACCGCCCGCGGCTGGCCGGTGCGCTTCGTGGATGCGGCCGAAATGGCGCAGATGACCGGCACCGGCATCTACCGCGCCGGGGCCTTCGATGCGCGCGGCGGCCACCTGAACCCGCTCGGCTATGCGCGGGGCCTCGCGCTGGCGGCGCAGGCCGCAGGCGCCAGCCTGCACGGCCAGAGCCGGGCCACCTCGGTTGCGCGCGCGGGCTCGGACTGGAAGGTGAGCACCGCGGGCGGCTCCGTCACCGCGCCCGAAATCGTGCTCTGCACCAATGGCTATACCGATGACCTCTGGCCCGGCTTCCGCCAGGCGCTGGTCCCGGTCTGGACCTATATCGCCGCCACGGACCCGCTGCCCGCGGCGCTGCGCGAGAAGATCATGCCTTCGCGGGCGGCGCTGTATGAGGCGGCCTGGGACGTGGTCTATTACCGGCTGGACGATGCCGGGCGGCTGCTGATGGGCGGGCGCGGCCCGCAGCGCGATGCGCGGGTGGAGGCCGATTACGGCCATCTGACCCGCTATGCCAGGAAGCTCTGGCCGGAGCTGAAGGACGTGTCCTTCCCCTGGAGCTGGCACGGCCAGGTGGCGATCACCGACGATCATTTCCCGCATCTGGTCGCGCCCGAGACAGGCGTGCATCTGATGTTTGGCTACAATGGCCGCGGGATTGCGGTCTCCACGGCCTCCGGGCGGATGGTGGCGGAGCATATCCTGTCGGGCGGGGCGGCGGATGTGGCGCTGCCGGTGGATGGCGCGCTCGCGCCGGTGCCGTTCCATGGCTTCTGGAAGATCGGGGCCGAGGCGACCATGGCGTGGAACCGGCTGCGCGACACGCTTCGGGGCCGCTGACGGGCGGGCGCGGCCCACGCGCCGGCAACTATATGATCGCGTCTCGGGCTGATCCGGGGGGCGGGGAGGAAAGCTGCGGATGAATGATCCGGACAAGATCGACGTTCCCTTTGCCAGCGTGCGCGGCACCGCTGCGCAGGCGGCAAGCCCGGTGAACGAGCTCGGCACCCGGCTGCGGCAGCGGCGCAAGGTCCGGCGGATGACGCTGGCCACGGTGGCGGAGGCTGCGGGCATTTCCACCGCGCAGCTGAGCCAGATCGAGCGCGGCAATGCGATGCCCTCGGTCGACAAGCTGGTGCTGCTGTGTCAGGCGCTGCAGATGCCGCTGAGCTGGCTGCTGGATCCGGAGGGGCGCGGCCAGGGCGATGCTGCGGAAAACCCGCATGTGATCCGCAAGGCCGCGCACCGGCATATCGCCTTCCCGAAGAACGGGATGGAAAAGGATATGCTGACCCCGGATTCGATGCTGAAGCTGCAGATGATGCGCATCGTGCTGAAGCCCGAGGGCACCACCGGCGCGGAAGCCTACAACGAGCCCGAGGGCGCGAAATGCGGGGTCGTGCTGCGCGGCAGGCTGGGGCTCGAGATCGACGGCCGCACCGACATCCTGCGCGAGGGCGATTCCTTCGCGTTTGACGCCACCTCGATGATCCGGTTCTGGGCCGATGGCGTGGAGACCGAGGTGATCTGGGTCACCACCCCGGCTTTCTACTGAGGGCCCCATGCGCAACGGCGACATCTCGTTCTGGTATGCCGATATCGGCGGCCTGCCCGCGCGCCGCCCGGGCCTGCCGGGCGACATCGACGTGGATGTGTGCATCGTCGGCGCGGGCTTCACCGGGCTCTGGAGCGCCTATTACCTGCAGCAGGCGCAGCCGGGGATTTCCATCGCCATCGTGGAGCGCGAATTCGCGGGCTTCGGCGCCTCCGGGCGCAATGGCGGCTGGTGTTCGGGCGAATTCGGCTGGAACCGCCGGAAGTATCTCTCCTCCGGTACCCGCGCGGGCGTGATCGCCTTTGAACGGGCGGCGATCGGGGCTGTGGCGGAGGTCGTGCGCGTGGCCCGGGCCGAAGGCATCGACGCCGACATCCACATCACCGATGGCCTGACCTATGCCTGCAGCCCGGCGCAATGGGCGCGGCTGCAGGAAGAGCATGCCGAGGGCATCGCCTGGGAGCTGCCCGAGGGCCGGATGTCGCTGATCGGGGCGGCGGAGGCGTCGGAGCGGATCCGGATCAAGGATGCGATGGGGGCGCTCGTGCTCCACGATATCGCGCGTGTGCAGCCGGCAAAGCTGGTGCGCGGCCTGGCCGAGGTGGTGGAGCGCCGTGGCGCCCGGATCTATGAGGGCACCACCGTCACCGGGATCGCGCCGGGTCTCGTACACACCGACCGCGGCCGCGTGCGCGCGCACCGCATCCTGCGCGCAACGGAGGGCTTCACCGCGGGCCTGCCCGGAAGCCGCCGCGAATGGCTGCCGATGAACAGCGCCCAGATCGTCACCGAACCGGTCTCCGACGCCCTGTGGCAGGAGATCGGCTGGCGCGCGGGGGAATTGCTGGGCGATGCCTCGCATGCCTATTGCTATGCGCAGCGCACCCGCGAGGGCCGCATCACCATGGGCGGCCGCGGCGTGCCCTACCGCTACGGCTCGCGCACCGATATCCGCGGCCAGACCCAGCCGCAGACCGTCGCGCAGCTGCGCGAGATCCTCTACCGGCTGCTGCCGCAAGCCCGCGCCCTGCGGATCGACCATGCCTGGTGCGGCGTGCTGGGCGTCCCGCGGGACTGGTGCGTGACGGCGGGGCTCGATCCGCGCACGGGGATCGGCTGGGCCGGGGGCTATGTCGGGATCGGGGTTTCTACCTCGAACCTCGCCGGGCGGACGCTGGCGGATCTGGTGCTCGCGCGCGAGACCGAGCTGACGGCCCTGCCCTGGGTGAACCGGCATCCGCGCCGGTGGGAGCCCGAGCCCCTGCGCTGGCTTGGCGTGCATGCGATGTACCAGCTCTATCACATGGCGGACCGGCGCGAGGCGGCCCTGCGCGGGCAGCGCAGCTCGCGCCTCGCCTGGCTTGCCAACAAGATCACCGGGCATTGAGCCCGGAACGGAAGGACCCAGCATGATCGACCTCTCCGCCTTTTCCGACCTCGCCGGCATGCCGGTAGGCCCTTTCGCGGACAAACCCACGACCCATACCCCCGGGCAGCAGGAGGCCACGGCGCCGCTGTGGTCCGCGCCCGACGGATCGCTGGAGATCGGTGTCTGGGAATGTACGCCGGGGCGGTTCAGCGCGGATCGCGCCGCGGCGGCCGAATTCTGCTATTTCCTCTCGGGGCGGATCGTGATGATCCATATCGACGGCACGCGCCGCGAGCTGGGGCCGGGCGATGCGATCATGCTGCCCCGCGGCTGGAAGGGCGATTGGGAGATCGTCGAGCATACCCGCAAGATCTACGCCTTCCAGAGCGCCCCCTGACACCATCCCGACAGAACGAACTTCTCCGGCGGCCCGCCCGCCGGGAGATCAAACCGGTTTCTCCGCGCCCTGTCTTTGGAATGGAGAAACAGCCCCCGGAATGCTTAAATCGGCTCATGAAGTCGTGATTTGAGGTCCGGTGATGCCGCTTTCCAGCTCCTGTTGTCCGGTCGTTCGCCTGTAACGCCCGTGCGCCGCGCCTGAAGGCCGCGCGCCTTTCCCTGACCTTGCGGGCCGATGGCCCGATCCGGAGTTTCCCATGACCAGCGTCTTTCGGCGCCTGCCCCCGGCTGCGCCCGTTTCCGCCGTATCTCCTGCTGCCCGGGCCGCGCTCGCGCTGGAGGGGATCAGCCTGAGCTTTGGTGGCATTCACGCCCTGCGCGATGTGTCCTTCGATGTGCGCCCCGGCGAAATCCGCGCGGTGATCGGCCCGAATGGCGCCGGAAAATCCTCACTGATGAATGTCATCAGCGGGCTCTACGATGCCGATGAGGGCGCCGTGCGCCTCGGCGGGCAGGCCTTCCGCAAGGTGCCGCCGCATCGCCTGGCGGAGCTGGGCGTGGCGCGCACCTTCCAGAACCTGGCGCTGTTTCCGGGGCTGAGCGTGGCGCAGAACATCGCCTCGGGTCTCGCCTTCCGGCGCCGCGCGGGGCTGGGGGCGCAGGTGCTCGGCCTGCCGCAGGCGCGGCGCGAAGAGGCCCGCGCCGATGCCCGTGTGCAGGAGGTGGCGGGCTTTCTCGGCATCGCGGCGCAGCTCGACCGGCCGGTCGCGACGCTGCCCTATGGGCTGCAGAAGCAGGTGGACCTCGCCCGCGCTCTTGCGGCCGAGCCGCAGCTGTTGCTGCTCGATGAGCCGATGGCGGGGCTGACCGCGACCGAGAAGGCGGCGATGGCACGCCAGATCCGCGCGCTGCGCGACCGTCTCGGGCTCGCGATCGTGCTCATCGAGCATGACATCGGTGTGGTGATGGAGCTGTCGGACCGGATCGCGGTGCTCGACCACGGGGTCAAGATCGCCGATGGCGCGCCCGAGGCCGTGCGCCACGATCCGGAGGTGATCCGCGCCTATCTGGGGGACGCCTGATGGATTGGTATGGGTTTCTGTTCGGGGTCGAGGTCGCAGTTGGCGGCCTGCTCTCCGGGGTGATGTATGCGCTGGTCGCGATCGGTTTCGTGCTGATCTACAAGACCTCGGGCGTGCTGAACTTTGCCCAGGGGGCACTGGTGCTGTTTGCGGCGCTGACCTTCGTCAGCCTGGTGGAGCGCCATGTGCCGTTCTGGGCGGCGCTGGCGGCGACGATGGCGGTGATGGCCGCGCTCGGCTTCACCATCGAACGCGCGGTGCTGCGGCCGCTCTCGAACCGCTCGCCCATGGTGCTGTTCATGGCGACGCTGGGGCTCAGCTACGTCATCGAAGGGGCGGCGCAGCTCATCTGGGGCACGCAGGTGCACCGGCTGGATCTCGGCATCTCGAATGCGCCCTTCGAGGTCGGCCGTATTTTCGTCTCGGTCTTCGATCTGGTCGCGGCCGGAATCGCGGCGGCGATGGTCGCCGCGCTGACGCTGTTCTTCCGCTTCACCCGGACCGGGCTCAGCTTCCGCGCCGTGGCCGATGATACCTTCGCCGCCACTGCGATCGGGCTGCGGCTCGGCCGGATCCGCGGCGCGGTCTGGACGGCGGCGGGCTTCGTCGCGCTGGTGGCAGGGCTGCTCTGGGGCGCGCGGCTGGGCGTGCAGTTTTCGCTCTCGCTCGTGGTGCTGAAGGCGTTGCCGGTGCTGGTGCTGGGCGGCTTCGATTCTGTCCTCGGCGCAATCATCGCCGGCCTGCTGATCGGCGCGGCGGAGAAGCTCGCCGAGGTCTATCTCGGCCCCTTCGTCGGCGGCGGCATCGAGGGGTGGTTCGCCTATGTCGTGGCGCTCGTCGTGCTTCTGGTGCGGCCCTCGGGCCTGTTCGGCAAGAAACTCGTGGAGAGATACTGAGATGACGACCCTTGCCGACAGCCCCACGGCCCGCCCGCGGCTGGCCCCCTGGGGGCTGGGCCTCGCCGGGCTCGCGGCGCTCCTCGCAGTGCCGCTCTATGCCTCGCCCTATGTGATCGAGGCGATCTTGCTGCCCTTCCTGGCGCTTTCGCTGGCCGGGCTCGGGCTGAACCTGCTCACCGGCTACGGCGGGCAGGTCTCGCTGGGCTCCGCGGCCTTCATGGCGGTGGGCGCCTTCGCGGCCTACAACTTTCAGCTGCGGCTCGGCCTCGGCCTGCCGGTGTCGATCCTGCTCGCCGCGCTCACCGCCGCGGCGATCGGGACGCTCTTCGGCCTGCCGAGCCTGCGCCTGCGCGGCTTCTACCTCGCCGTTTCCACACTGGCGGCGCAGTTCTTCGTGCAATGGGCGCTGACGAAGTTCGGCTGGTTTTCGAATTACAGCGCCTCGGGCGTGATCTCGGCGCCGAAGCTCTCGGTCGCGGGGCTCGCGCTCGACGGGCCGGGGGGGCGATATCTGTTCTCGCTCGCCATCGTGCTGGCGGCGACGCTTCTCGTGTACCGCATCGTGCGCAGCGCCGAGGGCATCAACCTCGTTGCCGTGCGCGATGATGAAACCGCGGCGCGGGTGATCGGCGTGCCGGTGCTGCGCACGAAGCTCGCGGCCTTCGCGCTCTCCTCGGCCATCATCGGTGTCGCGGGCGTGCTCTGGGCCTTCGCCTATCTGCGCACGGTGGAGCCCGCGGGCTTTAACCTCGACCGCTCCTTCCAGGTGCTGTTCATCATCATCATCGGCGGGCTCGCCACGATCCGGGGCGCCTTTCTCGGCGCGGGGCTGATCGTCGTCTTCCCGCTCCTGCTCGCCCGCATCTCCTCGGCGCTGTTCGACGGCGTCCTTGATGCGGGGGTTCTCAAACTCGTCGAACGCATCGTGCTCGGCACGGTGATCATCCTCTTCCTGATCGCGGAACCGAACGGCCTCACGGCCATCCTGGACCGGGCCACGGCCCGGATCCGGGCGGCGCTGCGGCGGAGCTGACCAACCCAACGGAGTTTTCCATGTCTTTCTTCAAACGTTTTGCCGCCGCGGCGCTCGCGGCGGGCGTCCTCGCCACGCCTGCACTGGCCGATGAGCAGTATTTCCCGCTGCAGTCCTATCGCGTCGGGCCCTATGCGGCGGGCGGCACCGGCTTCTTCGGCGGCTTCATCGACTATATCAACCTGATCAACACCCGCGATGGCGGCGTGAACAGGGTGAAGCTCACCTATTCCGAGGGCGAGACCGAATATGAGGTCGAGAAGGGGGTGGAGGTCTATCAGCGGCTGAAATCCAATCCGGGCGTGGCCGCCTGGAACCCGCTGTCGGTCGGGATCGCCTATGCGATGATCGACGGCATCACCGAGGACAAGACCCCCCTGATCACCATCAACCACGGCCGCACCGACACCACCGACGGGCGCGTGTTCCCCTATGTGTTTCCGCTGCTGCTGAACCCCTATTCCGAGAGCTCCGGCATCATCAACTACCTCGCCGCGAAGGAGGGCGGGCAGGACCAGCTGAAGGGCAAGAAGATCGTGGTGCTGTATCACGGCTCGCCCTATGGCAAGGAAACGATCCCGATCTACGAGCTGCTGGCCGAGAAATACGGCTTCACCCTGACGCAGATCGAGGTGCCGCATCCGGGCAACGAGCAGCAGGCGCAATGGCTGCAGATCCGCCGCGAGCGCCCGGATTATGTGGTGCTGCGCGGCTGGGGGGTGATGAACCCGGTGGCGCTGACCACGGCGCAGCGCAACGGCTTCCCGGCGGACCGGATCATCGGCAACGTCTGGTCCAATTCGGAGGAGGATGTGCGCCCGGCGGGCGATGCCGCCAAGGGCTATACCGCGATCACCACCCAGGCGTCGGGGCAGGACTATCCGGTGCTGAAGGAGATCATCGCCACGGTCTATGACAAGGGGCAGGGCAACCTGTCGGACAAAAGCCGGATCGGCTCGGTCTATCATAACCTCGGCATCGTCAACGGGATCCTGAACGTGGAGGCGGTGCGGATCGCGCAGGCGAAATTCGGTAACCGCACGCTGACGGGCGACGAAGTCCGCTGGGGCTTCGAGCATCTGCAGCTCAGCCCCGCGCGGGTGAAGGAGCTGGGGGCCGAGAACCTGTTCCATTCGATCAAGGTCACCTGGGACAATCACGAGGGCGATGGCTACGTCACCTTCCAGCAATGGGACGGCGAGAAGTGGAAGGTCGTGTCGGACTGGATCGCGCCCGACTGGGCGCTGCTGCGGCCGATCATCGAGAAATCCTCCGAGGCCTATGCGGCCGAGAAAGGCCTGAAGATCCGCACCGAGGCGGATGTCGATATCGTCACCACCAACTGACCGGCCAGGGGGCGGCGCGGCCGCCCCCATCCGCAGGAGCATAGCATGGCGGCATTACTGGAATTCGAGGCGGTGTCGGCCGCCTATAATGGCGCTATCGCGGCGCTGAACGGGGTCTCGCTCCGGGTGGAGGAGGGCGATTTCGCAGCCCTTCTGGGCGCGAATGGCGCGGGCAAGACGACGCTGCTGAAGGCTGCGTCGAACCTGCTGCCCGCCGAGCGCGGCCGCATCACCGCTGGCCATATTCGCTTCGAGGGCCGCGACGTGACCGAGAGCAGCCCGGGCGCCCATATCCGCGCCGGGCTGGTCCCGGTGCTGGAGGGGCGCCGGCTGTTCAAATCGCTGAGCATCGAGGAGAACCTCGTCACCGGCGCGGTCGGGCGCGGCTTCGGCCGGCGCGGCGTGGCCGAGGGGCTGGAGCTGGTCTACGACCTGTTCCCGCGGCTGAAGCAGCGCCGGCGCAGCGTTGCGGGGCTCACCTCCGGCGGCGAGCAGCAGATGGCGGCAATCGGCCGCGGGCTGATGGCGAAGCCGCGGCTTTTCGTGCTGGACGAGCCCTCCATGGGGCTCGCGCCGCTGGTGGTGGCCGAAATTTTTGCCGCGCTGGAGCGGCTCAACCGGGAAACCGGGCTGACGCTGCTGGTGGCGGAGCAGAATTCGGCGGTGGCGCTGCGCCATGCCCGGCATGCGACGGTGATCGAGAACGGGCGCAGCACGCTCTCTGGCCCGGCGCAGGAACTGGCCGCGCGCCCCGAGATCCGCGACAGTTATCTCGGCGGCCACGCGGCCTGAGCGATCAGAGTGCTGCGTGGGTGGCGGCGATGCTCAGCGCCGCCTCGGCCGCCTCGCGGCCCTTCTGCACGAAATGCGCCTCGAATATCGCGCGGTGATGCGCGCCATCCTGATAGTGATGCGGCGTCAGCGAGACCGAGAGCACGGGCACCCCGGTCTCCAGCCCGGCCTGCATCAGCCCGCTGACCACCGCCTGCGCGACGAAATCATGCCGGTAGATGCCGCCATCCACCACCAGCGCCGCCGCAGCGATCGCGCCATAGCGGCCCGTCGCCGCGAGCTTCTTCGCCACCAGCGGCATCTCGAACGCGCCCGGCACGTCGAATACATCGACCTGTGCCGCAGGGATGATTTCCAGAAAACCGTTCAGCGCCTGGTCCACGACCGAGGCATGCCATTGCGCCTTGATGAAGGCATAGCGGGTGTGTGTCATCGTGATCTCCATTGTTGTGACACGTCACCCAAGGCGATCTCATGCCATGGGGCCGCGCTTATGCGGCCTTGCGGCATCTTCTCTTCCATCCGGACTATGACCGTCGGCCCAGGAGTTTCACCTGATCTGCTGACCCTTCCCGGGGGAAGGCGCTCGCGGGCTATACCGCCGGTGGGGAATTTCGCCCCGCCCTGAGAACGCGTGCAGTTGTTCAGATCGGCCCGGCCCGCGCAAGGGCGGATCGGGCCTTTTCATCAGCTCATTCGGCCGCGTGGCGGGCCGGTTCGGCAAAAGGCTGGCCGTGGCTCGCATCGGCCACGCTCTCACGCCCGACATAGTGCTGGCGCCAATGCGCGGCCGGGTGGCTGTCGCGGGCGAGGCCGTCGGTGTCGCCCAGGAGTTTCTCGCGCAGCGTGCCGGGGGTGTATTCCGTCTGCGCCCGGCCGCGGCGTTGCAGCTCCGGCACGACGAAGTCGATGAAATCCGTGGTCGAGGCCGGGGTTACCGCATAGGCCAGGTTGAACCCATCGACCCCGCCCTCATCGACCCAGCGTTCGAGCGCATCGGCCACGGTCTTCGGCCCGCCCACGAGCACCGGCCCGAGCCCGCCGATGGAGCGCTTGCGGATCACGTCGCGCACCGTCCAGGCCTCGCCATCGGCGGCAAGGGATTCCAGCGTCGTGCGCAGCGCATCGTTCTCCACTGCGGTGAGCGGCGTATCCGGATCCAGCGAGGAGAAATCGAGCCCGGTCCAGCCGCCATAGAGCGCCAGCGCCCCCTCGGCCGAGGCATAAGACAGGTATTCCTCGTATTTCGCCCGCGCGGCGGCATCGGTCGGGCCGGTGATCACCGTCAGCAGGGTGAAGATCTTCAGCGCATCGGGCTCGCGCCCGGCTTCCTGCACCTCGGCACGGATCTGGTCGGTGAGCTTCTTCGCCGTTTCGGGCGTGGTCGCCAGGATGAACATCGCCTCGGCATGGCGCGCGGCGAAGGCGCGCCCGCGCGAAGAGGCGCCGGCCTGGAAGATCACCGGGGTGCGCTGCGGCGAGGGTTCGCACAGATGGAACCCCGGCACCTTGTAATACGCGCCCTCATGCCGGATCGGGTGGACCTTGGAGGCATCGGTGAACACCCCCTTCTCCTTGTCGCGCAGCACCGAGCCCACCTCCCAGCTGCCTTCCCACAGCTTGTAGGTGACCTCCATATACTCCTCGGCCACGTCATAGCGCTGGTCGTGGGCGATCTGGCGCTCGAGGCCGATGTTGCGCGCCGCGCTGTCCAGATAGGAGGAGACCACGTTCCACGCCAGCCGCCCCTTGGTCAGGTGATCGAGCGTGGAGAGCCGCCGCGCGAGCAGATACGGGTGTTCGAACGTCACCGCCGCAGTCACGCCGAAGCCCACGTTCTGCGTCACCGCCGCCATCGCCGAAATCGCGCCGAAGGGGTCGTTCACCGGCACCTGGGCTGCATCTTGCAGTGCAGCCTCCGCCGAACCGCGATAGACGTCATAGACGCCCACCACATCGGCGATGAACAGCGCATCGAACCGGCCGCGCTCCAGCTCCTGCGCCAGATGGGTCCAGTATTCGATGTCATTGTAGCGCGACGCCTGGCTGGAGGGATGCCGCCAGGTACCCGCGGCCTGATGGCCGACGCAGGTCATTTCGAAGGCGTTCAGGATGATGCGCTTCTTCGTCTGGGTCATGATGTCCTCATGGATCATGGGGCCGGCCGCGCCGGATATAATCTACTTGTCTTGTCGTGATTATTGATGCCGCGGCCCGGCCCTGTTGGCCATTCCAAAGAAGAGCCTGTGCGGAGAAGGGCCTTCCGCCCGGGGCAGGGGCGGGAGACCGGTTTTCCGGGCGCGTATCGGCGGCTCAGCCGCCGATCTGGCCGATCTGCCAGACATAGACCGGCTCAGTCCCGTTCACGAGATGATCGCCGAGGATGCGCTCCTTGTAGATCAGCGGGTTGTGGCTGGCCGCGGTGCGGGCATTGCGCCAGTGCCGGTCCAGCGCGAGGCCGGTATCTGCCGCGGATGCGCCGAGGGCATTGAACAGGTCCGACGTGGCCCGCAGTGCCAGCTCCGCTGCCGCGACCTGCGCCGCCGCCGAAGCCAGCTCGGCTTCCACATTGGCGCTGTCATCGGCGGCCTTGTCGCCCGATTGCGCGCTCAGATAGGCACGCTCGGCCGCGCGCGCGGCCTCCAGCGTCGCGGCCCGCGCGGCGAAGGCAAAGGCGCGCGCCCGACCGACCACCTGCAGCACCTGCGGATCCTGGCGCACCACCGTGCCGGAGCCATGCGAATAGCCGCGGGTGCGCTTGCGCACCTGCGCGGTCACATCGCGCACCGCCGCCGCCGCCGCGCCCGAGAGGACCGCATCCAGCACCAGCTGGTAGAAGGCGGTCTGATACCGGAACCGGGTCTCAAAGGGCACAACCCCCGCCGCCTCGACGGCCGCGCCCTCGAATACAGTGGTGCCGGTGCCGGTCAGGCGCTGGCCGAAGCCCGCCCAGTCGTCGCGCCGCTCGATCCCGCCCTGATCCGCGCGCACGATCGCGATGACCGGGGCGCCCGTATCCGCGCGCACGGCATAGGTGTCGATCCAGTCGGCGAAGATCGTGCCGGTGGAGTAGTATTTCTCGCCGTCGATACGGAACGCCGCGCCATCGGGCGCGACCTTGGTGATCGTGTCGCCAATCTTCACCGCGCCGACCTCGGTCCAGGCATTGCCGGCGATCTCGCCCGCGCCGAAGCGCTTCAGCCAGAGCTCGCCTTCCGCGCGGGGCGCGACCAGCCGGTCCTCCACCAGCGCGAAATGGCCGCGCAGGGCCTGGGCGATGTTGGTATCGGCCTCGGCCAGATCGACGAGCAGGTCGAAGAACTGCACCAGCGAGGCGCCCGAGCCGCCATATTCCACCGGAACGCGCACCGCGGTGAAGCCTGCCTCCTTCAGCCAGCCGATCTCCTCGAAGGGCAGGGTGCGCTCGCGCTCGCGGCGCAGGGCGCCTTCGGCGATCCGGTCGAAAACCGGGCGGAACCGCGCCTTCAGCGTTTCGGTATCGGGCAGCTCGGTCCAGCGGTCGTGTACGGTCATGGCTCTCTCCTGATGCGCCCGCTCGCCGGGGCGCTGATATGCGCGAAGGGCCCCGCAGGGGGCATGGCCGAAGTCTATGCCCGCGGGCCCGGTCGGGGGGAGAGCGTGCCCTTCCGAATTGGGCCGCGGGTGGAGCAGGGGGATGTCGCGGTGACCGGTGCCGCGAGAAGGTTTTTCGCCGGGGCGATAAGGGGCGGTTCGAATCACGTCTGACTGAGTCGGGATTTGCCGGGCCTCGGGGAACGGAGGCGTTGCCAGAGCGCGGCCGCAGAGAAGAACCCGCTCCGCCGCGCACAAAGAAAGACAATCTCCGTTCCTTGCCGGCGCAGGCCGCTGCTGCGAGGCTACAGGGGCGGGGCACTGATCATAAAGTGCTTATTTTCATGACCTTGGCTTTTCGGTCGCCGCGCACGAGATCAACGAGAGGACAGGACATGGGTTCGCTGACCGAAACTGAAATCGACTATAGCCTGCATCCGCGGGTGAATTCCGACGATCCGGTCCCGCCGCGGCCGCGCCCGGCGCAGCCGCCGCATCTGCTGGTGGATGACGCCGATGCGGTGGCAGTGGCAACGGCGCTGGCGGCAGAGCTCGCGAAGGGCGCGGCGCTGCGCGACCGCGAGGGGTTGCTGCCGCTCGCGGAGCTGGACCAGTATTCGCAAAGCGGCCTGTGGTCGATCCTGGTGCCAAAGAGCCATGGCGGCCCGGGGCTGTCGCATGCGACCCTGGCGAAAGCGATTGCGCTCGTGGCCAGCGGTGACCCGGCGGTTGCGCAGATCGCGCAGAACGATATCGCCATCGTCGGGCTGATCGACATCGACGGCACCGAAGCCCAGAAGAAGCAGGTGTTCGGCTGGTCGCTCGCCGGGCTGCGCTTCGGCAATGCCTTCTCGGAATTCGGCGGCCGCTCTGTGGCGGATTTCCAGACCAAGGTCACCTTCGAGGGCGACGAGGCCGTGGTCAACGGCGAGAAGTTCTATACCACCGGGGCGCTGCTGTCGCATATCGTGCCGATCGTCTCGATTGGCGAAGATGGGGCCTATCTGGTCTTCGCGGACCGCGACACGCCCGGCCTGACCATCACCAACAACTGGTCGAGCTTCGGTCAGCGCACCACGGCCTCGGGCGCGGTGCGGCTGGAGAATGTCCGCGTGCCGCGCGACCGGGCGATCCGCCTGCGCGATCCGGCCGTGCAGCCTTCGATTCAGGGCCCGGTCTCGCAGATCATCCAGGCCGCGATCGATGCGGGCATCGCGCGCGCGGCCATCGACGAGACCATCCGTTTCCTGAAGACCCAGGCGCGGCCCTGGATCGACAGTGGCAAGGAAACCGCGGGCGAGGATGTCTATTCGATCCAGGCGATCGGGGATCTGACGATCAAGCTGCATGCCGCCGAGGCGCTGCTGGAGATCGCCGGCCGCGCCATCGATCGCGGCTATCTGGATGAGTCGCTCGACACCATCACCGAAGCCACGATCCGCACGGCCGAGGCCAAGGTGCTCACGACGCAGGTCGCGATCGAGGCCACCAACAAGCTCTTCGAGCTTGGCGGGACCCGCTCCACGCTTGCGGCCCACGGGCTCGATCGGCACTGGCGCAATGCCCGGGTGCATACGCTGCACGACCCGGTGCGGTGGAAGTTCTACCACGTCGGCAACTGGTATCTGAACGGCGAACACCCGCCCCGGCATCCCTGGAGCTGAGGCGGACCGGAGGAGGAAACGGTTGCGGCGCCCTCCCCGGCCGCATGTTTTCTCCTCCGGAACGGGCTGTCTTTGGAATGGCCCCCGCCCGGGCGCGGGGCCAGTCTGGGAGGGAAGAATAAGGAGCATCGCGATGAGCCAATCGCCGGACATCTTCTGGTTCCTGCCCACCTCGGGCGATACGCGCTATCTGGGCAAATCGGATTTCGGGCGCCCCCCGACCAATGCCTATATGCGCGAGATCGCCGTGACGGCGGAGCGGCTGGGCTATGACGGGCTGCTGATCCCGACCGGATCCAGCTGCCAGGACCCCTGGGTGACGGCCGCCAGCCTGATTTCGGAAACCAGCCGGATCAAGCTTCTGGTGGCGCTGCGCACCTCGATCATGGGGCCGACGGCCTCGGCGCGGCAGGCGGCGACGCTGGATCAGGCGCTCGGCGGGCGGCTGCTGCTCAACGTGGTTCCGGGCGGCGATGCGGCGGAGCTGGCCGCCGACGGCGTATTCCTCGATCATGATGCGCGCTACGAGGCAGCGGATGAGTTCCTCACCGTCTGGCGGCAGATCCTGTCCAGCGATGCGCCCTACAGCTACGCCGGCAAGCATCTTCGGGTGGAAAACGCGCGCAATTTCTATCCGCCGGTGCAGCGGCCCTATCCACCGCTTTATTTCGGCGGGTCGTCTCCTGCGGCGCATGATCTCGCGGCGAAGCATGTCGATGCCTATCTGACCTGGGGCGAGCCGCCCGCGGCCGTGGCGCAGAAGATCGCCGATGTGCGCGCCCGCGCGGCACGGCAGGGGCGCACGGTGCGCTTCGGGGTGCGGCTGCATGTGATCGCGCGCGAGACCGAGGCCGAGGCCTGGGCCGAAGCCGACCGGCTGATTTCGCGGCTGACCGATGAGGATATCGCCGCGGCGCAGGCGAATTACGCGAAGATGGATTCCGTCGGGCAGGCGCGGATGGCGGCCCTGCATGGCGGGCAGCGGGAGCGGCTTGTCGTCGGGCCGAACCTCTGGGCGGGGGTCGGCCTCGTGCGCGGCGGGGCCGGGACGGCGCTGGTCGGCGCGCCCGAGCAGATCGCCGAGCGGCTGCGCGAATATCAGGAGCTGGGCGTCGATACCTTCGTGCTCTCGGGCTATCCGCATCTGGAGGAATCGATTCGCTTCGCGGAGCTGGTGTTCCCGCTCCTGGGCAAGGCCGCGGTGACGCAGCGCGGCAACCAGACCGGCGGCGCCTTCGATATCCGCGTCACCCGGCAGGCAGCGGCCAGCTGAGATGGATCTCTCCGCTTTGGGGCGCGGGCGGAGAGGTTTATACTGTCTGGGGCCGGGTCTTTGGAATGGAGAAGGCCTGACAGCCGAAATAATCTAGCGCCAAGATCGTGATTTATCGGAGGCATCCATGCCCGCACTGTCCCCTGCGCTGTCTATCGTCGGCCTCGCCGGCAACATCACCAGCCCGTCGAAGACCCGCGCCCTTGTCGCCACGGCGCTGGATCTGGCGTCGCAAAGGCTCGATGCCCGCACCGAGCTGTTCGAGATCGCCGATTTCGGCGAAGACCTGGGCCGCGCCCGGCGCCTGTCGGACCTCTCCGAACCCGCCCGGGCGCGGGTGGAGGCTCTGCTCGCGGCCGATGCGCTGGTGGTCGCGACCCCGATCTACAAGGGCTCCTATCCGGGGCTGTTCAAGCATCTGATCGACCTGCTGGACCCGGCCGCCTTCCTGCGCAAGCCGGTGCTGATCGCGGCGACCGGCGGCGGCGAGAGGCATGCCCTGGCGGTGGAGCATCAGCTGCGCCCGCTGTTCGCTTTCTTCGAGGCGCGGGTCCTGTCCACGGCCGTACATGTGTCGGACAAGGATTTCACCGATGGCCGTCTGACCGGCGCCGCCGCGCTGGAGCGGCTGGGCCGTGCCGTGGAGGAATTCGAGCTGATCTTCCCGGCGGCGCGCGCGCTGCAGCATGCCGCGGAGTAAGCAGGCCATGCCCGGCGAAGCACAACCCACGGTGGTCATCATCGGCGGCGGGTTTTCCGGCGCCGCTGTCGCCTGGCATCTGGCGCGCCGGACCAAGGCGCATGCGCTGCGCATCATCGTCGTGGAGACACGCGCGGAGCTGGGGCGGGGCCTCGCCTATGGCACGCCGGACCCGGATCACCGGCTGAACGTGCCCGAGCACAAGATGTCGCTCGATACCGCCGATCCGCTGCATTTCCGCCGCTGGCTCAGCTCCTTCGATGCGCCGTTCCTGCCGGCTGGTTCGGCCACGCTCGCGGGCGAGGTCTTTGCGCCGCGCGGGGTCTTCGGCCTCTACGTTGCCCGGCAGCTCCAGCCCTGGCTCGACAGTGGCCGGATCGTGCATCTGCGCAGCCGCGCCAACGCGGCGGAGCGTGCGGGCGCGGGCTACCGGATCACGCTGGAGGACGGGCGCAGCCTGCAGGCGGATCATCTGGTGCTGGCGGTCTCGCATCCGGCGCCGGGTGTTCCCGGAGCGCTGCGCGGGCTTGTGGGCGATCCGCGGCTGATCCCGGATGCCTATGCCGAGGGAGCGCTGGCGGGCATTGGCGCCGGGGAGCGGGTTTTGCTGATCGGCTCCGGGCTGACCGGGGCCGATGTGGTCGCGACGCTGCACCGGCAGGGGCATGCCGCCGCCGTGCACATGCTGTCGCGCCATGGCCGCCGCTCGCAGCCGCACGGGCCGCGGCAGGCCGAGACCACCGCCGATTTCAGCCGCGATCCGGCGCGCACCGCGCGCGGGCTGCTGCGCCGGGTGCGGGCAGAGCTTGCGCGCGATGCGCAGGCGGGGCTGACCTGGCACGCGGTGTTCGACCGGCTGCGCGCGCAGGGGCCGCAGATCTGGGCGGCCTTGCCGCAGCCCGAGCGCAAGCGCCTCGTGCGCCATCTGCGCGGCCTGTGGGACATTCACCGCTTCCGGATCGCGCCGCAAACGCATGCGCTGCTGAACCGGCAGATCGCCGGGCGTCACGTTCACCCCGTCGCGGGCCGGATCGTCGGGCTGCGCCCGCATCCGCTCGGGGTCGCGGTGACGGTCGCGCTGCGCGATGGTGGGCAGCAGGAGATCGATACCGATCGGATCGTTCTCGCCACCGGCCCGGCCCATGAGCGCGCGATTTCGGGAAATCCGGTGCTGGCGGCGCTTTCGGTGGCAGGGGAACTGGCGCCCGATCCGCTGGGCCTTGGCCTCCATGCGACGCCGGAGGCTGCGGCCATCGGGGCGGACGGGCTGGCGCGGGAGCGGCTGCTGATTGCCGGCCCTCTGGCGCGCGGCGCCGTGGGCGAGCTGATGGGCCTGCCCGAGGTGACGGCCTGGGCCGAGGCGATTGCGCGCAGGCTTTCTGCCACTGTCGCCGGCCAGGACGAAGCCGCCGCCTGACACAGAGCGAAGACATGCGCAGGGGCGGCCGGAGAAAGCCCGGCCGCCCCGTGTCTTTGCGCCCGCCGAAACGGTGGGGCCTTTTCCTGCCCCCGAGAACATTTTTCCCGAACCCCGCGGCAAAAAAGAAATGTAATCACGACAAGCATGGTAGTCTTTTTGCGTGGAGCCCGCGGGCTCCCACCGCCATCGCGCGGTTCGGCAGACACGGATGGTCCCGCGCGCCGGGATCGGAACGCCTCACGCAGGACAGGAGATGCGCATGACGAGCCTCAACCCGGCAGAATTCTCTCCGCCTCAGGCACTGGAGCCTTTCTGTAGCCATGTGCTGGTGATCGGCGGGGGCGCCAGCGGCGCGCTGATGGCGCTGCACCTGCTGAAGGCGGATCCCTCGATCCGCGTCAGCGTGATCGAGAAGCGCGAGATCCTTGGCTGCGGCATTGCCTATGCCACGTCGGACCCGGGCCATCTGCTGAACACGCGCGTGCACAACATGAGCGCCTTCAACGAAGAGCCCGATCATTTCCAGAAATGGCTGCAGGCCACCGGCCGCGCGCCGGGCGCCACGCCCGACAGTTTCGTGGGCCGGCGGGTCTACGGGCGCTACCTCACCGATCTGATCGAGACCGAAGACGAACAAAGCGGCCGAATGCGCTGCGTGCGCGGCGAATGCCTGCGCTTGGAGGAAATAGGCGGTGCCGTCATCGCGCATCTGGACGACGGCAGCTGCATCCGCGGCGACCGCGCCATTCTGGCCACCGGCCATGCCGTCCCGGCACAGATGCCCGAGGGGCTCGCCGATGCCTGGGACTTCACGCTGCCCGAGGACCCGGCGGCCGAGGTCGTGATCATCGGCACCGGGCTGTCGATGGTCGATCATGTGATTTCGCTGCTGCGCAATGGCCATCGCGGCCCGATCACCTGCAGCTCGCGGCGGGGCTTGCTGCCTCAGGTCCATGCCGATGGGCATGCGCAGCCGGTCAGCCGCGGCGAGGTGCCGCTTGGTGCCTCGGCAGGGGCGGCGATGCGCTGGCTGCGCGGGCTGGCGCGGCAGGCGGAGCAGGCGGGGGGCAGCTGGCGTGATGCGGTGGATGGGATCCGCCCGCATGTCAGCGCGATCTGGCGCGCCTGGCCGGAGGCCGAGCGGCGCCGCTTCCTGCGCCATGCCGCCAGCTTCTGGGAGGTGCACCGCCATCGCCTGCCGCCGGAATCGGGCCGCTGGCTGGCCGATGCCCGCGCGCGGGGGCAGCTGCGCGTTCTGCGCGGGCGCTTCCAGGGCGCCGAAGCCGCGCCCGGCCATACCTGCATTCGCATCGGCACGGCCGGGGGGCCGGTGACCCTGCGCGCGGCGCGGGCGATTGATTGCCGCGGGATCCGCCGCGATCCGGAGCGTGACAGCGCGCCGGTGGTGCGTGATCTGCTTGCGCGGGGGGCCTGCCGGCTGGATGCGCTGCGGCTCGGGATCGATACCGACCTTCAGTGCCGGGTGCTGATGCGCGATGGGCGGGCCTCGCGCCGGATCCTGGCGATTGGCCCCTGCGCGCGCGGGGCGAGCTGGGAAATCACCGCGATCCCGGACATTCGGGTGCAATGCGCGCAGCTCGCGGCACAAATCGCCACTGAGTCTGCCGCCCCGGCGCGCGGCTGAGCGCCGGAGCTCTTCCGGCGCGGATGTGCCCGAAATTTGGGGCGTTCAATACGGTGCATTTTCGGCCCGGCGTGAAACGGGGCATTCGTCCTCCCTGCGGTCGGGGGAAGAATGATCTCCTCCGATCCGGGGGGATTTGCGCGGGATGGCAATGAATGTGTGGTAATGCGATGATTTCAAAAAGGAATAATTGTCTTCGATGAGGCCCTTCGGGCCGCATCCCCGGTGCCGGCGCCTCGGTTGACGGCCCGCCCACAAGGAATACCAAGAACCGGAAACGTGCCGCAGGACGGCAGACATTCGCCAGATATTCGGAGGACCCCATGTCCGCACTGACCCGCCGCCAGTTTGCCCTGACCTCTCTCGCTCTGGCCGGAATGGCCGGGGTGCCGCTCGGCGCGGCCCCGGTCAAGACCCTCAAGATCGGCTATCAGAAGACCGGCCTGCCGGTCATCGCGCAGCAGCAAAAGACCATCGAGACCGCGGTGCAGCCTTTGGGCGTGGCGGCGGAATGGGTCGAGTTCTCCGCCGGTCCGCCGCTGGTGGAGGCGCTGAACGTGGGGGCCATTCACCTCGGCTGGACTGGCGACGCCCCGCCGATCTTCGGGCAGGCCTCGGGGGCCGCGATTTCCTATGTGGCGGCGTTTCCGTCCAATGGCCGCGGTGAAGCGATCTTCACGAAGCCCGAAAGCGGGATCAAGACTGTGGCGGATCTGAAGCGCCGCAAGGTCGCCGTGGGCAAGGGGACCAGCGCCAATAACCTCGTCGTCGCGGCGCTGGAGGCGAACGGGCTGCAGTTTTCGGATATCGAGCCGGTCTATCTTTCCCCGGCCGATGCCGGTGCGGCCTTCGCGGCTGACAAGGTCGATGCCTGGGCGGTGTGGGACCCGTTCTTCGCGGTGGCCGAGGTTCGGTTCAAGCCGGTGGTTCTGGTGCGCACCGCGGATGTGCTCAAGGTGCACAGCTATTTCCTCGCGAACCGCGATTTCACCGCGGACAATGCCGAGGTGATCGACAAGACCCTGGGCGCGCTGAAGGAAGCCGCCGCCTGGGCCGCCGCGAACCGCGACAAGGTCGCCCAGGCGCTGCATGAGGTGACGGGTGTGCCGCTGGCCGCGCAGAAGATCGCGGCCGAGCGCCAGGATTTCGGCCTGTTCCCGCTCAGCGATGCGATCATCGCCAGCCAGCAGCAGACGGCGGATCGCTTCTTCCGCCTTGGCCTGATCCCGAAGCAGATCACGGTGGCCGATGCCGTCTGGTCCGGCGGCCGGGCCTGAGGAGGGCGCCATGTCTGTCACCAGCGAAGAAACCGGCCTGCGCGCGCGGCGGCTGCGGCTGCCGTCGCTGCGCGGCGCCATCGGCTGGGTCCTGCCGTTGCTGCTTGTGCTGCTGTGGGAGGCGATGTCGCGCAGTGGCGCGATTTCCGAAAACGTGCTGCCGGCGCCCTCGGCGGTGCTCGCGGCCTTCCGCGACAGCCTCGCTTCGGGCGAGCTTCTGGCCAATATCGCCATCAGCACGCAGCGCGCGCTGATCGGCTTCATCATCGGCGGCGCGATCGGCTTCGGGCTCGGGCTTGCGAACGGGCTCTGGTCGCTCTCGCGCGATATCACCGACACCACGCTGCAGATGGTGCGCAACATTCCGCATCTCGCGCTGATCCCGCTGGTGATCCTGTGGTTCGGCATCGACGAGGGCGCGAAGATCTTCCTGGTGGCGCTCGGCGTGTTCTTCCCGATCTATGTGAACACGCTGCTGGGCGTGCAGGGCATCGATCCGCAGCTGGTGGAAATGGGCCGCATCTATGGCATGAAGCCCTGGGCGCTGTTCACGAAGGTGATCCTGCCCGGTGCCCTGCCGGCCATTTTCGCCGGGCTGCGCTATGCGCTCGGCATCATGTGGCTCACGCTGATCGTCGCCGAAACCATCGCCGCGAATTCGGGTCTGGGCTATATGGCGATGCAGGCGCGCGAATTCATGATGCTGGATGTCGTGGTGCTGTCGATCCTGATCTATGCGGTGCTGGGCAAGCTCGCCGACAGTTTCGCCCGCATGCTGGAGCGGCTGGCGCTGCAATGGCATCCGGCCTTTCAGAAGAGGAGCGACGCATGACCGCCGCGCTGACGTTTCGCGCCGTGAGCCGCAGCTTCGGGCAGAAGCATGTGCTGCGCGGCATCAACCTCGACATCCCCGAAGGCCAGTTCGTGGCCATCATCGGCAAGAGCGGCTGCGGCAAATCCACGCTGCTGCGGCTGCTCGCCGGGCTCGATCAGCCCGATGGCGGCCGGATCGAGCGTGCGGCGGCCGTGCAGGGGGCGGGGGGCACCCGGATCATGTTCCAGGAGCCGCGTCTGCTGCCCTGGGCGCGGGTGGCGGAAAACGTGGCCGTCGGCCTCACCGGGATCGCGGTCGGGCCGGAGGCCGAATGCCGCGCCACCGCCTATCTGGAGGAGGTCGGCCTCGCCGACCGGGGCGGCGAATGGCCCTCGGTGCTCTCGGGCGGGCAGCGCCAGCGGGTCGCGCTCGCGCGGGCGCTGGTCGGGGCGCCTGCGGTCCTGGCGCTGGATGAGCCTCTGGGCGCGCTCGATGCCCTGACCCGGATCGAGATGCAGCGGCTCCTGGAGCGGATCTGGAGCGAGAAGGGCTTCACCGCGGTGCTGGTGACCCATGACGTCGCCGAGGCGGTGATCCTCGCGGACCGGGTCGTGCTGCTGGAAGAGGGTCAGGTCGCACTCGATCTGGCCATCGACCTGCCGCGCCCGCGCCATCACGGCTCTGCGGGCGTGGCCGCCTATGAAAAAGAGATCCTCGACCGGTTGCTCGGGCGCGACGCCGCCTGAAATCCGCTCGGACAGCAAGGAACCAGACCCATGACCAAGACCCCGCTCGATTTCCTGTGGTTCATTCCCTCCTCCGGGGATGGCGCCTATCTTGGCACCGATACGCTCAGCCGCCCCGGCGATCCGGCCTATTTCCGCGAAATCGCCCGCGCGGCGGACCGGCTGGGCTATTCCGGCGTGCTGATCCCGACCAGCATCGCCTGCGAGGAATCGTTCATTCTGGCCGCGGACCTTGCCGCCCATACCGAGCGGCTGAAATTCCTGGTGGCGGTGCGGCCGGGCACGGCCTCGCCCGCCTATTACGCGCGGCTGGCGTCCACGCTCGATCGCCTCTCCGGGGGGCGGCTGCTGCTGAATATCGTGGTGGGCGGCTCCGCGCAGGAGCTGGCGGGCGACGGGATCTTCCTCGGCCATGACGAGCGCTACGACCATGCGCAGGAATTCTTCCAGGTGTTCAACAGCCTGATGGAAACCGGCCATGCGAATCTCGATGGCAAATACATCAGGGCGCTGGATGCAAAGCTCGGGCTGCCGCCGGTGCAGGAGCCGCGCCCGCCGCTGTATTTCGGCGGCTCCTCCGATGCCGGGATCGAATTCGCCGCCGGGATCACCGAAAAATACCTGACCTGGGGCGAGCCCCCGGCGCAGGTGGCGGAGAAGGTCGCCCATGTGCGCAGGATCGCAGCCGCGCGCGGGCATGAGGTCAGCTTCGGGATCCGGCTGCATTTCATCGTGCGCGAAACCGATGAGGAGGCCTGGGCCGCGGCCGACAAGCTGATTTCGCATCTGTCGGACGAGACCATCGCCGCGGCGCAGGCCGCGCAGGTCGGGCAATCGGATTCGGTCGGCCAGGCCCGGATGACCGCGCTGCATCAGGGCCGGCGCGACCGGCTGGAGGTCTCGCCGAACCTGTGGGCGGGCGTCGGGCTGGTGCGCTCGGGGGCGGGCACGGCGCTCGTCGGTTCGCCGCAGACGGTGGCGGCGCGGCTGCGCGAATATCAGGAGATCGGGATCGATACGGTGATCGCCTCGGGTTATCCGCATCTGGAGGAGGCCTACCGCGTGGCCGAGCTGCTGTTCCCGGAGCTCGGGATCGCGGCCCCGGCGGCGCCGGTGCGCGCCTCCTTCGGGCAGAAGCAGGTCTTCGGCGGGGGCGGCCATGGCGGCAATGTCGCCGCGCTGAAGGCGGGCCGGCGCTGAGATGCGAAGGCCCGGGCGGGCGCCCGGGCCTTTCGGTCGTCATTGTGCGCTCAGAGCACCGCGCCGATCTTCCACGGCACGAATTCGTTGTCGCCGTAGCCGAATTCCTCGGATTTGGTCTTCCGCCCGGAGGCGGTATCGAGCAGCAGGTCGTAGATCCGTTGGCCCATTTCCTCGAGGCTCACGCCCTCCTCGACCACCACGCCGCAGTCGATGTCCATGTCTTCGGGCATTTGCCGGAACAGGGCGCTGTTGGAGGCGAGCTTGATCGAGGGAGCGGGCTTCGCGCCGAAGCACGAGCCGCGCCCCGTGGTGAAGGCGATGAGATTGGCCCCGGCAGCGACCTGGCCCGTGGCCGCCACCGGGTCGTATCCCGGGCTGTCCATATAGACGAAGCCCGGGATCCGAATTTGTTCGGCATAGGCGAAGGCGCCGGCAAGCGGCGACAGCCCGCCCTTCGCGACCGCGCCCAGGCTCTTTTCCAGGATCGTGGTCAGGCCGCCCTTCTTGTTGCCGGGTGAGGGGTTGTTGTCGAGGCTGGCGCCGTTCTTCGCGGTATAGTCGCGCCACCAGTCGATCATGGCGCGGATTTTTGCCCCCGTGGCCGCATCGCCCCGCGCGATCAGCAGATGCTCAGCGCCGTAGATTTCGGGCGTTTCCGACAGGATCGAGGTGCCGCCTGCGGCCACCAGCATATCAGAGGCGACGCCAAGCGCCGGGTTCGCGGTGATGCCCGAAAACCCGTCCGATCCGCCGCATTGCATGCCCAACACCAGCTTCGACACCGGCTGTGCGCTGCGGCTGTCGGCATTGGCGGCGGCACAGATCGGCTCCAGCAGCTCCATCGCGCGGCGCACAGCCGAAGCCGAGCCGCCCACGTCCTGGATATTGAAGATGCCGATGCGTTCCTCGGTCCAGTCGCTGCGCTGATAGAGCGTGAGCTGGTTCACCTCGCAGCCGAGCCCGACGATCAGCACGCCCCCGAAATTCGGATGGTCGCGGTAGCCCTTCAGCACGCGCACCAGCGCGTCGAAGCCTTCACCCTGGTTGGCCATGCCGCAGCCCTGATCGTGCACGATCGGGGCAAAGCCGTCGATATTGGGGAAGTGCTGCAGCAGCAGCCGGTTCGCCGTCTCGGCGATGGAATTGCAGACGGTGGAGGAGCAGTTCACCGAGGCGAGGATGCCGATGTAGTTGCGCGTGCCCACGCGCCCGTCCGGCCGGGCGAAGCCCTGGAAGGTGGTGCGCGCGGGCGCCGCATGGAGCACGCCGGGGGCGCTGGCCTGATCGGAATGGCTGTCCGACATGGCGGCATTGTGGCTGTGCACATGGGCGCCGGGGGCGATGTCTTCGGTCGCGACCGCCATCACCTGGCCGTATTTGACGACCGCCGTACCCTTCGCCATCGCGGTGATCGCGAATTTGTGCCCCTGCGGGATATCCGCAAGCAGGGTGACGCCAAGCGCCGCCTCGCCCGATTTCAGCGCGCGCAGCGCCACGCCGACGGTATCGGCCGGGCTCAGATGCATGAAGGCGGGGCGGGAGGCGGTCATGCGCGGGCTCTCTCTAGGATTGCATGCAGGAGGGGCGTGGCCGGGGCATCCGGCCCGAGCCAGCCGAGGAAAGCGCCGATCCGGCGTTCGGCCTTCTGCGGGTGGTTCTGCGCGATATCGGCGATGCGATGATCGAGGAACGGATTGCGGAAGCGGTCAAGCGTGGTGGCGAGATAGGCCTCTGCCTCGGCACCGCGGCCCATATGGGCAAAGCCGGGCAGCACTTCGGCCGCATAGAGCGCAAGCAGCGCCGCGCCCTCCGGCCCGGCCATCAGCTCGCGCACAAGCGCGTCTTCCTGCGCGCCGGAGGCCTTCCAGAAATCCACCAGCGCCGTATGGCCGAGGTTCAGGATATGCAGCTTCATCCGCTCGATCTCCTCGAGGTCGGGCACGATCTGCACGCGGGGATGGGCGCAGGGCGCCGCCACCCCCGGCGCCGCCTCGATCGCCCAGAGCGCATAGGGCTCGGCCACCGCGCCCGCAGGCTCCAGCGGCTCGGAGACAATCCGGTCCACCAGGCTGTTGGCAAAGGGCAGGGCGCCAATCCACGCCAGCAGCGCAGGATCCGCGCCATTGCCCGCGCCGATCTCCAGCACGCGCGCCTTCAGCACCTTGCCGTTCTCGGGCACCAGCTCCAGCGGCATCACGGTGAGCCCGCGCCCACCCGCCGCATGGCGCGCGGCCAGCAGATGGAACAGCTTCGCGGGGAAGCTCATCTCCTGCACCGGCGCGGGCCCCACATCGGCCGGGCGCGGCTGGTAGCCGGCGTCGCCAGTGTTGGAGATGACGACCTCCGCCTCCTCCACGAACACGCGGGTGAGCTCGGCCCAGTCCGTCGCGGTGGAAAGCGTGCGCCGCACCGCGTTCACGCGCAGCGTGGTCTCCACCGGCGCGCCGTTCTCCAGCCCGCGCACGATCACCGGATAGCCCTGCGCCAGCGCCGCGAGACGCCCAGCCCGGGCCGGATCGCCCGAGCTTTGCACCACGCTCACCGTGCGCGGCGGGCAGGCCTCGGAGAAGAACAGATCGGCATGCGCCTGCAGGAAGCGCGAGGTGCCGAACTGCACGATGGGGGTGGGCTCAGACACGGATGATCGCCTTGATCAGCGTGCCGCGGTCTTCGGCCCAGAGGGGCAGATTGGCCACGGCGTCCTCGAAGCTGGTCTCATGGGTGGCCAGCGCATCCACCGGCACCCGGCCGTTGCGCATCTGCGCCATCACATGGTCGAAATCGGCCTTCAGCGCATTGCGGCTGGCAAACAGCGTCGTCTCGCGTTTGTGGAATTCCGGGTCGGCGAAATTCAGGTCTCCCTTCACCACCGACAGCAGCACATAGGCGCCGCCATGGCCCAGATATTGCAGCCCCGCATTCATCGCATGGATGTTGCCGGTCGCGTCGAACACGGTGTCATAGACCTCGGGCGCTGCTTCGGAAACCAGCTCGAAGCGGGCTTCGGGCAGCACCTTGCGCGCCAGCTCCAGCCGCGAGGCGGAGGTGTCGCGCAGCGTCACCTCGGCGCCCTCGATCGCGGCAAAGAGCGCGGCGCCGATGCCGATCGGCCCGGCGCCCACGATCAGCGCGCTCGACCCCGAACTGACCCCGCCGCGGCGCACGCCATGGGCGCCGATCGCCAGGAATTCCACCATCGCGGCGGCTTTCTCGGAAAGGCCCGTCGCCGGATAGACATTCGCCTCCGGCACCACGATCTCCTCGCACATGCCGCCATCGGTATGCACGCCGAGCACGGCGATGTTCTCGCAGCAGTTCGGCTTGCCCTTGCGGCAGGCCCGGCAGGTGCCGCAGGTCAGGTAGGGGTTGATCACGACCAGATCGCCCGCCGCGATCCGCCCGTCGGCGGTGGCTTCGGTGGCATGGCCCGACAGTTCGTGCCCCATCACCCGCGGATAGGCCAGGAACGGCTGATGGCCGCCGTAGATGTGATAATCGGTGCCGCAGATCCCGATATGGCCGATTCTCACCCGCACATGCCCGGGCTTTGCCGCGGGGCGGGGGCGCTCGGAGAGCTCGAAGCGGCCGGGTTCGGCACAGACCAGGGATTTCATCAGGCTCATCGGTTCACTTTCACTCCGGCATGAGGGGGCAGGGCGCGAATCCGGCTTGCCCGTCGATATGTTTTTTATTTAAAAAGAACCAAGCGTCAAACGAATTTCGGCGGAGGCGGCGCAGAAGCCATGGCACGCGATCGCAAGCTGTTCAAATTGCAGGTGAACCGGCTGATCGACCGGCTTGCGGGCATGCGCCCCGGCGACGAGCTGGGTGCGGAGGGCGAGCTGGCGGCGGATCTGGACGCCAGCCGCACCACGGTGCGGGCGGTGCTCGCGCATCTGGTGGAGCAGGGCGTGATTTCGTGGGATGGGCGGCGCAAGGTGCTGCGCCGGAATCCGGGGCCGGGGGACCGGTTCGACGAGGAGGAAACGCGCTCGCGCCAGGAGCTGGTGGAAGGCCCGTTCCTGCAATGGGTGCTGCAGGGAGACGTGCCGCCCGGCACCACGATCAACGAGGCGGAGCTGGCGCGGCGGTTCGATGTGCCGGTGGCGACGCTGCGCGAATTCCTGATCCGGTTCGAGCCCTTCGGCCTGATCGAGAAGCGGCCGAACCGGCACTGGGTGCTGAAGGGCTTCACTCGTGATTTCGCCGAGGAAATGTTTGCGGTGCGCGAGATGTTCGAGCGCCGGGCGCTGGCCGGGCTTCTGGCGCTCTGCGGGCCGGAGGGGGCGCGGCGCGCTGAGCTGATCGCGCTGCGGGCCGAGCATGCGGCGCTCTGCGCGGGGCCGGAGGCGGCGCTGCTGGCGTTTCCGGCGCTGGATGCGCGGTTCCACCATCTGCTGTGCGAGGCGGCGCGCAACCGCTTCATCGCGGATTTCAGCCGGACGATCTCGATCATCGTGCATTTCCACTACCGCTGGAACAAGCGTGACGAGTTGCGCCGGAACCGCGATGCGGTGGCCGAGCATCTCGCTATCATCGACGCGGTTCTGGACGGGGATGCGGCGCGGGCGGCGCAGGCGCTCGATCATCACCTCGCCACGGCCTACACCACGCTGATGGCCTCGGTCCATTGGGCCGAGGGCTGATCCGGCGCGCAACAAAGTTTCAAAAGAATCGGATTGACAGGCGGCTCCGTTTTCTCGCATTCCTGTTACCCATGTTTGGTCCAACCATAGGACCAAAGCCGGTGGAGGGGAGGCCATGGCGGGACAGACAGCAGTCGAAGACCTTCGCGAAATGCTCCGCCAGGAGATCGTCGAGCGCATGCAAATCGGCGATCTCTTGCCCAACGAGCGCGAGCTGGCCGAACGTTTCGGCGTGGCGCGCAACACCGTGCGCGAGACGATGATCCACCTCGAGGCGCTTGGCCTGATCGAGAAGACCCGCCGTGGCGCCCGCGTCCGTCAGCCCGATTTCGACCCGATCTTTGCCGCCTTCGTGCAGCATTTCGACCATTCCGCCGCGACGCTGCGCAACGTGCTGGATTTCCGCCGCATGGTGGAGACCGGGGCGGCCCCCTTCGCCGCGGGCGGCGCGACGCCGGAGCTGCTGGCGCGGATGGCGGAGGCCAATGCGCGGATGGGGCGGGCGATGACCGCCTCCGAGGCCGCCGGGCACGACTATGATTTTCACATGGCGCTGGTCGAGGCCACCGCCAACACGGTGCTGATCCGGATGTACCGGGTGCTGTCGGTGCCGCTGAAATACTATCTGGAGGTCGGCAAGTCGCACCAGCCGGAGACGGCGCAGTCCATGGCCGAGCACGACCGCATCATCGCCTGCCTGCGCGCGGGCGATGCGGCGGCGCTGATGGCGGCACTGAACGCCCATTTCGATCATTCGGGGGCGGTATTCGCCGCCCTGTCCGAACGCAAAACCCCGGCCGCGCCGCCGGGCCCCTGACGCGCTTCAACGGGAGGAGACCCATGAACCTGAAATCCATCGCCCTCGCGACCCTGCTTTCTGCCGCAGCCTTCCTGCCCGCCGCGGCACAGGATGTGGTCGTCAAGGTCGCCTATGAGAACAACCCCGGCGAGCCGGCCGACCTGGTGATGCACCGCTGGGCCGATCTGGTGAAGGAGGCTTCGGGCGGCAAGGTGGCGCTCGAGCTCTATCCGTCCTCGCAGCTCGGCGCGAAGCTCGACGTGATCGAGCAGGGCCTGCTCGGCGTGAACGTGATCACCATCGCCGATGTGGGCTTCCTGACCGATTACGACCCGGACCTCGGCATCCTGTTCGGGCCCTACCTGACCGACAGCCCCGACCAGCTGTTCAAGATCTACGAGAGCGACTGGTTCAAGAAGAAGGAAGCGGCCCTGCGCGAGAAGGGCGTCCATATCGTCATCAAGAACTACCTTTACGGCACCCGCCAGCTGCTGGCGAAGAAGAAGGTGGAGAAGCCCGAGGACATGGCCGGGCTGAAGATCCGCGTGCCCAACAACATCATGCAGATCAAGGCGATCGAGCTGATGGGCGCGACGCCGACGCCGATGCCGCTGGGCGATGTGTATCCGGCGCTGACGCAGGGCGTGATCGACGGCGTAGAAAACCCGCTGCCGGTGCTCTACGGCCAGAAACTGCATGAGCAGGCCAAGGAGCTGTCGATGATCAGCTACCTGACCAACACCTCGCTGTGGCTGGGCGGCGAAGCCTTCTTCGCGACGCTGGACCCTTCGGTCGTCGAGATGCTGCACGAGACCGGCTACAAGGCGGGCCTCTACAGTCAGGAGCTGGCGGTGCAGGAAGAGGCGAAGATGCTCGACGCGATGAAGGCACAGGGCGTCACCGTGACCCAGCCCGACGTCGCGGCCTTCCGCGAGAAGACCAAGCCCTTCTACACCATGTTCCCGGACTGGACCCCGGGTCTCTACGACCAGATCCAGGCCGAACTGGCGAAATGATCCCGTCTCCGGCCGGCCCTTCCGGGGCTGGCCGGAGCTGAGCACAAAGCCCGGCACGGAGCCCCGCATGCGCCTCATCTCTTCCATCACCTCGGCCTTCGGGGCCATCGCCGTCCTCGTGCTGGTGCTGCTCACGGCCGTGGCCGTGGGCGCGCGCTATATCCTCGGCGCCCCCATCGCCTGGACGGAGGAAGTCTCCGGCCTGCTGATGATCTGGATCGTCATGATCGGGGCCATCGCCTGCGAGGCCAATCGCCAGCACCTGACCATCGACCTGCTGGAGCAGGCGCTGCCCGGCCGGGCCCGGCGGGCGCTGGTGATCGTGGTCACGCTGGCCTCCGTGGCGCTACTGGTCTTCATGGCCTGGCAGGCCTGGGCACTCGCGCAATCCACCGCCTTCAAGAAGACGCAGATCCTCGGTGTCTCCTGGTTCTGGCTGGATCTCGCGGTGGTGATCGGGGCCGCGGGCACGGCGCTCGTCAAGCTCATCCGCATGGTCCGGCCGGATACGACCGAGCCGGCCGAACCCACCTCCCACTGATCGCGCCCGGAGTTTCCCAGCATGACCTGGTTCATCGTCATCGCGCTGATGTTCGCGCTCTTCGCCCTGAACATGCGGATCTATCTCGCCATGTTCGCCGCGATCGTGGCCTATTTCGTGTTCTTTTCCAGCGTGCCGCTGCCGATCGCGGTGCAGCGGATCATCGCCCCCACGCAGAACCCCTCGCTGCTCGCGATCCCGTTCTTCGTGCTTCTGGGTACGTTGATGGGGGCCACGGGCATCGCGGGGCGGCTGCTGAAGCTTGCCGATCTGATGGTCGGGCGGCTGAGCGGCGGGCTTGGGCATACCAATGTGATGCTCTCGACGCTCCTTGGCGGGATTTCCGCCTCGAACCTCGCGGATGCGGCGATGATGTGCCGGATGCTGGTGCCGGAAATGCGCCGTCAGGGCTATTCGGCGGGGGCTGCGGCGGCGATCACCGCCTGCGGCTCGCTGATCACCCCGATCATCCCGCCCGGGATCGCGCTCATCATCTACGCGCTGGTGGCGGATGTCTCGATCGGGTCGATGTTCACCGCGGGGATCCTGCCGGGCCTTCTGTGCAGCGCACTGCTGCTGATCGCCGTCTATATGAACGCGCGCCGCCTCGGCCTGAAGCCCTCGCGCGACAGCTGGCCCACCGCACGCGAGACCGGCAGCACGCTCTTGGGCGCCTGGCCCGCGCTGTTCCTCGTGGTGGTGATCGTGGGCGGCATCCGCCTGTCGATCTTCACCCCGACCGAAGCCGGCGCCATCGCCACGCTGGTCACGCTGGCCGTGGGCTTCTTCCTCTACCGCGAAATGAAGCTGCGCGACGTGGTGCAGGCCTTCTCCGAAACCGCGCGGCAGACCTCGGCGGTGCTCCTCGTGATCATGACCTCCTCGGCCATCGCCTGGATCTTCTCGATCGAGCGCGCGGGGATCGCGATGGCGGACATGATCACCCACCTGACCACAAACCCCTGGCTGTTCCTGCTCGCGGTCAACCTGCTGCTGCTGATCCTGGGGATGTTCGTCGAGGGCACCGCGCTGATGATCATCCTGGTGCCGCTCCTGAAGCCGGTGGTACTGCAGCTCGGCATCGACCCGGTGCATTTCGGCATCGTCCTGATCCTGAACCTCTCGATCGGCACGCTCACACCGCCGGTGGGCACGGTCCTGCTGATGGTGTGCAACCTGACCCATACCAAGATCGTGGATTTCATCGTCGAAGGCTGGCCCTTCCTGCTCGCGCTGATGGTGGCGCTGGTGGCGGTCACGTTCCTGCCGTTCCTCTCTCTGGCGTTGATCTGACCGATGCGGCTGGTTTCCATCGGAGAATGCATGATCGAGCTGTCGCAGGCGGGCGAAGGCCTGCTGCGGCAGGGGTTCGCGGGCGATACGCTGAACACCGCCTGGTATGCGCGGGCGCTGCTGCCGGAGGGCTGGTCGGTCGATTACGCCACGGTGCTGGGCTGTGATCCCCTGTCAGAGCAGATGGCCGCCTTCATCGCGGATGCCGGGATCGGGACGGCGCGGATCGGGCGGCACCCGACGCGCGCTCCGGGGCTCTATATGATCAGCCTGCGCGCGGGCGAGCGCTCCTTCACCTATTGGCGCGACCGCTCCGCGGCGCGGACGCTGGCCGATGACCCGGCCTGGCTCCGGGCGGCGCTGGCGGGGGCGGATGTCGTCTATCTGACCGGGATCACCGTGGCGATCCTGGAGCCTGAGGGGCGCCGGCGCCTGCGTGCGGCGCTGGAAGAGGCGCGTGCGGGCGCGGCGCGGGTGGTGTTCGACCCGAACCTGCGGCCGCGGCTCTGGGCCGATGCGGCCACCATGTGCGCCGAGATCGAGGCCGCCGCGCGGCTGGCCGATATCGTCCTGCCCAGCCATGAGGACGAGGCCGCCCATTTCGGCGATGCCTCGCCCGAGGCGACGGCCCTGCGCTACCGCGCGCTCGGCGCGGCGGAGGTTCTGGTGAAGAACGGCGGCGGGGAGATGGTCGCCGTGGTGAATGGTGCGCCCCCGGTGGCGCTGCCCGCGCTGCCCCGCGCCGTGCCGGTGGATACGACCGGCGCGGGCGACAGCTTCAACGCGGGCTACCTTGCCGCCCGCTTCGCCGGGGCAGGCGTGGCGGCCGCCGCGGAGGCCGGCCACCGTATTGCGCTCCGGGTGATTGCGGTGCATGGCGCCCTCGTGCCGGGGCTGTCCGCCGGGGCCTGATCGCGGGGGACGGCTTGCGCCCCCGGCGCCTGCCATCCGGCTCCCGGGCCATCGCTCGGGCGCCATCGCCCGCGCGGGCGAGCTGCTGCGCCGCGTCCGCTCTGCGGCGTACTCTCTTAATACTCGCATCGACTACGCCGGGATGGCCCGTGGCGCCACAGGGGCAGCCGCTGGCCCCCTGCGCGCCGCCCGCTGCTTCGGGGCGCAGAACCGCCAGCCCACGCTCCATTGCCGCCTCAGGCAGCGTCATACAGGCCCGCCCGCCCCTCCGCGCGGCAGGTTTTCGCAGCCGGACGAATCTTCTTGGGCAACGGGGCGGTTGGTGGCCATATTGGACGGGTTGAATGGTGTCCACGAAAGGGGGAACCGCATGAGCTTCGTCAAGACGCTGGCCACGCTGGCCGTCGGGTTCGCAGCCGCACGCGGCGTGCAGAAGTATCGGGAGTTGGGCGGCATGGAGGGCGTGAAAGGCGCCATGCGCGGTGCCGGGCAGCCGGGCGGTGTCGCCGATCAGATGGGCGATTTCGCGGAAAAGCTCGGTGTCCCCGGCGGTAAGGACGCCGTGCGCGACATGTTCACGAAATTCGGCAGCCAGGCCGCGGCGGCGACGGATGCCACCGAGGCGGGCTGGACGAACCTGGTGGGCGCGATGACCGCCGCCGCCACGACCGGCGCCAAGGGCCTGGGCGACATGTTGGAGGCGGTGACGGCGGGCACGCCCGTCAACACCATGATGGAGGAACAGGCGCGGCTGATGATCCGCGCGATGATCCAGGCGGCCAAGGCCGATGGCGAGATCGATGCCGATGAGCGGGCGAAGATCATGGACCATCTGGGCGATTCGAGCGACGAAGAGCTGGCTTTCGTCACCGCGGAGCTCGATGCGCCGGTGGATATCGCAGCGCTTGCGGCCGCGGCCGGAGACAGTGCCAAGGCGCAGATCTACTCCGCGGCGCTGATGGCGATCACCGTCGATTCGGAGCCGGAAAAGGCCTATCTGCGGCAGCTGTCGGCGGCGCTCGGGCTGGATGCGGCGAAGGTTGCGGAAATCCATGCTGCCATGGCCAAACCGCTGCCCTGAGGGCAAAGAATTTTGCGCTTCGCCCGGTTTCCCGGTTGACTCCGGGCGGGGTGCCGGTAAAAGGCGGCTTCAAGATTTTCGCGGGGGCCGGGGCTCCCGGTTCCAGGAGACTGTAAAATGGCGAAGCCGACGACGATCAAGATCCGTCTGAACTCGACGGCGGGCACCGGGCACTTCTATGTGACCAAGAAGAATGCCCGCACCATGACCGAAAAGATGACCGTGAACAAATACGATCCGGTCGTGCGCAAGCATGTCGAATACAAGGAAGGCAAGATCAAATAAGATCGCGCCATACGCAAGGATCTGGGGCCGCGCAGCTGCGCGGCCTTTTGCTTTTGCGGCGATAGTCCGGGCGGCTCAGGCCCCTTCGAATGCGCACAGCACCTGCACCTGCAGGCCGAGCGTTTGCAGCAGCCGCCGCCCGCCCAGCTCCGGCAGATCGACCACGAAGGAGCAGCCGACGATCTGGCCGCCGAGCCGCTCCACCAGCTGCGCGCCCGCCTGGCAGGTGCCGCCCGTGGCCAGGAGGTCATCGACGATCAGCACCCGCTCGCCGGGTTGGATCGCATCGTCATGGATCTCCATCACCGCCTCGCCATATTCGAGCTTGTAAGCCTGAGAGAGCGTCGCGCCCGGCAGCTTGCCCTGCTTGCGGATCGGCACGAAGCCTTTCGACAGCTGATGCGCGATCGCCCCACCCAGGATGAAGCCGCGCGCCTCCAGCCCCACCACCTTGTCGATCGGTGCGCCCGCCCAGGGGTGCAGCATCTCGTCCACCGCCATGCGGAAGCCGCGGGCATCGGCGAAAAGCGTGGTCACGTCGCGGAACAGGATGCCCGCATGCGGGAAATCGGGGATGGTGCGGATATAATCCTTCACGGTCTTCATCGGTCAGCCTTTCAGGGAGCGGGCGAGAACGGGCCCCAGCCGCGCGATCATCTCCGGGTCGCGCTTCGCAGGCGCGGTCATGATCGCGCCATCGAGCGCATGGCCGCAGGCGCAGGGCGCCTCACGCATCAGCCGGGGCAGGGCGGCAATCACGGCACGGGCGCGCGCGGCATTGGCCTGCGCCGTCGCCACGACCTGCGCCACATCCACCGCATCATGATCGGGGTGCCAGCAGTCGTAATCGGTGATCATCGCGATGCAGGCGTAGCACAGCTCCGCCTCGCGCGCGAGCTTCGCTTCCGGCATGCCGGTCATGCCGATCACATCGGCGCCCCAGCTGCGGTAGAGGCGGCTTTCGGCCAGGGTGGAGAACTGCGGCCCCTCCATCGCCACATAGGTGCCCCCGAGGCGCGCCCCGGTGGCCTCGGCGCAGATGGCCGAGAGCCGGGGGCAGACCGGTTGCGCAAAGGGCACATGGCCGACGAGGCCGGGGCCGAAGAACGTCTTCTCGCGGGCGAAGGTGCGGTCGATATACTGATCCACCACCAGAAAATCGCCGGGCGCGTAGTCTTCCTTCAGCGAGCCCACCGCCGATACCGCGACCACATCGGTGACGCCCAGAGACTTCAGCGCCCAGATATTCGCGCGGTAGGGCACGCTTGTGGGGGTATAGACATGGCCCCGCCCATGGCGCGGCACGAAGGCCATCCGCATGCCCTCCAGCACGCCGGTGAGGATCTGGTCGGAGGGGGCGCCGAAGGGGGTCTCCAGCGCGCTCCAGCGCGCCTCTTCGAGCCCGGCGATCTCATAGAGACCCGAGCCGCCGATCACCCCGATCATCCGTTCCATGCCGCCCTCCGCTGACCTGTGGCGAGGAAATCAGCCCCCCGGCGGGCGGTCAAGCTCGAAGGTCTCGCGCACCGCGGCATAATCCTTGTAGCCGAGCCGGGTCAGCCGGTCGGGGGGCAGGTAGCGTCCGTCCTGCAGGCAGTCCGGGCGGATATGGACCCCGGTCACCTCGCCCAGCACCAGCACATTGGAGTGCCCGAGCAGCGGCACGATCTGGGTCACGCGGCATTCCAGCGCGGCGGGGGCGGCCGCCACGCGCGGGCAGTCGATCGTCTCGCAGGCGGCCTTTTCCAGTCCGGCGGCGAGGAATTCGTCCACGCCCGCGTCCAGGGGGGCGGAGCTCGTGTTCATCGCGTCGATCAGCGCCTCGGTGACCATGTTCACGCAGAACACGCCGCTCTCGCGGATCTGCGCCACTGTGTCCTTGGTGTTGTCGCGGTCGGGCTTGGCGGTGGTGGAGGCGAACATCACCTGCGGCGGCACATAGGCCACGGCATTGAAAAACGAGTAGGGCGCCAGATTGTCGCCCAGGCTGCCCCGTGTGGAGATCCAGCCGATCGGGCGCGGGGCCACGATGGCGTTGAACGGATTGTGCGGCAGGCCGTGGCCCTCGGATGGTTTGTAGAACATCGCCCGTCCCTTTGATTTGAACCTGACATTTACGCGTGTTAGGCGCGTTGCGCGAGGGATTCGAGGGCACCGGATGTATCAGCTGGAAGAAGAGACCGAGGCCGACTGGTGGGAAGTGGAGGCGCTCTATGACCTCTGCTTCGCGCCGGGGCGCACGGCGCTGTCTTCCTACCGGCTGCGCGACGGCGTGGAGAAGGTGCATCCGCTGTGCCTGACGCTGCGCGAAGACGGGGTGCTCGCTGCGGTGATCCGCTACTGGCCGGTGCAGGTCGGCGGGCGGCGGGTGCTGCTGCTCGGGCCGGTTGCGGTGCACCCGACGCGGCAGGGCGAGGGGCTGGGCGGGCTGCTGATGTACGAAAGCCTCGCCGAAGCGCGCCGCCTCGGCTGGGAGCGGGTGCTGCTGGTCGGCGATCAGCCCTATTATCAGCGCTTCGGCTTCTGGAAGATCGACGGCGTGATCATGCCGCCGCCCACGAACCCGGACCGCGTGCTCGCGCTCGAGCTGCTGCCCGGCGCCTGGGACGGCGTGCGCGGCCCGGTGGAGAAAGCGCAGCAGAAATCCGCCTGAAGGCTGGCGTTTTTGGCGCGCGGGCCCATATTTGGCCCATGCGCGCCCGAGCGCGCTGATGCGCCCGAATGGAGGTCCCGATGCCGCAAGAGGTTCTGCTGCCCGTCACCAATACCGCCGTGCTGGGCGAGCTCGATGCCTTGGCCAGGCGTTATCGCGGCGCGGCGGGGCCGGTCATGCAGGTGCTGGGCTTCATCGGCGGCTCGGCGGAGAACCTGCTCGCAAAGCTGCCGGTGCCGGTGCGCCAGGGGCTGGAGGGGGCGACCTTCACCGCGCTGAGCACGGCGCTCGGGGCCGCGACGCGCTCGCGGCAGGTGCTGGGCGACCGGCCCGACTGGGTGAACCGGGCGCTGACCACGGCGATGGGCGCGGTCGGAGGCTTCGGCGGCCTCGCGGGCTCGCTCGCGGAGCTGCCCTTCACCGTGACCATGCTCCTGCGCGCGATCCAGGGCATCGCGGCCGAGCACGGGTTCGACCCGGAGGACGAGGAGGTGCGGCTGGAGTGCTTGCGCGTCTTTGCCGTGGCCGGGCCTCTGGCGAAGGACGATGGCACGGATCTCGGCTTCTTCACCGCGCGGATGACCATCACCGGGCCGGGGCTGAACGGGCTGATCGCCAAGGTGGCGCCGAAGCTCGCGGCGGTGCTGGGCCAGAAGCTCGCGGCGCAGACGGCGCCGGTTCTGGGCGCGGTGGCAGGGGCGGCGGTGAACTTCGCCTTCACCAGCTACTATCAGGAGATCGCCCGCGTGCATTTCGGGCTGAAGCGGCTCGCGCGCAGCAGCGGCGAGGACGAGGGCGTGCTTCGCGAGGAACTGGTGGCGCGGCTGCGGAAATAGCCGCCCTAGAGATGCGCCAGATACTCGGTGACGACCGGGCGCAGGCTCTGGGCGCCCTGGTTGCGCGCGTCCTGGATCAGCTTGCGCAGCTCCTGCAGATCGGCGCGCCGAATCAGATGCTTCACCGGGCCTATGGAGGCCGGCCGCATTGACAGCGCCCGGATGCCCAGGGCGGCGAAGGTCAGGGCCTCCACCGGCCGCCCGGCATCCTCGCCGCAGAAGCTCAGCGCCGTGTCCGTATGCCGGCAGCGCACGATGATGCGCTCGATGAAGGTCAGGAAGGCAGTGTCCAGCGTGTCGTAGCGGCGCCGCACGCGCTCGTTCTCGCGGTCGGCGGCGAAGAAGAACTGCTTCAGGTCGTTGCCGCCGATGGAGATGAAATCGCAGGCGGCATAGAAACTGTCCTGCGCGAAGGCAAGCGAGGGGGTCTCCAGCATCGCGCCGATCTTCAGCTCCTCGGGCACCGGGCGGCCGCGCGCGGCCTCGCGGTCGCGCTCGTGCAGAAGGGCGCCGCGGGCATCGTGGAACTCGTCGGGCGTCGCGATGAACGGGAACATCACCGAAAGTGGGCGGCCGCCTGCGGCGCGGATCAGCGCCTGCAGCTGCATGCGCAGCACGCCGGGCTTGTCCAGCCCGACGCGGATCGCGCGCCAGCCCATGGCCGGGTTGGGCTCGTCTTGCGGCTTCATATAGGGCAGGACCTTGTCCGAGCCGATATCGAGCGTGCGGAACTGTACCCGCTTCTCGCCCGCGGCATCCATCACCCGGCTATAGAGCGCCGCGAGCTCCCCCCGGCGCGGCACCCGCGCGCGGGTGAGGAACTGCAGCTCCGTGCGGAACAGGCCGACGCCATCGGCGCCCGAGCCCTTCAGCGAGGGCAGGTCCGCCATCAGCCCGGCATTCATCATCAGGCTGATCGTCTGGCCCGACCGGTCGGTCGCGGGCAGGTCGCGCAGGTCGGCGTAGCGTTTCTGCGCCTCGGCGGCCATGGCGATCTTGTCGCGGAAGGCGGCGGAGACGCTCTCCTCCGGGCGCAGGTGCACGATGCCCTGATCGCCATCGACGAGGATCGAATCGCCGTTCAGCGCCTCGGTGGTGATGCGCTCGGCATGGATCACCAGCGGGATCGCCAGCGCCCGCGCGACGATGGCGGCATGGCTGCCGACGGAGCCCTCCTCCAGCACCACGCCCTTCAGGCGGCGGCCATAGTCCAGAAGCTCCGCAGGCCCGATGTTGCGCGCGACCAGAACCGGGTCCTCCGGCAGCGCGGCGCCGGTATCGCTGCCCTGGCCGGTGAGCAGCCGCAAAAGCCGGTTCGACAGATCCGCCAGATCGTTCAGGCGCTCGCGCAGATAGGGGTCGGGCGAGCGTTCGAGGCGCGCGCGCGCGGTCGATTGCTCCTTCTCCACCGCGGCTTCGGCGGAGAGGCCGAGGCCGATATCCTCGCCCATCCGCTGCACCCAGCCGCGCGAGCCCGCGAGCATCTTGTAGGCCTCCAGGACCTGACGCTGCTCCTTGTCCATGGTGGCGGCATTTTCCAGCAGCCCGTCGATCTGCGTGCGCAGCGCCGAGACCGCGTCCTCCAGCCGGGCCCGCTCCGCATCCGGGTCGTCGCCGACAGGGTTCGTCACCACCACGCGCGGCTCATGCAGCCAGACCCGGCCCTCCGCCGCGCCCTCCTGCCCGGTGGCGCCGCGGAACAGCACCGGGAAGCGATGCGTCGCGCCGATGCCATGATCGGCGGTGAAGGCCCCGAGCTCGGTCATTTCGGCCAGCACCATGGCGACCACTTCGAGACCATAGACATCATCGTCCAGAAACTGCCGCGCATGTTTCGATTGCACCACCAGCACGCCGAGCTTCTCGCCCACGCGCTGGATCGGCACGCCGAGGAAGCTGGAGAAGATCTCCTCCCCGGTCTCGGGCATGTAGCGGAAGCCGGGCTCGGAGGGCGCGTCGCCGGTGTTGATCGGGGCCCCGGTGCGGGCCACGCGGCCCACGAGGCCTTCGCCCAGCCGCATCCGGGTGTGATGCACGGCGGCCGCGTTCAACCCTTCCGTGGCGCAGAGCTCCAGCGTCTCCGGGTCACGGAACAGATAGATGGAGCACACTTCGGTGCCCATCGAATCGGCGATCAGGCTGGTGATCCGGTCCAGCCGGTCCTGACCACCGCCGGGCGTCGCCAGCGTATCGCGCAGGCGACGCAGCAAGGTGCGACTGTCGCCTTTGCTGCGATCGGGCATGTCCGTCTCGCGCCCCCTGTGGCATGACCCTGCGTTCTACAAGGCCAGGAGATTACTCAGGCGGCCTTGTCCAGTTCGAAGGCATCATGAAGTGCCTGCACCGCCAGTTCCATATATTTCCGGTCGATCAGCACCGAAATCTTGATCTCGGAGGTTGTGATGACCTTGATGTTCACGTTCTCGGCGGCGAGCGAATCGAACATCTTCGCGGCGACGCCGGCATGCGAGCGCATGCCGATCCCCACCACCGAGACCTTCGCGACCTCGGTGTCGATGATCAGCTCGTCATATTTGATCTGGCCCGCGGCTTTCGCATCTTCCAGCGCCTTCTGCGCGCGCCCGACCTGGTTGATCGGGCAGGAGAAGGTCATGTCGGTCACGGCGCCCGGATGGGCCTCGTCATAGTCTTTTTCCGAGATGTTCTGCACGATCATGTCGACGTTCACGCCGGCATCGGCCAGCGGCCCGAAGATGGCCGCGGCGATGCCGGGGCGGTCTTCGATGGTGAACAGCGTGATCTTCGCCTCATCACGGGAAAAGGCGATACCGGCGACGGCTTTCGATTCCATGATTTCATCCTCACCGCAGACAAGGGTCCCAGAGTTTTCGTCGGTGTCCTCGAAGGAGGACAGCACCCGCAGGCGCACATTGTAGCGCATCGCCAGCTCGACCGAGCGGGTCTGCAGCACCTTCGCGCCCAGCGAGGCGAGCTCCAGCATCTCCTCGAAGGCGATCTTGTCGAGTTTGCGCGCCTTGGAGCTCACCCGCGGATCGGTGGTATAGACGCCGTCCACATCGGTATAAATATCGCAGCGTTCCGCGTCGAAGGCGGCGGCAAAGGCCACGGCGGTGGTATCGGAGCCGCCCCGGCCCAGCGTGGTGATCCGGCCCTCGGGCGACAAGCCCTGGAAGCCCGCAACCACCGCGACCTTCATGCCTTCGGCGAATTTCTGGTCGATATTGGTGCGGGGAATATCCACGAACCGCGCCGCGCCATGGGCCGAGGTGGTGTTGATCGGCACCTGCCAGCCCTGCCAGCTGCGCGCGGGCACGCCCATTTCCTGCAGCCGCAGCGCCATCAGCCCGGCGGTGACGTTCTCGCCCGAGGCGACCACGGCGTCATATTCGCGCGCGTCATAGAGCGGCGAGGTCTTCTCCACCCAGCCGACCAGCTCGTTGGTCTTGCCCGACATGGCCGAGACGATGACGATGACGTTGTAACCACGCTCGACCTCGCGCTGGACCTTCGCCGCCGCATTGGCGATGCGATCGAGATCCGCGACCGAGGTGCCGCCGAATTTCATGACGAGAAGCGGCATGATACTCCCCCTGAACGTCTCCGGACCCAGTGCCCGGCAGTCGCCGCCCCTGCTAGCGGAAGGGGCGTGCGCATGCAAGAGCGGGCGGGATCAGTTTGCCTTGCGCGGCGGAAGGAAGGGCAGGGGCGTCACCGCAATGCCGTCCTCGATCAGGGCGCGGGCCTCTTCGAGCTTCGCCTCACCATAGATCGCGCGCTCCGGGCTTTCGCCCTCGTGGATCGCCCGGGCTTCGGTGGCGAAGTTCATGCCCACATATTCGGAGTTCTCCTCCACCGCGCGGCGCATGGCGGCCAGCGCCTCCTCGGTGGGCGAGCGCGGCGCGGCCAGCGGGCGCTCCTTCTGCACCGCGGGCGCCATCAGCGCCTTTTCGACATCGCTCGTGCCGCAGACCGAACAAGCGACCATGCCCGCGGCCCGCAGCTTCTCGAACGCCCCGGCGGAGGCGAACCAGCTGTCGAACTCGTGGTCATTGGCGCATTTCAGGCTGTAGCGGATCATCTCGGGACCGTAGGGTTGATCCATGTGACATAGGCAATCACCGGATGAATGCAAGCCATCCTCAGTCGTTGCGGACCCGGCGCAGCAGCGCCGCCAGATCGGGCTCCGACACCAGCTTCGCCGCCCGCTTCAGCGACATCCACTTGCGCCGGCGCTGGCCCTTCTCCGGGTAGCGCGCGGCGAGCCTGTCGACATGGACGGGATAGACCTCGACCCGGCAGGGCATCGGCTCGCGCGCGATCAGCATTTTCTGCGCGCCATAGCTGCCGATGGCGGGGCCAGCCAGGCGGCCGATGACGCCGGCTTCCTCCCAGGCTTCGGTCAGGGCGGCTTCCGCGTTCGATCGGTCCTCCATCGCCCAGCCCTTCGGCAGCAGCCAGCGGCCGGTATCGCGCGAGGTGATTAGCAGCACCTCCGTCCGCCCGCCCTTGCGGCGCAGGCACAGGGCCGCGAATTGCACAGGCTCCACCCCGCTCGACTCGCGGAGAAGCTGGAGCTTCCGGTCGAATTTCATGGTCCTGCCTCTGGGTCGATGGGCGGCCTGGCGGCGCGTTCTGCTTGGTCCAGCGATAGGCGGCCAATATGGAGATTTCCATAACACGGCCCGGCCGACGGGCTTTTCTGGGCTCGATGGCCTAAATTTCTGCAGAAACGGCAGGAATGTGCTCAAGAATTGCGCAGGAAAGCGCCGGAATGCCGGCGGCAGCAGTCAGCTCTGCAAGCACAGATTGTGCTTCGAGGCCGAGTTTCGCCTGATCCTCCGACGATAGGCCGAAGGCCGCGGCGATTGCCGCCGCATCCGGCGTCAGCCGCCCGGCCCCCGCGGTATCCAGCGCGGCAAAAGCCGCCGCATGATTGTAGACCGAGGGCCCATGCGCGATGGCGCAGCCATAGGCTGCCGGTTCGAAAGGGGTATGCCCGCCCTTCGGCACCAGCGAGCCGCCGATGAAACAGACCCCGGCCGCGGCATACCAGTTCGCCATCTCGCCCATCGTATCGGCGAGCAGGACCGGCGCATCGGGTGCCGCACCGGACGAGCGGGTGGTGAAGCCGAGGCCGCGCGCCGCCATCAGCCGCGCGATGTCCGGCGCACGCCGGGGATGGCGTGGCGCGAGGATCAGGCGCAGGCCGGGGTGCCGCGCGCGGGCCTGCACGAAAGCATCGAGGACGATCTCGTCCTCGCCCTCATGCGTCGATGCGGCGAGCACCGTTTCGCCCCGCGGCCAGGGCAGGATTTCGGTGGGGGCGGGGGCGGCCACGGCGGTCTTCAGGTTCAGCTGCGCCAGTAGCCGCGAGGGCGGCAGGCCAAGCGCCACGAAGGCCGCTTCGCTGGCCTGGTCCTGTGCCGAGAGGGCGGTGATCGGCGCGGTGAGGGCGGGGCCGAGGCCCGTCTTGCGCCAGCGCCCGGCGGAGCGCGCCGACATCCGCGCCCCCGCCACCATGACCGGCAGCCCCCGCGCGGCGCAAAGCGCGAGCCGGTTCGGCCAGAGTTCGTTCTCGATCACCACAAGGCCCAGCGGCCGGTGCCGGCGCAGGAACCGGCGCAGGATCCAGCGGGCATCGAGCGGCGCCGCCCGCACCGCGATCCGGGGCAGGGCCCAATCCGACGCCATCTGCCGCGCGGTGACGGTATTCACCGTGATCTGCAGGCGCAGATCCGCCCGCCCGGCCAGCAGCGCCTCGATCAGCGGCCGGGCCGAAGCCAGCTCCCCGTTCGAGGCCGCATGCAGCCACAGCGCCCCGGGCGCCGCCGCCCCGCCGCCGAGGCGTTCGCAGAGCATGGAAGCGGGCTCCCTGCGGCGCAGCACCCGCAGCCCGAGCCGGAGCAGGAGCGCGGGCAGCGCGAACAGGAGCAGGAAACGATAGAGCAGCACGGGCGCCTCCGGTGGTTCGCCCCATGAAGACCGGCCGCCCGCGAGGATGCAAGGGCGGAAGCCCCGCTAGGCGCCTGCGCCGGGCACATGGCCCGCCGCAAGCAGATTGGCTGGCGGCGGGCGCCGGACCCGCTTCGGCAGGCGGCCGCCTCAGCCGGCGGCCAGCCGGCGTTCGTTGGCCGCGCGCAGGGCCTGATCCGACGGCGCGATATAGGTGTAGAACATCGGCACGACGAAGAGCGTGAACAGCGTGCCGATCAGCAGGCCGGAGAACATCACGATCCCCATCGCCTCGCGCGCGGCGGCCCCGGCGCCTTCGGCGATCACCAGCGGGATCACCGCCAGCGCCATCGCCGCCGTGGTCATCAGGATCGGCCTGAGGCGGGTGCGCGCCGCCAGCACGATCGCCTCGCGCCGGGTGTGGCCATGTTCGTCGCGCTGCTGGTTGGCGAATTCCACCATCAGGATCCCGTGCTTGGTGATCAGCCCCACCAGCGTGATCAGCCCGACCTGGCTGTAGATGTTCAGCGTGCCGAGGCCGAGGTTCAGCGGCACGATCGCGCCGAAGATCGTCAGCGGCACCGACATCATGATGATGAACGGGTCGCGGAAGCTCTCGAACTGCGCGGCGAGAACCAGATAGATCACCAGAACCGCCGCGCCAAAGGCGATGGCGATGGTGTTGCCCTGCGTGACCTCCAGCCGGGACTGGCCGGAATAGTCGATGAAGAAGCCTTCGGGCATGACCTCGTTGGCGATGTCGACGATGGTCTTCAGGCCGGTCCCGGTCGATTCCCCGGGCAGCGGCAGCGCGGTGATCGTGGCCGAGTTCAGCTGGTTGAACTGCTCGACCTTCGCCGCCATCACGCTGTTTTCGATCCGCACCACGGAGGAGAGCGGCACCATCTCCCCGGTCGCGGCGCGCACGAAGTAATTCCCGAGCTGCTCGGGGTTGGTGCGCCACTGTTGCGGCACCTGGGTGATGATGTCGTAGCTGTTGGAATCGCGGTCGAACTGGGCGATGGAGCCGCCGCCCACCAGAAGCCCGAGCGTGGTGCCGATATCGGCGACCGAGACGTTCAGCGTCGCGGCGCGGTCGCGGTCGATGGTGACGAGCACTTCGGGCGCATCGAAGGTGAGCGAGTTCTGCACCACGATGAAGCGGCCGGAGGCCTCGGCCTTCTGCTTGATCTCCTCGGCGATCTCGGCCACGCGGTCGGAGCCGTGGATCGACTGGATGATCACCGAAATCGGCAGGCCGCCGCCGGTGCCGGGCAGGGTGGGCCGAGCGAAGGCGAAGCCCTGCAGGCCGGTATTGCTGTCCAGCACGCCCTGGATCTGGGCCTGGATCTCCTTCTGGCCGCGGGCGCGCTCGGACCAGTCCTTCAGCGCCCAGATCAGGATGCCCATGGAATCGTCGCCGCCGAAGCCCGCGATCGAGAAATGGGCGCGGACCTCGTCGATATCGGCGGTGCCGCGGGAGATCTGGTCGATGTATTTGGCGGTGTAACTGTCGGTCGCGTAGCGCGGCCCGTTGACGATCGACATCACCGCGCCCTGATCCTCCTTGGGGGCGAGCTCGGTCGAGGTGTTGCGGAACATGAACACCATGACCCCCACCAGAACCGCCACCACGATGAGCGTGAGCGGGCGGAAATCGAGCGAGCGGTTCACCTGCCGCTCATAGCCGCCTGCGAGGCGCTCGAAGGTCTTGTCCACGAAATTCTGGAAGCCCGAGGCATGGCCCGCTTTCAGGATCCGCCCTGCCATCATCGGGGTGATGGTGAGCGCGATCACCCCTGATAGGATCACCGATCCGGCGAGGGTGAAGGCGAATTCCTTGAACAGCGCCCCGGTCAGCCCGCCGGTGAAGCCCAGAGGCGCCAGCACGGCGGCAAGCGTGATGGTCATCGCGATGACCGGGCCGGTGATTTCCTTCATGCCCTGGATCGCGGCCGGGATCGGTTTCATCCCATCCTCGATATGGCGGTGGATATTCTCCACCACCACGATCGCATCGTCGACGACGAGCCCGATTGCCAGCACCATTGCCAGCAGCGTCAGCAGGTTGATCGAATAGCCGAGCGCCACCAGCACCGCCAGCACCCCGATCAGCGAGAGCGGAATGGTGACGATGGGCATCAGCACCGAGCGGAACGAGCCGAGGAACAGCAAGATCACCACCACCACGATCACCACGGCCTCGGCGATGGTGCGGAACACCTCTTCGATCGAGGCGGAAATGGTATCGGTGGAATCGTAGACGAGCTCGATCTTCATGCCTTCGGGCAGGCCTGCGTTGATCGCGGGCAGCTCCTTCGTGACCGCCTCGGCGGTATCGAGCGGGTTCGCGGCGGGCGTCGGGTAAATGCCGATGAAAGTCCCGGCCTTGCCCTCGAAGGTCACGATCTCGCCCGATTCATCGGAGGCAAGATCCACCAGCGCCACGTCGCGCAGCCGCACCACCGCATCGCCCTCGGCCCGGATCGGCAGGTTGCCGAAGGCTTCCGGCGTCTGCAGTGTCGATTTCAGCGTGATCGCGGCGGTGTAATATTCGTTCTTGGTCTTGCCCGGCGCCGAGAGGAAGTTCGACGAATTGATCGCGGCGAGCACCTCTGCGGCGGTCACCCCGCGCGCGGCCAGCTTGTCGGGGTCGATCCAGACCCGCATCGAATATTTCGACGCGCCGATCACCTCGATCTCGGCCACACCCGGGATCGTGGACATCCGCGGCCGGATCACCCGCTCGATATACTCGGTCAGCTGCTCCTTGGTCATGTTCGGGTTGAGCGCCGCCAGATACATGAGCGCGAAGGTCTGGCCGGTGCCCTTGACGATCACCGGGTCCTCGGCATCGACGGGCAGGTCCGAGCGGACCTGCTGCACCTTCGCCAGAACTTCGGTCATCGCCGCATCGGGGTTCGAGCCGAGCTTCATGTTGACCGAGACGATCGAGACCGAGGGCGTCGAGGAGGAGGTGACGTAATCGATGTTCTCGGTCGTCGCCACCGCTTCGGCGATGGGCGCGGTGATGAAGCCCTGGATCAGGTCCGGCGCGGCGCCGGCATAGGTCGTGGTGATGGTCACCACGGTCTCGTCCACCTTCGGGTATTCGCGGATCGGCAGGTTGAAGAAGGCCGCGACGCCCAGCAGCAGCATGAACGCGCCAACCACCATCGACAGGACGGGGCGGCGGATGAAGATTTCGGTGAAATGCATCGCGCCGTCCTCAGTTCGCCGCCGGGGCGGGCTCATCGGTGATCTTCACCGCGGCGCCGGAGCTCAGCCGGTTCTGCCCGGCATTGACGACCTTGTCGCCGGCCTTCAGCCCGGAGCGGATCTCGATCCTGTCGGCCGAGCGGCGCCCGAGCGTGACGAATACCTGCCGCGCGACCTCCTGCGCCCCGGAGGCGCCCTCGGGCGTCTCCATCCGCACCACATAGACGGAATCGCCATAGAGCGAGGAGGCGACCACCGTCTGCGGCAGCGCGATGACATTGCTTTCCTCGGGCAGGTTCACCCGCACCCGCAGGAACTGCCCCGGGGTAAGCGCGCCCTGCGCATCGGGCAGCAGCGCGCGCACCGTGACCAGTCGCGAATTCGGGTCGATCTTCGGGTCGATGCCGATGATCGTGCCCGAAACCGTGGTCTCCGTCTCCTCCGGATTGACGGAGACGGTCATGCCGCTGCGGATCAGGGCCGCCTGCTGCTCCGAGAGGCTGAAATCGACGCGCATCTGGCTGCGGTCCTGCAGCGTGGCATAGACCGTGCCGGGCGAGACATATTGCCCGACATCCACCCGCGGAATGCCGATCGTGCCGCCGAAGGGCGCGTTCATCTGCTTCATCGTGAGCACCGCCTCCAGTTTCGCCACCTGCGCCTCGGCCGAGACCGCCTCCGCGGCTGCTGTGTCGAGCGTGCTGGTCGATTGCACGCCGCGCTCTTGCAGCTTGCGCGCGCGGGTCAGCGTGGTCTGCGCCAGCGCCGCCGTGGCGCGCGCGGCATCGAGGTCCGCCTTCTCCTGACGGTCGTCGATCTGCACCAGAAGCTGGCCCTGCGTCACCGCGTCATTGGCGCGGAAATAGATCTCGCGCACGATGCCGGAGGCTTCGGTGGACAGGTCCGTCCCCTGCAGGGCGCTCGCGGTGCCGATCGCCTCGATCCCGGGCGTCCAGTTGCCGGGCACCACTTCCGTCACCGTGACCGGAACCGGGGGCAGCTTCATGTTGGCGAAGATATCCGCGATCATCTTCGTGCGGAACAGGTTGAAGCCGACGATTCCGCCGCCGATCACCACAATGATGAAAAGCGCGAGAATGATGCGTTTGATCATGATCTGTCCCGTCAGTGAATGCGCAGGGCACCTGAGTGCCGAATTGTGAACTGCAAAGTTCAGAATTTCCGAACCAGAGTCAATTCTCCGCGTTTCAGATGTGATCCTGTGGCCGGATTGGCAAGTCTTCGTGACATCTTTGTCGCGCGGCGGCGGCGGCGGGGTATTGCCAGAAGGTCGCGCTTTCCGTCCATCGCGAATGGGCGCATAAAGGGTCCGGTCGGCAGGAGGAGGTCGGCTTCCGGAGGTGCGCTGCCGGAACCTACCATCCTGTAGCAGAACAAGAAGGATCCGATCCATGTTCTTCGACCCCTTGACCCCGATCTCCATCGCATTGCAGGCGACGCGCATCGGCATCGAAGCGCAGACCGTCATCGCCATGCGGCTCGCGGGCATGGCCGGGCTTTGGGACACGCCGCCCTCCGAGGTGACGCGGATGGTGGTGGAGAAGGCCGAAGCCGCGATCGAGGCGCTGGAGGCTTCGGCCTGGGCGGCGCTCGAGGGCAAGGCGCCCGATGCCGTGCTGGCGGCGGGGATGACCGAGATCGGGCGTTATACCTCGCGCAACCTGACCCGGCTGAGCAGCATGGGCCCGGCAAAAGGCCCCGCCTTCTGGTAACGATGCCTGTCGCCTTCATGCCGTCAGGCGGGGGGCAGGTTCCCTGGCAACAATTCGTTAACCATGACATGGCACCCTCCGCGCAGGAGGTGCCATGCGCTATTTCGTTTTCGGGCTGCTGCTGGCCGGCTGCGGGCATTCCCCTGCGCCACAGTTTTTCGGCGCGGACCGGCATGAGGTGACCACCGGAGGGGTGCGCTTCGTCGTCTACCAGAAGGAGGATCAGGCCGAAGTGGTTCGCCTGGGCTTTCTGACCCGGCGCCAGCGCGATGCGGTGCCCGTCCTGATGACCCGCGCGGCCGAAGAGGCCACCGGCTGCCGGGTGACCGGCCCCGCCGCCGGGCCGTGGCGCTCGCCCTCCCTTCCGGGCGATACCGGCGAGGCGCGGCTGCAGCTCAAATGCCCGCCGATTTGACCGGGATCAAATACGAATTCACAAAAATGAATAATATATCCGGTGACCTGATACCGGAGACCAAGACATGCGACTGCTTTCGATCGTCTATGCCCTCGTGGGGCCCACACTGGCCGGAATGCTGATCACAGCAGCACTCACGCTCAATATGGTCGATGCCCGGTCGCTGATCGCCGCAGCGGGGGCGGGGTTCGTTCTGGGCCTGCCGGTGGCCTGGCTGGTCGCGCGGCAGCTCCAGCGGCTGAGCTAACGCCCGAGGAAGGCTTCGACCGCCGCCTCGACCTCGCGCGGGCGCTCGGCATGCAGCCAGTGCCCGGCTTCTACGCTCGCGAACTCCGCCTTGGGGAACAGTCGCGCGATCACCGGGCGGCTTTCGGGCCTGACATAGGGCGAAAGCGTCCCATACAGGAACAGCGCCGGTCCGGTATAGGGCGCGGTATCCTCAGGCAGCGGCCAGGACAGGATATCGGGCAGGCAGCGCTCCAGCGCATCCAGGTTCAGCTTCCAGCGCACCGGCCCGTCGCGCAGCTCCAGCGATTGCAGCAGGAAGGCGCGCGTGCCCGCGTCGGGCACCGTTTGCGCCAGCCGCCGGTCCGCCTCGGTGCGCGAGGTCAGATCGTCGATCTTCAGCCCGCGCATCGCCGCGATCAGCCCCAGATGATAGGAGCCATGCCAATAGGGCACCGGTGCCACATCGGCCACGATCAGCCGGTTCACCAGCCCGGGATCGCCGAGCGCCAGCGTCATCGCCGCCTTGCCGCCCATGGAATGGCCGAGCACGTCACAGGCGCGCCCTTCGGCCCCGATCACTTCGGCGAGGTCGGCGGCCATCTCCGGGTAGGTATGGCTGTCGAACCAGGGGCTGTTGCCGTGATTGCGCTGATCGACGGCGATCACCTTGCGCCGGGCGGAGAGGTTGCGCGCGATCACGCCCCAGTTGCGGGCGGATCCGAACAGGCCGGGCACGATGAGCAGGGGCGGGGCGGCGGTGTCTTCGCCGTGAACGATGGTATGCAGCATGGCGCGACGCTACTCCCGCGCGGGACGGGGTGCCAGAGGAGATTGCGGCCCGCAGGCCGGCCGGATAGGCTCCGCCCATGGATACGACGCGCATTCGACAGATGACCGCGCAGGTCTCGCAGCTGCTGGCGGACCGGCTCGGCGCCCGGGGGCCGACGCTGCGCGCGCAGGTGGATGGCGCGCGGGCGCTGCCGCGCCGGGTGCGCAAGGCGGCCGGGATCCTGGCCGAGGCGGAGATGCTCTCGGCCTCGCCGCGGATGGCGCGGCGGCTCGATATGGCGCAGATCGGCCGGGCCCATGCCGCCTGCGTGAAATACCTGCGCCCGATCGGGGCGGGGGCACGGGCGCGCCGCTTCGTTCTGGATGTGACGGTGAGTGTGGTGCTCGGGCTGGTGGTGATTGCGGCTGCGGCGATCGGGCTCGCGCATTGGCGCGGCTTCCTCTAGCCCGGCCTCCGGGCATGGAAAAGCCGCAGCCCCCGGAAGGAGCTGCGGCCCGGAATCAGAGCGTCGGGTAGATCGGGAAGCGCTTCAGCAGCGCCTCCACCTTGCCCTTCACCGCGGCTTCGACCTCGGCGTTGCCCTCTTCGCCATTCGCGGCGAGGCCATCGACCACTTCAACGATCAGCCGGGCGATTTCGCGGAATTCCGCCTCCTTGAAGCCGCGGGTGGTGCCCGCCGGGGTGCCAAGGCGGACGCCCGAGGTCACCGTGGGCTTTTCCGGATCGAACGGGATGCCGTTCTTGTTGCAGGTGATGTGGGCGCGGCCGAGCGCCTTCTCGGTCGCATTGCCCTTCACGCCCTTCGGGCGCAGGTCCACCAGCATGACATGCGTGTCGGTGCCGCCGGTCACGATATCGAGGCCGCCCTTCATCAGCTCGTCCGCGAGCGCCTGCGCATTCGCCACGACCTGCTTCGCATAGACCTTGAACTCGGGGCGCAGCGCCTCGCCGAAGGCCACGGCCTTGCCCGCGATCACATGCATCAGCGGGCCGCCCTGGATCCCCGGGAAGATCGCCGAATTGACCTTCTTCGCGATCTCTTCGTTGTTCGTCAGGATCATGCCGCCGCGCGGGCCGCGGAGCGTCTTGTGCGTCGTCGTGGTGACGACATCGGCATGCGGGAAGGGCGAGGGATGCTCGCCGCCCGCCACCAGGCCGGCGAAATGCGCCATGTCGACCATCAGCCAGGCGCCGACCTCATCCGCGATCTTGCGGAATTCGGCGAAATCGATCTGCCGCGGAATGGCCGAGCCGCCCGCCACGATCAGCTTCGGCTTGTGCTCATGGGCCAGTGCGCGGACCTGATCGTAATCCAGGCGGCTGTCTTGCTTGCGCACGCCGTACTGGATCGCGTTGAACCACTTGCCCGACTGGTTCGGGCGCGCGCCATGGGTCAGGTGGCCGCCGGCATCGAGGCTCATGCCGAGGATCGTGTCGCCCGGCTGCAGCAGCGCGTTGAACACGCCCTGGTTCGCCTGGCTGCCCGAATTCGGCTGGACGTTGATGAACGCGCAGCCGAACAGCTGCTTCGCCCGCTCGATCGCCAGGTTCTCGGCCACGTCCACGAACTGGCAGCCGCCATAGTAGCGCTTGCCCGGGTAGCCCTCGGCGTATTTGTTGGTCATGACCGAGCCCTGGGCTTCCATCACCGCCTTGGAGACGATGTTCTCGGAAGCGATCAGCTCGATCTCGTCGCGCTGGCGGCCGAGTTCCAGCTCGATCGACTTGAAGATCTCGGGGTCGCGGGTCGCAAGGCTTTCGGTGAAAAAGCCGGTGTCGCGCTGGTCAGTCATCGCCGTCTCCTGGCACGAAGGAAAAATGTCGCGGCTCGTTTATCGCAGAAAATGCGTATCCGAAAGCGCTCAAAGCGACCAAAGTGGCATTTGGCGCGGCACGGACGTACCCGATCGTGTCTTGTGTTTCCGATTGGCGCTTGCCACACCTGTGCGGGAAACCGGAGGGGGCGCGTGAACAGGCCGAACCATATCCATTTCACCGCATCGGGCAGCGAGACCGCGCAGGCGGCCTTCGCCGAGCTGGTGGCGCTCTACGGACAGGTGCCGATCGGCGCGGCCGATGTGATCGTGGCCCTCGGCGGCGATGGCTTCATGCTGCAGACGCTGCATGCCGGGGCGGGGCTGCCGGTTTACGGGATGAACCGCGGCTCGGTCGGCTTCATGATGAACGATTATGTGGCCGAGGACCTGCCCGCGCGGCTCGCGGCGGCGGAGGAGGCGGAGATCAATCCGCTGGCGATGCGCGCCCAGACCGCCGATGGCGCCATCCACGAGGCCCTCGCGATCAATGAGGTTTCGCTGCTGCGGGTGGGGCCGCAGGCGGCGAAGCTGCGGATTTCGGTCAATGGCCGGGTGCGGCTGGAGGAGCTGGTCTGCGACGGGGCGATCGTCTCCACCCCGGCCGGATCCACCGCCTATAACTACTCCGTGCACGGGCCGATCCTGCCAATCGGGTCCGACGTGCTGGCCCTGACCGGGATCGCCTCGTTCCGGCCGCGGCGCTGGCAGGGCGCGATCCTGCCCTCCTCGGCGCTGGTGCGCTTCGATGTGCTGGAGGCCGACAAGCGCCCGGTGATGGCCGATGCGGATTCGCGCTCGGTGAAGCCTGTGCTCTGGGTCGAGGTGCGCTCGGAGCCGGGGGTCGCGCACCGGATCCTGTTCGATCCGGGCCATGGCCTCGAAGAGCGGCTGATGCGCGAGCAGTTCGCCTGAGCGGCGCGCTCAGTCCCGCCGCCAGAGCCCTATTTTCCGGTAGATCGTGGAGGCCGCCACGTCCAGCTCCTCCGCCGCGCGGGGCACCGATCCCTCATGGCGGCTCACCGCCGCCTCGATCACGATGCGCTCGATTTCCGTCAGCGTGAGCCCCGCCAGCGCCTCCGGCGTAGGGCTGCCCGCAGGTTCGGGCCCCCGCATCTCCTCCGGCAGCATGGCCGGGGTGACGGCATCGCCGTCGTGCAGGACCGTGATCGCCTGGATGATGCTCATCAGCTGGCGCACATTGCCGGGCCAGGAATGCTCGATCAGCAGGGTCTCGGTGCGCCCGGCGATCCGCTGCAAATTGCGCCGTTCGCGCGCGGCGAAACGCTTCAGGAAGGCCTGGGCCAGCGGCAGGATGTCCTCGCGCCGTTCGCGCAGCGGCGGCACGCGGATCGCCTCCGCGGTCAGCCAGCGATGCAGCTCCGGATCGAGCAGGCCCTGATCGCGCAGGGCCTGCGGGGAGGCGGTGGCCGAGGCCACGACCCGCAGTTCGGGCGCTTCGCGCAGGGCGTCGAGCAGGCGCGGCTGCTGCGCCGGGGCCAGAGCGGAAATGCGGTGCAGGAACAGGGTGCCGCCGATTGCCGCGCGGATCATGCCCTGACGCTGCGCGGTACCATAGAGATGGTCCTCTATGCGGTCCGGTGGCAGCAGTCCGAAATCCACCTTCAGGAAATCGCGGGCGTCCGCGCCCTGGCGCTGCATGTGGATCGTGCGCGCGGCAAGTTCCTTGCCGGTCCCTTCCTCGCCGTGCACCAGCGCCGGGGCGCCGCGTTCGGCGGCGGCACCCAGAGCGGCAACCAGGCTGCGCACCGCATGCGACGTGCCGATGAAGCCCGGGCCGGGGGGATCCGGCGCGATCGGGTTCGCGGCGGCTTCGGCGCGCTGCACCGCGAGGCAGGCGTTCTCGATCGCGGTCAGCAGCCGGTCCTCGCTGATCGGCTTCACCAGAAAATCGCGCGCGCCATAGCGCATCGCCATCACCGCCCGGTCGATCGAGAGGTCCGCCGTCACCACCACGACCGCGGTGGCGGGGCGCAGATCCAGCATCTCGCGCATCAGGTCGAGGCCGTCTCTGTCCGGCAGGAACATGTCCAGAAGCACCACCTGCGCGCCGGAGCGGTGGAACTGCTCCAGCCCCTCGGCCGCCGATTTCGCCGCGATCGGCCTGTAGCCGGCATCGGCCAGATAGGCCTGATAGATCGAGCGCAGCGAGGGGATGTCGTCGATGACGAGGATGGTCTTCGGCTCGGTCTCCTGGTCACTGTGCGGGAACTGGTTCATCTCCGGCCACCGCCGCCGCGCCGCCCGGAAGCCGGCCGGTAAGGAATGGGCAAAGCAGGGAGAAAGGCGGCCGCAGATGCCGCGCCGCGAGGCCGCCCGGCACGCGGGACTTGGGCCAATGTCACTGATAAATCCGATACAATCATGAGTAACCCTGCGCTCAATGTGTCACGCGGGGAGTAGAGATCAAGGCCGAACCGCAATTTGCACGGCGGATCGGGGAATTTCGCCGCAGATGTTGCGCCGGCAAGCCCGATGCGGCGGACCAAATCGCCCGCCGCATCGGCTGCGCCGTCAAGCAGCCGGATAGCCGATTGATTTCAGGGCGATGGTGATCTCGTCGAGAATCGCCGGATCGTCGATCGTCGCGGGCACTTTGAACTCCTGCCCGTCGGCGATCTTGACCATCGTGGCGCGCAGGATCTTGCCCGAGCGGGTTTTCGGCAGCCGGTCCACCACCACTGCGGTCTTGAAGGCCGCCACCGGGCCGATCTTGTCGCGCACCAGCTTCACGCAGTCCTTCACCACCTGTTCGGGCGCCTTCGCAGCACCTTTCTTCAGGCACAGGAAGCCGACCGGGCTCTGCCCCTTCAGCTCGTCTGCCGCCCCGATCACCGCGCATTCGGCCACATCGGGATGCGATGCCAGCACCTCCTCCATGGCGCCGGTCGAGAGCCGGTGCCCGGCGACGTTGATCACGTCATCGGTGCGCGCCATGATGTAGAGGTAGCCGTCCGCGTCGATGTAGCCGGCGTCACCGGTCTCGTAATAGCCGGGGAAGTGCTCCAGGTAGCTCTTGCGGAAGCGCGCCTCGGCGTTCCACAGCGTCGGCAGGGTTCCGGGCGGCAGCGGCAGCTTGATCGCGATGGCGCCGAGCGTGCCCGGGCCGACCTGATGGCCACCCTCGTCCAGCACCTGCACGTCATAGCCCGGCATCGGCACCGAGGGGCTCCCGGGCTTCACCGGCAGCAGCTCGATCCCGAGCGGGTTCGCCGCGATTGCCCAGCCGGTCTCGGTCTGCCACCAGTGGTCGATCACCGGCACGCCGAGATGCTCCTCCGCCCATTTCACCGTATCCGGATCCGCGCGCTCGCCCGCCAGGAACAGGGCCTGCAGGTCGTGCAGCTTGTAGCGATTGATCCACTCGCCGTCCGGGTCTTCGCGCCGGATCGCGCGCAGCGCGGTGGGCGCGGTGAAGAAGCTCTTGATCCGCTGGTTTTGGATCACCCGCCAGAACACGCCGGGGTGCGGCGTGCCGATCGGCTTGCCTTCGAACACCACGGTCTGGGCGCCCGCGATCAGCGGGCCGTAGCAGATATAGCTGTGGCCCACGACCCAGCCCACATCCGAGGCCACCCAGAACCGGTCGCCCGCCTCGATGTTGTAGATGTTCTTCATCGTCCAGCTGAGCGCGACCAGGTGCCCGGCGGTGGAGCGCACGACCCCCTTCGGCTGGCCGGTGGTGCCGGAGGTATAAAGGATATAGGCCGGGTGATTGCCCTCGACCGGCACGCATTCCGCGGGCTCCACGCCATATTGGAACGAATGCCAGGCCACGTCGCGGCCCTCTTCCAGCTTCGCCACTTCTTGCTCGCGCTGGAAGATGACGCAGAAATCGGGCTTGTGGGTGGCCTGCTCGACCGCGGCATCGAGCAGCGGCTTGTAATGCACGATCCGGCCCGGCTCGAGCCCGCAGGAGGCCGCGATGATCGCCTTCGGGGTGGCGTCGTCGATGCGCACGGCAAGCTCATTGGCCGCGAAGCCGCCGAAGACCACCGAATGGATCGCGCCGAGCCGCGCGCAGGCCAGCATCGCCTCCAGCGCCTCGGGGATCATCGGCATGTAGATGATGACGCGGTCGCCCTTCTCGATGCCCTTGGCGCGCAGCGCCCCGGCCAGAGAGGCCACCCGGTCGCGCAGCTCCCGGTAGGTGATCCCCTTGGTCGAATGGGTGATCGGGCTTTCGTGCATGATCGCGATCTGGTCGCCGCGGCCAGCCTCGACATGGCGATCCACCGCGTTCCAGCAGGTGTTCACCTTGGCATCGCAGAACCATTCGTAGATCGGGGCGTTCTCGTCGAACAGCGCTTTCGACGGCTTTTCCACCCAGTCGATCGCCTCCGCGGCTTTCATCCAGAACCCTTCGGGATCGGCTTGCCAGGCGGAATAGACGTCCTTGTATGTCATGCTTGGGTCTCCTCCAGACTTGCAAGCATGTAAGGCGCGGTGAAAGATTTGCGCAAGAATGTTACCGGTCGCAGCCGGGCGCGCTCCGCGAAAATTTGCAGATTTTTGCGGGCTTCCGAGGCAAATGTTTGCAAATTCCGTTATCGCGTCCGGGCTGCTGATCGCCCCGCGCATTTTTGCAAATTCGCCCGCGCCATGGCGGCGCGGGCGGAGAATCTCAGCCGTAGATCGAGACGGGGGTCCCCGCCAGCGCCGAGATATTGAGCAGGCCGCGGGTGGTGATGGAGGGGGTGACGATATGCGCCTTGTTGCCCATGCCCATCAGGATCGGGCCCACTTCCAGCCCTCCGGCCTTCATTTTCAGAATGTTGCGCACGCCCGAAGCGGTGTCGCTGTTGGCGAAGACGAGCACGTTCGCCGGGCCTTCGAGCCGGTCCGCCGGAAGCAGCCGGTGCCGGATCTCCGGATCGAGCGCTGAATCGACGTGCATCTCGCCCTCATAGGCGAAATCGGGCTCGCGCGCGTCGAGCAGGTCGAGGGCTGCGCGCATCCGCCGGCCGGTATCAATGTCGAGGTTGCCGAACTGGCTGTGCGAGCACAGCGCCACCTTCGGCTCCAGCCCGAACCGCCGCACATGGCGCGAGCAGCCCATCACCGTCTCGGCGATCTGCTCGGGGCTGGGGTCGTGATGGACATGGGTATCGGCCACGAACAGCGGCCCGTCCTCCAGGATCATCATGCTCAGCGCGCCGATCGGGTGCAGCCCGCCGCGCGCCAGCACCTCGCGCACATAGCGCAGGTGCCACAGATACTGCCCGAAGGTGCCGCAGATCATGCTGTCGGCCTCGTCGCGGTGCACCATGACCGCGGCGATGGCGGTGCTGTTTGTGCGCATGATCGCGCGGGCCTGGTCGGGCGTCACGCCGCGACGCGCCATCAGCTCGTGATAGGTGCCCCAATAGTCGCGGTAGCGCGGGTCGTCCTGCGGGTTGACGATCTCGAAATCGGTGCCGGGGCGGATCGACAGGCCCGCGCGCTCGCAGCGGCTCTCGATCACGTCGGGGCGGCCGATCAGGATCGGGCGGTCGGTCGTCTCCTCCAGCATCGCATTGGCGGCGCGCAGCACGCGCTCGTCCTCGCCCTCGGCAAAGACGATGCGACGCGTGGCGGTGGCGGCGGCCTCGAACACCGGCCGCATGATCAGCGCGGATTTGAAGACCGAGCCTTCCAGCTTGCGCCTGTAGGCTTCCAGATCCTCGATCGGACGCGTCGCCACGCCCGATTCCATCGCCGCGCGGGCCACGGCCGTGGCCACCACCCCGATCAGCCGCGGGTCGAACGGCTTCGGGATCAGGTAGTCCGCGCCGAAGGTCAGCCGCTCGCCGCTATAGGCCGCTGCCGCCTCGGCCGAAGTGGTGGCGCGGGCCAGTGCCGCGATCCCCTCGATGCAGGCGATCTGCATCTCGTCGTTGATCGTGGTGGCGCCCACATCCAGCGCGCCGCGGAAAATGAAGGGGAAGCACAGGACGTTGTTGACCTGATTGGGGAAATCCGACCGGCCGGTGGCGATGATCGCGCCGGGGGCGACCTTGCGCACATCATCGGGCAGGATTTCGGGCGTGGGGTTCGCCAGCGCGAAGATGATCGGGTTCGGCGCCATCTTCGCGACCATCTCCGGCGTCAGCACGCCCGGCCCGGAAAGCCCGAGGAACATGTCGGCGCCGCCGATCACGTCATCGAGTGTGCGCAGATCGGAGGCCTGGGCATAGGCTTCCTTCTGCGGCGTCATCTCTTCGTTGCGGCCCTGATAGACCAGCCCCTTGATGTCGCACAGCCAGACATTCTCGCGCTTCACGCCGAGCTTCAGCAGCATGTTCAGGCAGGCGATGCCCGCTGCGCCGCCGCCGGTGGAGACGATCTTGATGTCTTCGAAGCGCTTGCCCGCGATGCGCAGCGCATTGGTGGCAGCCGCGCCCACGACGATGGCGGTGCCGTGCTGGTCGTCGTGGAACACCGGGATGTTCATCCGCTCGCGGCAGATCTTCTCCACGATGAAGCAATCGGGGGCCTTGATGTCTTCGAGGTTGATCGCGCCGAAGGAGGGCTCCAGCGCGCAGACGAGTTCGGCGAGCTTTTCCGGATCGGGCTGGTTCACCTCGATGTCGAAGGCGTCGATATTGGCGAATTTCTTGAACAGGACCGCCTTGCCCTCCATCACCGGCTTCGCGGCCAGCGCGCCGATATTGCCGAGGCCCAGCACCGCAGTGCCGTTCGTCACCACGGCCACGAGATTGCCGCGTGCGGTGTAGCGCGAGGCGGTCGCCGGGTCGGCCTTGATCTCCAGGCAGGCCTCGGCGACGCCCGGGCTGTAGGCCCGGCTCAGGTCGCGCCCGTTGGCGAGCGGCTTCGTCGCGCGGATCTCGAGTTTGCCGGGGCGGGGGAACTCGTGATAGTCCAGCGCCGGATGCCGCGCCTGATCGTGCCGTGCTTCGTCCATCTGGGCCTCCCTGAAAACTGGTTTAGCATTAAACCATTTTGCCGGTTGAGGGAATAGACCCGGCAGCCCCGCCCGGCAAGCATCGATCGACCCGCTTGCATCACAATCGGCGGCGGCGCAGACTCGCGGCGTAACCAGCCGGAGGTCCGAATGTCCCTGCTCGATGCGGCGCGCGCGGTGCGCGAGAATGCCTATGCTCCCTATTCGCGGTTCAAGGTAGGGGCGGCGATCCGCGGGGCCTCGGGGGCGATCTATCGCGGGGTGAACGTGGAAAACGTGGCCTATCCCGAAGGCACCTGCGCCGAAGCGGGCGCCATTGCCGCGATGGTGGCCGCGGGCGAGACCGAGCTCGTGGAGGTCGCCGTCATCGCCGACAGCCCAGAGCCGGTGCCGCCCTGTGGCGGCTGCCGCCAGAAGCTGGCCGAATTCGGCACCGGCTCCACCCCGGTCACCCTGGCCACGACCGAGGGCAAGCAATTCGCCACCACCATCGCCGAGCTGCTGCCCGGCCGGTTCGACCAGAGCCACATGAGCCATACATGATGGATGCGCGCAGCATCATCGCGGCGTTGCGCGATGGGCAGGGGATCGGGGCCGAGGCGGCGCGCTGGTTTGCCGAAGGGCTGGCCAGTGGTGCTGTGAGCGATGCCCAAGCCGGAGCTTTCGCAATGGCCGTGGTGCTGAACGGGATCGGGGAGGAGGGCCGCATCGCCCTGACCGGCGCCATGCGCGATTCGGGCCAGGTGTTGCGATGGCACCTGCCCGGCCCGGTGGTGGACAAGCACTCGACCGGCGGCATCGGCGACAGTGTCTCTCTGCTGCTGGCGCCGGCGCTGGCGGCCTGCGGCGTCTATGTGCCGATGATCTCGGGGCGCGGCCTCGGCCATACCGGCGGCACGCTGGACAAGATGGAGGCGATCCCGGGCTACCGCGCATTCCCAGGCATCGAGGTGCTGCGCAAGGTGGTGGCGGATGTGGGCTGCGCGATCATCGGTGCGACCGGCGAGATCGCTCCCGCCGACAAGCGCCTCTATGCGGTGCGCGACGAATCCGCGACGGTGGAGAGCGTCGATCTGATCACCGCCTCGATCCTGTCGAAGAAGCTGGCGGCGGGGCTGGATGCGCTGGTGCTGGATGTGAAGGTCGGCTCGGGCGCCTTCCTGCCGGATATGGAGCAGGCCCGCGGCCTCGCGCGCGCGCTCGTTCATACGGCGAATGGCGCCGGCTGCCGCACCTCGGCGCTGATCACCGATATGAGCCAGAGCCTCGGCCATTCGGCGGGCAATGCGCTGGAGGTGCTGGAGGTGATGGAGACGATCACCGGCTCGGCGGTGAACGAGGCGCTGTGGGATGTGACGGCGGCGCTTGGGGGCGAGGTGCTGGCGCTGGCCGGCCGGGCGCGCAACCTCGACGAAGGCGCGGCGATGATCGACCATGCGCTCGAATCGGGGCGCGCGGCGGAGATTTTCGGGCGGATGGTGGCCGCACTCGGCGGGCCTGTGGATTTCATCGAGCGCTATCCGGACCGCCTGCCCGCGGCGCGGGTGATCGCCCCGGTGCCGAGCCCGCGCGCGGGCTTCGTCGCGGCCGTGGATGGCCGGGCGCTCGGCGAGGCGGTGGTGCGGCTGGGCGGCGGCCGACTGCGCGCGAGCGACCGGGTCAATCCTTCGGTCGGGCTTACCGGGCTTGCCGTCATCGGCGAGGAGATGGCCGAGGGTGAGCCGCTGGCGCTCGTCCATGCGGGGAGCGATGCGGAGGCCGAGCGGGCGGTCGCGGCGATCTGCGCGGCCTATCGGCTGCAGGACGAGCCACCCGAAGAGCCGCCGCTGATCCATGAGCGGATCGGGCCGGAGGCGGCCGCATGAGCCGCGCCTTCCTCATCGTGATGGACAGCGTGGGCATCGGCGGGGCGCCGGATGCAGGGGCGTTCTTCAACGACACCACGCCGGATACGGGCGCGAACACCCTCCTGCATATCGCGCAGGCCTGCGCGGCGGGGGCGGCCGATACCGGGCGCAGCGGACCCCTGCGCATGCCGGTGCTGGATGCGCTCGGGCTCGGCGCGGCGGTGCGGCTGGCTTCGGGAGGCACGGCGCCGGGGCTGGGGGCTGCGCCGCAGGGGCTCTGGGGGGCGGCCACCGAACTCTCGCGCGGCAAGGATACGCCCTCCGGGCACTGGGAGCTGGCCGGCGTGCCGGTGCCCTGGGAGTGGCATTATTTCCGCGAGACCGAGAACAGCTTTCCGCCGGATCTGGTGGCGCAGGTGGCGCGCGCGGCGGGCACGGATGGCATCCTCGGCAATTGCCACGCGCCCGGCACGGCCATCATCGAGCGCCTCGGCGCGGAGCATCTGCGCACCGGCTGGCCCATTTGCTATACCTCGGCCGACAGCGTGTTCCAGATCGCCGCGCATGAGGAGGCTTTCGGGCTGGAGCGCCTGCTGACGCTTTGCCGCGAAATTGCCCCGGTGCTGCATGCGATGCGCGTGGGCCGGGTGATCGCGCGGCCCTTCACCGGGCGGCCCGGCCAGTTCATCCGCACGCCGAACCGGCGCGATTTCGCCATCGCGCCACCCGCGCCCACGATCCTCGACCGCGCGCAGGCCGCCGGGCGCGCGACCCATGCCATCGGCAAGATCGGCGATATTTTCTCCGGCCGCGGCATCGGCCAGCTGCACAAGGGCAAGGACGATGCCGCGCTGATGCTGCATCTGCTGGATCTGGCCGACACCGCCGAGGAGGGTAGCCTGACATTCGCCAATTTCGTGGAATTCGACAGCCTCTATGGCCATCGCCGCGATGTGGCGGGCTATGCGCGGGCGCTGGAATGGTTCGACGCGCAGGCGGGCCTGTTCCTGCAGCGCCTCCGCCCCGGGGACCTGGCGATCTTCACCGCGGACCATGGCAACGACCCGACCTTCACCGGCACCGACCACACGCGCGAGCGCGTGCCGGTGCTGGGCCACGGCTTCGGTTTGAAAGACGTGGGGCATGTGGGTTATGTGGATGTGGGCGCGTCGGTCGCCGCGCATCTCGGGCTGGCTCCCGAGGGGCCTGGGCGCAGTTTCTTATAGGGGATGCAGATGGACGATTTCGTGACGGTGGTGGATCACCCGCTGGTGCAGCACAAGCTCACGCTGATGCGTGAGAAGGACACTTCCACCGCGAGCTTCCGGCAGCTGCTGCGCGAAATCAGCCTGCTTCTGGCCTACGAGGTCACCCGGGGGCTGGAGGTCACGCAAAAGCGCATCGAAACCCCCCTGTGCGAGATGGACGCCCCGATCCTGGAGGGCAAGAAGCTCGCGCTGGTCTCGATCCTGCGCGCGGGGAACGGGCTGCTGGACGGGATCCTGGAGCTGATCCCGGCGGCGCGTGTCGGCTTCATCGGCCTCTACCGCGACCCGGAGACGCTGCAGCCGGTGGAGTATTACTGCAAGGTGCCGCCGATGCTCGACGAGCGGATGGTGATCGTGGTGGATCCGATGCTGGCCACCGGCAACAGCTCCGCCGCGGCGGTGCAGATGCTGAAGGACCGCGGCGCGAAGAACATCCGCTTCCTGTGCCTGCTGGCCGCGCCGGAAGGGGTGGCGCATATGCGCGCCGCGCATCCGGACGTGCCGATCGTGACGGCCTCGGTGGATGAATGCCTGAACGATCACGGCTATATCGTGCCGGGGCTGGGTGACGCCGGCGACCGGATGTTCGGGACGAAATAGGGTGCTGGTGCGGGGTCTGGCGATCGTCCTTGTCTCGGCACTGCCCGCTTTGGCCGGGCCGACCGAGCCGCCGCCTGCGGGCTTTGCCGGGGCGCAATATGTGGACAGTGCGGGCTGCGTGTTCCGGCGCGACGGTGCGGGCGGCTGGCAGGCGCGGCTGACGCGCGACGGCCAGCCCCTGTGCGGCTATGCGCCCACGGGGGGAAGCGCGCCCCGGATGCCGGGGCCCTTCGCAGCCGGAGGGCCGCCGGAGACGATCATCACCGATATGCGCACGCTGCCGGGCGCCCTCACCAGCTGCCCGAACCAGCCCGCGCTGGCGCAGCGCTATGCGCTTTCGGATGGACGGGTGGTGATGCGCTGTTCGCCCGAGGTGGACGATCCGGTGGGCTTCATCAACCGTGCCGGTGTGGCGGGCCTTCGCGTCTCGGGTGTGGCGCCCGGGGCCGGGCCGCTGCGCGGAGAGGCTGCGGGGGTGGTGCTGCTGGAGATTGCGCTGCGCCATCCGGTGGCGGCCAGCGCGCCGCAAAAGCCGCGTCGTGCCGCGCCCAAGGCCGCCGCCAGCGCCGAGAAATTCGTGCAGATTGGCGCTTTCGGCGATCCGGCGAATGCGCAGAAGGTGAAGGAGCGGATCCGTGCGCTGAACCTGCCCGTCGCCACCTCGCGCCTGAAGCGTGGGGGCAAGGAGCTGGAGCTGATCTTCTCCGGCCCGTTCGATGCCAAGGGCGCTGATTGCGCACTGGAGCTGCTGCGCGGGAAGGGCTTTCCCGAGGCGAAGCTGCGCTGAAATGCAAAAGGCACGGGAAATCCCGTGCCTCTCAGCATGCCGTGCAGGGCAGATCAGGCGGCCGGTTGGGCCTTGATGATCGCCTTCTTGATCTTCAGCGCGTTCGAGGACAGCTCCGAATCGCTCGCCTTCATCAGATAGGCGTCGAGGCCACCGCGGTGGTCGACCGAGCGCAGGCCAGCGGCCGAGATGCGCAGCTTGAACGACTGCCCGAGCACGTCGGAGATCAGGGTGACTTCGTTCAGGTTCGGCAGGAAGCGGCGACGCGTCTTGTTGTTCGCGTGGCTGATGTTGTTGCCCGACATCGGGCCCTTGCCGGTCAGTTCGCAGACGCGCGACATGGCGTTTATCCTTCGTTTCCTCGGGGCGCGTGTCCGCCCTATTCCAACACTACGTGCGCCGCAGACCCGCAGCGCCTCTGAATTCGTTCGCGGGGCATAAGGGCAAAGCCACCCCGCGTCAAGCGATTCATGCTTCGCCCAGCATTTCCGCGACCCATTTGGGCACGATCCGCGTGGCCGGGCCATGGCGCGCCGCATCGAACAGCCGTGAGCCCGCGGAGGGCTCCAGGTTCAGCTCCAGCGTCTCCACGCCGGCATGCCCGGCATCGGCCACGAAGCCGGCGGCCGGGTACACATTCCCCGACGTGCCGATCGAGACGAACAGGTCCGCACGGCGCAGCGCCTGCCAGATCTCCTCCATCCGGTAGGGCATTTCGCCGAACCAGACGATATCGGGACGGGCCGCGGGGCGGGCGCAGGCGGGGCAGGGGTCCGAAACCCGCATCACTGCCGGGGCCGTCCAGCGGTGCCCGCAGCGCGCGCAGAGCGCCCCGGTGAGCGCGCCATGCATGTGGATCAGGCTGCGCGAGCCCCCGCGCTCGTGCAGGTCGTCCACGTTCTGGGTCACGATCAGCACCTCATGCCGCCCGTCGGCCTCCAGCCGCGCCAGCGCGCGGTGCGCGGCATTGGGCGTGGCCGCCGCGGCCGCCGCGCGGCGCGCGTTATAGAAGCGCAGCACCAGTTCCGGATCGCGGGCGAAGCCCTCGGGCGTGGCCACGTCCTCGATGTGGTGCTCCTCCCAGAGCCCGTCCGCTGCGCGGAAGGTGCGCAGGCCGCTTTCGGCGGAAATCCCCGCTCCGGTCAGGACAACGATTCTCGCCATGCGCTCCTCCTGCTATATCCGCCCCATGCGTATCCTGTTTCTCTGCCTGGGCAATATCTGCCGCTCCCCCGCCGCCGAAGGCGTGTTCCGCGATATGGCCGCGAAGGCCGGGCTGTCGGTCGAGCTCGACAGTGCGGGCACCGGCGGCTGGCATACCGGCTCGGCGCCCTATGGCCCGATGCAGGTCGCGGCGCGGCTGCGGGGCTATGATCTGGCCGGCCTGCGCGCGCGCCGGATCGCGGTCGAGGATTTCGACCGGTTCGATCTGATCCTGGCCATGGATGAGCGCAACCTGCGTGATGCCACCGAGATCGCGCCCAAAGGCGCGCGGGCGCGGCTGGAGATGTTCCTCGACGGAGAGACCGGCCTGCGCGAAGTGCCCGATCCGTATTACACGCGCGATTTCGAAGGCTGCCTTGATATCATCGAGGCCGGGTCGCGCGCGCTGCTGGACCGCGTTCAGCGCGTGCAGTAGGCTTCCGCGGTCTCGGCGAAGGCCTTGTAGCGGGCCCAGAAATCGTTGTCGGCCTGGCTCGGCGACATCCGCACTTCCTGCGCCTTGTCCGGGTCCTTGAAGAAGCCCGCGGCGCGGCGCTGGTCCGAGCGGCTGAGCGTCGAATCGGCCACCTGCTGGATGCAGCCGCAGGTGGCGGCATTGGCCCGCCCGGCGTATTTCATGCAGGCCGAGTCGATCGCGCCCGCATGGGCCGTGCCCGCCGCGAGAAGCCCCGCGATCACGATCAGGGATGTCTTCATACTGCTGCCCTCGTTTTCCGGGCGGGCTGCGTGGTCCGCCACTTGTGAAATTGCGCGGAATGCTAGCGATTCTTGCGTGAAAACGCAACGAATTGCGGGGGCAGGGTGCTGCGGCGAAGTGCGCCGCAACGGCTTGCGGTGGCCCTGCTGCGGGCCACCACCTTTGGTCAGGCGATCACCTCGGCCTCGTAGCCCGCGGCCTTCAGCGCCGCCAGCACGGTCGATTCGGGCAGGCCATTGACCTCGACCTCGTGGTCTTCGAGGCTGACGATGGCCTTGCCGCCGACTTCGGTGATCGCGGCTTCGATGCTGGCCTTGCAATGGTTGCAGGTCATGGTGGGGACGGACAGGATCATGGGCACCTCCGGATCGGTTGCGCGAAAGATCGGTCAGGGCGCGGGGCGCGTCAATGGCGGTTTCGTTTGACCGCGCCCGTTTGGCACGTCAAACAGCGCAGCCATGAGCGATGCGATCGAGATCCGGGATATCCACTACAGGCGCGAGGGCACGCAGGTGTTCTCGGGGCTGAGCCTGACGCTCTCTGAGCGCCGGGTGGCGCTGGTCGGGCGCAATGGCTCGGGCAAATCCACACTGCTGCGTCTGGCGGCGGGGCTGCTGGCGCCGCAGTCGGGCCGGGTGACGGTGGCGGGGGTCGATGTCGGCCGGGACCGGCGCCGCGCGCTCGATACGGTGGGCATCCTGTTCCAGAACCCCGATCACCAGATCATCTTCCCGACGGTGATCGAGGAAATCTGCTTTGGGCTCGAGCAGCAGGGCCTGAGCCGCGCCGCCGCCCGGGAGCGCGCGCGGGCCGCGCTGTCGGCGCATCCGGATTGGGCGGAGCGGCTGTGCCATACCCTCTCGCAGGGGCAGCGGCAGATGGTGTGCCTGCTGGCCATCCTGGCGATGGAGCCGCGCTGGATCCTGTTCGACGAGCCGTTCAACAGCCTCGATCTCCCCGCGACGCTGCGCATCGAGGCGCGGATTGCGGCGCTCGGCCAAAATGTGCTGACGGTGACCCACGATCCGCTGCGGGTCGTGGGCTATGACCGGGTGATCTGGCTCGAGGCGGGGCAGGTGGCGGCGGACGGTCCTCCGGCCGAGGTGCTGCCGGCCTATACCGCCGCGATGGAGCGGATCGCGCGCGAGGATGCATGCTGAGCCTCGCCCTTCCCGGGACGAGCTGGGCGCACCGCCTTCCCGCGGGCGCCAAATTCGGCGCGCTCGCGCTCCTGTTGCTAGGGCTTGCGCGGCTGGAGGCGCCGGTGCCCCTGTGTGCCGCGCTGGTCGCCGTGGCGGCGCTCTATGCGACGCTGGGCGGGCGCGGGCTGCGCGCGGGGCTCGCGGGGCTGCGGCCGCTGGTCTGGATCCTGGGGTTTCTCGCGCTGTGGCAGCTCTGGCTTGCCACGCCGCGCGAGGCGCTGGTGCTGGTGCTGCGGATCCTGGCGATGGTGGCGCTGGCCAATTTCGTGACGCTGACCACGCCCCTGCCGGATCTGATCGCGCTGGTGGAGCGGCTGTCGCGGCCACTGGCGCGGTTCGGCTTGTCGCCCAGGCTGCCGGCGCTGGCGGTGGCGATGGTGCTGCGCTTCGTGCCGGTGCTGCGCGGGCGGATGGAAATTCTGGCTCTGGCCTGGCGGGCGCGGTCGCGCCGCAGGCCGGGGCCGAGACTGATCGTGCCGATGACCCTTTCGCTTCTCGACGATTCGGAGCATCTGGCAGAGGCTTTGCGCGCCAGAGGAGGGTTGAACCCGGCGCGCGTTAACAGGAGAGACTGACATGGAACGCAACTTTGCCCTCATCGTGCTGTTTGCCGCGCTGATCTGCGCGCTCGGCTTCGTACCGCCGATTTCGCTGGCCTCGGGGGTGCCGATTTCGGCGCAATCGCTGGGCGTGATGCTCGCGGGGGCGGTGCTGGGCAGCTGGCGCGGGGCGCTGGCGGTGCTGGTGGTGCTGGGGCTGGTGGCGCTTGGGCTGCCGGTTCTGGCGGGCGGGCGCGGGGGCCTTGGCGTCTTCGCGGGGCCGACGGTGGGTTTCCTCGTGGGCTGGCTGGCGGCGGCCTGGGTCACCGGCTTCGTCGTGGAGAAAACCACCGGCCATGTCGGCGCGGCGGCCGCGTTCGGCGCGGTTCTGGGTGGGATCGTGGTGCTCTATCTGTGCGGTACGCTCGGGCTGATGGCGATCCTGAAGAAGGGCGTCCTTGAGGCGCTGCTGCTCTCCACCCCGTTCATTCCGGGCGACCTGATCAAGGCGGTGATCACCGGCTGGCTGACGATGACCATCGCGAAATACCGCCCCGGCGCGCTGCTGTCGCGCCCGCTCTGAGCCCCCTTTCCGGCCCCTGTTTTTCTGGATATATGCCGCGCCATGACCGAGCTTGATCACATCCGCAATTTCTCGATCGTGGCGCATATCGACCACGGCAAATCCACGCTGGCCGACCGCCTGATCCAGATGACGGGGACGGTGGCCGCGCGCGACATGAAGGCGCAGATGCTCGACAGCATGGATATCGAGCGCGAGCGCGGCATCACCATCAAGGCCAACACCGTGCGGATCGAATACCCGGCGAAGGACGGGGAAACCTATGTCCTGAACCTGATCGACACGCCCGGCCACGTCGACTTCGCCTATGAAGTCTCGCGCAGCATGCGCGCGGTGGAGGGCTCGCTGCTGGTGGTGGATGCCTCGCAGGGCGTCGAGGCGCAGACGCTGGCGAACGTCTATCAGGCGATCGACGCGGGCCACGACATCGTGCCGGTGCTGAACAAGATCGACCTGCCCGCGGCTGATCCGGATGCGGTGAAGGCCAATATCGAGGACGTGATCGGCATCGACGCTTCGGATGCGATCCCGATCTCGGCCAAGACCGGCCTCGGGATCCCCGATGTGCTGGAGGCGATCGTGACCCGGCTGCCCGCGCCGAAAGGAGACCGCAACGCGCCGCTGAAGGCGATGCTGGTCGATTCGTGGTACGACCCCTATCTGGGCGTCGTGGTCATGATCCGGGTCATGGATGGCGTGATCCGCAAGGGCGACCGGATCAAGATGATGCAGACCGGCGCGGTTTACGGCATCGACAAGCTCGCGGTGCTGAAGCCGCAGATGGTGGATTTCCCGGAGCTCGGCCCGGGCGAGATCGGCGTGTTCACCGCCTCGATCAAGCAGGTGCGCGATACCCGGGTGGGCGACACCATCACCCATGAGAAGAAGCCCTGCGCGGCGCCGCTGCCGGGCTTCAAGCCGGCGCAGCCGGTGGTGTTCTGCGGGCTGTTCCCGGTCGATGCCGCCGATTTCGAGGCGCTGCGCGATGCCATCGAAAAGCTCGCGCTGAACGATGCCTCGTTCAGCTACGAGATGGAGACCTCGGCCGCGCTCGGCTTCGGCTTCCGCTGCGGCTTCCTCGGGCTTTTGCACCTGGAGGTCGTGCGAGACCGGCTGGAGCGGGAATACGATCTCGACCTGATCACCACGGCGCCGTCGGTGGTGTTCAAGCTGCACATGAAGGATGGCGAGGTGCGCGACCTGCACAACCCCGCCGACATGCCCGACCTGACCTATGTCGACCATATCCAGGAGCCGCGGATCAAGGCGACGGTGATGGTGCCGGACGAATATCTGGGCGATGTGCTGAAGCTCTGCCAGGATCGGCGCGGGATCCAGCTCGATCTGACCTATGCCGGCTCGCGGGCGATGGTGGTGTACGACCTGCCGCTGGCCGAGGTGGTGTTCGATTTCTACGACCGGCTGAAATCGGTGACCAAGGGCTATGCCAGCTTCGATTATCAGCTGAGCGAGTACCGCGAGGACCGGCTGGTGAAGATGTCGATCCTGGTGAACGACGAGCCGGTCGATGCGCTGTCGATCATGGTCCATGCCGACCGCGCCGAAAGCCGCGGCCGGGCGATGGTGGAAAAGCTCAAGGAGCTTATCCCGCGGCACATGTTCAAGATCCCGATCCAGGCTGCGATCGGCGGGCGGGTGGTCGCGCGCGAGACCCTGAGCGCCATGCGCAAGGACGTGACCGCGAAGTGCTACGGCGGCGACGCCACCCGGAAGAAGAAGCTGCTGGAAAAGCAGAAGGCCGGGAAAAAGAAGATGCGCCAGTTCGGCAAGGTGGAGATCCCGCAATCCGCGTTCATCTCCGCGCTGAAGATGGACGATTGACGGCGGCCCCTTCGGGGGCCGTTTCGTTTCGCGGCTTGCCCGGGCGCGCGGGGCGCTCTACACCCCGGATATGACCGAGCACGACGACACCCCGCCCTCGACCCATTCCGAGCCGCTGAGCCGCGCGATCGGCGAGCGCTACCTGACCTACGCCCTCTCGACGATCATGCACCGCGCACTGCCCGATGCGCGCGACGGGCTGAAGCCGGTGCACCGGCGCATCCTGTTCGCGATGCGCGAGCTGAAGCTCAGCTCCACGGGCGGGTTCCGGAAATCGGCGAAGATCTCGGGCGATGTGATGGGGAACTATCACCCGCATGGCGATGCCGCGATCTATGATGCGATGGCGCGCCTCGCGCAGGATTTCGCGATGCGCTATCCGCTGGTGGACGGGCAGGGCAACTTCGGCAACATCGACGGCGACAACCCGGCCGCGAGCCGCTACACCGAAGCCCGCCTCGCGGCGCCTTCGGAGGTGCTGCTGGAGGGGCTGGCGGAGAATGCGGTCGATTTCCGACCGAACTACGATGGCACGCTGGAAGAGCCGATCGTGCTGCCCGCGGCCTTCCCGAACCTGCTGGCGAATGGCGCCTCGGGCATTGCGGTCGGTATGGCGACGAACATTCCGCCGCACAATCTGGACGAGCTGATCGACGGCTGCCTCGCGATGATCAGGGATCCGGGCCTGTCGGACGAGGCGCTGGTCGGACTGATCCCGGGGCCCGATTTCCCGACCGGCGGCGTGATTGTGGAGCCGAAGGAACAGATCCTGGAGGCATATCGCAGTGGGCGCGGGGCGTTCCGGCTGCGCGCGAGATGGGCGACGGAGGATCTGGGCCGCGGTACCTGGCAGATCGTGGTGACGGAGATCCCGTATCAGGTGCAGAAGGCGAAGTTGATCGAGCGGCTGGCCGAGCTGATCGAGACGAAAAAGGTCCCGGCGCTGGCGGATGTGCGCGACGAGAGCGCCGACGATGTGCGCATCGTGCTGGAGCCGCGGGCGAAGACGGTGGATCCGGCGCAGCTGATGGGGATGCTGTTCCGCAATTCGGAGCTGGAGATCCGCTTCAGCCTGAATATGAACGTACTGATCGACGGCAAGGTGCCGAAGGTCTGTTCGCTGAAGGAAGTGCTGCGCGCGTTTCTGGATCACCGGCGCGAGGTGCTGTGCCGCCGCTCGCGGCACCGGCTGGAGAAGATCGCGACGCGGCTGGAGATCCTGGAAGGCTATATCGTCGCCTATCTGAACCTCGATCGGGTGATCGAGATCATCCGGTTCGAGGACGATCCCAAGCAGGCGCTGATGGCGGAGCCGTGGAAGGCCGAGGGCGGGGCCGTCGCGCGGCTGAGCGAGGCGCAGGCGGAGGCGATCCTGAACATGCGGCTGCGCAGCTTGCGCCGGCTGGAAGAGATGGAGCTGCGCACCGAGCGCGATGGCCTGCTGGCGGAGCGCGCGGATCTGGAGGCGCTGCTGGCCTCCGAGCCCGCGCAGTGGAAGAAGATCACCCAGGAGCTGGGCGAGGTGCGCAAGGCCTTCGGCAAGGGCACCGCGATGGGCAAGCGCCGCACCGTCTTCGATACCGCGGGCGAGGTCGTGGAGGTGCCGATCGAGGCGATGATCGAGCGCGAGCCGATCACGGTGATCCTGTCGCGGATGGGCTGGATCCGGGCGATGAAGGGGCATCAGCCGCTCGATGCCGAGGTGAAGTTCAAGGACGGCGACGGGCCCGGGTTTGCGCTGCATGCGGAGACCACCGACCGGATCGTGCTGATGGGTTCGAACGGGCGGGCCTGGACGGTTCTGGGCGCGAACCTGCCCGGCGGGCGCGGCATGGGCGAGCCGGTGCGGCTGATGGTCGATCTGCCGAACGAGGTCGAGGTGACGCATGTGCTGGTGCCGAGGGCCGGGGAGAAATACCTGCTGGCTTCGTCGGATGGCGACGGGTTCATTGCGCCGGCCGAAGAGCTGATCGCGCAGACGCGGACCGGCAAGCAGGTGCTGAACATGCGTGATGGCGCGCGGACCGTGGTGTGCCGCGCCACGGGCGGGGACCATGTGGCCTGCGTGGGCGAGAACCGCAAGATGCTGGTGTTTGCGCTGGAGGAACTGCCGGAAATGGCGCGGGGCAAGGGCGTCCGGCTGCAGAAGTTCAAGGATGGCGGGCTGACGGATGCGGTGACCTTCCGCCTGGCGGACGGGCTGAGCTGGAAGGATCCGGCCGGGCGGACCCGGACGGAGACCGATCTGGGCGAGTGGCTGGCCAAGCGGGCGACGGCCGGACGCATGGCGCCGCGTGGCTTCCCGCGCGACAACCG
>NZ_JAYRZN010000011.1:0-96312 GCF_041916475.1 Paenirhodobacter sp.
AGGTCGAGCCCGAGGATCAGCGCCGGATCCTCCTCCACCCCAGCCGCCGCGATCCCGAGCCGCCGCAGTGCCCCTGCCCGTTCCTCCGCCGCCAGCGGATGCGGCGCCGCCAGCCGCAGGTTCCCCCCCGCCAGCAGCACCCGGCGCCGGTCTTCGGGCAGGGCTGCCAGCGCCTGCGCCAGCCGCTCGGCATAGGCCGCGGCGGTGGGCGGATCGGGCAGCTCGGAGAGCGCCTTGCGCGCGATCGCCTGCGCCAGATCGCGGGCGCGCGCCAGCGTTTCCTCCGAAGCCGCGGCGACGGTATGGCGCGCCTGCGCTTCGGCCTGGCTGCGGGCGGCATCGGCGCGGGCCTGCGCCGCAGCTATGATCTGCTGCGCCTGAGCCTCCGCCTGCGCTTGTGCCTCGGCCAGAACGTCGTGCCGGGCGGCCTCGGTCGCTGCGCTGGCGGCGTCGGCCTGCTTGCGCGCGGCTTCCGCCTCCGCTTTTGCGGCTTCGGCCGCGCGCAGGGCGGCATCCGTGGCGGCCTGACGCTTCGCAATGATCTCCGCCACCGGCCGGAACAGGAGGCGCTGCAGCACCGCCAGCAGCACCAGCACATTCACCAGCTGGAACAGGAAGGTGGTCAGCGAGAAGCTCATCTCAGCCTACGAACGGGTTCGCGAAGAGCAGCAGCAGGGCGACAACGAGGCAGTAGATCGCGGTGGTTTCGATCATCGCGAGGCCGACGAACAGCGTGCGCGAAATCGTGCCCGCGGCTTCGGGCTGGCGCGCGATCGCCTCCAGCGCGGCGGCGACGGCGCGGCCCTCCCCGAGCGCCGGCCCGATCGCGCCGAAGGATACGGCGGTCGCGGCGCCGAGAATGCTGACGATTTCGACCCAGTTCATGCGTCTGTCTCCTTGTGGGCATCGCCCTCGCCTTCGACGGCGGAGCCGATGAAGACGAGCGCGAGAATGGCGAAAATATAGGCCTGCACGGCGCCGGTGAGCATGTCGAGCGCCATGATCGGGATCGGCACCAGAAGCCCTGCGAGGCCGAGCAGGATTGCGATGACGAAGCCGCCCGACATCACATTGCCGAACAGGCGCACCATCAGCGACAGGTGCCGGGTCAGCTGTTCGACGAGGTTCATCGGCAGCATCGCCCAGGTGGGCCGGGCGAAACCGGCCAGATAACCGCCGAGCCCGTTCACCCGGATGCCGAACCAGAGCGTGGCCGCAAACACGATGAGCGCCAGCGCCGCATCTGTTTCCAGCCGCGCGGTCGGCGCCTCCACGCCCGGGATCAGGCTGGACCAGTTCGCGCACAGGATGAACACGAGAAGCGTGCCGATCAGCGGCCGGAACCGGGCCGGATCGCCGCGCACCGTATCGGCGATCTGTGCGTCTATCGTGCTGACCAGAAGCTCCAGCACCGATTGCAGGCGCCCCGGCGTCAGGCTCAGCCTCCGCGTGGCCCACCAGGAGCCCAGCCCAAGCCCCGCGATGAGGCCCCATGTCACCACCACCGCCGCATCCACCGGCAGTGGCCCGATGTGAAACAGGATATGCGCGCCGAGCGGGTTCTCCATCAGGCGCCCCGCATCGCGATCTGGCGGCCGACCGCGATCCCGGCGCCGGCCCCGAGGAGCGGCGCAGCCCCGGCCTTGGCGCAGAGGAGCAGGAACGCGCCAAGCGCCGCGAACCGCCCGACCTGCCAGGCCACGGCGCGCAGATCGCCCGCCAGAAGCCGGTCCGACACCGTGCGCAGCGTGCGGAAATGCAGCCAGCCTGCGCCAGTACCCAGAACAAGTGCCGCCATGAACAGAACCGCCATCATTGCCCGTGCATCCATCGCCATCCGAACCAGAACCCCAACGCCGCGCCGAGCATGGTCAGCGCCGCGGCCGCCGTGATGCCGGAGCCGAGCCAGCGATCTACCGCATGGCCGAGCAGCACCCCCCCGAGCGTCGGCAGCACCACGATCCAGCCCAGCACCCCCACCTGCGCGAAGCGCCGCGCGAGCGAGGGCTCCGGGTCACGCTTGCCGGCGGCCTCGCGCGTGCGGGCCTCGCGTACGGCGCGGGCGAGGGGGTCTTCTTCCGTCATTCCAGCGCCTCCGCGATCCCGTCCAGCTCGCGGTGGCCGGGCTCCTGGCCCATGTGCCGCATCAGGTTGCGGATCACCGAGGCCTGCAGCCGCATCTGCTCGCTGCGGGTGGTGCGGGCGCTGTCGGCCTCGGCCTCGGCGCGGGCGCGGATCCCGTCCTCCAGCGCGGCGAGGTCGTCTCCGGGGGCGGCGGCGCGGGTGGCGATGCGCAGATGATCGCGCGAGAGCTGCAGCACCCCGCCATGCAGCGCCACGAACTGCCAGGGCCCCTCCGCCCGGCGCCAGCGCAGCACCGAGGGCCGCAGCACCGTGAGCAGATCGGCATGGCCGGGCAGGATGCCGAAGCCGCCGGTCTCGTCCTCCGCGCGCACCGAGGCCACACCCTCCTCATCCATCACCACGCAAAGCGGGGTTGTCACCGTGAGCCTCATGCGGCCTTCGCGCGGCGGGCATGCTCGCGCGCCCGCGCCTCCTCCAATGTGCCGATCATGTAGAGCGAGCTTTCGTCCCAGTCGTCGCATTCGCCATCGAGGATCGCCTGCACCCCTTTCACCGTATCGGCCACCGGGACCGAGCGCCCCTCCATCCCGGTATAGGCGGCGGCCACGAAGAACGGCTGGGTCAGGAACCGCTGCAGCCGCCGCGCGCGGCCGACCAGCAGCCGCTCCTCGCGCCCGAGCTCCTCCACGCCCAGAAGCGAGATCACGTCGCGCAGCTCCTGATAATGCTCGATCGCCTCGCGCAGCGCGCCCGCGGTGCGGGCATGATCCGCGCCCACCACGGCCGGATCCAGCAGCACCGATGTGGTCGCGATCGGGTCGATCGCGGGATAGATCCCTTCGGAGGCCAGCTGCCGCGAGAGCACCACCGTGCTGTCCACATGCGCCGAGATCGCGGCCACGGCCGGATCGGTGAAATCGTCGGCCGGTACATAAACGGCCTCGATCGCCGTCACCGCAGCCTGCCCGACGGAGGCGATGCGCTCCTGCAGCTCCGCCACCTCGGTCTCCAGCGTGGGCTGATAGCCCACCCGCGAGGGCATCCGCCCCAAGAGCCCCGAAACCTCCGAGCCCGCCTGCACGAAGCGGAACACGTTGTCCATCAGCAGCAGCACGTTCTTGCCCTGCGCATCGCGGAAATGCTCGGCCACGCTCAGCGCGGTGAGCGGCACCCGCCAGCGCGCGCCGGGGGGCTCGTTCATCTGGCCATAGACCAGCACGGTGCGCTCCAGCACGCCGCTGTCGCGCATTTCGTTGAGCATCTCGTGCCCCTCGCGGGAGCGCTCCCCCACCCCGGCGAAAACCGAAATCCCGTCATAGCCCGAGACCATCGCCCGGATCAGCTCCATCACCAGCACGGTCTTGCCCACGCCCGCGCCGCCGAACATGGCCGATTTGCCGCCCTGCGCCAGCGGCGCCAGCAGGTCGAGCACCTTGATCCCGGTGGAGAACACCTGCGTGCGGGCGGATTGGGTGGCCAGCGAGGGCGCGGGGCGGTGGATCGGGCTGCGGGTCACATCGGCGGGCAGCGGCGCGCCATTGTCGCCCATATGGCCCAGTACGTTCATCAGCCGCCCGAGCACCGCAGGCCCCACCGGCACCGCCAGCGGCCCGCCCGTGAGCCGCGCGCCTGCCCCGCGCCGCAGCCCCTGCGTGGATTGCAGCGCGATGGCGCGCACATGGCGGGCATCCAGATGCGCCTGCACCTCGGCCACCAGAACGCCCTGCGGCATGGCGATTTCGACCGTATCGTGGATCGCGGGCAGGGGCCCTTCGACGCGCAGGTCCAGAACCGGGCCGCGCACGGCGGTCACCTCGGCGGCCATCGGGGATGCAGGCATGTCGGTCAGGGCGAACTCCTGTCGGTTTTGGCCGATTCGCCCGAGTTTACGCCCGCATGCCGGGCCTGCCTATAGCCGATGCCGCAGATGCGACATCACGGCCCGGTATGCCCCTCGCCGGCCCAGGCATCCTGGCCCAGATGCCGCTCCCCGCGCTCGGCCGCGAGCCGGACCTGCTTCTCGCGTTCGCGAAAGCGCGCGCGGTCGGCCTCGGAGAACTGATCCACGCAATGCGGGCAGCAGACCCCGGCCTCGTATTGCGGGCTGAGCCGGTCTGTGGGCGAGAGCGGGCGGCGGCAGGCATGGCAGAGGGTATAATCGCCCTGCTCCAGCCCGTGGCGCAGGCTCACCCGCCCGTCAAAAACGAAGCAATCGCCCTGCCACAGGCTTTCGGCCGCGGGCACGTCCTCGAGGTATTTCAGGATGCCGCCCTTCAGGTGGAACACCTGCTCCACCCCCTGGGCCATCAGGTAATTGGTGGATTTCTCGCAGCGGATGCCGCCGGTGCAGAACATGGCGATGCGCTTGTTGTGGAAGCGCGCGGCATTCTCCTGCCACCACTGCGGGAAATCGCGGAAGGAGCGGGTCTTCGGGTCGATCGCGCCCTCGAAGGTGCCGATGGCAACTTCGTAATCGTTGCGGGTGTCGATCACCACCACATCCGGGGCGGAGATCAGCGCGTTCCATTCCGCGGGCTCCACATAGTGGCCCACGGCCGCGCGCGGGTCCACGTCGGGCGCGCCCATGGTGACGATCTCGGCCTTCAGCCGTACCTTCATCTTGCCGAAGGGCATCTCGGCGGCGGCGCTCTCCTTCCACACCAGACCGGCGCAGCCGGGCAGGGCGCGGATATGGGCCAGCACCGCGTCTATGCCTTCGCGCGGGCCGGCGATGGTGCCGTTGATGCCTTCGCGCGCGAGAAGCAGCGTGCCCTTCACCCCGCGTGCACAGGCCAGCCGCGCCAGCGGCGCCTTCAGCGCGGAAGGATCCTCGAACCGGGTGAAATGATAAAGCGCGGCAACGGTGAACATGGATTTCCCTTAATCCGCAGGGCCGGGCGGCCGCAAGCGCGATTGACCGCGAAGCCCATGCACCCTAGGCATTGTCACACAAATGGGAGGAGCGGAATGGCCGAGGCAACCGAAGCCCTGATCGTGATCGACATCCAGAACGATTTCTGCCCCGGCGGTGCGCTGGCGGTGGCCGGGGGCGATGCGATCATTCCCCGCGTGAATGCGCTGATGCAGGAGTTTCCGGTCACGGTGCTGACGCAGGACTGGCACCCGGAGGAGCATTCCTCCTTTGCCGCCATGCATGATGCGGCGCCCTTCAGCCAGATCCAGATGCCCTATGGGCCGCAGACGCTCTGGCCCATGCATTGCGTGCAGGGCACCGAGGGCGCGGAATTTCACCCCGCACTCTCGCTGGAACCGGCCGACATGATCCTGCGCAAGGGCTTCCGCGCCGGGGTAGACAGCTATTCCGCCTTCTTCGAGAATGACCACACGACCCCCACCGGGCTCGCGGGCTACCTGCGCGAGCGCGGCATCACCGATCTGGCCTTCGTCGGGCTGGCGCTGGATTTCTGCGTGGCCTGGTCGGCCATCGATGCGGCGAAGCTCGGGTTCACTGTGCGGGTGCTGGAAGGTGCGTGCCGCGCGATCGACCTCGAGGGCTCGCTCGCGGCGGCGCGGGCGGCGATGCGGGCCGCGGGCGTCGTGCTGGAGGAGTGAGGCCATGGTCGATATCGCCTCGCGCGTCTACAATCACAAATGGAAGATCGACCCGATCGTCCGCTCGCTGATCGACACCGATTTCTACAAGCTCTTGATGTGTCAGTCCGTGTTCCGCAACAAGGCGGCAACGCGGGTGGAATTCAGCCTGATCAACCGCTCCAAATCCATTCGCCTCGCCGAGCTGATCGACGAGGTGGAACTGCGCGAGCAGCTGGATTACGCGCGCAGCCTGCGCCTGACCCGGGGCGAGAGCACCTGGCTGCGCGGCAATACCTTCTATGGCAAGCGGCAGATGTTCCGCTCCGATTTCATGGAATGGTTCGAGGCGTTCCAGCTGCCGCCCTATCACCTGGAAAAGCGCGACGGCCAGTATGAGCTGACCTTCGAGGGCGCATGGCCCGAGGTGATGATGTGGGAGATCCCGGCGCTCGCGATCCTGATGGAGCTGCGCTCGCGCGCGGTGCTGAACCGGATGGGCCGGTTCGAGCTGCAGGTGCTTTATGCGCGGGCGATGACGCGGATCTGGGAGAAGATCGAGAATCTGCGCAAGCTGCCTGACCTGAAGATCGCCGATTTCGGCACGCGGCGGCGCCATGGCTTCCTGTGGCAGGACTGGTGCGTGCAGGCGATGATCGAGGGGCTGGGCGATGCCAAGGAGGGCGGCGCCTTCACCGGCACGTCGAACTGCCTGATCGCGCAGCGGCGCGACCTGGAGGCGGTGGGCACCAATGCGCATGAGCTGCCCATGGTCTATGCCGCGCTCGCCGATACCGAGGACGAGCTGCGCAAGGCACCCTACCGGGTGCTGGCGGACTGGCACGAGGAGCATGACGGCAACCTGCGGATCATCCTGCCCGATACCTATGGCACCAAGGGGTTCCTGGACCATGCGCCCGACTGGCTCGCCGGCTGGACCGGGATCCGGATCGATTCCGGCGACCCGGTGCAGAACGCCGAGATGGCCATCGCCTGGTGGAAGGCGCGCGGCGAGGACCCGGCGCAGAAGCTGATCATCTTCTCCGACGGGCTGGACGTGGCCGAGATCCGCGATCTGCATGCCCGCTTCCACGGCCGGGTGAAGGTCAGCTTCGGCTGGGGCACGCTGCTCACCAACGATTTCCGCCATCTGGTGCCGAACGATGCGCTGGCGCCGTTCAGCCTGGTGTGCAAGGCGGTATCGGCCGATGGCCGGCCGACGGTGAAGCTCTCGGACAACCCCGAGAAGGCCACCGGCCCGCAGGCCGAGATCGCCCGCTACCGCCGCGTGTTCGGCGTGGGCGCGCAGCAGGCGAAAGAGGTCATCGTCTAGCGCGCGATGGCGGTCATCGCGAGATAGAGCCCGGCAGAGAGCCCCGCCGAGACCGGCACGGTCACCACCCAGGCGGTACCGATGGTGGCCATATGGGCGCGGCGCACGAGATAGCGGCGCTTGCGCTCCTCCACCGGCACGGCCTTGCCCTTCTGCAGGCCCAGCATCCGCGCGCGCCGCTCGGCGTGCCATTCGCGGTAGAAGCCGACGCCGAAGATACCGCCCACCGCGATATGGGTGGAGCTGACCGGCAGCCCGAGCCAGGAGGCGGCAATGACCGTGATGGCCGCCGACAGCGCGACGCAGAAGGCGCGCATCGGGTTCAGCTTGGTGATTTCGGAGCCGACGAGGCGGATCAGCTTCGGGCCGAACAGCAGCAGGCCCACCGAAATCCCGAGCGCGCCCACCACCATCACCCAGAGCGGGATCGTCACCTCGCCGCTGATGACGCCGAGCCGCGCCACCTGCACGATGGCCGCAAGCGGGCCCACCGCATTCGCCACGTCATTGGCGCCATGCGCGAAGGACAGCAGCGCGGCCGAAGCCACCAGCGGAAAGGCGAAGAGCTTGCGCAGGGATTTCTTGCGGTTTTCCTGGCCCTGAGACTGCCGCCGCGCTACCGGCCGCCACAGCGCCCAGCCCAGCACGCCCGCAACGAGGCCGATGAGCGTAGCCGTGCCGAGCGAGACATCCACAAGCGCGTTCAGCCCCTTGTAGGCGAGATAGGCCGCGAAGGCGCCGGCCATGACCCCGATCAGCACCGGCACCCAGAACCGGCCTGCGGCGATCTTGTCGGGCACATAGAGGATCCGCGCCTTGATCAGCGCGAGGAAGGCGGCCGCGATCACCCCGCCGAGGACCGGCGAGAGCACCCAGCTCAGCGCGATGGTGCCGAGCGCACCCCAGTTCACCGCGCCAAAGCCTGCCGCGGCGACCCCGGCCCCGGCGACGCCGCCGACGATCGAATGGGTGGTGGAGACCGGCGCGCCGAACCATGTGGCCACGTTGAGCCACAGCGCCGAAGCCAGCAGCGCGGCCATCATCGCCCAGATGAAATGGCTCGGGTCGCTCACCGCATCGGGAGCGAGGATGCCGGTGGACACGGTCTTGACCACATCCGCCCCGGCGATAAGGGCCCCGGCGGTCTCAAATACAGCCGCGATCACCAGCGCCGCGCCGAGGCTCAGCGCCTTGCCGCCCACCGCGGGGCCCATGTTGTTGGCCACATCGTTGGCGCCGATATTGAGCGCCATATAGGCGCCGATCGCCGCCGCCGCGATGACGATCAGCATCCCCGGCTGCGCCTCGGTCAGCACCGCCGCCAGAACCCCCGCCAGAACGATGAACGCCAGCGCCAGCCCCGGCGCCATCAAGGGCCGGGCGGTGAAGCGCGTCGCTTCCTCCAGCAGGCCAATCCGATGCAGGTCCTTGTCGAGGGTTTTCCATTGATTGACCGGCGCCTGGCCGTGGGCGCGCGGGTCTTGCCTCGGGGTCTGTCCGGAAGACGTCATGAATATGTCACGCCATTTTTACATTTCCGGGCGGCCTATCCGCTTTGGGCCGCGGACTCAACGAAAAATGCAGTCAATCAAGGCTTCGGGCTTCATCCGCGATCAGGATCGGGATGCCGCCGCGGATCGGGTAGGCCAGGTGGGCCGCGCGTGAAATCAGTTCCTGGCGCTCTGCATCGTAGTGCAGGGCCGCATGGCTGAGCGGGCAGACGAGGGCCTCCAGCATGCGCGGGTCGAACAGGTGGCGCTCCTCTTCGGGCACGATGGGCGGCAGCGCGGTCATTGCTTCAGCTCTCCGATGCCGCCATGCAGGCGAAACTCCAGCAGAGTCACCAGCGTTTCGCGCCGGGTGGGCAGGCTCGGGGCCTCCAGCAGCGCCTGCTTGTCCTCTGCATCGAGCGGCAGGAGCATCGAGAGCGTGTTGATGAGCAGCTCATCCTCCGCGTCCTTCAGCGAGTCCCAGTCCGTATCGAGGCCCTGCGCCAGGAAGAACCGCGCCAGCAGCTCGAGGAAGGCCGCGCGGTCGAAGCCCGCATCCTCCTCGGCGCGGCCAATATCGCGCGGAAAATCGCTCCAGCGGATCTGGGCGCGCAGATAGGGGCAAAAGCCATCCACCTCGCGCAGAAGCCGGAACCGCGACACCCCCGACAGGGTGATCATGTAGCGCCCGTCCTCGGTCTCCGAAAACCCGGTCAGGCGGCCCGCGCAGCCGATGGTGCTGAGCGTTTCGGTCCCCTCGCGGGTGCGGCAGGGCTGGATCATGCCGATCAGCCGGGTGGGGGATTTCAGGCAATCCTCCACCATCTGCAGGTAGCGCGGCTCGAACACATGCAGCGGCAGCCGCCCGCGCGGCAGCAAAAGCGCCCCCGCGAGCGGAAACAGCGGGATCTGGTCGGGCAGGTCGCAGGCTTTCATCATGCGCATGATCTAGCCCGCCCCTTTCGTCAGGCAAATATCATCGACGAGAGCCGCCGGCGGCCCTTGATCCCGATCGGATCGTTGGGCTTCAGAGCCTCGAAGATGGTGAAAAGCTGGGTCTTGGCGGCGCCCTCGTTCCACTCGCGGTCGCGGCGGAACAGCTCCAGCAGCTGGTTCACGGCCTCTTCCACATCGCCGCCGGCATGGAGCGCGGTGGCATAATCGAAGCGGGCCTGATGATCGGCCGGGTCGGCCTCTACCTTCGCCTTCAGCCCGTCGAGCGGGCCGGCCTTGGCCGCCTGCCGCGCGAGCGCGAGCTGCGCGCGGGCGGCCTCCACCGGGGCGGCGGTGGCGATCTTCGCGGGCACGGCGCCGAGGAAGCCCTCGGCCTGGTCCAGGTTGTCGGCTGCGATATGCGCACGGATCAGGCCGGCATAGGCCTCGGCATTCTCGGGCTCTTCCTCCAGGATTGCGGCGAAGGTCTCGGCCGCATCCGCCGCAGCGCCCTCCGTCAGCATTTCCTCGGCCGCGGCGATCGCATCGGCGAGGCCGCCATCGCCCGCGAGCCCCGCGAGCTTCTGCACGAAGGCCTTGATTTCAGAGCCCGGCAGCGCGCCCTGGAAGGCATCGACCGGCTGGCCCTGCCAGAAGGCATAGACAGTCGGGATCGACTGGATCCGGAGCTGCGAGGCGATCATCTGGTTCTCGTCGACATTGACCTTCGCCATGACGACCTTGCCCTTGGCGGCATTGACCTCCGCCTCCAGCTGCGGCCCCAGCGTCTTGCACGGCCCGCACCACGGCGCCCAGAAATCGACGATGACCGGGACGGTCATCGACTTGTCCACCACCTCGGCCATGAAATTGGCCTCGGAGACGTCCTTCACATAATCGGCGGGCTTGGCTTGCAGATCGGCACCCAGCATCGTGGTCTCTCCCCGGAATTCTGTTGGTCCCTATATGCGCGCGATTGCCCCGCGCGCCAAGGGCCCGGCATCGAAACTCGTCTAGAGCTCGAAAGTGGCAAAGACCGGCGCATGGTCGGAGGGCTGCTCCCAGCCGCGCGCGGTGCGCAGCACGCGCGAGCCATGCGCGGCATTGGAAATATCGGGCGTGGCCCAGATATGGTCCAGCCGGCGGCCCTTGTCGGCCGCATCCCAGTCCGGCGAGCGGTAGGACCACCACGAATAAAGCTGCCCCTCGGGCACGTCCTTGCGGGTCACATCGACCCAGCCGCCCGCCTCCTGCGCCTGCGCCAGATGCTCCACCTCAATGGGCGTGTGGCTCACGATCTTCAGCAGCGCCTTGTGGTTCCACACGTCGTCTTCGCGGGGCGCGATGTTCAGGTCGCCCACCAGAATGGCCTTTTCCGGCCGGGCGCTGTGGAAATCGTCGCGCATATGGGTCAGGAAATCGAGCTTCTGGCCGAATTTGCCGTTCTGCTCCCGGTCCGGAATATCGCCGCCTGCAGGGACGTAGAAATTGTGGATGGTGACGCCGTTCTCCAGCCGCGCCGCGACATGGCGCGCATGCCCGAGCCCGGCGTAATCGCCGGCGCCCACTTCGGTGAGCGGCAGCTTCGACAGGATCGCCACGCCATTGTAGCCCTTCTGCCCGCGCGCGACCATCCAGCCATAGCCGAGCGCGCGGAACAGCTCCTGCGGGATCTTCTCCACCGGGCTCTTGCATTCCTGCAGGCACAGGATATCGGGGGCCTCCTCGCGCATCAGACGGGCGACCAGCCCCTCGCGCAGGCGGACCGAATTGATGTTCCAGGTGGCAAGGGTGAAGGGCATGGCTTTCTCCGTCAAAGGCGGCGCGATACTGAACCGCAGAAGGTCCAAGGGCAACCCGGAAGCCATCACCGTGTTGTGCCTGTAATTCGCCGCGGAAATACCCAGATTAGCTGTTCAGTGAGTCGCAATCGCGACCACGGGGGGAGTCATGAAAGCCTTTTCACCGTTTTACCTGCGCCGGGGGCTGGCCCTGCTGGCCCTGCCGGTGGTTCTTGCCGGATGTGATCCCTATGCGGACCCCGGCTATTACGACGATTGCGGCCCGCGGGGCTGCTATCGCGGAAGTGGAAGCGTGGTGTACCAGTCCGGCGGCTACTATCCGGACAGATATTACAGAGATCGCTATTACAGGGATCCGTATGACCGGCCCTACTACGGCTCTTCGCACCGGCCGCCGCCGTATTGGGGCCAGAACCGTCCGGACCGTCCCGACTGGCCCGATCGACCGGACAGGCCTGATTGGCCCGATCGTCCGGATCGGCCAGACAGGCCTGACCGCCCGGACAGGCCGGACAGGCCGGACAGGCCCGACCGCCCCACCCGGCCCGACCGCCCGGATACCGGCACGCCGCGGAGCGGGATGAGCGTGACCCCGCGGCAGGAGCGCCAGGGGGTGGGCATTCCGCAGCAACAGCAGCGCATACCCAGCCGGGATCAGAACGACGGCCAGAGCGGGACCCGCAACCCGGTCTGGCAGACGCCCGGACGGGACTGAAACGAAGGGCCGCCCCGAGGGGCGGCCCGATGTTTTTTGCGGCGCTTCGGCAGGTTATTCGAACCAGCCGCCGATGGATTTCACGTCGCAGAATTCCTCGATGCCCCAGCGGCCGCCCTCGCGCGCCCGGCCCGAAGAGGACACGCCGCCGAAGGGCGCGCCCGCGCCGCGGCTCTTGCCATTGGCCACGACCATGCCAGAGTGGAATTCGCGGATGACCCGGTTCGCCCGCGCCGGGTTCTGGGTCTGGACGTAGTTCGTCAGGCCGTAGGGGGTGTCGTTGGCAATGGCCAGCGCTTCTTCCTCGGTGTCGAACGGCATGATCGACAGCACAGGCCCGAAGATTTCCTCGGTCATGATGGTCATGTCGGGGGTGCAGTCGGCAAAGACGGTCGGGCGCACATAATAGCCCTTGTTCAGCCCCTCGGGCCGGCCGAGCCCGCCCGCGAGCAGCGTGGCGCCCTCCTTGATGCCGCTTTCGATCAGGCCCTGGATCTTCTCGAACTGGCTCTTGTTGATCACCGGCCCGATATGGTCGCCCGCCTCGCGCGGCGAGCCGACCCTGGTGCCCTCGGCGGTCGCCTTGGCGATTTCCAGCGCCTTTTCATAGAGCGGGCGCTCCACCAGCATCCGCGAGGGCGCGTTGCAGGACTGGCCGGAGTTTTCCATCATATGCACGACGCCGCGGCGCACCGCATCGTCATCGGCATCGGCAAAGACGAGGTTCGCGCCCTTGCCGCCCAGCTCCAGCACCACGCGCTTCAGCGTCTCGGCCGCGGCCTTGGAGATCGCCTTGCCCGCGCGGGTGGAGCCGGTGAAGGAGATCATCTCCACGTCCGGGTGGGTGGAGAGCTGCGTGCCCACGCCCGCGCCATCGCCGTTCACCAGGTTGAACACGCCCGCGGGCACGCCCGCCTGATGCACGAATTCCGCGAACAGGATCGAGGAGAGCGGCGCCTCTTCCGAGGGCTTCAGCACCATGGTGCAGCCCGCGAGCAGCGCCGGGATGACCTTCAGCGTGACCTGGTTCATCGGCCAGTTCCAGGGCGTGATCAGCCCCACGACGCCCACCGCCTCATAGGCGATCATCGCGCCCGGCGTGCCGTCTCCGAGCGGGTGCACCCAGTTGAATGTCTTTGCCGCGTCGATGAAGCATTTGATGTGGTAGGAGCCCGCGCCGGTCTGGGCCTTGCGCGCGAGGTCGATGGGCGCGCCCATCTCCAGGCTCATCGCCTGCGCCATTTCCTCGGCCCGGGCATTGTAGATCTCGTAGATCTTCTCGACATAGGCGAGGCGCTCGGCCGGCGATACCGCCTTCCAGCCGGGCAGGGCGGCCTTGGCCGCGGCCACGGCCGCTTCGGTATCCGCGCGCTCGCCGAGCGAGATCACCGCGCAGGGCTCTTCGGTCGAGGGGTCGATCACATGGTAATCCCGCCCTGCCTGCGGCGCGGTCCAGGCGCCGTCGATGTAAAAGTCGCGTTTCTCGATCATGGGGAACCTCCTGTTTGGCGCGGAGCGTGCCAGCCGTAGCGCCGCCGCGCAACCGGACAGGATAAAATTTCACCGAATGGCCATAAGACGACATGTTTCTCCCGAATTCGGGGGGGCGTCCCGAGGGGGGATGAAATTTCGTTCTGCGCGGCCTAGGTTTTGCCGGAATCGAACAGCTGGGAGAGCATCATGGCTCTGCGCATCAACGACACCGTCCCCGACTTCACCGCCGACTCGACCGCCGGCGAGATCCGCTTCCACGACTGGCTGGATGGCCATTACGCGGTCCTGTTCTCGCATCCGCGCGATTTCACCCCGGTCTGCACCACGGAATTCAGCGCGGTCGCGCAGCTCGCGCCGGAATGGACGAAGCGCAAGACCAAGGTTCTGGGCGTATCGGTGGACAGCGTCGAGGATCACCGCAAATGGAAGCAGGACATTCAGGCGCTGGGCGGCGCCCCGGCCGACTTCCCGATCATCGACGATACCGGGCTTGGCGTCTCGAAGGCCTTCGACATGCTGCCTGCGGATTACTACCTGCCGAGCGATGGCCGCACGCCCGCCCATTCCGCCACCGTGCGCACCGTCTATATCATCGGGCCGGACAAAAAGGTGCGGCTGACGATTTCCTATCCGATGTCGGTCGGGCGCAATTTCGCGGAAATCCTGCGTGCGCTGGATGCGGTGCAGGCGACCGACGGCGTGCCCTTCGCTACCCCCGCGAACTGGGAGCCCGGGCAGGATGTGATCCTCGCGCTTTCCGTCCCGACGGAAGAGGGCCGCGCCAAATATGGCGAGGTGGAGGTGAAGCTGCCCTATGTGCGCTTCGTGAAGCTGCCCGCCTGACAGGGGCCAGCTGGCCCCGCTATTTCGGCGGCGGCCCGTAATGGGCCGTCATCGCGGCGATGGCGCGGTCGTTGCCCGCGTTCTCGCCGTGGTTGGCCGCGCGCAGGCTCTGCTCCTGGCTGCCCGGCCATTCCACGATCCGCACCGGCGGCCCGACATGGCGCACGACCGACCCCCCCATCCGCGCCATCCAGTAGAGCCAGATATCATCCGCGCCGGGGCAGAGCCGGGTGAACAGATCGTCGCGCAACGCATCCGGATGCAGGCTGCCGGGAGGGTAGAGCACGCCGCCGACGCCGGTGCCGAAAATCTCGGGCCCCTCCAGCGGGCCTGTGATGTTCTTGTCCCAGCTGCTGTAGGGCGCGAGGCCATCGGCCGCCCATTTCACCCGGTGCGCCCGATGCGCGACCACCCGCCCCGGCCGCGCAGGCCCGACCAGATCGGCGAGCCAATCCGGGCCATAGTGCATGTCGTCATCCGCTGTGGCGATCCAGCCATCGGGGAAGGCGCGCAGCGCGGGGACGAATTTCGTATAGACCTTGATCGGCGCGGCCTCGGTGCGGATCTCCAGCCCTTCGGCGCGCAGATCCAGCACTTCGGGCGGCAGCCGGATCTCGTCGCCACGGGTCACGAACAGGATCACCCGGTCCGGCTTCAGGCTTTGGCGCAGGAGGCATTTCAGCGTCAGGTCCAGCGTCGCATAGCGCGCGGGATATGAGGTGAGAGAGACCACCAGCGGCCCCGGGAGCGCATGCGGCGGGCGCGGGGCCACGCGGCGGGTCTCGATCTCGCGCACCGCGCGGGCGAGGCGGTGGCGGCGCTTCAGCGCCCGGAACCATTCAGCCACGCTTGCCCTCCCAGATCTCGCGCAGCCAGCGCACATCGCCGATCCGGCGATACCATTTCTGGCCGCCGCCATGGAGCGCGACATCCATCTTGGGCGATCCGGCAAACACCACGATCTTCGCCCCCGCAGGCAGCGCGGGATCGTGCCGGAAGCTGCGCAGGCCCCGGGGCACGCAATCGTTCTTGAAGCTGACGCACCAGCCCCGCGGCCAGTAGTGCAGATGCCCGCGCGCGGCCAGCTGCGCAGACTGGAACTGCTGGCTGATCTCGAAGCGCGCGGTGGCGTCGGAGGGATCGGCGAGGAACGTATCCAGAATATAGCCATGCGCGCCGAGCTCGTAGCGAAACACCGAGCTGTTGCCCACCGAATGCAGGAAGGCATCGCGCTCCGGGTTCAGCCGGCGCAGCGGCTTCGGCCGGAACAGGTCATCGTCGCGGATGATGAAGAAATCGCCTGGCAGATCGAAAAACGGCCCCAAACTGTCAACGATCACCAGATCCAGGTCCAGAAACAGCGCGGTGCCCTCGAGCCCGAGATCGCGGCGGAACAGCGCGAGCTTGCGCCAGCGGCTGTCCTTGTGGCCGGGAGGCAGGCCCAGATCGGGCAGGGGCAGCGCCTCGATGCCGGGCTCGAGCCCGGCTGCGTCATCGGTGAAGCAGATGAAGCGGTGCGGCCGCGCCAGATGGCGCCGCACCCCGCGCGCGAGGTTGTTCACATAATCGGGGCCATAGAGCGTGCCCCATTTCATCGTCAGGATCAGGACCGGCCGATCCTGCCCGCTTGCGTCGGTCGTCATGCCTACTCCACCCGTGGCGTCCTCCCGGCGGGCGGACTTCGGCAATTCGCGCGAAGCGCCTTGCCGCGAACTGCCCGATGGATAATCCTGCAACTGGTCGCCGGGTGCAAGGCAGGCAGGCCATCGGAGGCAGGATCGTGACGCAGACGTCCCCCACCATCATCACGCTGAGCAGCATTCCGCCCCGGTTTCACCTGCTGGGCGCGACGCTGAACAGCCTGCTGGCGCAGCGCCTGCCCGCGCAGGAGGTGCTGCTTTATATCCCGCGCAGCTATCGCCGCTTCGCGGACTGGGACGGAACCCTGCCCGAAGTGCCGCCCGGGGTGACGATCTGGCGCTGCGCGGCGGATCTAGGACCCGCGACGAAAATCCTGCCCGCGACGCGCGATTTCGCCGGGGCGGACGTGGACCTGCTGTTTTGCGACGACGACAAGATCTATGACCCCGACTGGCACGCCCGGCTGAAGCGCGCCGCCGCCGCCCGGCCCGGCACCTGTATCGTCGAAGCCGGGGAGAACCTGCCCGATATCGCCGATGTCGCCCGCGCGCCGGACCGGCTGCCCCGCGCGCGCCGATGGGGGCGCAAGCCGCTGGCCTACCGGATCCGGCGGCTGCTGTCGCTGTTCACGGTGAAGGCGCCGATGTATGCGAATTCGGGCTTTGTCGATCTGCTCTCCGGCCATGGCGGGGTGCTGGTGCGGCCGGAATGGTTCGACGCCGCCGCCTTCGAGATCCCCGATATCCTGTGGACGGTGGATGACCCCTGGCTCTCGGGGCATCTGGAGAGGCGTGGCATCCCGATCTGGCTGGTGGCCGAGACGCGGCGGATGCCGGCCTCACCCGCGGGCATGGTGGCGGCGCTGCACGATCTGGTGGAGCTCGATCACGGCCGTGTAGCGGCCGATGTCGCCGCGGTGGACCATATGCGGCGCTGCTTCGGCATCTGGGCGCCGTCCGGGCCGGTTGCCGCGCCGACACCGCAGATGACTGAGAGCATGCGCGCCATCGCGCAGCGGGCCCTGCGGGGCGGCTGAATGCGAAAAGGCCCCGCCGAAGCGGGGCCTTCCTGAGCCTGCGCGCGGTCCGATCACTCGGTCGCGGCTTCTTCCTTCTTCTCGACGGCGATTTCCTCGCCGGTCTCCTGATCGACCATCTTCATGCCGAGGCGGACCTTGCCGCGATCGTCGAAGCCGAGCAGCTTGACCTTCACGTCCTGGCCTTCCTTCAGCACTTCGTTCGGATGGTTCAGGCGCTTGTTGGCGATCTGGGACACATGCACCAGGCCGTCGCGCTTGCCGAAGAAGTTCACGAAGGCGCCGAAATCGACCAGCTTCACCACGCGGCCGGTGTAGATCTGGCCCACTTCCGGCTCCGCCACGATCGACCAGATCATGTCGTAGGCCTTCTTGATCGCATTCGCGTCCGAGGAGGCGATCTTGATCACGCCGTCATCGTTGATGTCGACCTTGGCGCCCGAGGTTTCCACGATCTCGCGGATCACCTTGCCGCCCGAGCCGATCACTTCACGGATCTTGTCGGTCGGGATCGACATGGTCTCGATCTTGGGCGCGTATTCGCTGAAGCCCTGTGGCGCGGAGATGGCCTTGGCCATCTCGCCCAGGATGTGCATCCGGCCGTCCTTCGCCTGCGCGAGGGCCTGCTCCATGATTTCCGGCGTGATGCCGGCAACCTTGATGTCCATCTGCAGCGAGGTGATGCCGTTCGAGGTGCCCGCGACCTTGAAGTCCATGTCGCCGAGGTGGTCCTCGTCGCCCAGGATGTCGGTCAGGACCGCCCAGCGGCCGTCGTCCTCGAGGATCAGGCCCATGGCCACACCCGCGACCGGCGCCTTCAGCGGCACGCCCGCATCCATCATCGAGAGCGACGAGCCGCAGACGGTCGCCATCGAGGAGGAGCCGTTCGATTCGGTGATCTCCGACACAACGCGGATCGTGTAGGGGAAGTCGGTCGCGGCGGGCAGAACCGCCTGCAGCGCGCGCCAGGCCAGCTTGCCGTGGCCGATTTCGCGGCGCCCGGGCGAACCCACGCGGCCCACTTCGCCGACCGAATAGGGCGGGAAGTTGTAGTGCAGCAGGAAGTTCGAGCGGAAGTTGCCGTTCAGCGCGTCGATGATCTGTTCGTCATCGCCGGTGCCGAGCGTGGTCACCACCAGCGACTGGGTTTCGCCGCGGGTGAACAGCGAGGAGCCGTGGGTGCGCGGCAGAACGCCGGTCTCGGTGACGATCGGGCGCACGGTGCGGTTGTCGCGGCCGTCGATGCGGGCGCCACCGTTGATGATGTCGCCGCGCAGGATGCCCGATTCCAGCTTCTTGATCGCCGAGCCGAGGTTCTTGTCCGCGAGGTCCTGTTCCGACAGGCGCGACTTGATCAGATCGACCGCGGCGGAAATCGCGTTGGTGCGCTCCTGCTTGTCGCGCAGCGCGAAGGCGGCGCGCATTTCGGTCTCGCCCGCGGCCTTCACATTGTCATAAAGCGCGGAATAATCCGGCGCGGAGAAGTCGAAGGGCTCTTTCGCAGCATCTTCGGCCAGCGCGATGATCAGGTCGATGACCGGCTGCATCTGCTCGTGGCCGAACTTCACCGCGCCCAGCATTTCCGCTTCCGAGAGCTCATAGGCCTCGGATTCGACCATCATCACCGCGTCCTTGGTGCCGGCGATCACGAGGTCGAGGCGCTGCTCGGGGTTGTCGCGCAGCTTGGTCATCTCGTCCATGCGCGGGTTCAGCACATAGGCGCCGTTCTTGAAGCCGACGCGCGCTGCGCCGATCGGGCCCATGAACGGCACGCCCGAGATCGTCAGCGCGGCCGAGGCCGCGATCATCGCGACGATATCGGGATCGTTTTCAAGATCGCAGGACAGCACGGTGGCCATCACCAGCACTTCGTTCTTGAAGCCCGGGACGAACAGCGGACGGCAGGGGCGGTCGATCAGGCGGGAAACCAGCGTTTCCTTTTCCGACGGGCGCGCCTCGCGCTTGAAGAAGCCGCCCGGGATCTTGCCGGCGGCGTAGTATTTTTCCTGGTAATGCACGGTCAGCGGGAAGAAGTCCTGGCCTTCCTTCGCCGCCTTGGCAAAGGTCACGTTGGCCATGACGGAGGTTTCGCCCATGGTGGCGATCACCGAACCGTCGGCCTGGCGTGCAACCTTGCCGGTTTCCAGCGTCAGCGTCTCGCCGCCCCACTGGATCGATTTTTTCGTAACGTTGAACATTCAGCGTATCCTCATGGGGATCGTCACGGGCCCATCCCGTGTTCCCCGGTCTATCGCGGCCCCATTGCCGCTGCCCCCATCCTTTGCATGCGCCCGGGGGCCGGAGGGCGTCACATCGCAGATGGGCTGGCCCTTTACAGCAAAAAGCCCTGTTTGGAAAGCATGTGATGGTAGCGGTCAGGCGTGCTCCGCGCTGGAGGCGGCGCGCGCGGCCTCGGCTTCGGCCTCTTCGGCGCTCACCACCCCGTTGAAGAAGACATTGAGCGCGACCGAGACGATCGCCCCCAGCAGGATCCCCGATTCCAGCAGCGGGTGCAGGTCGTGCGGGAAGCTCTTGAAGAAGTTCGGCGCCACCAGCGGGATCATCCCGAAGCCGATCGAGATCGCCACCACGAACAGGTTGTTGGGCTTGGTCTTGAAATCCACCGCGCCGAGGATCCGCGCCCCCGTCGCCGCGACCATGCCAAACATCACCAGCCCGGCGCCGCCCAGCACCACCTGAGGCACGCTTTCCACCAGCGCCGACATTTTCGGCAGGAGCCCGAGCACCACCATGATCAGCCCGCCCGCGACCGTGACCCACCGCGAGCGCACCCCGGTCACGCCCACCAGGCCCACGTTCTGCGAGAAAGAGGTATAGGGGAAGGTGTTGAACAGCCCGCCGATCAGCGTGCCCACGCCATCGGCGCGCAGCCCGCGCGCAAGCGCCTTCTGATCGACCTTCTTCTCGGTGATCTCGCCGAGCGCGAGGAACATGCCGAGCGATTCGATCATCACCACGATCATCACGATGCACATGGTCAGGACCGGGATCAGATGGAAGCTCGGCACGCCGAAGTGGAACGGCAGCACCACGCCGACCCAAGGAGCCTCGCCCACCTTTTCGAAATGCATCACCCCCAGCACCGCAGCCAGGGCACAGCCCGCGACGATCCCGAGCAGCACCGCGACATTGCGCAAGAACCCCTTCGCCCACCGCAGGAGCGCCAGGATCACACACAGCACGAAGCCCGCAATCATCAGCCCCTGCGGCTGCGCATAATTCGGGTTCGGGAAGCTGCCGGGCACGCCGTCGACCACCCTCGTCAGCATCGGCAGGCCGCCGCCGGCCCAGTTGATGCCCACCCGCATCAGCGAAATCCCGATCACGAGGATGATCGTCCCCGTCACCACCGGCGGGAACAGCGGCAGCAGCCGCGAGATGAACGGCGCGATCAGGATGCCGAAGACCCCGGCCGCGATCACCGATCCGAAGATCCCAAGCAGCCCGACATCCCCGCTGTTGGCGATGGAGATCATCGGCCCGACCGAGGCGAAGGTGACCCCCATCATCACCGGCAGCCGGATGCCCACGCCCTTGAAGCCCCAGCATTGCACCAGCGTGGCAATGCCGCAGGCAAACAGATCCGCGCTGATCAGGAAGGCCACATCCTGCGGCGAGAGGTTCAGCGCCCGCCCCACGATCAGCGGCACCGCCACCGCGCCCGCATACATCACCAGCACATGCTGCAGCGCCAGCGGCACGATCTGGCGCAGCGGCAGCATCTGATCCACGGGGTGAACGGTCTCGGACATGGCATCCTCCTGGGCCGGGCGTTATCCCCGAAGCCTAGGACGGCCCTGCGCGGCGCGGAAACAATCGCCCCGCCGTGCCGCGCGGCAATTCCGGCGCGCTGCCGCAAATGCGCAAAATCCGGGCATTCCGCGCGGCCTGCGGCAGAAAACCCGGTGCCAGACAGCAAAACGCCCGCGTCTTGCGACACGGGCGCGGCCTTCCCGAAGGAAAACGGATCAGCGGCGCAGGCCGAGACGCTCGATCAGCGACTGGTAGCGGGCTTCGTCCTTCTTCTTCAGGTAGTCGAGCAGCTTGCGGCGCTGGGCCACGAGCATCAGAAGGCCACGACGGGAGTGGTTGTCCTTCTTGTGGATCTTGAAGTGCTCGGTCAGGTTGGCAATGCGCTTCGAGAGCAGCGCAACCTGCACTTCCGGCGAACCGGTGTCACCTTGCTTGGTGGCATAGTCCTTCAGGATCGCGTTCTTGTCTTCGACGGTGATCGACATCGGGATCTCCTTTGGTTGAGGGTCATGGCGCAAGCCGGGATGTCGTCCAGCAGGGCCCGTGGAGTATCCGCACAGGGGCGGATGGGCGCCCATACGCGAAAACCGCGCTAAAGGAAAGCCGAATCAGGCCTGCAGGAGCTGTGCGGGCGTCATCACCAGCACATCGGCCGCGCTCAGCCCGCCCGCATTCAGCACTTCGGCGAGGCGGGTGCCATTGGCGCTGATCCAGGCGGCGCCATCGGTCTCCGAGGGCTCTATGCTCAGATGCGGGCTCGCACCGTCATAGACCAGCACGAGATGGTCCTGCCCGGGCGCGTAATCGGCGATGGTCGCGGGGTGGGCCGGGTCGACCCAGCCGCCGATGGCGAAAGTATCGTGGCCCGCATTGCCCGAGAGCCAGTCGTCCGCGCCGCCGATCACGGTATCGTCGCCCGCGCCGGCGTTCAGGAAAGCGCGCCCGTCGGTATCGTGGCCATGGGCATCCGGCACGCGCCCATCCAGCAGGTCATCGCCCGCGCCGCCGGAGAGATCGTCCTGGCCCGTACCGCCGGAGAGGCTGTCGTTGCCCGCTGCGCCTTCGAGCGTATCATTTCCCGCGCCGCCCTCGAGCCGGTCATCGCCTGCACCGCCGATCAGATGGTCCTGCCCGGCGCCACCCAGGAGCGTATCGGCGCCTTCGCTCGCCGTGGACGAGATGCCGGGGTCGGCGCCCTCCGATCCATCCGTAACCACGGCCAGAACGTCATCGGGGCCGGTTTCATCGCTGATGATCGTATCGTCGCCGGGCTGGTTGCCGTCGGTCACCGTGGCGAGGCTGTCCTGCGGGCCGGTGTCGTCGCTGTGGAGGGTGTCATCGCCGGGCTGGCTGCCATCGCTGACTTCGGCGGGAATATCCGCCGCGGCGGCATCGTCCGGAAGCGGCTCTATCGGCGTGCCAGCCTGCGCCTCCTCCTCATCGGGGGCGTCGTCGTGAAGAGGTGTGGACGTGGCGGGCAACATCCCCACCGCAGCCCCTGCCGCCACCAGCAAACCGAGAAGACTACCCATTACAAACACGGCAGTACCTCTTCATCGACAGGCTCAGATTGCCACGGCCGAGCGGGATAAAAAAGCTTTGCCTGCATGGCGTTGGCCGATTTCTTTACGCCTGGTTAACCTCACGGAATTGCCGCGGGGCCGCCATGTCAGGGCCACAATTCGGGTTGTCGATCGTATCCAATATAGAGGGGATGTTTTGGATCCCCCGCCTTTGTAAGGCCAAGGTGAAACAATTCGCGGCCGGTGTTGCGCAGCAGCCGCTCTACCGCCGTGCCGCGCGCCAGATGGGCGCCATGCGCGCCCCAGGCGCAGACGATTCGCGCCCCGGGCCCGGCGGCCCATTCCACGCTCTCGAGGATGGCGCGGTCGTTCTCCGGGCCGACCGGATCGGGCTGGGCGCGCATCTCCTTCGGGTCGGTGGCGCGCCAGGCGAAGATATTGGTGACGCGGAAGGCGCCGAAGCCCAGCGTCCGCGCGCGGCGCTCGCAGCGCTCCACCGTCGGGTCGTTCTGCACCTCGGTCGCGGTCGAGGGATTGAGCATCACGAACAGCGCCCGCGGCCCCGCCGGATCCCAGACCCGGGTCAGCAGGTAGCGGTAGCGTTCGCAATCCGAATAGACCGCGACGGAGGGGGCATCGCCCTTGGTGTGGCTGCGGGTGATCATGTGTTGAAAACGCGGCTCGGGTGCAGCTCGCCGCCCATGTAGCGCCCGACGGCCACCGCGCGGCCCTCGAAGCTGGCCCAGGCCTCCTCGCCGAATTCCACGTCGCGGGCGATGACCATGCCCGGGTTGCCATGGCGCAGCCGCACCGCGCCTTCGGCGGTGGCGCTGAGCTCGGGCAGATCGGCCAGCCCGTATTCGAGGGGCAGCATCCGCGCATCGAGCTCCGGCGTATGGGCGAGCCGGTCCAGCTCCTCGAGGCTCAGCCCCGCGCTGGCCTCGAACGGCCCGGACCATTCGCGCCGCAGCCACTGCACATGGCCGAGGCAGCCGAGCGCCCGGCCCAGATCGCGGGCGATGGCGCGCACATAGCCGCCCTTGCCGCAGACCATCTCCAGCTCCACATGGTCCGGATCGGGGCGCGCGATCATGTCGAGCCGCTCGACCCAGAGCGGGCGGGCCTCCAGTTCCATCACCTCGCCGTCGCGGGCGATGTCATAGGCGCGCTCGCCATCGACCTTCACCGCCGAGAATTGCGGCGGCACCTGCTGGATATCGCCGCGGAAGGCGCCAAGCGCGGCCGCGATCTCCGCATCGCTCGGGCGCAGGGCGGAGGTCTCGATCACCGTGCCTTCGGCATCGTCGGTATTGGTGGCTGCGCCAAGGGTCACGACGAAGCGGTAGCACTTCAGCGCATCGGTGACATAGGGCACGGTTTTGGTGGCCTCGCCGAGCGCCACCGCCAGAACGCCGGTCGCCGCCGGATCGAGCGTGCCGGCATGGCCTGCCTTCTTCGCCCCCATCGCCCAGCGGACCTTGCCCACCACCGAGGTCGAGGTGACCCCCGCCGGTTTGTCGACGACGATCCAGCCCGAGATGTCGCGTCCCTTCTTGCTGCGGCCCATGCGCCCCTCCGTTTCAGAAGGCCCGCCTGCTAGCGCGATCCGCCAGCCCGGTCAATCATGCGCGACCAGGCCCACGATCGGCCCGACCGGAAAGCCGAAATCGTTGCGCCCCTGCCCGGGCACCGAGAGCCGGGAGATCGAGCCGTCGAAATAGAGCGCATCGCGCGCGCCCAGCCCATCGCGGAAGAAGCGCGCGAAGCGGTGGAAATTCACCGCCCGGTCGGAGATCACGAACCAGGCCGTCTGCCCGTCCGGCGAGACGCCGACGCCATTGCGGATATAGGTGCTGTCGCTGTCGGGCAGGAAGCGCGGGTGCAGCGCGCCGCCGATCACCAGCATTGGCCCCGATTGCGTGGCGAAGCGGCAGGCCGGGCGCTCGGCGGCGAAGGCGCGGGTCTCGATCACCCGCAGCCGGTCGGCCACGCAGAACACCCCGTTCGGCACCAGCCCGAAATTGCCGCCGCCCGCGCGGGTGGCAAGCGCGGTGCGCTCCGCCCCGTTTTCCACATAAAGCCCGGCCGGCTCGCGCGAGGGGTGATACATCCCCGCGTTCATCGCGAAGACCAGCCGCTCGCCCGGGGCCAGCGTGTCCTGCACCCGCCCCGGCGCGCCGATGAAGCGCCCGCTCCCATCCTGCAGCCACAGGCGGATGTCGTCGCCCGCGCTGGCGGTGCAGACGGTGAAGGGCAGGCCCTCGAAGTCCATCGTGCGGCAGGGGTCTTCGGCCAGAGCCGTGCGCGGCACCATCAGCGACAGCGCCGCGAAGAGGCTAGGCCAGATCTTCATCGTCGTCGCGGGCGATGTCGCGCTGGACCTTCTCATCGGAGAAGATCCGGCGGGTCTCGTCCAGCCGGTCGAAGGTCTCGTCCATGCGGAAGCGCAGCTCGGGGGCGAATTTCAGCGTCATCGCCTTGGCCACATGGTGGCGCAGCTCGCCCGAATGGCGGCGCAGCGCGGCCAGCATCGCCTCGGCGGTCTCGCCGCCCAGGGTGCCGCCCAGCGGCGCGACATAGACGGTCGCCACCTTCAGGTCGGGCGAGGTGCGCACTTCGCCCACGGTGATCGAGATCCGGTTCAGGTCCGGATCGTGGACATCGCCGCGGATCAGAACATCCGACAGCGTGCGCCGGATCAGTTCACCGACGCGCAGCTGACGTTGCGAAGGGCCATCGCCCGGGGAAAAACGGTTCTTTGCCATATCCCGCACATAGTGCGTTCGGGCCCGTCCCGCAACTCGGGCTTTGCGGGGGGCGCCCCCGCGGGCTACAAGCGGCCCAAAGAAGGAGCAAGACATGACCGATCTGCCGGGTATCGTGATCACGGGGGCGTCGGGCCGCATGGGCCGGATGCTGGCGCAAACCATCCTCGCCTCCGACGAGGCGAAACTGGTGGGCGCGCTGGAGCGCCCGGGCCACGACTGGATCGGCCGCGATCTCGGCGAAGTCACGGGCGGGGCGGCCAATGGCGTGATCGTGACCGACGATCCGCTGGAGGCCTTTGCCCGCGCCAAGGCGGTGATCGATTTCACCGCGCCCGCAGCCACGGTGCATTTCGCGAAACTCGCCGCGCAGGCGCGTGTGGTGCATGTGATCGGCACGACGGGGATGGAGGCGGCGGAGATCGCGGCGCTCGGTCCCTGTGCGCGCCATGCGGTCATCGTGCGGGCCGGGAACATGAGCCTCGGCGTCAACCTGCTCACCCGGCTGACCCGCAAGGTGGCCGAGGCGCTGGACGCGGACTGGGACATCGAGGTGGTGGAGGCCCATCACAACCGCAAGGTCGATGCGCCCTCGGGCACGGCGCTGATGCTTGGCCAGGCTGCGGCGGACGGGCGCGGCATCTCGCTGGAGGAAAACCGCGAATCGGGGCGGGACGGCATCACCGGCCCGCGCAAGCCGGGCGCCATCGGCTTCTCGGCGATCCGCGGCGGCGATATCGTCGGCGAGCATGACGTGATTTTTGCGGCGGCGGGCGAGCGGATCGTGCTGCGCCACATCGCCACGGATCGCGCCATCTTCGCGCGCGGCGCGCTGAAGGCCGCGCTGTGGGGCCTCGGGCAGAAGCCCGGCCAGTACGACATGATCGACGTTCTGGGGCTTTAGGCCCCGGAAACGGCCCGGCCGGGCAATTTCGGCCCCCGGAGGCCGCCCCGCTGGAATGCTGCGGGCCTCAGAAATCGACCGCGAGGCCCTTCTTCTCCCAGTCGCCGTAGCGCACGGGTTCGGGGCCATCGCGCCCGCCCAGCTCTTCGGGCAGGTTTAGCGGCGCTGCGTTCCGGCGCCGTTCCTCGGCTTCGGCCAGCGCGCGCTGGGCGGCGGGCGGCAGCTCCTTCTTCGGCTCTTCGCTCATATCGGCTTCCTTGTCTGGGACCGGCTTCTGATATACGCCGCGCGGCAATTCGCAACAAGGGAAGGGACCGGGATGAGCATCGACCTCGCCCGCCGCGCCGCCTGCGCGCTGATCCTCGGGGTGACCGACGATCGCCGCACGCTCGCCGAACAGGCGGAAGTGCTCGAAGGGCTTTCGCCCGGGGAACGCGCCCGCGCGCAGCGGCTGGCGCTGAGCGTGCTGCGCAATCTGGCGCGGGTGGATGCGATGCTGAAGCCGCATCTGCGCAAGGCCCCGCCCGCGGATCTGCGGGTGCTGCTGCGGCTGGCGGTGCTGGAGCTGTGCGAGGGCGCGCCGCCGCATGGGGTGGTCAATGCCGCCGTGGCGCTGTGCCGCTCCGGCGGGCGGCGCACGGATGGCTATGCCGGGCTGGTGAATGCGGTGCTGCGCAAGGTGGCGGAAGACACCGCGCGTTGGGCCACGTTGCCGGTGCCGGCGCTGCCCGGATGGCTGCGCGGGCGGATGATGTCGGCCTGGGGCAAGGTGGCGGTGCAGCGGATGGAGGCGGCGCATCTGGTAGGCGCGCCGATAGACCTGAGCGTGAAGGGCGATCCGGCGGTGCTGGCGGAGGAGCTCGGGGCTGAGCTTCTGCCGACGGGCTCTGTGCGCCTGCCGCAGGGCGCGCAGGTGACGGAGCTTCCGGGCTATGCCGAGGGCCGCTGGTGGGTGCAGGATGCGGCCGCGGCGCTGGCCGCGCGGGCGCTGGCTGCGCAGCCCGGCGAGCGGGTGCTGGACTTGTGCGCGGCGCCGGGCGGCAAGACGCTGCAGCTCGCGGCCGCGGGCGCGGATGTGACCGCGCTCGATATCTCCGAGGCGCGGCTCGGGCGGCTCTGGCAGAACCTGACGCGCTGCGGGCTGAGCGCACGGGTGGTGGCGGCCGATGCGCTCCTGTGGGCGCCCGATGCCCCCTTCGATGCGATCCTGCTCGATGCGCCCTGTTCGGCCACCGGCACGATCCGGCGTCACCCGGACCTGCCCTTCGTCAAGGATGCCGCAGGGATCAAGGAGCTGGTGGCGCTGCAGGCCGCGCTGCTGGATCGGGCGCTCGGCTGGCTCCGGCCCGGCGGGCGGCTGGTCTATGCGACCTGCTCGCTCCTGCCCGAGGAGGGCGAGCGCCAGATCGAGGCCGCGCAGGCCCGCCACGGGCTCAGGGTCGTGGTGCCGGAGCTGCCGGGCGTGGATCCGGCCTGGCGCGGGCCTGCCGGGCTGCGGCTGCGCCCGGACTACTGGCCGGAGCGGGGCGGAATGGACGGATTTTTCATAGGTTCTGTTTACCCTGATTCGTGATCCGCAGAATGCGGTGACAGCAGGAGGGGCAGGGCATATGATCGCGCTGAGGCAGAGAGACCCGGAAGCGATGGCAGGCGGCAAGGAAAGGGCGGGCCAGGAGATCAGGGGCCGGCTCACGCAGGCGCGGGCGCGCCCCGCGACCGGGTTCGTCAGCCATCCGGAGCCCCGCACCATCGGCTCCTTCGCGCGCGGGCGGCAGCTGATTGCCGGGAATTTCCAGTTCGCCGGCTATCTGATCGAGGGGCCGGGCCAGTCGATCTGGGATCTGCCGATGCCGGACCCGAGCTTCGAGCAGGCGCTGCACGGCTTTGCCTGGCTCGACGATCTCTCGGCGGTGGGCGATGCGGCGGCGCGCGGCCGGGCGCAGGACTGGACCTTCGACTGGATCTCCCGGTTCGGCGCGGGCAGCGGCCCGGGCTGGACGCCCGACCTTACCGGGCAGCGGCTGATGCGGCTGATCAACCATGCGCTGATGGTGATGAACGGGCGCGAGCGCGGCAAGGCCGATGCCTTCTTCCGCACGCTCGGGCAGCAGACGCTGTTCCTGTCGCGGCGCTGGCGCTCGGCCGGGCCGGGGCTGCCGCGGTTTCAGGCGCTGACGGGGCTGATCCACGCCGGGCTTTCGCTCACCGGGATGGCGGGGCATGCCGCGCCCGCGGCCGAGGCGCTGGCGCAGGAATGCGCGGAGCGGATCGATGCGCAGGGCGGGATAGAGAGCCGCAACCCCGAAGAATTGCTGGATATTTTCGCGCTGCTGATCTGGGCTTCGGATGTGCTCACGGCGGCGGGCCGCACGCCTGCGCCCGCGCATTTCCATGCCATCGCGCGGATCGCGCCCACGCTCCGGGCGCTGCGCCATGCGGATGGCGGGCTGGCGCGGTTTCATGGCGGTGGCCGCGGCGCGGAGGGCAAGCTCGATTCCGCGCTGGCCGCGTCGGGCTCGCGCAAGCCCGCCGGGGATGGGCTGGCGATGGGCTTCGCGCGGCTCCATGCCGGGCGCAGCACGCTGATCGTCGATGCGGCGGCGCCGCCGCTGGGCGAGGCCTCCGCCCATGCCCATGCCTCCACCCTGGCGCTGGAGCTCACCTCCGGGCGGCGCCCGCTGATCGTGAACTGCGGCTCGGGCGCGCAATTCGGGCCGGACTGGGCGCTGGCCGGGCGCGCGACGGCGAGCCATTCGACGCTCGCGCTGGAGGGCTATTCCTCCTCGCGCCTCGGGCCCACCTGTAAGCTCGGCGGCATCCCCCGCACGCGGCTCGACGAAACCCCGCGCGAGGTCTGGATGCGCGCGGAGACCGACCCGGCGCGCCATGCGCTCTTCGGCCACGACGGCTATGTGGTCACCCACGGGCTCACCCATGTGCGCGAGCTGGAGCTTTCGCCCGATGGCGGTGTGCTGCGCGGGGCGGATACGCTCGGCGCGATGTCCACCGCCGACCGGAAGCGGTTCGATGCGGTGTTCGTGCGCTCCGGGCTGAAAGGGGTGCCGTTCAAGCTGCATTTCCACCTGCATCCGGATGTGGATGCGACGCTCGATATGGGCGGCTGGGCGGTGTCGATGGCGCTCAAGACCGGGGAGATCTGGGTGTTCCGCTTCGACGGGCCGGTGGAGCTCGGGCTGCTGCCTTCGGTCTATCTGGACCGTACGCGCCTGCGCCCGCGGCCCACGAAACAGATCGTGCTTTCGGGTGCGCTGTTCGATCATGCGCTCCAAATCGACTGGACCTTTGAACGTGCTCAGGTTACGCCGACCGCGATCCGCGACAGCGGCACGACGCCGCTCGCCCTCGACATCTGAGCATAAGGACTGCCAGCCGTGACCAGACCTGTCCCCCTGACCCGCGCCCTGATTTCCGTTTCCGACAAGACCGGGCTGATCGATTTCGCCCGCGCCCTGTCCAGCCGCGGGGTGGAGCTGCTCTCCACCGGCGGGACGGCCAAGGCGCTGCGCGAGGCGGGGATGCATGTGGTGGATGTGGCCGAGGTGACCGGCTTCCCCGAGATGATGGACGGCCGGGTGAAGACGCTGCATCCGGTGGTGCATGGCGGGCTTCTGGCGCTGCGCGACAACGAGGAGCATGTGGCGGCAATGCAGGCCCATGACATCCAGCCGATCGACCTGCTGGTGGTGAACCTGTACCCGTTCGAGGCCACCGTCGCGAAGGGCGCCGCGTACGACGACTGCATCGAGAACATCGACATCGGCGGCCCGGCGATGATCCGCGCGGCCTCGAAGAACCATGCCTTCGTCACCGTGGTGGTGGATGTGGAGGATTATGCCGCCGTCCTGAAGGAGCTGGATGCCAACGACGGCGCCACCACCTATGCCTTCCGGCAGCGCCAGGCGCAGATCGCCTATGCCCGTACCGCCGCCTATGATGCCGCCGTCAGCACCTGGATGGCGCAGGCGATCGAGGAGGCCGCGCCGCGCCGCCGCGCCTTCGCGGGCACGCTCGCCCAGACCCTGCGCTATGGCGAGAACCCGCATCAGCAGGCGGCGTTCTACCGCGATGGCAGTGACCGCCCCGGCGTCGCCACCGCGAAGCAGTGGCAGGGCAAGGAGCTGAGCTACAACAACATCAACGATACCGATGCGGCCTTCGAGCTGGTCGCCGAATTCCCGGCAGACCAGCCCGCCTGCGCGATCATCAAGCACGCGAACCCCTGCGGCGTGGCCACTGGCGCCACCCTTGCGCAGGCCTATGCCCGCGCCTTCGACTGCGACCGCACCTCCGCCTTCGGCGGCATCATCGCGCTGAATCAGGTGCTGGATGAAGCCACCGCGCAGGAGATCACCGGCATTTTCACCGAAGTCGTCATCGCCCCGGATGCGACCGAAGGCGCCCGCGCCGTATTTGCCGCGAAGAAGAACCTGCGCCTGCTGACCACCGGCGCCCTGCCCGATGTGGCGGCGCCGATCACCTCCTTCCGCCAGGTCGCTGGCGGCTTCCTCGTGCAGGACAAGGACAACGGTCGCATCACGCCGCAGGACCTGAAGGTCGTCACCGCGCGCGCCCCCTCGGAGCAGGAGCTGAAAGACCTGCTCTTCGCCTGGAAAGTGGCGAAGCATGTGAAATCCAACGCGATCATCTATGTGAAGGATGGCGCCACCGTCGGCGTCGGCGCCGGGCAGATGAGCCGCGTCGATTCTACCCGCATCGCCGCCCGCAAGGCGCAGGATATGGCCGAGGTGCTGGGCCTCGATGCGCCGCTGACCAAGGGCTCGGTGGTGGCCTCGGATGCGTTCTTCCCCTTCGCCGATGGCCTGATCACCGCCGCCGAAGCCGGCGCGACCGCGATCATCCAGCCCGGCGGCTCGATGCGCGATCAGGAGGTCATCGACGCCGCGAATGAACGCGGCCTTGCCATGGTCTTCACCGGCATGCGCCACTTCCGGCACTGAGGGCCGCGGGGGGCCGGCCCGGCCCCCCCAGGGGCGCCCCCTGGCCCGCCACTTCCGGCACTGAGGGCCGCGGCGCGCGGCCTCGTCCGCCGCTGGCTCGCGCATGGCCGCGCGCCTTCCGCAAGGGCGTAGCCGGACCAACCTATCGCTAGGCCGCGCCCGCGGCCGTCTACCCGCCGCCCATGCGGCCCCGAAGGAGGCGAACATGCGTCTGATGGCCTGGATCGCGGCAGGGATCTTCCTGCTCGATCAGATCTCCAAATACATCGTCGTCCACCTGATGAACCTCGATCGGGTGCTGGAGATCGACGTCTTCTCACCCTGGCTCGATTTTCGCATGGCCTGGAACCAGGGCGTGAACTTCGGCCTGTTCTCGGGGGAGGACCAGCTCACCCGCTGGCTGCTCATCGTCCTGTCGCTGGTGATCACCGGCTGGGTCTGGCACTGGGTGCGCCGCAGCAAGGGCGACCGCCGGATGCAGGTCGCGGCCGGGCTGCTGATCGGCGGCGCGCTCGGCAATGTGATCGACCGCGTGCTCTATGGCGCGGTGGCGGATTTCCTGAACATGTCGCTGCCGTTCTGGCGCAACCCCTGGTCGTTCAACGTGGCCGATATCGCAATTTTTGCGGGGGCGCTCGGCCTCGTGCTGTTCAGCGGCGAGAAGAATGCGAAACGCCGCCGCTGAGCGCCCAAGGGGCGTGACGCCGCTGCGGCGATAGGCTAAGAGGGGGCTGAAACGGTGAGGGAGTGGCTCATGCGCGCGTCAATCGGAAAGCTCGGGATCGCGGTGGCGATTGCGGCGCTGGTGGCGGGCTGCGGGTCGGAAAAGCCGCAGCTCATGCAGCTGCGCAAGACCACGCCGGGCCCGGACGAATTCGCGATTCTGCCGACGAAGCCCTTGACCATGCCGGAAAATCTGGCGCTGCTGCCGGCGCCTACGCCGGGCGGCACCAATATCACCGACCCGAGCCCGCAAAGCGACGTGATCGCGGCACTCGGCGGGCGCCCGCAGGCCGGATCGGTGGCCTCGGATGGCGCCCTGCTCGCGCGGGCCTCGCGCTTCGGCACCGATGCCGCGATCCGCGGCCGGCTCGCCGCAGAGGATCTGGAATGGCGGCGCGCGAATGACGGGCGCCTGCTGGAGCGGTGGTTCGGGGTCTCGAGCTATCTCGCCGCCTACAAGCCGATGTCGCTCAACCAGATGGCCGAAACCGAGCGCTGGCGCGCCGTCGGCATGCGCACGCCCGCTGCGCCGCCCTCGGCCGAAGCGCAAAAGGCGATGCCCTGACGGCGCTTCAACTCCGCGTCACTGTGCCGATCGGCGGTTGCCTTGGCGGAATGTCGCCGTAAAGTCTGCGCCGACATCTACGAGGAGCCCATGTTGCGCGCATCCCTTGCCGCGGTTTTCGCGGTTTTCGCCATCGGCGCGGCCCATGCCGACCCCGTGAGCCATTTCACCCTGCCGAACGGCCTTGAGGCCGTGGTGATCGAGGATCACCGCGCCCCGGTCGTGGTGCAGATGGTCTGGTACCGCACCGGCTCTGCCGATGAGGTCCGGGGCAAATCCGGCATCGCCCATTTCCTCGAACATCTGATGTTCAAGGGGACCGACACCATGGCGGCGGGCGAACTCTCGAAGACGGTTTCGGCCAATGGCGGCTCCGACAATGCCTTCACCTCCTACGACTACACCGCCTATTACCAGCGCATCGCGGCCGACCGGCTGGAGCTGGTGATGAAGATGGAAGCCGACCGGATGCGGCATCTGAAGCTCTCGCCCGACGACTGGACCACCGAGCGCGACGTCATCCTGGAGGAGCGCGCGCAGCGCATCGACAGCGATCCGGGCGCGCTCTTCAACGAGCAGATGCGCGCGGCGCAGTTCCTCAACAGCCCCTATGGCACGCCGATCATCGGCTGGCGCCAGGAGATGGAGGGCCTGACCCGCGACGATGCGCTGGCCTGGTACCACCGCTATTATGCGCCCAATAACGCGGTGCTGGTGGTGGCGGGCGATGTAACCCCGGATCAGGTGCGCGCGCTGGCCGAGCAGTATTACGGGCCGCTCGCGCCCTCGCAGGACATTCCCCCGCGCGCTCGCCCGCAGGAGCCGCCGCAGCTTGCCGCGCGGCATCTGGATTTCAGCGATGACCGGGTGGCGCAGCCCTATCTCACCCGCACCTATCTGGCCCCCGAGCGCAACCCGGGCGATCAGAAGCAGGCAGCGGCGCTGACCGTGCTTTCGGCGATTCTGGGCGGCAATGCGCAGACATCGGTGCTCTCGCGCAAGCTCGTGTTCGACAAGGGCGACGCGATCTATGTCTCCACGGGCTATGATGGCATGTCGATCGACCGCACCACCTTCGGGATTTCGATGATGCCTGCGCCCGACGTATCCCTGCCCGATGCCGAAAAGGCGCTGGATGCGGCGCTGGCCGAATTCCTGAAGGAAGGCATCGATCCGGCGCAGTTCGAGCGCATCCGCGCCCAGATCCGCGCCGGACAGATCTATGAGAAGGACAACACCCAGGGCCTCGCGCAGCGCTATGGCGAGGCGCTGGCCTCGGGCTTTTCCATTGCCGATGTGCAGGCCTGGCCCGATGTGCTGATGTCGGTCAGCGAGGCCGATGTGATGGCGGCGGCGCAGGAGCTGCTCGTCCCCGCCCGTGCCGTCACCGGCTATGTGGAACGGGGCAAGGCCGGCGGCGAGCCCGCCCTGCCCGAAGCGCCGAATGCTCAGGAGGTCGCGCAATGATCCGCAATATCCTGCGTGCCGCTGCCGCGCTGATCGTGCTGGCGCTGCCGGCCCATGCCATCGACATCCGCGAGGTGACCTCGCCCGGCGGGATCCGCGCCTGGCTGGTGGAGGCGCATGACATCCCCTTCACCGCGCTGGAGATCCGCTTCCGCGGCGGCGCCTCGCTCGATGCGCCCGGAAAGCGCGGCGAGATCAATCTGATGACCGCCACGCTGGAGGAAGGCGCGGGCGATTATGACAGCCAGGGCTTTGCCGCCGCGCAGGAAGCGCTGGCCGCGAAATTCGGCTTCGACGTGGACGACGACACGCTGGCGGTCTCGGCGCGGATGCTCAGCGAGAACCGTGACAAGGCGGTCGATCTGCTGCGCAGCGCGCTGACCGATCCGCATTTCGATCAGGCCTCGGTGGACCGGGTGCGGGGGCAGGTGCTCTCGGTCATCGCCTCGAACGAGAAGGACCCGGGCGCGATCGCCGGGGCGGCGCTGCGCAAGATCGCCTGGCCCGACCACCCCTATGGCACCGCGCTCGACGGCACCGCCGAGAGCGTGAAGGCGCTCACCCGCGAGGATATGTTCGACGCCAAGGCCCGGGTGATGGCGCGCGACCGGATGGTGGTCTCCGCGGTGGGCGATATCACGCCCGAGGAGCTCGGCCCGCTGCTCGATCGTCTGCTGGGGGCGCTGCCCGAGAAGGGCGCCGAAATGCCGCCCGCCGTGGCGCCGAAGCTGAGCGGCGGGGTGACGGTGGTGCCCTTCGACACGCCGCAATCCATGGTCGCCTTCGCGCAGCCGGGCCTCGCGATGGACGATCCGGATTTCTTCGCAGCCTATGTGCTCAATCAGATCCTCGGCGCGGGCGGGTTTTCCTCGCGGCTGATGGATGAGGTGCGCGAGAAGCGCGGCCTGACCTATGGCATTTACACCTATCTGGTGCCGAAGGACCTCTCGGCCACCTGGCAGGGCGGCTTCGCCTCCGCCAACGACAAGGTGGCCGAGGCGGTGAAGATCACGCAGGAAGAATGGGAAAAGGCCGCGACCGGCGCCGTGACCGATCAGGAACTGGCGGATGCCAAGACCTACCTGACCGGCGCCTATCCGCTGCGCTTCGATGGCAATGCGAATATCGCCGATATTCTGGTGGGCATGCAGCTGAACGGCATGGGGGTGGATTACATCAACACCCGCAACGCCAAGGTGGAAGCGGTGACGAAGGACGACGTGGCGCGGGTGGCGAAGCGGCTGCTGGATCCGGCGGCGCTGCGCTTCGTGGTGGTCGGCAAGCCAGTGGGGCTGGAGTAGAATCTGTTCCGCTTGCGGGAGGGCTGTGCTACAGCTGGTAGCATGAATGCACAGCCCCCCAACATAGGCACTTCGCGCCCCGTGATCCGGCAGCTGGACGAGGCCGCGGCGAACCGCATCGCCGCGGGCGAAGTGGTGGAGCGCCCGGCCTCGGCGGTGAAGGAGCTGGTGGAGAACGCGCTGGATGCGGGCGCCACCCGGGTCGAGATCGCCTATACCGATGGCGGCAAGACCCAGATCCGCATCACCGACGATGGCTGCGGCATGACGGCAGAGGACCTGCCGCTGGCGCTCAGCCGCCATGCCACGTCGAAGATCGACGGCTCGGACCTGCTCAACATCCACACCTTCGGCTTCCGCGGCGAGGCGCTGCCCTCGCTGGGCGCGGTCGGGCGGCTCACGATTACGTCCCGCGCCGAAGGCTTCGAGGCCGCGGCGATCACCGTCTCGGGCGGGCAGCTGGGGGCGGTGCGCCCGGCCGCGCTGAACCGCGGCACGGTGGTGGAGCTGCGCGACCTGTTCTATGCCACGCCTGCGCGGCTGAAATTCATGCGCACGGACCGGGCCGAGGCGCAGGCCATCGCCGATGTGGTGAAGCGCCTCGCCATGGCGGAGCCCTATGTCAGCTTTCGGCTGAGCGATGGCACGCGCGAGATTTTCCGCGCGGATGCAGAGCAGGGCGAGCTGTTCGGGGCGCTGTCGGGGCGGCTCACGCGCGTGCTCGGGCGCGAGTTCACCGAAAATGCGGTGCGCATCGAGGCGGAGCGCGAGGGGATCCGGCTCACCGGCTATGCCGCGCTGCCGACCTATTCGCGCGGCGCGGCGGTGGAGCAGTTCCTGTTCGTCAATGGCCGCCCCGTGCGCGACAAGATGCTGATCGGGGCGCTGCGCGCGGCCTATATGGATTTCCTCAGCCGGGACCGGCATCCGGCGGCGGTGCTGTTCCTGAGCTGCGATCCGGAGCGGGTGGATGTGAATGTGCATCCCGCTAAGGCCGAGGTGCGCTTTCGCGAGGCGGGCGTGCCGCGCGGGCTGATCATCACCGCGATCCGCCATGCGCTGGCCGAAGCCGGGCACCGGGCCTCCTCCACCGTGGCGCAGGCGACGCTGGGCGCCTTCCGCCCGGAGCCGGAGGCGCCGCGGGTCTATCAGATGGACCGCCCCTCCATGGGCGCGATCCGCAGCGCCTGGGCCGCGCAGGCGCCGCTGATGGAGCCGATGTTCGACGAAGCCCCCCGCGGCTGGGAGGCGCCCGCGCCCATAGCCCCGAGCGCGCGCGCGGAGCCCGCGATGCCGGTGCCGCCTTCGGCACCGCTCGGCGCCGCGCGGGCGCAGGTGCACGAGAATTACATCATCGCCCAGACCGAGACCGGCATCGTCATCGTCGATCAGCATGCGGCGCATGAGCGGCTGGTCTATGAGCGGCTGAAGCGTCAGACCGAGGAGCGCGGCGTCGCGGCGCAGGCGCTGCTGATCCCGGAGGTCGTGGAACTGTCGGCGGGGGATGCGGGCCTGCTGCTGGAGCATGCCGAGGCGCTGGCGCGGCTCGGGCTCGCGATCGAGCCTTTCGGCGGCACCGCGGTGGCGGTGCGCGAAACCCCGGCGGTACTGGGCGAAATCAACGCGGGCGCCCTGCTGCGCGACGTGCTGGACGAGCTCGCCGATCTGGGCGACAGCCAGCTGGTGAAAGCGAAAATCGACGCGGTGCTGAGCCGGATGGCCTGCCATGGCTCGGTGCGCTCGGGGCGGCAGATGCGGGTCGAGGAGATGAACGCGCTCCTGCGCGAAATGGAGCTGACCCCGCATTCGGGCCAGTGCAACCACGGCCGCCCGACCTATGTGGAACTGAAACTCGCCGATATCGAGCGGCTCTTCGGACGGACATGATGACGCTGGACCTGAACGATCCTGTAATCCTGGGCGGGCTCGGCGTGGTGGCGCTGATCGTGCTGCTGCTGGTGCTGGTGCTGCGCGCGGCCGGGCGTTCGGCGCAGGCGACGGTGCCGCTCATGGCGCAGCTCGCGGCCCTCGGGCAGCGGGTGCAGTCGCTCTCGGACGGCCAGCAGCAGCTTTCGGGCGGGCTGCATCATGTGTCGGAGGCGCAGGCCGTCAGCCAGACCAAGATGATCGCGCTGATGGAGCAGCGCCTCGCGCAGGTGAACCAGCAGATGACGGAGAGCCTGCAGGGCTCCGCGGTGCGCACGGCGCGGTCTCTGGGCGATCTGCAGCAGCGGCTGCAGGTGATCGACAAGGCTCAGGCCAATATCGAGAAGCTTTCGGGGAATGTACTGGGCCTGCAGGACATCCTTTCCAACAAGCAGACCCGCGGCGCCTTCGGCGAGATCCAGCTGAACGATATCGTGCACAAGGCGCTGCCCGCAGACAGCTACACGATGCAGGCGACGCTCTCGAACGGGCGGCGGGCGGATTGCCTGATCCACCTCCCCAATCCGCCCGGGCCGATCGTGATCGACAGCAAGTTCCCGCTGGAGGCCTATGAGGCCCTGCGCCGCGCGGAGAACCAGAGCCAGCTGATCGAGGCGCAGCGGATGATGCGCATTGCCGTGCGCAGCCATATCAAGGCGATTTCGGAGAAATACCTGATCGAGGGCGAGACGGCGGACGGGGCGCTGATGTTCCTGCCCTCCGAGGCGGTCTATGCGGAGCTGCATGCGAATTTTCCCGAGCTGGTGCGGGAGGGCTTCGCGGCCAAGGTCTGGATCGTATCGCCCACCACCTGCATGGCCACGCTGAACACGATGCGCGCCGTGCTGAAGGATGCGCGGATGCGCGAGCAGGCCGGCGCGATCCGCAAGGAGCTGGCCGCGCTCTACCAGGACGTGGACCGGCTGGGCGCGCGGGTGGCCAATCTGGACCGCCATTTCGGCCAGGCGGCGAAGGATATCGAGGAGATCAAGATCTCCGCCGAGAAGGCCGGGAAGCGCGCGCACCGGCTGGATAATTTCGATTTCGAGGAAATCGCGCAGGATCCGGCGCCGAAGTTGGTGCAGGTCCGGACGTGACCCTTTGCCGCTTGCGCGGCCGCGCCGTTGGGGCGAGAATATGCGGGTTACGGAGGATATCATGCAGCTGCCGATCAGCCCCGGGAAGATCGCCCATATCATCATCCGCGCCCGCAAATACGATGCGGACATGCCCGATGCCGGGCAAGGGCGGGAGCTGCGCGCCTTCATCGCCGCGCTGAACGAGGAAGAGCAGGCGGCGCTGACTGCGGTGATGTGGATCGGGCGCGAGACTTTCGAGCCCGAAGAGTTCGGCGAGGCCTTCGCCACTGCCCGCGCCGAGGCCACCGCGCCCACCGAAGATTACCTGATGGGCATCCCGATGCTGTCGGATTACCTCGAGGATGGGCTGATCGCGCTCGGAATTTCACTCGAAGAGGCCGAAGAGGACGTGGATCGCCCGGTCTGACCCTGTTCGCGCTTGACGCATTGCTGCGCTGCGGCAAGGCTGGCTCAGGCGGTTCAGGGGGTAGGCCATGTCCGAGGTGGCGCTGGTCGTTCTGGCGGTGGCGGTGGCTGGCGGGTTCGGCCTGCTGATCGGCAATCTGCATTGGCGCGGCATTGGCCTCGGGATCGGCGGGGTGCTGTTTGCAGGCATTGCCGTCGGCCATGCGGCCGAGGCCACGGGCCTGCATCCGGATCCGGCGATGATGGAATTCATCCGCGAATTCGGCCTCATCCTGTTCGTGTTCTCCATCGGCATTCAGGTCGGGCCGGGGTTCTTCGCGGCCCTGCAGAGCACCGGGCTGCGGCTGAACCTGGCCGCGGGCGCGATCGTGGTGCTGGGCGTCGCGGTGACGGTGGCGCTGCATGCCGTGGCGGGCACGCCGCTGCCGGTGCTCCTTGGGCTGATGTCGGGGGCGGTGACGAATACGCCGGGCCTCGGCGCGGTCACGCAGGTGCTGAAGGACGCGGGGGCGGATCCGGCGGTGCTGGCGCTGCCGGGCCTTGGCTATGCGGTGGCCTATCCGTTCGGCATTCTGGGCACGCTGATCGCGATGCTGGCGCTGCGCGGGGCCCTGCGGATTTCGCTGCCCGCAGAGGCCGCGGCCTTCGATGCCGCCCGCCGGGCCGGGGCTGCGGCGCTGCCGGTGATGAATGTGGAGATCCGCAATCCGAATATCGCCGGGTTGCGCCTCGGCGCGGTGCCCGATCTGTTCGATGCGGGCGTGGTTGCCTCGCGGATGCGCAAGGCGGGCGGGCTGGTGGTGCCGGGGCGCGAGACGCTGGCCGAGATCGGCGATGTGCTGCATCTCGTCGGGCCCGCGGACCGGCTCCGCGCGATGCAGATCATTCTGGGCGCCGAGGTCGAGGCCGCGCTCACCACCCGCGGCACCGCGCTCACCTGGGGCCGCGTCATCGTCACCCGCAAGAAGCTGCTCGGGCGCAGGCTCGGCGCGCTCGCGCTGGCCGACAGCCATGGTGTCTCGATCTCGCGCATCGACCGCGCCGGGGTGGAGCTGCCCGCGCAGGCCGAAAGCGTGCTGCAATTCGGCGATGTGCTCACCGTCATCGGCCCGCCGGAGGGGCTCAAGGCGGTGCGCGCGATCCTGGGTGACGAGCGCCATGCGCTCGAGGAGGTGCAGTTCGCGGCGGTGCTGTTCGGCATCGCGCTCGGGGTGGCGCTCGGCTCGCTGCCGATCCTGCTGCCGGGCCTGCCCGCGCCGCTGAAGCTCGGGCTCGCGGGGGGGCCGCTGGTGGTGGCGCTGATCCTGGCGCGGATCGGGCATCTGGGGCCGCTGGTGTGGTATATGCCGCCGGTGGCGAACCAGGCGCTGCGCGAGCTCGGGATCGTGCTGTTCCTCTCGGTGGTGGGCATCAAGGCGGGCGGGCGCTTCATCGAAACGCTCGTGCATGGCGATGGGCTGGTCTGGATGGCGCAGGGCGTGCTGATCACGCTGATCCCGCTCCTGGTGGTGGGCTTTGCGGCGCGGCTGCTGTTCGGGTTCAATTACCTCACGCTTTGCGGGGTGATGGCCGGCTCGATGACCGATCCCCCGGCGCTCGCTTTCGCCAGCGGCATGAGCCCCTCGGCCGCGGCGGCCATCGGCTATGCGGCGGTCTATCCGCTGGTCATGTGCCTGCGGATCCTGGCCCCGCAGGTGATGCTTATCCTGTTGGCAAGCTGACAGAAATCCTGCACCAAACTGTAACCTGCACGTCATGCGCGCGCCGTACCACCCCTGCGAACCGAAGCAGGAGTACCCTATGCGCCTTTCCCTTGCCCTCACCCTTGGCTGCGCCTTTGCCGCGCCGGCCCTGGCCGAACAGACCTTCCCCGCGACGCTTGCCGGCCATGCGGTGCTGCCCGCGATGAGCATGCTCGCCCCGCCCGCCGATGCGCCGCGCGATGCCTGGGTCTCGGGCAAGTTCACCGGAAAGGCCCGCAACGAGGTGCCGATGAGCATCGAAGGCGATGTGGGCAAGGATTACGGCGCACACAAGACCGGCATTTCGCTGCCGTTCCTCGGCCAGCCGGTGCAGGGGATGTCGGGCTTCGCCATGACCCGCGCCGCCGATGGCAGCTGGTTCACCCTGACCGATAACGGCTTTGGCACCAAGGCGAACAGCCCCGATGCGATGCTGTTCTTCCACAAGATGAAACCCGATTTCACCACCGGCAAGGTCACCCGCGTGGCCACCGTGTTCCTGCGCGACCCGGATCACAAGGTGCCGTTCCGCATCGCCTATGAGGGCACCGAGAGCCGTTACCTGACCGGCGCCGATTTCGACCCGGAAAGCATCCAGTATCTGGAGGGCGAGATCTGGATCGGCGATGAATTCGGCCCCTGGCTGATCCGCGCGAGCGAGGATGGCCGGGTGCTCGCCGTCTATCCGACGAAGCTCGACGGCAAGCTCCTGACCGGCCCCGATACCGCGGGCACGGTGGTTCCGGCGCAGCCGGGCAAGGATTATCAGGTTCAGCGCTCGGGCGGCTACGAGGGCATGGGCCTGCAGCCCGGCACCGGCCTCCTCTGGGCGCTGCTGGAAAAGCCGCTGCTCACGGAGGGCGGCATGGAGCCCTTCTCGCGCATCCTCACCTTCGACACGAAGGCGGGCGACTGGACCGGCAAGAGCTACAAGTTCCGGCTCGCCGAGGGCGCAAAGGCGATCGGCGATTTCAATTTCATCGACGCCACCCGCGCCCTGATCATCGAGCGCGACAATGGCGAGGGCGATGCGGCGAAAGCCTGCGCGGAGGGCCAGGACAAGGCCGCCTGCTATCCGAACCCGGCGAAGGTGAAGAACATCGTGCTCGTCGATACGGCGCAGGTGGATGCCGAGGGCTTCATCAGGCGGATCGGCCATATCGACCTGATGAACATCGCCGATCCGGAGGGCAATGCGCTGTCCGGCCTGCATCCGGCGGAGGGCCCGTTCACCTTCCCGTTCTTCACCATCGAGGATGTGGCCCGGGTGGACGAGAGCCATATTCTGGTGGCGAACGACAACAACCTGCCCTTCTCCGGCGGGCGCGAGATCGGCCGCGCGGCGGATAACGAGTTCATCCTGCTCTCGGTGCCGGAGCTCCTCGGCGCGAAGTGAGCCTAATCGGCCCTGGGCGTGGTGATCGCGCCCTCGGCCACCATCTGCGCGAACAGCCCGCCCGCATGGGCGAGCTCCGCGAAGGTGCCGCGCTCCACGATCCGGCCCTGACGGAATACGAGGATCAGATCGGCACCCGCCACGGTAGAGAGCCGGTGCGCGATGATCAGCGTGGTGCGGCTGGCGCGTACCGTGTCGATCGCGCGCTTGATCCGCGCCTCGGTGACCGGGTCGAGGGCGGAAGTGGCCTCGTCCAGTACCAGGATCGGCGCGTTCTTCAGGATCGCGCGGGCGAGCGCGAGGCGCTGCCGCTCGCCGCCCGAAAGCGCCGCGCCCCGCTCGCCGATGACGAAATCATAGCCGCCGGGCTTGCGGCGGATGAAATCATCGGCCTCGGCGAGGCGCGCGGCCTCCTCCACCTCGGCCATGCTGGCGCCGGGCTTGCCGACGCGGATGTTCTCCGCGATCGAGCGGTTGAACAGCCCCGCCTCCTGAAACACGGTGGCGATATTGTCGCGCAGCGATTGCAGCGTGATGCCGGTGATCGGCTGCCCGTCGATGCGGATTTCGCCCATATCCGGGTCGCGCAGCCGCTGCAGCAGCGCAAGGCAGGTGGTCTTGCCCGCCCCCGTCGGGCCGACGAAGGCCACCGTCTGGCCGGGCTGGATCTCCACATCCACATCGAACACGCCCTGATCGCTGTCGGGGAAGCGGTAGCTGACGGCATCGAAGCGGATATGCCCGGCGGGGGGCGCGGCGAAGGGCGTGGCGCCCGGGGTCTCGGCCACTTCCGCGGTGGCATCCAGCAGGCCGAAATAGCTGCGCAGCACCGGCGTCTGGCGGAACAGATTGGTGACGAAGGAGGCGAGCTGGTCGAGCTGCCCCACCAGCAGCCCGGCGAAGGCGCCGAAAGAGACGATCTCGCCCACGGTGATCTCGCCCTGCTGCGCGAGCATGGCGCCCACGCCGAAGATCACCACCATGGTCAGGGTGGCGGCCGCGCGGGTCAGCACGGTGAGGAGGCCCCACCAGGTCAGCACCGGATATTGCGCGGCCAGAAGCGAGGAGGCCAGCGCCCGCATTTCGTTCATTTCCATGGCGAAGCGGCCGAAGCTCTGGACCACGGTGACATTGCCGAGCACATCGCCCACCCGGCTGAAGAGCGCGTTCGAGACCTGCTCCACCGCGCGCTGGCCGCGGTCGGTCTTGTGGACGACGAGGATATTGGCGGCGAGATAGGCCGCCCCGAGCGCGAGCAGCACCGAGGCCATCCGCGCATCCATGGAAAAGGCGGTGGGGATCATCAGCAGCACGCCCATGAGCGCGGTGAGCTGCTGGCGCAAGGCGCCGAGCCAGATCGCAAACAGCGCATCCGTGCCCGACAGGATCGCCCGCACCACCGCGCCGGTGCCCGCCCGGGCGTGATAGCTGATCGGCAGGGTGATCGCCTGCGAGAAGGCCCGCGCCAGCGCTGCCATCCGCGCGCGGTGCGCGAGCCGGTCCGAGGCGATGGCCAGAACCGCGCTGGAGCCGATGCCGATGAGCCCAAAGGCCGCCCACAACCCGATCAGCGCGAAGGCGCCCGCCCCTTCGGCCAGCCGGTCCACCATGCGCCCGAAGATCACCGGCTCGGCCAGCTGGACCACGGCCACGCCAGCCCCGGCCACCGCCAGCGCGATCGCAAGGACTTTCTCGCCTGCGAGGAGCCGCAGCGCGCGGCGATAGGCTTCCCAGGTTCCGGGTCCGGTCGGGTCGGGCATGGATCCTCCGTTTGGGAAAGTGCTGCGGCAGCGCGGCGCATCTGTCAATCGGGCAGATGCGCGCGCAGGCTTTTGGCGATCAGGGCGGCAACCCCGTCATGCTCGCCCACAGCGGGCAGCAGGCGCCCCGCGAAGCCCGCCTGCCGCAGGGCTTCGGGGATGTCGTGGTCCACATGCGAGGCGCGGAGCGCGAAGAACGGCAGGCACAGCCCGCCATGGCTGCGCGCAGCGGTATCGGCGATGAAGGGCGGCTCTTCGATGAAGGCGGGCAGCACCCGCCAGAACCGGGTGGCGCGGCGCAGATGGGCCGCCATGGCGAAGGTGGTGGCCTTGGCCTGGCCCGGGCTGCGCGAGCCATGCGCGGCGAGGATGAGATCGGCGCGCGCGGGATCGAGCCCGGCCTCCGCGGCGGCCTGCGTGACGATCCGCGTCACCAGCCCGGGCAGGGCGGGCTCCAGCCCGAAGGGCGGCAGGATCCGCGCCGCGCGGCCACCCAGCCTGCGCGGCAGCTCGCGCCGGGTGAACCAGCCCTCGGCCATGAAGAACGGATAGACGATGACCGGCCCATCCACAGCCGCCTCCAATGCGCCGGGCGCGGCCAAGGTGGCGGCGGAGACGGGCGCGCCGAGCTGCGCCGCCACAGCGCGCGCCAGCGCCCCGAGCGCCGCTTCGGGCGGGGCCGGATCCGAGGGTGAGCCATGGGCGACGATCAGGAAGCGGGTCATGGCCCCAAGCTAGCGCAGGAGCCGGGAAGAGCAATGGATCGGAATCGTTTCATATTTTCCGGATCTTTGCTTTGCGGCGAATCGATCTTCGGGGTAGAGATTGGGTGTCCGGCCAGGATGGCCAGAACCCGATAGAATTCATGGTTCCATGTGGTGCAGTGGGTGTGCACATGGGGGTGAAGGAGGGTCCTGGTAGGGGTGCCGGGGCCCTCCAACTATTTTGGCCACAGGGTTTTGCGCGGGGCAGGCGCCAGAGCAGCCCATATAGCCCAAGGCTGCGCGCCCCCGATGCCCTGCGCCGCGCGCGGCACAGGGCGCTGCCGCTCAGGGCGCGATCCCGGCCATGTCGCAGACAATCCGCCATTCCTCTTCGGTCACCGGCTGTACCGAGAGCCGCATCGAGGTCACCAGAGACATCTCCGCCAGCCGCGGCGCGGCCTTCACATCGGCCAGCGTCACCGGGCGCGCCACCGGGCGCAGGGCGCGGATGTCCACACAGTCCCAGCGGGGGTCCTCGGTGGTGGTGTCGTGGTGGGCCTCGGCGCAGACCTCGGCGATGCCGACGATCTCCTTGCCCTGGTTCGAATGGTAGAAGAAGCCCTGATCGCCCAGCTTCATCGCGCGCATGTTGTTGCGCGCGAGATAGTTGCGCACGCCGTCCCACTGTTCGCCCGCCGCGCCCTTCGCGACAAGGTCATCCCAGGAGAAGACGTCGGGCTCGGATTTGAACAGCCATTTCGCCATCAGCCCATCACCCGCTTCCATTCGGTGATGGTGACGCTCTCGAACAGGCCGGCCTTGGCATAGGGGTCGTTTGCGGCGAAATCTTCGGCCACCTCGCGGCTGCCTTCGACGATCACCAGCGAGCCGACCATGGCGCCTTCCTCCAGCATCGGCCCGGCGAGGAACACCACGCCGCTCGCCTTCGCATAGGCCAGGTGGGCGTCGCGGTTGTCGAGCCGGGTTTGCAGGGCGCCGGGCTTGTCGCGGCAGATCAGTGCGAAATACATGTCATTCCTCCTTGAGCGGGCGCGACAGCAGCGCCTGAGTGGCCTCGGCCACGGTGATGCGTTGGGCGCAGAGCGCGGTGACCATGGCCGCGACCGGCATTTCCAGGCCGAGCCCCTGCGCGAGCCGGACCGCGGCCGCGGCCGTGGCCACGCCCTCGACGGTGAGCGCAGGGTCGATGGCCACGCCCTGGCCGAGCGCGAGGCCATGGCGAAAGTTGCGCGACTGCGCCGAGGTGCAGGTGAGCACCAGATCGCCGAAGCCCGACAGGCCGGCGAGCGTTTCGGGCCGGGCGCCCATGCGGCAGGCGAGCCGGGTCATTTCGGCAAAGCCGCGCGTCATCAGCGCGGCGCGGGCCGAATCGCCCAAGCTGGCGCCGATCACCACCCCGGCGGCGATGGCGATCACGTTCTTCAGCGCGCCGCCGAGCTCCGCCCCGGTGGTATCCGTGGTGCGATAGAGCCGCAGCGTGGGCGTCGAGAGCTCCGCCTGCAGGGCCGCCCCCTCCTGCGCGCAGGCCAGTGTCAGCGCCGTGGGCAGGCCGCGGGCGATATCGGCGGCGAAGCTCGGCCCGGTCAGGATCGCGGGCAGCGCTTCGGGGCAGGCGCTCCGGATCAGCGCCACCGGCCCCTGTCCGGTCGCGAGGTCGATGCCCTTGGAGCAGGCCACCAGCCGCCGCCCGTTCAGAAGCGCACGGTGCTGCGCGAGGAAGGCGCCCATCTGCTGCATCGGCATTGCGAGCAGATAGGTATCGGCCTGCGGCAGCTCCGCCGTTAGCGCCACATTGCCGGGCAGGGCGGCGCCGGGCAGGCGGCGCGCGTTCTGGCGGCTGCGGCGCATTTCGGCCACATGCCCGGCATCGCGCGCCCAGAGGCTGACGGCGCCATTCTGCGCCAGCGTGATCGCCAGCGCCGTGCCGAAGGCCCCCGCGCCCAGAACCGCGATCATGCCTTGGCCCCCTTCTTGCCGGAGCCGAGCATCGCGGGCGCGGTATCGTCCAGCGGCCAGCGCGGCCGCGCGCCGAGGGCCATCCCGTCCACATGGCCGAGGGCGAATCGCTGGATCCCGGCGAAGGCGATCATCGCCGCATTATCGGTGCACAGCCGCAGCGGCGGCGCCACGAAGCGCGCCCCGGCGGCGCCCGCCACATCCTCGAGCCGCGCCCGGATCGCCCGGTTCGCGGCGACCCCGCCCGCCACCGCGATGGCGGGCTGCGCAGGCGTGAGCGCCATATATTCCCGCAATGCGCGGCGGGATTTTTCCGCCAGCACGTCGCAGACGGCGGCCTGAAACCCGGCGCACAGGTCCGCGCGGGCCTGCCGCGTGAGCCCGCCGCGCTCCGCCACGGCGGCATCGCGCGCGCGCAGCAGCGCGGTCTTCAGCCCGGAGAAAGACATGTCGCAGCCCGGCCGGTCCAGCAGCGGGCGCGGGAAGTGCACCGCATTCGGGTCCCCCGCCAGCGCCTCGCGCTCGACGGAGGGGCCGCCCGGCTGCGGCAGGCCGAGGAGTTTTGCGGTCTTGTCGAAGGCCTCGCCGGGGGCGTCGTCGATGGTGCCGCCGATACGACTGAAATCCTCGGGCCCGCGCACGATCAGGAACTGGCAGTGCCCGCCCGAAACGAGGAGCAGCAGGTAGGGGAAGGAAAGCCCGTCGGTCAGCTGCGGGGTGAGCGCATGGCCCGCCAGATGGTTCACCCCCACCAGCGGCAGCCCCGCCCCTGCGGCGATGCCCTTGGCGCACATCACCCCCGACATCACCCCGCCGATGAGCCCCGGCCCTGCGGTCACGGCGACACCATCGAGCGCGCGCAGGCCGATCCCGGCCTCGGCCAGCGCCTCCTCCACGCAGTGGTCCAGCTTTTCGGCATGGGCGCGGGCAGCGATCTCGGGCACTACCCCGCCAAAGGGGGCATGCAGCGCCGTCTGCCCGGCCACCACGGAGGACAGCACCTGCGCGACGCCCCCCTCCAGCCGCACGATGGCGGCTGCGGTATCGTCGCAGCTCGATTCGATGCCGAGGAAGGTCAGCGGTCTCATGGCGCTCCGGTTGCGCGGGTTTCCCTTCGCAGGTAACACCGGGGGCGTGTCCAGACAATCCCGCGAGCCGATATGCGCGACCGCCCGACGCTGCTGATCACCCGCCCGGAGGAGGGCGCCGCGCGCCTGGCCGCGGCGGCGCGGGCAAGGTTCGGCGCGGATTTTGCGCTGCTGATCGCGCCGCTGACCCGGATCGTGCCCACCGGCGCGGCGCTGCCCGAAGCGGATGTGCTGATCTTTACCTCGGAGCAGGCGGTGCGTTTCGCCGGGAATGGCCGGCCGGCCTATTGCGTGGGCGCGCGCACGGCGGTGGCCGCGCGGGCGGCAGGGTTTGTGGCGATCGAGGGGCCGGGAACGGCCGAGGGCCTCAGCGCGCTCATTCTCGCGCAGCATCCGGCCGGGCGGATCGTGCATGCGCGCGGGGCGGAGGCGGCGCTGCCGCTTGCGCAGGCCTTGGCCGCCGCCGGGCTGCCTGCGCAGGAGGCCATCATATACCGGCAGGAGAGCGCGGCGCTGAGCCCGGAGGCGGCGGCGCTGCTGCAGGGCGCGGGCCCGGTGCTGGTGCCGGTGTTTTCGGCGCGCGGGGCGGCGCGGTTTGCGGCGGCGGCGGATGCGCGGGCGCCGCTGTGGATCGCTGCGATTTCCGATGCCGCGGCGCAGCCTTGTGCCGCGCTGCGCCCCGCGCGGCTGGAGATTGCGGCGCGGCCGGATCTGGAGGGGGTTCTGGCGGCAATGTCGCGCTGTCTGGGCGATCTGCCGGGTTGAGCCGGGGCAGGCCGCTCACTAGACTGCCCCGAAACGGATGGCGCGCCCGTGGGAAGCGGATGCGGGAATGGAGGAGTGGCTGTGGCAAAACGAGTGACCCAGAAGACCGACGCGGCAGCGCCCGAGGCGGCCGAGGAGACCGTGCCCGCGGTTGTGCCCGATGCGCCTCCGGAGGCGGTGAGCGCCGAAGCTTCCCTCCCGGAGCCCGAGGCCACGCCGGAGCCGGAGGAAGTGCCCGCGCCCGTCGTTGAGGAGCTGACGCCCGAAGACGTGGCGCCCGAAGACCCGCGGCCCGTGGATCCTCCCCGTGCCGAGCCCATGCTTGCGGCACAGCCGCCCCTGCCGGAGCCCCAGCCCGGCCCGGGCGCCGGATCGCTGATTTTGGGAGGCGTGGTCGCGGCCGTGATCGGGGCCGGTGCCGCGCTTTATGCGGTGCCGCTGCTGCCGCCGCAGCTTGCGGGCTGGGTGCAGGCGCCGCAGCCCGATACTGCCGGGATCAATTCTGTGGTCTCCGCGCAGGGCGCGCGGATCGACACGCTTGCCGCCACGATCGAATCGCTGAAATCGGCCCCGCCGCAGGCGGCCGCGCCCTCGGGCCTGCAGGCCGCCATCGACGAGAGCGCCGCGAACCTGCGCAGCCTGCAGGAAGGCTTGCAGGCGCTCACCGACCGCGTCGTGGCGCTGGAGACCCGCCCTGTGGCCCAGGCCGCGGAGACGGAGACGGGGCCCGGGCCGGATCTGGCCGCCCTGCGCGCGGATCTGGAGGCCTTGCGCGGGCGGGTGGATGGCCTCGGCAATGGCCAGCAGATCCAGGAACAGATTGCCGCTGCCGCAGCCCAGATGAAGGGCGAGGTGGAGGCGGCGCAGGGTCAGGCCGCGCAGATCGGCGCCTCGGTCGAGGCGGCGGCGAAGCGCAGCCTTGCGCAGGCGGCGGTGGCGCGGGTGGGCGCGGCGGTTCAGGCTGGCGCGCCGCTCGCTCCGGCGCTGGCCGATGCGGAGGCCGCGGGGCTGAGCGTGCCCGCGGCGCTGCGCGCCGATGTGCCGAGCCTGCTGTCCTTGCAGACCTCCTTCCCGGAGGCGGCGCGCCCGGCGCTGAAGGCCGCGCGCAAGGCCGTCGCAGGGAGCGGTATCGGCGAGCGTCTGGGCGCCTTCCTGATCGCACAGACCGGCGCGCGCTCGCTGACCCCGCATGAGGGCACGGACCCGGATGCGGTGATGTCGCGCGCGCAGGCGGCGGTGGATGCGGGCGATCTCGCGCGCGCGCTGCAGGAGCTGGGCGGGTTGCCGGAGGCGGGCCAGGCGATGATGTCGGGCTGGATCACCGGCGCGCAGAAGCGCATCGCCGCAGCCGATGCGGTGGCCGAACTTGCGCAATCCGTAAAGTGAGGGGGCGGCGATGATCTGGTCCTTCGTCAAGGTTGCGCTGTTTCTGGCGCTGGTGGCGGTGCTGGCGCTGGTGGGCGCGCATCTGGCCGATAGTGCGCGCGGGCTGCGGCTCATTTTTGCGGGCACGGAATATACGCTGCGCCCGCTGCCTGCGGTGATTCTGGCGCTGCTGCTGGTGGGCGCGGTGTGGCTCGCGATCCGGCTTCTGGGCCTCGGGATGGCGTTCGTGCGCTTCCTGACCGGGGATGAAACCGCGATCAGCCGCTATTTCGACCGCAACCGCGAGCGCAAGGGCTATGAGGCGCTGGCGGAGGGGATGCTGGCGGTGGCCTCCGGCGAGGGCAAGCTCGCGCTTTCGAAGGCTGCGCGGGCGGAGCGGTTCCTGCACCGCCCGGAGCTGACCAACCTGCTCTCGGCGCAGGCGGCCGAGCTGGCCGGGGACCGCAGGAAGGCCGAAGAGGTGTATCGCAAGCTGCTGGGCGATGACCGCACCCGGTTCGTGGGGATCCGCGGCCTGATGCGGCAGAAGCTGGACGAGGGCGACACCGATACCGCGCTGAAGCTCGCCGAGAAGGCCTATGCGCTGAAGCCCGGCCATGTCGAGGTGCAGGACACGCTGATGCGGCTGCAGGCGGGCCAAGGCGACTGGAAGGGCGCGCGCGAGGTGCTGAAGGCCAAGCGTTGGCAGGGGCTGCTGCCGAAGGACGTGCACAAGCGCCGCGATGCGGTGATGGCGCTGCAGGAGGCCAAGGGCGTGTTCGAGGAAGGCGCCACGATCGAGGCCCGCGAGGCGGTGATCGCTGCGAACAAGGCCTCGCCGGATTTGATCCCGGCTGCGGTGCTGGCGACGCGGGCCTATATCGCGGAGGGCAAGCCCAAGCATGCGGCGCGGGTGGCGCTGAAGGCCTGGGAGGCGCAGCCGCATCCCGAGCTGGCGGCGGCCTATGCCGCGATTGTGCCCGATGAGGCGGCCGAGCCGCGGCTGAAGCGGTTCGAGAAGCTGCTCGCGCTGCGGCCCGACCACGAGGAGACGCACCTTCTGCGGACGGAGCTGAACATCGCCGCGGAGGATTTCCCGGCGGCGCGGCGTGCTTTGGGAGACCTGCCCGAACGCCATCCGACGGCGCGGGTGCTGACGCTGCTTGCCGCAATCGAACGTGGTGAGGGCGCCGATGATGCGGTGGTGCGCGGCTGGCTGGCGCGGGCGCTGACGGCGCCGCGCGGGCCGCAATGGTGCTGCGACAAGTGCCAGAACATTCAGGCGGAATGGGCACCGGTCTGCGACAATTGCGGCGGCTTCGACACGCTCAGCTGGCGCGAGCCGGTGCAGGGCACGGTGCCGCTGCCGAACGGGGCGGAGATGCTGCCGCTGATCGTCGGCGCGCCGCGCGCGGCCCCGGAGTGGAGCGCGCCCGCCCCGGACGCGGGCGCGGAAACCGCGAAGGGCGAAAAATAGGGCTACACATCGCGGCGCGGGCATGCTAACTGCCCGCGCAAGGCCGGTGTAGCTCAGCTGGTAGAGCACGTCATTCGTAATGATGGGGTCGGGGGTTCGAGTCCCTTCACCGGCACCAGTAACTTACTGGAATCCCAGCACAAAATGGCCGCCCTTCGGGGCGGCCTTTTGCTTTGGAAAGGTCATGGGACCTTGGCGGGGCGAGAACATAGACAGCGGGGTCCGTGGTCTCCATCTCCATTGATATCGGGCTCCTTACGGTATTCGGGCGCCGTAAGGAGGCCAGGCCGATGAGCAGCCTATACTGGCTGTCCGCGGCCCGAATGGAGCGCCTGAATGTGGCGGCTTACCGGCTTTGGCGGTGAACTTTTTGCCGGCACCGTTTCTTGGCACCAACGGTATCTCGGGCGACAGATGCGGGATTTGAGCAGGGTATTGAGAGCAAAGCTGCTGTGGCGGTGATATTCGTCCAGGCAAGCGGGAGGGATGCATGATGCGCAAAATTTTCGACGATATGGCTCGGATGTCTGTGCGTTATAACGACCTTTATATACTAGGGCGCAGCATCGAAGGCTATTTCTCCAAGTATTGTGAAGCCCTTGGCATCTTATCTGACCTGGATGGTTACCCACTGTTCGTCCGCGGCTCCGCGACGCTCATCAAATATCGGGGGCGGTACTTCATGGCCTGCACGAGGCATCAGGTGAAGGACATATCTGCGCGCGAAGATGTCTGCCTGATGTTGCCGCACGATGGGAAGTTAAACTGCATCACCTCTGGCGGCGCTATTTCGTACGACAAGAGCAAGAATGCGGGCGATCACCATGATGTTGTGCTCTTCGATTTCACCGATCCGGTTATGGACATGCCAGAGCTAGAGCACATGTTCCTCGATTTTCGGGGCCAGAACCCTGACGTACCGAGTGATCATGTCGTTGCTGTCGTCACCTATGGTTACCCCAGCGGGAAGACTAAACTCGACTATGATGACCGCAAGCTGCGAATGTTGAAGGAGAAAGTCGTCTGTCGGTATGCGGGGCAAGGCCACGATGATGCCCTTCACACAATTGCACCCATCGTTCCGATGAATTTCAAATCTGATGGAATGAGCGGGGGTCCGGCATCTACCATTATTCGAGAAGGTGAGGGTTTGACTATCCATCTGGTGGGCATCATTGCCCGCGCAGGCCGCGAACAGATGCGGATTATCAAGGCCGGTGCCCTGCAGATGATGATGGAGGAGCGGAGGCGCTTGAGGCCGCGGCCCGCAATTGATCTTTGATGGCTTTGTGCGCGCTGCGCGTAGAGATCGGCCATGTTCGGATGCAGCAGAGGAGGCGGCACGTCAGCATTGTCGAGTTTGTACGCGAGATCCGGCTTCCTCCTTACATTGCGCCGTCCACCTGATCCGGTTTGAGGCAGTCTCAGGCCGAACCGCAAGGACCAGAGATGCAGCGCGGCGGGTTCACCGAAGACCCGATCATCGGCATTTTGAAGGAGCATGAGGCCGGGGTTTTTGTTGCCGATCTTGCCGCAAGCACGGCGTCAGCGCCGCGACCGGCTACAAATGGAAAGCCAAATATGGCGGCAGGGACGTCAGCGCGGCGAAGCGGCTGAAGGGCCTCGAGGACGAGAACGCGCGCCTGAAGCGGATGCCATGCTCGACACTGCTGCGCTGAAAGATCCCCTCGCAAAAAAGCTAGCGCGCGGCGCGAAGCGGCAAACGATCGCGCATCTGGTGGAGGGCCACGGGATGAGCGCGCGGCGGGCGTGCCGTGTGATCGGCTGTTGCCGGGAGACCGTGCGCTATGGGGTTGTCCGTCAGGATGACCCTGTGCTGCGCGCGCGGCTGAAGGAACTGGCCAAAGTCCGACGCCGGTTCGGCTATCGTCGGCTGCATGTGGTTCTTCGGCGCGCGGGCCTTGATCCCGATCACAAGCACCTGTTTCGCATCTGCCGTGGAGAGCAGGAGCCGGGGTGGGCGCAGGCGCGCCCTGGGCACACGGCCCCCGATGGGGCTGCCGCTGATACCGAACCGGCGCTGGTCATTGGATTCTGTGGCGGACCAACCGACGGATGGCCGTCGGTTCCGGATCATGACTGTGGTCGATGGCTGCCCCCGGGAATGCCGCGCCCTGATCGCCGGCACCTCGTTGTCGGGGGGGCGCGTGAATTGGCAGCCTTGTTCGATGCCCGCGGCAAAAGTGGTCAGCGATAGCGGGACCGCGTTCCCCTCGAACGCGGTCCTGAAGTTCGTGGAGAATCGCAAGTTTGAGTGGCACGATATTGCCCCCGGAAGGCCGATCCGGAATGCCTTCATCGAGAGCTTCAGCGCTCGTCTGCGTGCCGAGCTGTTGAATGCGGCCCTGCTCCCGTCGCGGCACCATGCCCGCGTCACGCTGGCCGTCTGGCACACCGACGACAACACAAAACGCCCCCACGCCCGCCCAGGTTGGCAGACGCCGGCCGCCTTCACCCCGCAACGGGGCCTGACGCTGCGCAAACCACGAAGCTCCGCGACAGCCCCCGTGGCCCACCCCGCCCACATCGGCAAAGCTCACACGCGCAGGCTCGCGCACGCTGGATAAAAGTGGGCAACGTCACAGTCTGGCCTGCTGCGCGCGACAGGGGTGGGGGCCCCGAAGACCTGGTGCCGAGAGATGTATCACTGTGAACCGCTGCGTGCCCTCCGCATCAGCCGCGGGCGCGCCTTTGATCCTGCCCGCACAGGCATAACCCGGACGGATTGCTGACCGGCGGCTGCCTCTGCGATATCCGCTCTTCGGGCGCAACTGTCACGTGCCAGCGCCTCACGACTGTGCTGGCTGTCAGCTCCAGCTGACGTCGCCGAGAAAGATATAGCCTGCGCCATAGATCGTCTTGATCAGGCGCGGGTTCTTCGGATCCTCGCCAAGCTTCGTGCGCAGCCGCGAAATCCGCACATCCATGGCCCGGTCGAAGCTCTCGCCCGCCACCCCGCCAAGCGATTGTTGCATCTGCGCGCGGGTGATCAGCCGGTTCGGCGCCTCCAGGAACAGCCGCAGCACCTCGCCCTCGGCATGGCTGAACGGGCTTTCGCCGCCATTGGCATCGACGAGCACATAGCGGTCGAAATGCGCGCGCATGCCGGCGAAATGCGCGACCTGCTGGGCGGGTGCCTCGGCGCGGGGCTTGCGCAGCCGGGCGCGGATCCGCGCCACCACTTCGGCCGGGTCGAAGGGCTTGATGATGTAATCGTCGGCGCCGAGCTCCAGCCCCGTCACCCGGTCCTGCACCTGCGCGCGGCCGGAGATGATGATGATCGCCGCGCCCGATTCCAGCGCCAGCCGGTGCACCAGCGCCAGCCCGTCACGGTCCGGCAGGCCCAGATCCACCAGGCACACATCGGGCTGGCTGCGCTTCAGCCCCGCCTCGAATTCGGTCGCGCGGGCATAGGCTGTGGTGCGGAACCCGGCCTCCTGCAGCGCATCCGACAGCATCCGGCGGATCTCGGGCTCGTCATCGAGGATCGCGACATGGGGTTGGGTCATCGTCCGGCTCCGGCAATCAGGGCGGAGAGCTCCGCGGCGGTGAAGGGCTTGTGCAGCACCGGGCAGGGCGCCTGCGCGCGCATCGGGTCGCCCGGCGGCAGCGAGGTCATCAGCACGGATGGCATGCCCTCGGGCAGGCCGCGCAGGAGATCGAGCCCGGTCGCGCGGCCGAGCTGGATATCGGAGAGGACGAAGCCGATCGCGGGCCCCATGCCGGGCAGCGCGATGAGCGTGAGCGCCTCCTCGACCGAAGCCGCCTCGATCACGCTGTGGCCGAGGCTGCGCAGCATTTCGCGCACCTCGGCGCGGATATCGCCATTGTCCTCGACCAACAGCACCAGCAGCGGCTCCGCCCGCACCTGCGCGAGCCGGAGCGGCAGCCGCAGCGCCACGCGCGCGCCCTCGTCGGTGTTGCGCAGCCTGACCGAGCCGCCCGCGATCTTGGTCTGGTCGTAGACCATGGAGAGGCCGAGGCCGGAGCCCTCGCCGCCCTTGGTGGTGAAGAACGGGTCGAGCGCGCGCTCCAGCGCCTCCTCGGAGAACCCCGGCCCGCTGTCCGATACGGTGATCTGGACCCAGGTGTCGCGTACGGCATGGGCCTCGATCCGGATCGTGCCGCCGCCCGGGCCCATCGCGTCGCGCGCGTTCAGGAGCAGGTTCAGCAGGCTGTCCTGCAAGGGCCCCGGATCGAGCAGAACCGGCGCATCGAGCCCGCCGACGAAGGTCTCGAGCCGCACGTTCGGGCCCAGGGCCGGCAGCGCCATCGCGGCGATATCCTCGATCAGGGGCCGCATTTCCACCGCCTGCGGGCGCAGCTCGCGCTTGCCGGAAATGGCGGCGATCCGATCGAGGAGCGTGCCCCCGCGCCGCGCTGCGGCCAGCGTCGCGCGGACGGTGTCGATCACTTCGGGCGGCAGGTCCGCGCGCCGCTCGATCCGGCCCTGCAGGCCGAGAATCACGGTCAGCAAGTTGGCGAAATCATGCGCGAGGCCGGAGGTGAGCTGGGTTGCCAGTTCGCGCTTCGCCGTCTGGGTGATGGCGGCGCGGGCCTGCGATTCATGGGTGACATCGGTGGAGAGCACATAGACCCCGCCCTCGGGCGCGAGATCGGGGGTCAGCGCGATGCGTACCCGCCGCCCCGAAGGGGTATGGCTGATCTCGAACACCTGCGCCGCGCCGGCGAGCGCCTTTTCCAGATAGGGGCGGATCTTCTTGGCGGTGTCGTGCCCCAGGGCCTGGGCCATGGTGCGCCCGACCGGATCGGCCTGCGAGCCGGGCATCACCGCCGTCACCCGCCGGTTCGAAAACGTATAGACCAGATCGCGGCCGATATGGGCGATATGGGCGGGCATCATTTCCGTCACCTGCCGGGTGCGGGCCTCGATCGCGGTCAGCTCGCGCTTGGCTTCCTCCAGCGCGGAGATGGTGGCGGCGAGCGCGCGGTTCGCGGCGGCCAGCCGCTCCGCATGGGTCAGCAGCTGGCCCGAGAGCTCCTCCGAACGCGCCCGCAGCAGCGTCTCCTGCGTCTTGATCGCGGTGATGTCAGTATAGACGGTGACCCAGCCGCCCTGCGGCAGCGGCGCGCCTTCCACGGAAATGGTGCGGCCATTGGCGCGCAGGCGCTCCATGTAATGCGGCTCGAAGGCGCGCGCGGCCTCCACCCGGCTGCGCACCGCCTCCTCCAGATCGTCCACCGCGCCATATTCGCCGCGGGTAACCAGATAGCGGATCGTTTCCTCGAAGGAGGTGCCGGGCCGGATCAGCGCGTCGGGCAGATCGAACATCAGCTGGTATGGCCGGTTCGAGACCGCGAGCCGCAGCTCGCTGTCGAAGATCGACAGGGCCTGCCCGATCAGGTTCAGCCCCGCCTGTGTCAGCCGTTCGCGCTCGTCGTTCATCACATTCTCCCCAGCGAATGGGTAGCACCCCGCGCCCGGCGCGCAAAGCCTCGATCCCGCCATTCGCGGCCGGAAAGAATTCGTAAGATTCCGGAAAAACTCCGGCAAAACTCCGCCGTCAGCTTGCCCGGAGAGCAGCCAAGGGAAGAGGAGCCCGCGGCCGCGCAGGGGCGCCGGGCCATCCGGCACGAGGGAGGACACATGGCTGACGCATCGGCGGCAGAGCAATCTGCGCATTCGATTCCCGCGCTGCTGGCGCGGAACGTCGCGCGGCTCGGGAATGCGCCCGCGTACCGGGAAAAGGAATTCGGGATCTGGCAGAGCTGGACCTGGGCCCAGGCCAATGCCGAGATCCGGGCGCTGGCGCTCGGCTTTCTGAGCCTGGGCGTGGAGCGGGGCGACCATATCGCCATCATCGGGCGCAACCGCCCGGCACATTACTGGTCCATGGTGGCGGCGCAGATGTGCGGCGCAGTGCCGGTGCCGCTGTATCAGGACGCTGTGGCCGAGGAGATGGCCTATGTGCTGGACAATTGCGGCGCGAAATTCGTGGTCTGCGGCGATCAGGAGCAGGTCGACAAGATCGTCGAGGTCGAGGACCGGCTGCATGCGATCCAGCATGTGATCTATACCGACAAGCGCGGCATGCGGAAATACGACCACAGCCGCATGAACGCGATGGAAGACGTGATCGCCGAGGGCAAGGCCGGGCATTACCGCTATGAGGCGGACCTGGAGGCGCGGATCGGCGAGCTGACCTACGAGTCCACTTGTGTGATGCTTTATACCTCCGGCACCACCGGCAAGCCCAAGGGCGTGGTGCTTTCCAACCGCAACGTGATCGAGACGGCGAAGAACTCCTGCGCCTTCGACAAGCTCTCGCGGCGCGAGGAGATCGTGGCCTATCTGCCGATGGCCTGGGTGGGGGATTTCATCTTCTCCGTCGGGCAGGCCTATTGGGAAGGCTTCACGGTGAACTGCCCGGAAAGCGCCGCGACGATGATGACCGACCTGCGCGAGATCGGGCCGACCTATTTCTTCGCCCCGCCGCGCGTGTTCGAGGGCCAGCTCACGCAGGTGATGATCCGCATGGAGGATGCGGGCCGGTTCAAGAAATGGCTGTTCGACCATTACATGGCGGTGGCGCGCCGGGTGGGCCCGGCGATCCTCGACGGGAATTCCGTGGGCCTGATGGACCGGCTCCGCTACATGCTGGGCGATCTGTTCATCTATGGCCCGCTGAAGAACACGCTGGGCTACAGCCGGATCCGCGTGGGCTATACCGCGGGCGAAGCGATCGGGCCGGAGATCTTCGATTTCTACCGCGCGCTCGGGATCAACCTGAAGCAGCTCTATGGCCAGACCGAGGCCACGGTGTTCATCACCCAGCAGCCCGATGGCCAGGTGCGCTCGGATACGGTGGGCGTGCCCTCGCCGGGCGTAGAGGTGAAGATCGGTGATAACGGCGAGGTCTATTACCGCAGCCCGGGCACTTTCGTGGAATATTACAAGAACCCCGAGAGCACCGCCTCCACCAAGGATGCGGAGGGCTGGGTCGCCACGGGCGATGCGGGCTTCTTCGAGGAAGGCACCGGGCATCTGCGCATCATCGACCGGGCGAAAGATGTCGGCAAGCTCTCCGACGGGCGGCTGTTCGCGCCGAAATACGTTGAGAACAAGCTGAAGTTCTACCCGACGATCCTGGAGGCGGTGGTCTTCGGCAATGGCCGCGACCGCTGCACCGCCTTCATCAACATCGACCTGACCGCGGTGGGCAACTGGGCCGAGCGCAACAACATCGCCTATGCCTCCTACCAGGAGCTGGCCGGGCATCCGAAGGTCTATGAGATGATCCGCGGCCATATCGACGAGGTGAATGCCGCGATCGCGCAGGATCCGATGCTGTCGGGCTGCCAGATCCACCGCTTCCTGATCCTGCACAAGGAGCTCGACGCCGATGACGGCGAGATGACCCGGACCCGCAAGGTGCGCCGCAATATCGTCGCCGAGAAATACGCGGATCTGATCGACGCGCTCTATGCGGGCAAGGACAGCATCTACACCGAAACCGAGGTCACCTACGAGGATGGCCGCAAGGGCGCGATCAAGGCGACGCTGACGCTCGCGGATGCGGATGTCGTGCCAACGAGCTACCGGGAGGCGGCGGAATGAAGGACATTCAGGACGGCCTGGTCACCGCCGACGGGCGCCGGATCGGCTCCGTGGTGATGGAGCTGAAGAACATCACCCTGAAATTCGGTGGCGTGACCGCGATCAAGGACATTTCGTTCAACATCCGCGAAGGCGAGATCCGCGCGATCATCGGCCCGAACGGGGCGGGCAAGTCCTCGATGCTGAACGTGATCTCGGGCTTCTATGTGCCGACGGAGGGCGAAGTCTGGTATCGCGGCGAGCGCCGCCCGGCGATGCGGCCCTATCAGGTGGCGAGCCTCGGCATCGCCCGCACCTTCCAGAACATCGCGCTGTTCGACGGGATGTCAGTCCTGGACAACATCATGACCGGGCGGCTGACGCTGATGAAATCGGGGCTGTTCTCGCAGGCGCTGTGGTGGGGCCGGGCGCAGAAGGAAGAGGAAGAGCACCGCGAAAAGGTCGAGAAGATCATTGATTTTCTTGAAATCCAGAATATTCGGAAAACGCCGGTGGGGCGCCTGCCCTATGGCCTGAAAAAACGGGTGGAGCTCGCGCGTGCGCTGGCCGCCGAGCCCAAGATCCTGCTGCTGGACGAGCCGATGGCCGGCATGAACGTCGAGGAGAAGGAGGACATGTGCCGCTTCATCCTCGATGTGAACGACGAATTCGGCACCACCACCGTGCTGATCGAGCACGACATGGGCGTGGTGATGGACCTGTCGGACCGGGTGGTGGTGATGGATTACGGCCGCAAGATCGGTGATGGCCCGCCCGACGAGGTCCGCAGCAACCAGGACGTCATCGACGCCTATCTGGGGGTGGCCCATGGCTGACCGCTCCGTTTCTCTCAAAAGCCCGCGCTTCGGGCATCTGATCCCGGGAGGCACCGATGCCTGACCAACTGCTCTATGCGATGGAGGTCACCCTGAACGGCCTGATGGCCGGGGTGATGTATGCGCTCGTGGCCCTCGGCTTCGTGCTGATCTACAAGGCCTCGGGCATCTTCAACTATGCCCAGGGCGTGCTGGCGCTGTTTGCGGCGCTGACGCTGGTGGGCATCCAGCAGGGGCAGGTGCCCTTCGCCCATCTGATCAATGCCGTCACCGGCCTGCATGTGACCCATTTCGGCTGGACGGTGCCCTCGGTGATCGCCATCGTGCTCAGCGGCGCGGTGATGGTGGGCCTTGCGGTCATCATCGAGAAGCTGGTGCTGCACCATCTGGTGGGCCAGCCGCCGATCATCCTGTTCATGGCGACGATCGGGCTGGCTTATTTCCTCGAAGGCTTCGGCGACGTGATGTGGGGCGCCGATATCAAGACGCTCGACGTGGGTCTGCCGCAGGGCCTGAACGAAACCATCGAATCACTCACCAACGACCTGTTCGGCTATGGCTTCTTCATCGACAACCTCGATGTGGTGGCGGCCCTTGTCGCGGTGGCGCTGGTCGCGGCGCTGACGCTGTTCAGCCAGTACTCCAAGCAGGGCCGCGCGCTGCGCGCCGTGGCCGACGACCACCAGGCGGCGCTCTCGGTGGGCATCTCGCTGCGCTTCATCTGGGTGCTGGTCTGGTCGATCGCGGGCTTCGTGGCGCTGGTCGCGGGCATCATGTGGGGCTCCAAATCCGGTGTGCAGTTCTCGCTCAGCCTGATCGCGCTGAAGGCGCTGCCGGTGCTGATGCTGGGCGGCTTCACCTCGATCCCGGGCGCCATCGTCGGCGGGCTGATCATCGGCATGGGTGAGAAACTGTTCGAGTTTTTCGTGGGCCCGCTGATCGGCGGCGCGACGGAAAACTGGTTCGCCTATGTGCTGGCCCTGCTGTTCCTCGTCTTCCGTCCGCAGGGCCTGTTCGGCGAGCGGATCATCGAAAGGGTCTGACATGTTCTACCGTGAAGCAGGCGATTTCAAAACCACCTACCGGGCCGACAGCCAGACCTTCCCGATCAAGTTCGACCGGCTGCGCTTCTATGCCGTGCTCGCCGTGGCCTATGGGGTGGTGCCGTTCCTGATCAACGATTACTGGGCCAATGCCGTATTCGTGCCCTTCCTGATCTATGCGATCGCGGCGATCGGGCTCAATGTCCTCGTGGGCTATGCGGGCCAGGTCAGCCTCGGCACCGGCGGCTTCATGGCGGTAGGGGCCTATGCGGTCTACAAGCTGATGACCAGCTTCCCCGAAGTGCCATTCATGATCCATGTCGTCATCGCGGGGGCCATCACGGCGGTCGTGGGCGTGCTGTTCGGCCTGCCTTCGCTGCGCATCAAGGGCTTTTATCTGGCCGTGGCCACGCTCGCGGCGCAGTTCTTCCTGGTGTGGCTCTTCAACAAGGTGCCTTGGTTCTACAACTACTCCGCCTCCGGCCAGATCACCGCGCCCGACCGCACCATGTTCGGCGTCTTCGTCACCGGCGCGCAGACCACCGCCGCGGCCAAATACACCTTCTGCCTCGTGGTACTCACCGCGGTGGCGCTGATCGCGCGGAACCTGACGCGCGGCACGGTGGGCCGCAAGTGGATGGCCATCCGCGACATGGACATCGCGGCCGAAATCATCGGGGTGAACCCGCTGACCACCAAGATCACCGCCTTCGCCGTCTCGTCGTTCTTCATCGGCATCGCCGGGGCGCTGTTCTTCGCGGTCTATCTCGGCGCGGCCGAGGTGGGCGAGGCCTTCGGGATCAACAAGAGCTTCCTGATCCTGTTCATGGTCATCATCGGCGGGCTGGGCAGCATCTTCGGCTCCTTTGCGGGCGCGGCCTTCCTGGTGCTGCTGCCGGTGCTGCTGAAGAACCTGCTCGTGGGCACGCTGGGCTGGCCCACGGACCTTGCGGCTCATATCGAGCTGATGATCGTGGGGGCGCTCATCGTCGTGTTCCTGATCGCCGAGCCGCACGGGCTGAACCAGCTGTGGCGGGTGGCGAAGGAGAAGCTGCGGCTCTGGCCGTTCCCGCACTGACGCGACGCCCCCGTATCCGGGATGCGAGGAGGCACCCCACAACCTTAGGACAGTCTCTGGGAGGAGAACCCGAATGAAGAAGACCTTCACTGCGCTCGCCGTCGCGGCGCTCACGGCGACCCCGGCGCTGGCCGACCTCGTCGTGCCGAACCTGAGCTACCGCACCGGGCCGTTCGCCGCCGGGGGCATCCCCTATGCCGATGGCTTCAACGACTATTTCACCTTGCTGAACGAGCGCGACGGCGGCATCGGCGGCGAGAAGGTGCAGGTGCCGGAATGTGAGACCGCCTATAATACCGAAAAGGGCGTGGAGTGCTACGAGAGCACCAAGGGCAAGGGCGCGCTCGTGTACAACCCGCTCTCTACCGGCATCACCTATCAGCTGATCCCCAAGGTCACGGCCGACAAGATTCCGCTTTATACCCCGGGTTATGGCCGGACTTCGGCCGCGAATGGCAAGGTGTTCGAATGGGTGTTCAACTACCCGGCGAACTACTGGGACGGCGCCTCCGTCGCGGTGAAATACATGCTGGAGAAGGAGGGCGGCAGCCTCGAGGGCAAGAAGGTCGCGCTGCTGTATCACAACTCCGCCTATGGCAAGGAGCCGCTGCGCACGCTCGAGGAGCTGTCGAAGAAGCACGGGTTCAAGCTCGTCACCCTGCCGATCGACAGCCCCGGCCAGGAGCAGAAATCGCAATGGCTGCAGGTGCGCCGCGACAAGCCGGATTACGTCGTGTTCTGGGGCTGGGGGGTGATGAACTCGGTCGCGGTGCAGGAGGCGGCAAACATCAAGTTCCCGATGGACCATTTCATCGGCAACTGGTGGTCCGGCTCGGAGAATGACGTGAAATCCGCGGGCAAGGGCGCCAATGGCTACAAATCTCTGGCCTTCCACGGTGTCGGCACGGATTACCCGATCTATACCGACCTGAAGAAATACGTCTATGACGCGGGCAAGGCCTCGGGCGCGGGCGATCAGGTGGGCACCGTGGTCTATTCGCGCGGCATGTATGCGGCGGTGGTCATTGCCGAGGCGATCCGCAAGGCGCAGGAGCTGGCCGGCCATGCGGCCATCACCGCGCCCGAGCTGCGCAATGGCTTCGAGGCGCTGGAGATCACCGATGCGCGGATGGAAGAGCTGGGCCTGAAGGGCTTCGGCCAGGCCTTCGCCGCCAGCTGCGCCGATCACGGCGGGCCGGGCAGCGCGATGATCCAGCAATGGGACGCCACCGCCGGAAAATGGTCGCTGATCACCGATTTCATCGCGCCCGACAAGGACGTTCTGGATCCGCTGATCGCCGAGGATTCCGCGGCTTATGCCAAGGAAGCAGGCATCACCGAGCGCTGCAACTGACGTGACCTCCCCGGCCTTCGGGCCGGGGTTCCACCCCGGAGGACAACCGATGCTCGACGCAGGCAAGCCCGAGACACTGCTCGAAGTGAACAATATCGAGGTGATCTACAACCACGTCATCCTCGTGCTGAAGGGTGTGAGCCTTTCGGTGCCGAAGGGCGGTATCACCGCGCTTCTGGGCGGGAATGGCGCGGGCAAGACCACCACGCTGAAGGCAATATCGAACCTGCTGCATTCCGAGCGCGGCGAGGTGACCAAGGGCGCCATCGTCTATCGTGGCGACAAGGTGCAGGACATGTCGCCCGCGGATCTGGTGCGCAAGGGCGTGATCCAGGTGATGGAGGGGCGCCACTGCTTCGAGCACCTGACCGTGGAAGAGAACCTGATGACCGGCGCCTATACCCGCACCGACGGGCGCGCCGCCGTCACCCGCGATCTGGAGATGGTCTACAATTATTTCCCGCGGCTGAAGACCCGGCGCAAATCGCAGGCGGGCTATACCTCGGGGGGCGAGCAGCAGATGGTCGCGATGGGCCGGGCGCTGATGAGCCGGCCGGAGATGATCTTGCTGGATGAGCCCTCGATGGGCCTCGCGCCGCAGCTGGTGGAGCAGATCTTCGAGATCGTGAAGGCGGTGAACGAGGGCGAGGGCGTGACCTTCCTGCTGGCAGAGCAGAATACCAACGTCGCACTGCGCTATGCCCATTACGGCTATATCCTGGAATCGGGCCGGGTGGTGATGGACGGCCCCGCCGCCGCGCTGCGCGAGAACCCGGATGTGAAGGAATTCTACCTGGGCATGTCGGATGAAGGCCGCAAATCCTTCCGCGACGTGCGCAGCTACCGCCGCCGCAAGCGCTGGCTGGCCTGAGGAGAGAGCGAATGACCCATTACGACGCGCTGGAGACCCGGTCGGAGGACGAACGCGAGGCGGCGCTGGCGCGGGATCTGCCGCAGGCGATCGCGCAGGCGCTGCGGGCGCCGGGGCTGGCCGCGCATCTGGGCGGGGTCGAGGCGGCGGCGGTCACCGGGCGCGCGGCGCTGGCCCGGCTGCCCGTCCTGCGCAAATCGGACCTCGGCGCGGCGCAAAAGCGCGCGGCGCCCTTCGGCGGGCTGACGGTGAAGCCCGCCTCCGGCTTTGCCCATGTGTTTCAGTCCCCGGGCCCGATCTATGAGCCGGGCGATGTCGCGCGCGACTGGTGGCGGCTCGGCCGGTTCCTGTTTGCCTCGGGCGTGGGCGCGGGCGATATCGTGCACAACTGTTTCGGCTATCATCTGACCCCGGCGGGAATGATGTTCGAATCGGGGGCGCGGGCGGTGGGTGCGGCGGTCCTGCCCGCGGGCACTGGCCAGACCGAGCTGCAGGTGCGCGCGGCCGCCGATATCGGCACCACGGCCTATGCCGGCACGCCCGATTTCCTGAAGGTGATTCTCGACAAGGCCGATCAGATGGGGGTGGAGCTTGCCATTGCCAAGGCGGTGGTGAGCGGCGGCGCCCTGTTCCCGAGCCTGCGGCAGGAATACATGGACCGCGGCATCGCCTGCCGGCAGTGCTATGCCACTGCGGATGTCGGCCACATCGCCTATGAGAGCGCGGCGATGGAGGGCATGATCCTCGACGAGGGCGTGATCGTGGAGATCGTGCGCCCGGGCACCGGCGACCCGGTTCCCGATGGCGAGGTGGGCGAGGTGGTGATCACCACGCTGAACCCGGATTACCCGCTGGTGCGCTTCGCGACCGGGGACCTGAGCGCGATCATGCCCGGGGTTTCGCCCTGTGGGCGCACGAACCGGCGCATCCGCGGCTGGCTCGGCCGCGCCGACCAGACCACCAAGATCAAGGGCATGTTCGTGCGGCCCGAGCAGGTGGCGGCCTTCGTCTCGGCGCATCCGGAGGTGACGCGTGCGCGCGTGGTCGCGACCCGCGACGGGGAGATGGATGTGATGACCATCCGCATCGAGACCGAGGGCCATGACCCGGGCCGCTATGCGGGCGGCGTCGTCGAGGCGCTGAAGCTGAAGGGCACGATCGAGCTGGTGGCGCCCGGCAGCCTGCCCAACGACGGCAAGGTGATCGAGGATCTGCGCAAATACGATTGAGCGACGGATCCGGCGCCCGGATCCGTGTCATGTCCGACCCCGCGCCACTATCGGCGCCCAACGGACGTGCAAGATATGAAAGCGTTTCTCCTCCGCTACGCCACCCCCCTGATTACCGGGCTGTTTCTGGTCTCGTTGATCTCGGGGGTGGCGTTGTTTTTCCACATCGGCAGCGTCGCGTTCCACGGCATGCATGAATGGCTCAGCATGGTGCTGATTCTGCCTTTCGGGCTGCATCTGTGGAAGAACTGGCGGCCGATGACGGCCTATTTCCGCCGCCCGCCCATGGCTGCGGCGCTGGCGGTCTCGGTGCTTGCGGCGGTGCTGTTCGTGCTGCCCACGCTTGGCGGCTCTGCGGGGGCGGGCGGTCGGCCGCCGCAATTCGCGGTGGCGCAGAAGCTGCTGAATGCCTCGGTGCACGATGTCGCACCGGCGATGGGGATGCAGACCGATGCGCTGATCGCGCAGCTGCGGGCGGCGGGCATGCCGGTCGCCACCGAAACCCAGACGCTGGCACAGGTGGCCGAGGCCGCGGGCCTCGCGCCCACGGCGGCGCTCACGGCTCTGGCGGGGCAATAGCCCCCGCCGCTTCTGGCGGGTAAAAGGAAAAGGCCGTGCGGGTTTCCCTGCACGGCCTTTGAAATTTGCTGCCCGAAGCGGATCAGCCCTGACGGGCCTTGAAGCGCTTCTGCGTCTTGTTGATCACGTAGACGCGGCCCTTGCGGCGCACGATCTGGCAATCGCGATGACGCTGCTTGAGCGAGCGGAGCGAGTTGCGGACCTTCATCGGTCTTCCTCCTGGTCGCGGCGCGCGTGCGCCTTGAAACAGATATGCCCCCCGGAGGGAGCGGCGAATGGTGGGCGGTACTGGGATCGAACCAGTGACCCCTACGATGTCAACGTAGTGCTCTACCGCTGAGCTAACCGCCCTTGACCTTTGCGATTCTCTGTCCGGACATGCATCCGGGACCGGGAACCGCTTGGGTTTGGGGGTCTATAAAAGGACTCGGTTTCCCTTGCAAGAGGCTTTTGGCGGGAAATCAAATCGGTGTAGGCTGTCTGCTGAAGATGGAGTGTGGATGCCCATTGCCGAGGAAGACAAGCGGCCCTACAGGCTGATCCGTCCGGTAAGGATGACGACCGGCGTGGTGTTTTCCTCGCCGCATTCCGGGCGTGATTATCCGGCCCAGCTGATTGCGCGCTCGGTTCTGGACGCGCGCAGGCTGCGCTCCTCCGAAGATGCCTTCGTGGATGCTCTGCTGGCGCCGGCGCCCGAAGAGGGTGCGGCGCTGCTCGCGGCGCGGCTGCCGCGGGCCTGGGTCGATCTGAACCGGGCGGAGGACGAGCTCGATCCGGCGCTGATCGAGGGGCTGCCGCGCAGCCCGCGCGGCCCGCGGGTGATGGCGGGGCTCGGGGTGATTCCCCGCGTCGTCTCCGGCAACCGGCAGATCTATGCGGGCAAGATTTCGCGAACCGAAGCCGAGGCGCGGCTGGCCGAAGTGTGGCGGCCCTGGCACATGGCGCTCGCGGGGCTGCTGGGCGAGGCGCGGGCGGGGTTCGGCCGGGCGCTTCTGCTCGATGTGCATTCGATGCCCTCGGAGGCGACGGAGCAGATGGGCACGCGCCGGCCGGATATCGTGCTGGGCGATCGCTTCGGCGCTTCGGCGCGCTCGGAGGTGACGGCGGCGGTGGATGCGGTGTTCACCGGGCTCGGGCTGCGGGTGGCGCGCAACAATCCCTTCGCCGGGGCCTATATCACGCAGCGCTACGGCCGCCCGGCCGAGGGCATCGACGTGGTGCAGATCGAGATCAACCGCGCGCTGTATCTGGACGAGGAGCGCGTCGAGCCGGGCGCGGATTATGCGGATTTCGTGGCGCTGATGGCGCGCGCGGTGGCGGGGCTGGCGGAAATTGGCCGCGACGGGCGGCGGATGGCCGCGGAATGATCAGAGCCCGCGGCCACGGCTGATCGCTTCCTTGCCGAAGCGTGCGCGGATCCGGTCCATGGCGCGCTCGGCGCCGGCCCGGGCGCCCGCCTGCGGATCAAGCAGATCGCCCACCGGGTCGCGCCCGTCGGCCGCCGTCAGATCGGTATAGCCCGCCCCGATCAGCCGGAACGGCCCCTTTTCCGGCAGCGCCGCCAGCAGCCCCTGCGTCACCCGAAACAGCGTATCGGCCAGCTGCGAGGGCTCCTCCAGCCGCTGCTGCCGCGAGAGCGCCGAGAAATCCGCCCGGCGCAGCTTCAGCGTGGCGGTGCGGCCCTGCAGGCCCTTGGCTTTCATCCGGTCGGCGGCCTGTTCGCACAGCACCCACAGATGCCGCTCAAGGGCTGCGCGGTCGCTGATGTCGGTGTCGAAGGTGGTCTCCTTGGAGACCGATTTCAGCGGCGCATCGGGGGTGACGCGGCGGTGATCCTCGCCATGGGAGAGCTGCCACAGCCGCTCGCCCGAAGGCCCGAGCCGCTCCACCAGCCGCCGCAGCCCGGCGCGGCGCACATCGGCCAGCGTGCGCAGCCCGGCCCGGCCCAGCGTGGCCCGGGTGGCCTCGCCCACGCCCCACAGGATCGAGACCGGCTTGTCGCGCAGGAAATCTGCCGTCTCCGCCCGGCCGATCACCGAAAACCCGCGCGGCTTGTCCAGATCGGAGGCGATCTTGGCCAGGAACTTGTTGTGCGACAGGCCGATGGAGACGGTGACGCCGAGCTCCGCCTCGATCTCATGCGCCAGCCGCGCCATCTGCAGCGCGGGCGGCGCGTGGTGCAGCCGCTCGGTGCCGGTGAGATCGAGAAACGCTTCATCGAGCGAGAGCGGCTCGATCAGCGGCGTGAGCGCCGCCATCCGCTCCCGGATCGCGCGCGATACTTCGGCATAATGGGCGGTGCGCGGGCGGATCACCACCGCATCGGGGCAGAGCTTCAGCGCCTGGAACATCGGCATGGCCGAGCGCACGCCCGAGATCCGCGCGATATAGCAGCAGGTGGAGACCACCCCGCGCGTGCCGCCGCCCACGATCACCGGGCGGCTCGCAAGCTCCGGGTTGTCGCGCTTCTCCACCGAGGCATAGAAGCTGTCGCAATCCAGATGCGCGACGGAGAGCTGCATCAGTTCCGGATGCGCAACCATCCGCCCCCGGCCGCAGCGCGGGCAGCGCGCGGGGGCGGTGTCGAACAGGCTCAGGCAATCGCGGCACAGGGCGGGCATGGCCGCAGTTTATCGCGCCCGGGCTCAGGCGGGAAGATCGACCGGACGCGGACGGCCCTCGGCATCGACGGCGATCATGGTGAAGCGCGCCTCGGTCACCTTTTCGCGCAGCGCGGTATAGGCGCGCCGGGCCCAGACCTCGATCCGGATCACCATCGAGGTGCGGCCGATCTGATCCACCGCAGTATAGACGCACAGCGTATCGCCGACCTTGACCGGCTTCTTGAACACGATCTCGTTGGCGGCGATGGTCACGGTGCGGCCATTGCAGCGCTCATTGGCGCGGATCGCCGCGGCAAGGTCCATCTGCGACATCACCCAGCCGCCGAAAATATCGCCGGCAGCATTGGTATCGGCGGGCATCGCCAGGGTGCGCAGGGTCAGTTCCATGCCCTCGGGGGTGTGCAGGTCGCTCATCTGATGTTCCTTTCTGCCTCCCGGCCGCAGATTTGGCATGCGGGGCACCGGCCTACAAGGCGCGCGGCCGGGAAGCCGCCTTGCATCGGCGTTGACGCGGGGCGGCAGATGGTGAACATTGCGTGAACTTTTGTAGCCGCTGCATGGAGGAAGACATGGCCCTGTTCACCGGAGAGGATGGCCGCGCGCGCTGCGGCTGGTGCGCGGCGACGCCGGGCTATGTGCAGTATCACGACCATGAATGGGGCTTTCCCGTCACCGACGACATCCGCCTGTTCGAGAAGCTCTGCCTCGAGGGTTTCCAGTCCGGGCTGAGCTGGCGCACCATTCTGGAGAAGCGCGAGAATTTCCGCGCGGCCTTTGCGGGCTTCGATTTCCGGAAGGTGGCGGAGTTCGGGCCCGAGGACGTGGAGCGGCTCCTGCAGGACAAGGGCATCGTGCGCCACCGCGGCAAGATCGAGGCGACGATCAACAATGCCCGGCGCGCCTGCGAGATGGTCGCCGAGGAGGGCTCGCTCGCGGCTTTCCTGTGGCGCTATGAGGAGACGGAACCGGGCGGCGTGGTGCGCCCGACATCGCCGCTTTCGGAGGCGCTCTCGAAGGAGCTGCGCAAGCGCGGCTGGAAATTCGTGGGGCCGACGACGGTCTATGCCTTCATGCAGGCGATGGGGCTGGTGAACGACCATGCCGAGGGCTGCGCCGTCCGCGCGGAGGTTGCGGCGCGCCGGGCGGCGGCGGCCGTGCCGAAATAGCGAAAGGGGCGGGTTTCCCCGCCCCTGCGTATCATTGCAGCACCGCATCCTCGGGCCGGGCCTGCGCCGTGGGCGCCACGCGCCCGCCGACGATGAGCCCCTCCGGCCCGGCCGAAACCGCGACCGTGGCGCCATCCAGTACCTCGCCCGAGAGGATCAGCTCCGCCAGCGGGTCCTGCAGCGTGCGCTGGATCACCCGCTTCAGCGGCCGCGCGCCATAGACCGGATCGTAGCCTTCATCGGCGAGCCACATCAGCGCCGCCGGATCCAGCTCCAGCGCGATCTTGCGCGCCGCGAGGCGTTTCTCCAGCCGGCGCAGCTGGATCTCGACGATGCCGTCCATGTTCTTGCGCGTCAGCCGGTCGAAGATCACCATCTCGTCGAGGCGGTTCAGGAATTCGGGGCGGAAATGCGCCCGCACCGCCTGCATCACCTCGGCCTTGGCCACCGCGCTGTCGTTGCCCTCGGGCAGCTGGCTCAGCGCCTGGCTGCCGAGGTTCGAGGTCAGGATGATCAGCGTCTGCTTGAAGTCCACGGTGCGGCCCTGGCCATCGGTCAGCTGGCCGTCATCGAGCACCTGCAACAGCACGTTGAACACATCGGGATGCGCCTTCTCCACCTCGTCGAACAGCACGACCTGATAAGGCCTGCGCCGCACGGCCTCGGTCAAAACCCCGCCCTCATCATAGCCGACATAGCCGGGCGGGGCGCCGATCAGCCGGGCCACGGAGTGTTTCTCCATGAATTCCGACATGTCGATGCGCACCATCGCGGTATCGTCGTCGAACAGGTATTCGGCCACGGCCTTGGTCAACTCGGTCTTGCCGACGCCGGTCGGGCCAAGGAACAGGAAGCTGCCCAGCGGCCGGTTCTCGTCGTTCAGGCCCGCGCGCGCGCGGCGCACGGCATTGGCCACCGCGGTGATCGCCGCATCCTGGCCGATGACCCGCTTGTGCAGCTCCTCTTCCATCTTCAGCAGCTTCTCGCGCTCGCCCTCCAGCATCTTGGAGGTGGGAATGCCGGTCCAGCGCTCCACCACTTCGGCGATCTGCTCGGGGCGCACCGCTTCCGAGACCATCGCGCCCTCGGACTGGTCTGCCTCGGCCAGATGCTTCTCCAGCTCCGGGATCCGGCCGTATTGCAGCTCGCCCGCCTTGGCGAAATTGCCCTCGCGCTTGGCCTGATCGAGCTCGGCGCGGGCCTTCTCCAGATCCGCCTTCAGGTCGCGGGTGGATTCGAGCTTGTCGCGCTCGGCCTGCCATTTCGCCGTCATCGTGGCGGAGCGCTCCTGCAGCTCCGACAGCTCACGCTCCAGCGTTTCCAGCCGGTCGCGGGAGGCGGCATCGTCCTCCTTGCGCAGCGCCTCGGCCTCGATCTGCTTTTGCAGGATCTCGCGATCCAGCGCATCGAGCTCCTCGGGCTTGCTGTCCACTTCCATGCGCAGGCGGCTCGCGGCCTCGTCCACGAGGTCGATCGCCTTGTCGGGCAGGAATCGGTCGGTGATGTAGCGGTGGCTGAGCGTCGCCGCGGCCACGAGAGCGCTGTCGGAAATCTTTACCCCGTGATGGAGCTCGTATTTCTCCTTGATGCCGCGCAGGATGGAGATCGTGTCCTCCACCGTGGGCTCGTTCACGAACACCGGCTGGAACCGGCGGGCCAGGGCCGCATCCTTCTCCACATATTTGCGGTATTCATCGAGCGTGGTTGCGCCCACGCAGTGCAGCTCGCCCCGCGCCAGCGCCGGCTTGATCAGGTTCGCGGCATCCATCGCGCCATCGGTCTTGCCCGCGCCCACCAGGGTGTGGATCTCGTCGATGAACAGGATGATCTCGCCGGTCGCGGCCTCGATCTCCTTCAGGATCGCCTTCAGCCGCTCCTCGAATTCGCCGCGGTATTTCGCGCCTGCGATCAGCGAACCCATATCCAGCGCCATCAGCTTCTTGTTGCGCAGGCTTTCGGGCACGTCGCCGTTCACGATGCGCAGCGCGAGGCCCTCCGCGATCGCGGTCTTGCCCACGCCCGGCTCGCCGATCAGGATCGGGTTGTTTTTCGTGCGCCGGCTCAGCACCTGCATCGCGCGGCGGATTTCCTCGTCGCGCCCGATGATCGGGTCGATCTTGCCCTGTTCGGCAGCCTCGGTCAGGTCGCGGGCATATTTCTTCAGCGCGTCATAGCCTTCTTCGGCCGAGGCACTGTCGGCGGTGCGGCCTTTGCGCAGGTCGTTGATCGCGGCGTTCAGCTTCTGCGCCGTCACCGCGCCCGCATCGAGCGCATCTTTTGCCCGGGTATTGACCATGGCCAGCGCCATCAGGATCCGTTCCACCGGAACGAAGCTGTCGCCCGCCTTCTGGGCGATCTTCTCGGCCTCGTCCAGCACGCGCACCAGCGATTGCTCGACATAGACCTGCCCATCGCCGCCCGAAACCTTCGGCAGCTTCGAGACTGTCAGATCGACCGCCTCCTGCACCCGCTGCGGCTCGCCGCCCGCGCGGCGGATCAGGTTCGAGGACAGGCCCTGATCGTCATCCATCAATGCTTTCAGCAGATGTTCGGGAACGACGCGCTGATGGCCTTCGCGCATCGCGATGGTCTGGGCGGCCTGAATGAAGCCGCGCGACCGCTCCGTGAACTTTTCCATGTTCATGCGGAAATCTCCTTTTCTGAAGCCCCCGGGGGAAATAGGCGCCCGCATCGGCGGCGCGCCCGGAACCGGGTCTTGAGCCAGAATTGGTCCCCCCGGCGCGAGGCTTCAAGGGGGCGCCCGGCCCGCTGCGGAAAAAATATGCGCCGCGCGCGGAGGGTCGGCTTTTCCTTGACCGGGCCGGGCAACGGGGGCAAAAGACGGCCGTTTATCAACCCGGAGCCCGCCATGACCCTGCCTGCAGACCACCGCCTGATCGTAGCCCTCGATGTGCCGAATGCGCTGGCGGGGCTGGAGCTTGCCCGGCAGCTCGGGGACAGCGTCTCCTTCTACAAGATCGGGCTCGGCATGCTCACGGGCGGCGGGCTCGCGCTCGCGCATGAGCTGAAGGCCGATATGGGCAAGAAGATCTTCCTCGACATGAAGTTCTTCGACATCGGCGCCACGGTGGAGGCCGCGGTGCGCGGCATCGCGCGCTACGATCTGGATTTCCTGACCGTGCATGGCGACCCCTATGTGGTGCAGGCGGCAAAGGCTGGCGCGGCGGGATCGGGGCTGAAGATCCTCGCGGTGACGATCCTGACCTCGCTCGACCGGGCCGGTCTCGATGGCGCGCTGCTGCGGGCGGGGGATGTGAAGGATCTGGTGGTGGAGCGCGCGGCGCGGGCATTCGAGGCGGGGGCGGATGGCGTCATCGCGAGCCCGCGCGAGGCCGCCGCCATCCGCGCGCTGCCGCAGGCGGCGGGGCGGCTGATCGTGACGCCCGGGTGCGGCCCGCAGGCGCGGAGCTTGGCGATCAGAAGCGGGTGGAGACCCCGGCCGCGGCGCTGCGCGCGGGGGCGGATCATCTGGTCGTCGGGCGCCCGATCTGGAAGGCCGCGGATCCGGCAGCGGCGGCGCAGGCGATCCTGAGCGAGATCCGCGGGATCTGAGCTGCGCCAGCACCGCCGCGCAAATCTGAGCGCGCGCTGCGGCCTCTGCGGCCGCAGGCGGGTGGAGTGGCTTTCCGTGCGATGCGGGCAGCCGCCGCGCCCGGGGTCAGTTGTCGTTGATGTCGCGGTGCCAGACCTTGCGCTGGCCGCGCCGCACGCCCGCGATCCGGCGCAGCGCCAGCCAGGCCAGCACCGAAAGCGCCGCCAGCGCGCAGAGCATCGCGGGAAGGCTCGTGAGCAGCCCGGCCCAGATCAGCGCGCCGGTGGCCACCGCGCCCACCGCAAAGCCCAGCAGGTAGAACCCGGGCAGCAGCATTTCGGCCAGCGCGAGGCCCAGGCCCAGCACCATCCAGAGCCAGGGTTCGCGCCACATCAGGCCTTCCCCCGGAACTGCGCAAAGGCGTCCTTGAAGGCATCGAGGGCGGCTGCGGGCAGCAGCACCACCTGTTTGCCCGGCCCCTTGCCCACCTCGGTGAGCGCCTCCACCTGCTTCAGCGCGACCTGGTATTGCACCGCTTCCAGCCCGTTCTTCGCGATCGCCGTGGCGATGACCTCGGTCGCATAGGCCTCGGCCTCGGCGGTGATGCGCTTGGCCTTCGCCTGCTGCTCGGCGGCATAGAGATCGGCGTCGGCCGCGAGCTCCACCGCGCGGCGGCGGCCCTCGGCCTCGGTCACCTGTGCGCGCCGGGCGCGCTCCGCATTCAGCTGCTGCAGCATCGCCGCGCGGGTGGCCTCGTCGAGGTTCACATCGAGAATCTCCACCCGGGTCACCTCGATGCCCCAGTCATCGACCATATCGGCGAGGTTGCCCTGAATGGTGCCGATCAGGCTGGCGCGATTGGATTGCACCGCATCGAGCTCCATCCGGCCGATTTCGGCGCGCACGATGCCGGCCACGGTGGTGGCGATGGCGCCGTCCACATCGCGGATGCGGTACACCGTCTTCTCCGGCTCGATGATCCGATAGAAGACCGAGGTCTCCACCTGCACCAGCACGTTGTCGGCGGTGATCGCGTCCTGCCGGGTGGCGGGCAACATCCGCTCCAGCACGGAGATCCGGTGCGCGACGCGGTCCAGGAGCGGCACGATGAAGTTGATGCCCGGCCCCAGCACCGCATGCAGCCGCCCGAAACGCTCGACCACATGCTTTTCGGATTGCGGCACGATCCGCACGCCCAGGAAGACCGCGACGATCAGCAGCGCGGCGATGGCGATCAGGACGGCATTTTCGCCGATCAGGGTTTCGAAGTTCATGGTGCCTCCCGGGGTTCGCGCGATGATAGGCGGGCGGGGGGCCGCAGGGCAATCACTTCGCGGGCAGGAGCTTCACCGCCACCAGCACCGCCACGGCCACCACCGCCCAGCCCCCGGGGCGGGTAAAGAGCCACAGCGCCAGAGCCATGGCCCAGAGCGCGAGCCGCGAGCCCATACCGCCCAGAAGCGCCCAGATCATCGGCGCGGCCCATACATGCGCCACAGCCAGATCAGCACCATCGCGCCGAGCACGGCACCGACGAAGCCCGCGGCCCAGCCGGTCAGCACGATCAGGAAGCGCAGCACCAGCCCGCTGATCAGGGCGCCGATCACGCCGATGGCGATGGTGGTGGGGATATCGGTGTTCAGCCGCATCAGCCGCGTGGCGATGAAGCCCGCGGCGGCGCCGACGACGATCAGGGCGAGAATGGGCATGGCCGGCCTCCGTAGGGGTACAGGGTGCGATATGGGGCCCAAGGGCGCGCGGCGGAAGGGCTCAGAGCTGGGCGGGCAGGGTCAGGCCACGCAGCACTTCGGCGGCGGGCATCGGGCGCTTGCCCTCGCGCTGCGCCTCGAGGATCTGCACCGCGCCGGTGCCGCAGGCGATGGTAAAGCCGCCCAGCACCTGGCCGGGGGCGCCGGTGCCGGAGGTGAGCTCTGCGCGCAAAAGCTTCACCCGTTCGCCCGCGACCGATGTCCAGGCGCCGGGGAAGGGCGAGAGGCCATTGATCCGGCGCAGGACCTCCAGCGCCGGGCGCGCCCAGTCGATCTCCGCCTCGGCCTTGTCGATCTTGCTGGCATAGGTGACACCCGCCTCCGGCTGCGGCACCGGCGGCAGGCCCGACAGATGCGCGAGCGCCTCGACGATCATCCGTGCGCCCATCTCGCTCAACCGGTCGTGCAGGGCGCCGGTGGTCTCGGTGGCGCCGATCGGCGTGGCGGCGCGCAGCAGCACCGGCCCGGTATCGAGCCCCGCTTCCATCTGCATGATGCAGATGCCGGTCTCTGCATCGCCCGCCATGATTGCCCGGTGGATGGGCGCGGCCCCGCGCCAGCGCGGCAGCAGCGAGGCATGAATGTTCAGGCAGCCAAGGCGCGGCGCATCGAGCACCGCCTGCGGCAGGATCAGCCCATAGGCCACCACCACCGCCACATCGGCCTGCAGCGCCGCGAATTCGGCGCGCGCCTCATCAGAGCGGAAATTGAGCGGCGTGCGCACCGGCAGGCCCAGCTCCGCCGCGCGGGCATGGACGGGGGAGGGCCGCTCCTTCTTGCCGCGGCCCGCGGGGCGGGGCGGCTGCGAATAGACGGCCACCACCTCATGGGATGCGGCCAGAGCCTCCAGCACCGGGACGGAAAACTCGGGCGTACCCATGAAAACGATGCGCATCTCTACCTCTGCAGCTTCTTTGCCTTCTGCACCAGCATCTTGCGGCGCAGCGGCGAGAGATGATCGAGGTAGGTCCGGCCGTTCAGATGGTCGATCTGATGCTGCACGGAGGTGGCCCAAAGGCCGACGAAATCGCGGTCCTCGATCTCGCCCTGGTCATTGAGGAAGCGCACCGTCACCGCGCGGGGGCGCTCGATGATCGCGGAAATGCCCGGGATATTGGGCGAGGCCTCGTCGTGGCTGCGCATCTGCACCGAGGCGTGCAGGATCTCCGGATTGGCCATCCGCACCGCCTGGCCGCGCTTGTCGGAGGCATCCACCACCGCGAGGCGCAGCATGATCCCGATCTGCGGCGCGGCCAGGCCTACGCCCGGCATCGCATCCATGGTCTCGATCATGTCGTCCCAGATCATCCGCACGGTTTCGGTGATGGCCGGAACCGGCTCCGCCGGGCTGTGCAGGCGGCGATCGTCATAGGGGATGTAGGGGCGCACGGCCATCAGGCGATGCCCTGTTCCCGGGCCGCCCGCGCGCGTTCGCGCTTCAGCTTTTCCATCTTGCGGGTGATCATCTGCCGCTTCAGCGGCCCGAGATAGTCGATGAACAACTTGCCATCGAGGTGGTCGTTCTCGTGCTGGGCGCAGGTGGCCCAGAGGCCGTCGAACTGCTCCTCATGGAGCTGCCCGTCGAGCCCGAGCCAGCGCATCCGCACCTCCGCGGGGCGGGTCACCTCGGCATATTGCTCCGGGATCGAGAGGCAGCCTTCCTCGTAGACATTGGTCTCCTCGGAGGTCCAGGTGATCTCGGGGTTGATCAGCACCATCGGCTGCGGCGCGGCGGATTTGTCTTTCACGCAATCCATCACGAAAACCCGCTTCAGCACGCCCACCTGCGGTGCGGCGAGCCCCACTCCCGGCGCATCATACATGGTGGCCAGCATGTCGTCGGCCAGTTTGCGGGTCTCGTCGTCGACCGTGTCCACGGGGGCACAGAGCTTCTTGAGCCTCGGGTCGGGATGGATGATGATGGGGCGAATGGTCATGGTCGAGATTTAGGCGATGACTGCCTGCGGTGCAATGGCGGCGTGCTTTGATGCGTTCGTTCTTGCTTTTGTTTTAAATCAGGTAATTTGTTCCATATTGTACGCCTTCATTGGGATCCCTTCCCGGTGTATGCGTCTCGTGTGGAACAGGATGCCCGAAGGAGCTGTGTGCGATGAGCCTTTCCCCCGATTTCGACGAAATCATAGACCGGGTCGGCACCCATTCGTCCAAATGGGACGAGATGGAGCGGATCTATGGCGTCAGCCCGCGGGACGGCATTCCGATGTGGGTCGCGGATATGGATTTCCGCCCGCCCACCTGCGTGCAGGCGGCGCTGGAGGCGATGGTGGCGCGCGGGGTCTATGGCTACTGGGGCGACAGCGCCGCGTATCTGGAGGCGGTGCGCTGGTGGATGGCGCAGCGGCACGGCTGGCAGGTTGAGATCGACTGGATCCTCACCACGCATGGGCTGGTGAACGGCACCGGGATCTGTGTGGATGCCTTCACCCGGCCGGGCGACGGGGTGGTGCTGATGACGCCGGTCTATCATGCCTTCGCACGGGTGATCCGGGCGGCCGGGCGCCGGGTGGTGGAATGCCCGCTGAAGCTCGTGGATGGCCGCTACGAGATGGATTTCGAGACCTGGGACGAGATCGTGGACAGCTCCGCCCGGATGCTGATCCTGTGCTCGCCGCACAACCCCGGCGGCCGGGTCTGGACGGAGGACGAGCTCAAGCGCGTGGCCGATTTCGCGCGGCGCCACGATCTGCTGCTGGTCTCCGACGAGATCCACCACGATCTGGTGATGCCAGGGCACCGGCACCTGCCGATGGCGACGGTGACCGACCTGCCGGTGGTGACGATGACGGCCACGACCAAAACCTTCAACATCGCGGGCGGCCATACCGGCAATGTGATCATCGGCGATCCGGCGCTGCGCGCGGCGTTCATGGGGCGGATGGCGGCGCTCGGGCTTTCGCCCAACAGCTTCGGGCTGACCATGGCCAGCGCCGCCTACAGCCCCGAGGGCGCGGCCTGGGTGGATGCGCTCACCGCCTATCTGGACGGGAACCGGCGGCTCTTCGAGGCGGGGGTGAGTGCGATCCCGGGGCTGCGGGCGATGCCGTTGGAGGCGACCTATCTGGCCTGGGTGGATTTCCGCGGCACCGGGATGGAGCAGGCGGAATTCACCGCGCGGGTGGAGCGGGAGGCGAAAATCGCGGCGAATCACGGCCCGACCTTCGGCGCGGGCGGCGAGGGCTGGCTGCGCTTCAACCTGGCGACGCCGCGGGCGCGAATCGAAGAGGCGGTCGTGCGCCTGACCCGCGCCTTCGGCGACCTGCAATAAGATCCGGGGGCGGCGCTGCGCCGCCCCCGATTCCCCGCCCGGAGCAGGCCAAGCAGCCTTGGTGCGACGAAAGTTCGATCTTTTGCGACATCTTTTTTCTTGCAGTGCGCGCGGCACAGGCGTAATTGCGGCAGCGGGACACCTCTTCCCAACAAGAGGCGTTTATCTGAAAGGATACCAGTCATGGCGACCCCCGCACCGGCTACGCGTCCGGCCAATCCGCGTTTTTCTTCGGGCCCCTGCGCGAAGATCCCCGGCTTCACCCTCGACATGCTCGCAGATGCGCCGCTCGGCCGTTCGCACCGCGCTGCCGTTGGCAAGGCGAAGCTGAAAGAGGCAATCGACCTCACCCGTGAAATTCTGGGCGTTCCGGCGGATTACCGCATCGGCATCGTCCCCGCCTCGGATACCGGCGCCGTCGAAATGGCGCTCTGGTCGCTCCTTGGCGCCCGCAAGGTCACCATGTGTGCCTGGGAATCCTTCGGCTCCGGCTGGGTCACCGATGTGGTGAAGCAGCTCAAGATCGACGCCGAGGTCAAGGAAGCCGCCTATGGCGACATCGTCGATTTCAAGACGGTCGATTTCAACACCGACGTCGTCTTTACCTGGAACGGCACCACGTCGGGTGTGCGCGTCGCCAACGGCGACGACATCCCGGCGGACCGCGACGGCCTGACCATCTGCGACGCGACCAGCGCCGCCTTCGCGATGGATCTGCCCTGGGACAAGCTCGACGTCACCACCTTCTCCTGGCAGAAGGTGCTGGGCGGCGAGGGCGGCCATGGCGTGCTGATCCTGTCGCCCCGCGCTGTCGAGCGGCTGGAAACCTACAAGCCCGCATGGCCGCTGCCGAAGATCTTCCGCATGACCAAGGCGGGCAAGCTGATCGAGGGCATCTTCGTCGGCGAGACCATCAACACCCCGTCGATGCTCTGCGTCGAGGATTACCTCGTCGCCCTGAAATGGGCGCAGACGATCGGCGGGCTGAAGGGCCTGATCGCGCGGGCCGAAGGCAACGCCAAGGTGGTGAAGGATTTCGTGGATGCGAAGCCCTGGATCGCCAATCTGGCCAACACGCCGGCCAATGCATCGTGCACTTCGGTCTGCCTGAAGTTTACCGATGCGCGGATCAAGGACGGCGCGGCCTTTGCCAAGGCGATCGCGAAGCGGCTTGAGAAGGAAGGCGTGGCGCTTGATGCCGGTGCCTATCGCGATGCCCCGGCCGGTCTGCGGATCTGGTGCGGTTCCACCATCGAGAAGGCCGATGTCGCGGCGCTGATGCCCTGGATCGAATATGCCTTCGAGGCCGAGATTGCGGCGCAGGCCGAACTCGCCTGATCTGTGAAAGCGCGGCGGGCCCCCGGCGGGCCTGCCCTTTTCCCCGATACCCCCATTCAGGAGCCCCATCATGGCCCCCAAGGTTCTCATTTCCGACGAACTCTCCGACGCCGCCGTCCAGATCTTCCGTGATCGCGGGATCGAGGTCGATTTCCAGCCGAAGCTCGGCAAGGACAAGGACAAGCTGGCCGAGATCATCGGCAACTACGACGGCCTCGCGATCCGTTCGGCCACCAAGGTGACCGAGAAACTGCTGGAGCAGGCGACCAACCTCAAGGTCGTCGGCCGCGCCGGGATCGGCGTTGACAATGTCGACAAGGAAGCGGCCTCGAAGCGCGGCGTGATCGTGATGAACACGCCCTTCGGCAACATGATCACCACCGCCGAACATGCGATCGCGATGATGTTCGCGGTGGCGCGGCAGATCCCCGAAGCCTCGGCCTCCACCCATGCCGGCAAATGGGAGAAATCCAAGTTCATGGGCGTCGAGCTGACGGCCAAGGTGCTGGGCGTGATCGGCGCGGGCAATATCGGCGGCATCGTCTGCGACCGGGCCAAGGGCCTGAAGATGAAGGTCATCGCCTATGATCCCTTCATGTCGCAGGAAAAGGCCGACAAGATGGGCGTGGAGAAGGTGGAACTCGACGAGCTGCTGAAGCGCGCCGATTTCATCACCCTGCACGTGCCGCTCACCGACCAGACCCGCAACATCCTGAGCCGCGAGAACCTGGAAAAGACCAAGCCCGGCGTGCGGATCATCAACTGTGCCCGCGGCGGCCTGGTGGATGAGGTGGCGCTGGCCGACCTGCTGAAATCCGGCCATGTGGCGGGCGCGGCGCTCGACGTGTTCTCGGTGGAACCGGCGACGGAGAACGTGCTGTTCAACCTGCCGAACGTGGTTTGCACCCCGCACCTCGGCGCCTCGACCAGCGAAGCGCAGGAGAATGTGGCGCTGCAGGTGGCCGAGCAGATGTCGAACTACCTGCTCGACGGGGCGGTGGAAAACGCGCTGAACATGCCCTCGATGACCGCCGAAGAGGCGAAGGTCATGGGCCCCTGGGTGAAGCTCGCGGAATATCTCGGCGCTTTCGTCGGCCAGATGACCGACGAGCCGATCATCGCGATCAACGTCACCTATGACGGCACCGTCTCGAAGATGAACCTGAAGGCGCTGGATTGCGCGGTGATCGCCGGCATCCTGAAGCGGGTGAACCCGGATGTGAACATGGTCTCGGCCCCGGTCATTGCCAAGGAACGCGGGATCCAGATCTCCACCACGACGCAGGACAAGACGGGCGTGTTCGACGGCTATATCAAGGTCACCGTCGTCACCGATCTGCGCGAACGCGCCGTGGCGGGCACCTGCTTCTCGGATGGCAAGCCGCGCTTCATCCAGATCAAGGGCATCAACATCGACGCCGAAGTCGGCCCGCACATGCTGTATACGACCAACAAGGACGTGCCCGGCATCATCGGCAAGCTCGGCACCCTGCTTGGCGAGAACAGCGTGAACCTCGCGAACTTCACCCTTGGCCGGGCGGCTGCGGGCGGCGAGGCGATTGCCATCGCCTATCTCGATGAGCCGCTGCCTGTCGCGGTTGTGAACGCGCTCGAGGCCACTGGCCTGTTCCAGCAGGTGAAACCGCTGGAATTCGCCGTCGCCTGAGGTACACAGGCGGGTGTTATTCCCGGGCCTCCTGCCGCGGCGGGGGGCCCTTTGCTTTGGGAGATCTGCATGCGCGCCTATGCGGTTGGCGACATTCACGGCCATATCGACCTTCTGAAAACGGCACAGGCCCTGGTGGCCGAGGACAGGGCGCGGGAAGGCGATGCCACGGCGCCCTTGGTGCATGTGGGCGATCTGGTGGACCGGGGCCCGAATTCGCGTGCGGTCGTGGAGCATCTGATGGCGGGGCAGCAGCGGGGCGAGCCCTGGGTGGTGCTGAAGGGCAACCACGACCGCATGTTCTCGATGTTCCTCGACGATCCCTATGCACATGATCCGATGCTGACGCGCGAACTGGAATGGCTGCATCCCCGGCTCGGGGGCGCGATGACGCTCGCCTCTTATGGCGTGCGCAATGCCGAGGAGCGCCTGCGCGAGGAGGTTCATGCCGAGGCGCTTGCGGCCGTGCCGGAGGCCGCGCGCCGCTGGATCGCGGCACTGCCCACGCATTTCCTGCATGGTGAGGCACTGTTCGTCCATGCCGGGATCCGGCCCGGGATCGACCTGCGCCATCAGGTCGAGGACGACCTGACCTGGATCCGCAAGGGCTTCCTCGAGGACGAGCGCGACCATGGCGTTCTGGTGGTGCATGGCCATACCGCCATCGACAAGGTGACCCATTACGGCAACCGGCTGAACATGGATTCGAGCGCGGCCTATGGCGGCCCGGTCTCTGCCGCGGTGATCGAGGGGCGCGACGCCTGGCTGCTGACCCCCGCGGGCCGGGTGCCGCTGCGGCCGTAACGTCCCGTCACTTGCCCGAGCGGCAACTCGCGCCCCGATCCGCGGTTTGCTAGGCTTGCCCCCGCAATTCCGGAGCAAGGGGGGAACCATGACCGGCATCGTCATCCTGTCGGGCGCGCGCACGGCAATCGGGACTTTCGGGGGCAGCCTTGCGGGCTTCCGGCCGATCGAGCTTGCCACGTTCGCCGCCCGTGCCGCCATCGCGCGCGCGGGGCTCCCGGCCGAAAGAATCGGGCAGGTCGTCTTTGGTCATGTGCTGAACACCGAGCCGCGCGACATGTATCTGAGCCGGGTCGCGGCGGTGGAGGCGGGGGTGCCGGTGGGGACGCCGGCGATGAACGTGAACCGGCTTTGCGGCTCGGGCGCACAGGCGATCGTCTCGGCCACGCAGGCGCTGATGCTGGGCGACGCGGATTTTGCGCTCGCAGGCGGGGCCGAATGCATGAGCCGCGCGCCCTATATCCTGCCGCAGGCGCGATTCGGCCAGAAGATGGGCGATGCTTCGGCCATAGACATGATGACGGGCGCGCTGACCTGCCCGTTCGGTACTGGGCACATGGGGGTGACGGCGGAGAATGTCGCCCGCGAGAACGCCATCAGCCGCGAGGATCAGGACGCATTCGCGCTGGAAAGCCAGGCCCGGGCCGCGGCGGCGATTGCGGCGGGCGCGTTCCGCGACGAGATCGTGCCGGTGGAGATCGTGACGCGGAAGGGCGCTGTGATGTTCGACACCGATGAGCATCCGCGCGCGACCTCTGCCGAGGCGCTGGCCGGGCTGAAGCCGGTGTTTCAGAAGGGCGGGTCGGTCACGGCGGGCAATGCTTCGGGCATCAACGACGGGGCGGCGGCGCTGGTTCTGGCGCGGGCGGAGGCGGCGGAGGCCGCAGGCCTGGTGCCGCGGGCACGGATCCTGGGCTATGCGGTGGCCGGGGTGCGGCCGGAGGTGATGGGGATCGGCCCGATCCCCGCCGTGCAGGCGCTTTGCGCCCGAATCGGCAAGGCACCGGGCGATTTCGACGTGATCGAATCGAACGAGGCCTTTGCCGCGCAGGCGCTTGCCGTGTCGCGCGGGCTGGGTCTGGATCCGGCGAAGGTGAACCCGAATGGCGGCGCGATCGCGCTTGGCCACCCGATCGGGGCCACCGGCGCGGTTCTCACGGTGAAGGCGCTCTATCATCTGGAACGGACCGGCGGGCGGCTCGGGCTGATCACGATGTGCATCGGCGGCGGCCAAGGCATCGCCATCGCCATCGAGCGGGCCTGAAACGGCCCCCTCAGCGGAAGCTGCGGGGGTCGAAGGCGACCGGGATCACGAAGCTGCGCCGCGACATGCCGGGCGGCGGCGGGGGCACCGGCGAGGCGCGGCGCACGGTCGCGACGGCATTGTCGTCGAGCTCGGGCATGCCTGAGCTTTGCGCCAGCGCGACCGAGAGCACATTGCCCGAATCGTCGATGCTGAAGCGCACCTTCACCACGCCCGCATTGCGGTCCGGCGTCGCGCGCACCTTGCTGCGGTAGCGCTGCAGATGGGCCTGCAGGCGCGAGACCCAGCGGGGATCCGTGGCCGCGCCGCTCGCGCCTTCGCGCGCCTGCGAGGCGTTGCGATCAGATTTCTGCACCTCGGCTGCGGCCCGGTTCTGTGCGACGGAGGGCGGCGGCTCGCGCCGTTTCCTGTGCTCGCGCTTCTCGTCTTTCGGCGGCTCGGGCCGTTCGGCTTTCTCCGGCCGCGGGCGCGGCTCCGGGCGGACCTTGGTTAGGGCGACGGCGGCTTCTGTCACCGGCTCCTCGTATTCCTGCACCGGCTCTGGCTCCGGCAGGGGCTCGGGGAGCGGCGGGGGTGTGTCCTCGGTAAGCTCCTCTGGTATTGGCTCCGGCTCCGGTTCGGAGGCCTTCACCTCGGCGGCGTCCCGAAGATTGTCGGCGATATTGGTCTGATCGGTGTTCACGGCCTCGGGCATCGGCGCGAGCTCCAGCATCAGCGCGGGAGCCGCCGCGGCATCCTGCGCCTGCGGTACCGGGCGCAGCAGATAGGCCGCCCCGGCCCCATGCGCGCCGATCACGGCGAGGGTGGCGAGCGTCCATGTCGCCACGCCGCCGAAGCGCAGGCTCCGCGCTTCATCGAGCCAGGGGTTCATTGCGCGGTCGCCCCCGGCGCGACCTCGAGGCCGACCAGCGCGACCTTCAGGTATCCGGACGCGCGCAGCAGGTTCAGCGTGTCGGTCAGGCTGCCGTAATCCACGCTCTTGTCGGCGCGCAGGAAGATCCGGGTCTCGCGGTCTCCCTCGGTCACGGCATTGAGGGCCGCGCCGAGGCCATCGGCCGCGACGATGGTTTCGCCCACGGCCAAGGTATGGTCCGCCTTCAGTGTGAGCCAGAGCGGCTTGTCGGGGCGCTCGGCGGGCGTCGCGGTGGAGCCCGGCAGGTCCACGTTCATGTCCACCGTCGCGAGCGGCGCCGCCACCATGAAGATGATGAGCAGCACAAGCATCACATCGATGAACGGGGTGACGTTGATCTCGCTGTTTTCCTCGGTATCGAGACCGTCAGAGCCCTGTCTGATTCCACCCGCCATGGCCGGTCACTCCGCAGCCGCCGGGCGGACCGCGGCGAGCACGGCGCCGCGGCCATGCGGGATCTGGCGGTAATCGAGATCGCGGCTGACGAGGATTTCCACTCCGGTTGCGGCATCGCCGAGCAGGTGCTTGTAGCGCGCGGTCTGGCGGGCGAAGTGGTTGTAGATGATCACCGCGGGGATCGCGGCGACGAGGCCGATGGCCGTGGCCAGCAGGGCTTCGGCGATCCCGGGGGCGACGACGGCCAGATTGGTCGTCTGGGATTTCGAGATGCCGATGAAGGCGTTCATGATGCCCCAGACCGTGCCGAACAGGCCGACGAAGGGCGAAGTGGAGCCGATGGTGGCCAGGATGCCGGTGCCGATGGCGATCTTGCGCCCGGCGCGGGCCTCGATCCGGGTGACGGCCGCGCTCACCCGCTCCTTGAGGCCATCGCCCCCGGCATGATCTAGGACCGCTTCGGAGAGCGACATCTCGCTTTGGGCGGTGGCGACCATGGCCGCGGCGGGGCCGCGGCGGCCGTCGAGGGTGCTTGCGGCATCGTCCAGGCTGCGAGCGCTCCGGATCGTGCGCAGCATCGCACGGGCATTGCGCATGGCGCCGGTCATCTCGATCGTCTTGGCGAGGAAGATCGTCCAGGTGACGATGGAGGCGAAGGCGAGGCCGAGCATCACGGCCTTCACCACGGTATCCGCAGCGAGGAACATGCCCCAGGGCGAGAGATCATGCGGCAGGGCCGGGTCGCGGTGCCGCGGCGTCATCATATGGGCGATCGCGCCTGCGGGATCCTCCATCAGCGAGGGGGCCGGAGCGGGGGCCTCCGCCACCGGGGCTTCGGGGAGCGCGCCTGCAGCGGCGGGCAGTTCCGGGCCTGCAGCGGGGGCTTCCGCGGCTCCGCCATCAACGCTTCCGATCGCGGGGGCATTCGGTGCAGCCGCTTCCGGCGCGGGGGCTTCCGGCGCGGGCGCCGTTTCGGCGGGTGTGGTACTGAGCGATTGGGGCGCGGCTGCGGGCGGCAGCTCCTGAGCCCAGAGCGGCGCGGCAAGCAACACCTGACCTGCCAGAACGGCAGGCGCGAGGCGCTGCCAGGTCGATTGCGAGCGGTTCGGTTTCTGTGCGCACAGGGTCATCGGTCTGGCATCTTCCCGTTGTTCGGTGCGGCCGAGAACTCGGTGCCGCACATGGCGCCTGACATGCGGGGCTGAACCGGCCAAAGGGTGGGGTCGCCTGCAGACATGCGCGTCATCGACATCAAACGGCTCGTATTCCATCCGGGGAGGGAAACTGGCTGATGGACTGCTTATCGCGAAGTCATGGGCGTGGCGCAAGGCTTCAGCAGGAGGCTGAGGCAAATTTCTGACAATATATGTCGGATTTCTCTGCGGCGGGGGCCTCAGGGGGTGCCTGAAGCCGATTCGGGCTGCTGCGGTGCTTCGGTGACGATTTCCCGCTGCCATTCGCGCCAGATCGTCACGAGAAGCGCCATCAGCACCGGCCCGACGAACAGCCCGACGATTCCGAGCGTTTTGACCCCACCAACCAGGCCAAACAGGGTGGGCAGGAACGGCAGCTTCACCGGCCCGCCGACCAGCACGGGGCGAATGGTTTTGTCGACGGTGAACAGCTCGACCGTGCCCCAGACGAACAGGGCGATCCCGGCGACGGTCTGGCCATTGGCCATCAGATAGACCGAGACCAGCGTGAACGAGAGCGGCGCGCCGCCCGGAATGAGCGCCATGAAGCCGGTGATGACCCCGAGCGTGACCGGCGAGGGTGCCCCGGCGAGCCAGTAGGCGATGCCCAGCACCACGCCTTCGCCGATGGCGATCAGGGTCATGCCGGTCACGGTGGCGGAGATCGTGGCGGGGACCACGCGCGACAGCCGCTCCCAGCGGGTGGGCAGGATGCGCAGGCCGACCCGGTCGATCTGCGCGGCGATCTTTTCGCCGTCGCGGTAGAGCACGAACAGGGTGATCAGCATGAACAGCAGCGTCAGCGCCAGATGGAAGGCCAGCGCCCCGGCGGTGAGCAGGCCGCGGTAGATCGCGCCGATGTTGGAGCCGCTGACCAGCTGCACCAGCTCGCCGATGGCGCCGGGGCGGCCGACGAATTCGACCCATTGCTGATCGATCCAGGGGCCGATGCGGGGCAGGCGGAGCATCCAGTCCGGCGTGGGCGCGCCGACGGCATTGACCTCGAAGGCCCAGCCGGTCCAGCTCTGCAGCTCGCCAAAAGCATAGACGAGCGCCATGGTGATCGGGACCACAAGGAAACATACGATCAGCAGGACCATCAGGATCGCGGCACCGGTGCGGCCGGAGCGCTCCACCGCCCAGTTGCGGATGGGCCAGCTGGCGAGGCAGATCACCCCTGCCGCCAGAACCGGCACCAGGAAGCCATAGAAGAAATAGATCGACGCGGCGATGATGGCGAGCAGCAGCCAGCGCGCCGCCGAGACATCGGAGATCAGCGGGCGACGGAACATCGCGCGGTGGGGCACGCGCGACAGGATATCCGGGTCGAGCTTCCTGCGCGGTTTGCCGCCGGGGGGATCCGTGTTGGTGACCATCGTGCTGTTCCAATCTGCGGTCGAGACCGCCCCCGGGGGTGGTCCCGGGGTGTTCAAAGAACCTGTGTCACGCTGGCCCTGGTGTCAACCAGCCCCCGGGCGACCTGGCCTTGCGTCAGGCCTTGTTTTCGTCGGCGGGTGCCGCGGCGGTGGCCTGGGCGACGGGGGATGCGATCGCGGGCGTTTCGGATTCTTCGTCTTTCAGGCCGCGTTTGAAGGCGGTCATACCCTTGCCGACTTCGCCCATCAGGCCTGCGACCTTGCCCTTGCCGAAGAGCACGAGGACCACGACGGCGATCAGAAGCAGATGCGGAAGCGCCAATCCATTGCTGAGCATGTTCTTTCTCCTTGAACCATGAGGTGCCGCGCGGACGGCGCGGCGCGTGTCGGGATCAGAGGATGCGGGGCGGCGCGCGCGATTCGGCCCAGGAATGGGTGCGGATGATCCGGTCCGGGCCTGCGGCGAGGTCGATCGTGGCCGGGAAATTCCGGACGAGCGGCATCACAAGCCGAGCGGGGACGGGCAGGATCGCGGGCGGCAGGTCGTCCGGAGTGGTGGCTTTGGAAAGAAACAGACGGTCCTCGCCGCCGATCAAGGCGATGCGCTCGGCATGCGCCCAGAAGCCGGCTGCGCCGCGCTCGGGCACGAAGCTGCTCAGCAGGGCCAGAAGGCCCAGCAGGACAACCGATACACAAAGGCCCTTCGTTGCGCGCGACATGACGGGAACGTGACAGCCCGCGCCCGCGCTGGCAAGAAAAATGGTCGTGAACGGCGCAGCTGCGGCAAAGGGGCGCTCACCCCTGCAAGGCAGCAATTTCGCGCGCCAGGGTGGGCAGCTCCGTGGTGGCGCCGGACAGGCCGGGCAACAGCGGGAACAGGCAGGCCTGGATGGCGTGATAGATATCGGGCTTGCCGGTGAACTGACGCGCATCCGGACGGTTGTCGGTGCCGACCTCCGGGAACCAGCCGCCACGCCGGCGGTCGATGAACAGGTCTTCGGCGCAGCGCCAGAGGCGCAGGTAATCCTCCTGCAGCGCCTCATCCGGCTGCCGCTTCAGCTGGGCGGCGGCGGCGCCGATCGCCTCTGTCACCGGCCACCAGTAGCGCGCGCGCCGCAGCGGGCGGCCGTGGGTATCCACCGTGTAGAGGATGCCGCCATGCGTGCTGTCCCAGCCATCCGAGAGGGCGCGGGCATAGAGCTTCTCGGACCAGCGTAGCAGCGCGGGATCGCGGCGCCCGTCCATGTCCCAGGCCTGAAGCAGCAAGCGGGAGAGCTCCAGCGAATGGCCCGGCGTTGTGCCCGCCGGGCGGAACATGGGGTTGCCCTCGTAGGCGGGGTCGACGTGCCAATCGCGGTTGTAATGCTCGGGCAGGCGCCACTCATGCCGCGGGGCCACATGGCCCGCGAAGAAATCCAGAATCATGCGGGCGCGGGCGGCGAAGCTGCGATCGCCGGTGGCTTCGCTGGCGGCAAGCAGCGCCTCCACCGAATGCATATTGGCATTCATCCCGCGGTAGGCGGAGAATTCGGCCCAGTCGCGGGTGTATTCCTCACGCATGCGGGCCTGGTCGTGATCCCAGAAATGGACGTTGATGATCTCCCACACATCCTCGATCAGGCGGTCCGCATCCGGATGGCCCGCGGCCTTTGCGCTCGCGCCCGCGAGGAGAACGAAGGCATGGCCATAGGCGAGCTTGCTGGCGTCGGTGGTGGCGCCGCCCGGCGCGAAGGCCCAGACATAGCCGCCGTGGGCCCCGTCGCGGTGATGGCGCCAGAGGCTGGCCATGCCGTGGTCGATCATGTCGTCGGCGCCCTTCACCCCGGCCAGATGGCCGAGCGCGAAGGCGTGAACCATGCGGGTGGTGGCGTGCAGCTCGCGGGGCGCGCCGGGAATCGGGGCGCCGTCGAAATCCTGCGCGTGGAAGCCTCCGGCCACGTCGAGGCTGCGCGCGAAGAAGCGGAACTGCCGCAAGGCATCGCGGAGCAGGTAGCTGCGGTGATCCTCGGTGCCCCACCAGGGGCCATGACGGGGCACGCTGTCGGTCATTGCGGATCTCCGGTGAAGGGCGCGGCGGGCTGCAGATGGGTCAGGGCTTCGGCCGGCTCTCCGGCGATGGCGCGCAGCAGCAGGCCCGCCATGAGGCGGCCGGCTTCGGCCAGGTCTTCGTGGATGGTGTCGAAGCGGGGGCGCAGGAACTGGGCGACCTGCGATGTGGTCTTCATGACAACGCGGGCGGGGCGGCCCGAATCGATGCAGGCGGCATTGACCGCCAGCGCCGAGACCTCCCCGGCGCAGATGAAGCCATCGGGCGCGGAGGGATCGCGCAAAAGTGCCCGGATATGGGCGTAGATCTGCTCGGCGGGGGAATCGAGTGTGACGGTGTCAAGGATCTGCCCGCTCAGCCCGGCCTCTTCGCAGCCGCGCAGGAAGCCCAGGCGCAGATGGTGCGCGAAGGTGAATTCCGGCGGTGCGGCGATCAGCGCGGGGCTTCGGGCGCCTGCGGCAGCCAGCCGCGCGGTGGCGGCGCGGGCGAAGGCGCGGTTGTCGTAATCGACCCAGGGGTGCGGGGTCGCGAGCTCGGTGCGGCCATGCGAGACGAAGGGAAACCCGCGCTCCAGCATCAGCCGGATTCGCAGGTCGTCCGGCCGGGTCCGGGAGATCAGAACGCCGTCGGCGAGGCGGTTGCGGATGATTTTCTCGACCGTCTCCGCCTCGGGCGCATCGGCAAAATTCGGCATGACCACAAGGTGATAGGGGCTGCCGCGCAGGGCCTCGGAAATACCGCGGATCATCGAGGAACCGTAGCCGAGGATTTCCTCATGCGGGTTCAGCACCAGGGCGATGACATTCGTACGCCCGGTGCGCAGGCGCTGCGCGGCGCGGTCCGGGGAATAGCCGATCTCGCGGGCGATCTGCTGTACCCGGGCGCGGGTGTCGGGCGCGATCTGGGGGGCATCGGCCAGGGCGCGCGAAACCGTGGTCACGGCCAGGCCTGCGATCTGTGCGACGGTACGCAATGTGGGCTTGCCCTGAACCATGTGCAGACTGCCATTATATCGTTTGCAAAAAACGGGAGATGCCCCGGAGATGCGATTACATACAGATTAACAATTGAAATTCAATATGGTGACTGTGCAGCTGCGGCGAATGAATCAGTTGACATAACTGGAAATGAAAACGTTATAAATAGGGCGCCGGGGGGAGGATCCGGCTTGGGAGGATAAGAGATGCGACATGTCTTTCTGGCCGGAACGGCCTGTCTGGCCTTGTGCGCGGGCGCGGCCCGGGCTGAGGAAAGCGTCGAGGTATTGCATTGGTGGACGGCGGGAGGCGAGGCGGCGGCGCTCAATGTTCTGAAGGAGGATCTGGCCGCCAAGGGGGTTGCCTGGAAGGACATGCCGGTCGCGGGGGGATCGGGCGTGCAGGCGATGACGGCGCTGCGGGCGCGGGTCACGGCGGGCGATCCGCCGACGGCGGTGCAGATGCTGGGGTTCGATATTCGCGAATGGTCGGAGATGGGGGTGCTGAGCAACCTCGATACGCTGGCGGGGCCCGCGGGCTGGGACAAGGTGGTGCCGCAGGCGATTCAGGCATTCTCCAAATATGACGGGCATTGGATTGCGGCGCCGGTGAACGTGCATTCCACGAACTGGCTCTGGATCAACAAGGCGGCGCTGGACAAGGCGGGCGGCAAGGCCCCGGCCGATATGGATGCATTCTTTGCGATGCTGGACAATTTCAAGGCGCAGGGAATTGTGCCGCTCGCGCATGGCGGGCAGCCCTGGCAGGACGGCACGCTGTGGGAGGCGGTGGTGCTGTCGCGCGGGGGGATGGATTTCTACAAGAAGGCGGTACTGGAGGCCGATCCGGACGCGCTGAGCGGTGAGACCATGCGGCAGGTGTTCGACGACATGACCCGGCTGCGTGGCTATTTCGACAACAGCTTCTCCGGGCGCGACTGGAACCTGTCCTCGGCGATGGTGATCGAGGGCAAGGCCGGTGCGCAGGAAATGGGCGACTGGGCCAAGGGCGAATTCCTGCGGGCAGGCAACGTGCCGGACAAGGATTTCGTCTGTATCCGTTTCCCGGGCACGCAGGGCAATGTGCTGTTCAACTCTGACCAGTTCGTGATGTTCGAGCAGAAGGATGCGGGCTTGAAGGATGCCCAGCTCAAGATGGCGGCGGCGGTGATGGATCCGGCGTTCCAGATTGCCTTCAACAAGGTGAAGGGCTCGGTTCCGGCGCGCACCGACGTGCCGGATACCGACTTCGACGCCTGTGGCAAGAAGGGCATGAGGGATCTGGCCGAGGCCGCGGCGAATGGCACGCTGGCCGGCTCGCTGGCGCATGGCCATGGCCAGCCGTCCTCGGTGAAGGAAGCGATCTTTGATGTGGTGACGCAGCAGCTGAACGGCCAGATCTCGACCGACGAGGCGCTGAAGCGCCTGCCGCAGGCGGTGAAGGCGGCGATGTGAGCCTGTGGCGCGGGCCGGGAGTGGCCCGCGCCATCCGGGAGGCACCCGAAGCGAGGGGGAGGGTCCATGGTCACGCGCATGCAGGGCTGGTTGCCGCGGCTGGTACTGGCGCCGAGTTTCGCCCTGATCCTGATGTTCGTTTATGGCTTCATCGTCTGGACGGCGGTTCTGTCGCTGTCGAAGTCGCGGCTGCTGCCGGTCTATCAATGGGCGGGGTTTGACGCCTATGAGCGGCTGTTCAGCCAGCCGAACTGGTGGATGGCGCTGAAGAACCTGGCGGTCTTCGGCTCGATCTATATCGTGGTCTGTATCGTGATCGGGCTCGCGCTGGCGATCCTGCTCGATCAGAAAATCCGCATCGAGGGCGTGCTGCGGCCGATTTACCTCTATCCGATGGCGCTCTCCTTCGTGGTGACGGGAACGGCGTGGAAGTGGTTCCTGAACCCGGGCATGGGGTTTCAGAACACGGTGCGGGGCTGGGGCTGGGAGGGCTTCACCTTCGACTGGCTGGTCCGGCCGGAGATGGCGATCTATACGGTGGCCATCGCCGGGATCTGGCAGGCCTCGGGCTTCGTGATGGCGATGTTCCTGGCGGGCCTGCGCGGCATTGATGGCGAAATGCTGAAGGCCGCAACCGTGGACGGGGCCTCGACTCCGACCATCTACCGCCGCATCGTGATTCCGCTGCTGCGCCCGGCGTTCCTCTCGGCGGTGATCGTACTCGCCCATATGGCGATCAAGAGCTACGACCTCGTGATCGCGCTCACGGGTGGCGGGCCGGGGAACGCCACCGAGCTGCCCTCGACCTTCATGTATTCCTACACCTTCACCCGCAGCCAGATGGCGGTGGGCTCTGCCTCGGCGATGATCATGCTGATGGGGATAGCGGCGATCATGGTGCCTTACCTCTATTCCGAGCTGCGGGAGGAGCGGCGATGAGCGAAATCATGGCCGTGCGTCCGGCGCGGCTGAACCGGGTGGTGATCTATGGGCTGCTGCTGCTGTTCGCCGGGTTCTATCTGACGCCGCTCTATGTGATGCTGACCACCTCGTTCAAGACGCTGGACGAGATCCGCGGCGGCGACATCCTGGCCCTGCCGGCCCAGCCCACCGCGGCGGCCTGGCTGCGGGCCTGGGCGGAGGCCTGTATTGGCGTGACCTGTGCGGGCATAAAGGACTACTTCTGGAATTCGATCCGGATGGTGGTGCCGGCGGTGCTGATCTCCACCGCGCTCGGGGCGCTGAACGGCTATGTACTGACGAAATGGGTGTTCCCGGGGCACAGGGTCGTCTTCGGGCTGATGCTGTTTGCCTGCTTCATACCGTTTCAGTCGGTGTTGATTCCGATGGCGCGGATGTTGGGGCTGCTCGGGCTTTCGAATTCGACGGCGGGGCTCGTGCTGACCCATGTGATCTATGGGCTCGGCTTCACCACGCTGTTCTTCCGCAATTACTATGAAACCTTCCCGAACGAGCTGATCCAATCCGCGCAGATGGACGGGGCCGGGTTCTTCACCATCTTCTGGCGGATCCTGCTGCCGTCTTCGGCACCGATCATCGTGGTGACGGTCATCTATCAGTTCACCAATATCTGGAACGACTTCCTGTTCGGGGTGTCGTTCACCTCGGGGGCGGCGGCGCCGATGACCGTGGCGCTGAACAACCTGGTTGCCTCCTCCACGGGGGTGAAGGAATACAATGTGGACATGGCGGCGGCGGTCATCGCGGCGCTGCCGACGCTGCTCGTCTATGTGCTGGCCGGGCGGTATTTCATGCGCGGGCTGATGGCCGGCGCGGTCAAGGGATAGAGCATGGCCTTCATCGAGATCGAGCGTCTGGAGCGGACCATTGGCGGGCTGCAGATCCTGAAGGGGGTCGACATCCGGCTGGAGAAGGGCGGGTTTCTGGTGCTGGTGGGGCCGTCGGGCTGCGGCAAGTCGACCTTGCTGAACGCGATTGCCGGGCTGCAGCCGCCGACCGCGGGCGACATCCGGATCGATGGCCAGAGTGTCCTCGGGCTGCATCCCTCGAAACGCGACATAGCCATGGTGTTTCAGAGTTACGCGCTCTATCCGAACATGACCGTGGCGGGGAATATCGCCTTTCCGCTGGAGATGGCCGGCGTCCCCGCGGCCCAGAGAGCGGTGGATGTGGCCGCGGTGGCGAAGACGCTGCAGATCGAGCATCTGCTCGACCGGCGGCCGGGGCAGCTTTCGGGCGGGCAGCGGCAGCGGGTGGCGATGGCGCGGGCGCTGGTGCGCAAGCCGCGGCTGTTCCTGTTCGACGAGCCGCTTTCCAATCTCGATGCGAAACTGCGGGTGGAGGTGCGGGCAGAGATCCGGCGCCTGCATCAGGCGACAGGCGCGACGATCATCTATGTGACCCATGACCAGATCGAGGCGATGACGCTCGCGACGCAGATCGTGGTGCTGAAGGACGGGGTCGTGCAGCAGGCGGGCGCTCCGGCCGAGATTTATAATGCGCCTGCGAACATGTTCGTGGCGGATTTCATGGGGGCGCCGGCGATGAACATGCTGCCGGGGACGGTCGGGCTCGACGGGCAGACGCTGCAGCTGGAGGGGGCGGAGGTCGCGCTGCCGCTGGCCGTGACGCTGGAGCCGGGGCGCGCGGTGACGCTTGGCCTGCGGCCGGAGGCGGTTTCGGCGGAGCGGGCGCCCGAGGGCGTGGCGCTGGAGCTCCCGGTGGAGATGGTGGAGCCGACGGGGTCGGACGTGTTCCTGGGGCTGCGGCTTGGGGCGCGGCTGATCACCGCGCGGCTGCCGGCCACCGCGGAGGTGGGGGCGCGGCAGGCGGTCTGGCTGGATCTGTCGCGGGCGGTGCTGTTTGACAGCAGATCCGGGGCGCGTATCGGCTGAGCGGAGCAGCGTACGCTGCCCTTTCGCGTCATTAACCCTCATCTCCTAGTTTGGCGGCAACTGGCTGGAGAGGGTTACCGATGTCCGATACGTCCCCCATTTTGTCGCTTCCCTATATTCTGCCGTCGCAGGCGCAGAAACATGTGACCCATAACGAGGCGCTGGATCTGCTGGATGTGGTGGTTCAGGCGGCGGTGTTGAGCCGCGGGCTGACCAGCCCACCGAGCACGCTGACGGTGGGAGACCGACATCTGGTCGGAACGGGCGCCACCGGGGCCTGGGCGGGCGAGGGCAACAGCATAGCGGTCTGGGGGGGCGATGCGCAGGGTTGGCGCTTCGTCTCCCCGAAGATGGGCTGGCGCGTGTATGTGCAGGAGAGCGGGGTGGAGGTGGTCTGGACCGGCTCGGCCTGGCAGAGCCTGGGTTCGGGCGGGGACACGTCTTCGGTAGAGATGCTGGGCATCGCCACCACCGCCGACAGTACGAACCGGCTGGCCGTCTCTGCGCCCGCGACATTGCTGACCCATGCCGGGGCCGGGCACCAGCTGAAGATCAACAAGGCCACCCAGGCCGCGACGGGGAGCCTGCTGTTTCAGACGAACTGGTCCGGCCGGGCGGAAATGGGGCTCGCGGGGAGCGACAATTTCGAGATCAAGGTGAGCGCCGACGGCAGCACGTTCCAAAGCGCGCTGCGCGCGGCGGCCACGACCGGTACGGTGACCTTTGACAATGGTGCGGTGATCAACGGTGCCGTGACCGGGACGGGCGTGCAGGCGTCGACGTCGGATGCGACGGCGGGCCGGCTGCTGCGGGTGGGGGCGTTCGGGATCGGTGGTGTAGCGCCGCTGGTGGCCAATATCGGCCTTACCGACAGCACGATTGCCCCCGGGCTCTATGCTTATGATGTGGCGCTCGGAAGCTCGGGCGGGCCCACGGGTGCACAGGCGGGGATCCTGCTGCACCAGCGCCGCGGCGCCGGGCAGGAGGTCCAGCTGCTGGTGGTTGAGGCCTCTACGGCTTCGGCGGCGCCGGTGGGGGCGATCTTCAGCCGGGCGCGGACGGGGGGCGCCTGGGGCGGCTGGATCAGCGGTGCGGCGATCGAGACGGTGTCGACTACGCAGGGACGCTATGAGCGGAGCCAGAACGGCAACCAGACCTGCTGGCAAAAGGTGACGACGCTGACGACCGGCGAAGCGGCAGTGACCTTCCCGGCGGCTTTTGCCTCGACCACGGACCTGATCACCACGCTCGGGGTCAACAGCTCCGCCACGACCGCGATCATTCCGCGGATCACCGGGCGCACGGCGACAGGGCTGAGCGTCTCTGCCTTCAATACCTCCAACGCGCGGGTGGCGGCCGAAATCGAGATCGTGACCATCGGTCGGTGGTATTGAAGGCGCTGCCGCCGAAACGGGCGGCAGGCCGGGCGTGTGGGGCGGGAATCGAGGGAATCGATTCCCGCCCCAGGGGGTTTACACCCGGTGTGTCGTCGGTTGTGTGGCCAATTACGGGATTAGCCCGGGCTCCGGCTTGCGGGCTCACGGTTTGCACGCTGCCGCCTTTGGTGGCGTTGGGCATCATTGCCCTTAATTTATTGGGCGTAGGCCGATCTGTCATAAAAAATCCAAGAATTTTGCGATGACCCTCTTGCGTATCCCCGGCGTGATCCGTAAATAGCCCCTCACCGACGCGGCGCAGACGGAAACGAAGCGGGGCGGCGGGACGGGAAGCGGCGGCGACGCGGTGGACCGGTGGTTAAAATGGATGACGGGTTGGCTGGCTGCGCCAAAGGATGGTAGCAGTTGGTTGATTTTGTTGTCTTTGCTCTTTGACATTGATGGATATCTGAAGAGATATGCGGGCGGTTTGGTTGCATTTGCGACGCGAACCGGAGCATATCGGGTCACTAGGCTTCGGCCGATGATGTGATTGTCAGCTTCACTGTTTGGCGGTCTTCGCGATTGCGAGGAACGACAAGCAGATGTGACTGCCCTTAGGGGCAGCAGATATGTGCAAGGTTCGACGTCAAGAACCCCTTCGGGGGTTTCAACTTGAGAGTTTGATCCTGGCTCAGAACGAACGCTGGCGGCAGGCCTAACACATGCAAGTCGAGCGAGATCTTCGGATCTAGCGGCGGACGGGTGAGTAACGCGTGGGAACGTACCTTTTGCTACGGAATAGCCTCGGGAAACTGGGAGTAATACCGTATGTGCCCTTCGGGGGAAAGATTTATCGGCAAAAGATCGGCCCGCGTTGGATTAGGTAGTTGGTGAGGTAACGGCTCACCAAGCCGACGATCCATAGCTGGTTTGAGAGGATGATCAGCCACACTGGGACTGAGACACGGCCCAGACTCCTACGGGAGGCAGCAGTGGGGAATCTTAGACAATGGGGGAAACCCTGATCTAGCC
>NZ_JAYRZN010000012.1:0-84088 GCF_041916475.1 Paenirhodobacter sp.
CCCCCCCCCCCCCCCCCCACCGCCGCCGGTCGAGAAGGTCTGGCATGTGGCTCTGGCCGGGCAGGTGACGGGTCCGTTCAGCCGCGCCAATCTGGGCCGGCAGGCCGCCGCCGGCAGCTTCAGCCGCGAGTCGCTCGTCTGGGCCCCGGGCCAGGACGGCTGGAAGCGCGCCGAGGAAATCACCGAGCTCGCACAGCTCTTCACCATCGCCCCGCCGCCGCCGCCCGAGGCCTGAGCACCCATGCCCGCCGCCCGTCGGCCGGAGGCCGAATTCCACTACCCCTGCGAATCCTGCGGGGCCGATCTGCGCTTCGCCCCCGGGCAGGAGCGGCTGGTCTGCGACCATTGCGGCCATGTGCAGGACATCCCCCGCGCCACCGGCCGCGGCGCGCGCACGCTGCACGAGCTGCCGCTGGAGCTCGGGCTGCAGGCGCGCCTCCCCGAAAGCGAGATCGAGGAGAGCCGCACCCTGTCCTGCCCGAACTGCGGCGCGGCGATCGAGATGCAGGGCGCGGCGCATGCCACCGAATGCCCCTATTGCGCGACCCCGGTCGTGACCGATACCGGCACGCGGCGGCAGATCAAGCCGCAGGGGCTGGTGCCGTTCCGGCTGACGGAGGAGGACGCGCGCGCGGCCCTCGGGCGCTGGCTCGGCAGCCTGTGGTTCGCGCCCTCCGGCATCGCGCAATATGCCCGGCGGGGGCGCAGGATGACCGGGATCTATGCCCCCTTCTGGACCTTCGACGCCCAGACCCGCACCGATTATGCAGGCCAGCGCGGCGATTACTGGTACGAAACCCGGCAGGTGCAGGTGATCATCGACGGCCGCCCCGAGATGCGCACCGAACAGGTGCGCCATGTGCGCTGGAGCCCGGTTTCAGGCCGCGTGGCCCGCGCCTTCGACGACGTGCTGATCTATGCCGCGCGCTCGCTCCGGCCCGCGCATGTGGACGGGCTCTGGCCCTGGAACCTGTCGGAGCTGACCGATTACCGGCCGGATTACCTGGCCGGGCTCGCCGCCGAAGGCTACACCGTGGATCTCAATGAGGGCCACCACCTCGCGCAGGCGGAGATGCTGCGGGTGATCCAGTCCGATGTGCGGCGCGATATCGGCGGCGACGAACAGCGCGTGCTGCGCATGGACCCGGCCTTCTCGGCCGAGACGTTCAAGCACATCCTGCTGCCGATCTGGACCGCGGCCTATCGCTTTCAGGGCCGCAGCTATACTTTCGTCGTCAATGCCCAGACCGGCCAGGTGCAGGGCGACAGGCCCTGGTCGCCCTGGAAGATCGCCGCCGCCGTGGCTGCCGCGCTCGTGGTCATCGGTGTGGTCTACTACCTGGACCGCTCGGGCCGCTTCTGATTGCGCGGGCGGGGGGCGGCGGATAATGCTGTTGGCGCAAACATCGGGGGGAGGACCGATATGATCCTGTGCTGCGGGGAGGCGCTGATCGACATGCTGCCGCGCGAGACGGCCGGAGGCGAGGCCTGCTTCGCCCCCTATCCGGGCGGCGCGGTGTTCAATACCGCGATCGCGCTCGGGCGGCTGGGCACGCCCGCAGGGCTGCTCTCCGGGATCTCCACCGACCTCTTCGGCGTGCAGCTGACCCGCGCCCTGGCTGCATCGCAGGTGCGCACCGATCTGGCGATCCGCTCGGATAGGCCGACGACCCTCGCCTTCGTGACCCTGACCGAGGGCCAGGCGCGCTACGCCTTCTACGACGAAAACACCGCCGGGCGGATGCTGGCCCCCACTGAGCTGCCCGCGATCCCGGCCGATGTGGCCGCGCTGTTCTTCGGGGGGATCTCGCTCGCCGTGGAGCCCTGCGCCACGGCCTATGAGGCGCTCGCGCTGCGCGAGGCACACCATCGCCTGCTGATGCTCGACCCGAATATCCGCCCCGGCTTCATCCGCGACGAAGCCGGATACCGTGCCCGCATCGCCCGGATGATCGCCGCGGCCGATATCGTGAAACTGTCGGACGAGGACCTGCGCTGGCTGGAAGGCCCGGGCGAGACCGAGGCCCTCGCCCGCGCGATCCTCGCCCGCGGGCCGCGGATCGTGTTCATCACCGAAGGCGCGAACGGTGCCTATGGCTTCAGCGCCACCGATGCGGTCTTCGTCCCGGCGCAGCGGGTGGCGGTGGTCGATACCGTGGGCGCAGGCGATACGTTCAACGCGGGCGTGCTGGCGGCGCTGCACCGGGTCGGTGCGCTCAGTAAGGCCGCTGTGGCCGCGGCCGACGGCGCCCTGATCGAGAGCTGCCTGCGGCTCGGTGTACTGGCAGCAAGCGTCACCGTCGGCCGCGCCGGCGCCAACCCGCCCTGGGCAAAGGAGCTGCCATGAGAACCCTGATCCAACGCGTCCGCCATGCCAGCGTGGAGGTCGATGGCCGCACAACCGGCGCCATCGGGCCGGGCCTGCTGATCCTTGTATGCGCGATGCAGGGCGATACCGAGGTACAGGCCGAGAAGCTGGCGGCGCGGGTCGCCAAATGCCGCATCTTCCGCGACGAGGCGGGCAAGATGAACCGCTCGGTGCTCGATATCGGCGGCGCCTGCCTGGTGGTCAGCCAGTTCACCCTGGCCGCCGATACCTCCACCGGCAACCGGCCGGGCTTCTCCTCCGCCGCCGCCCCCGATCTGGGCGAGAAGCTGTATCAGCATTTCAGTGCCGCGCTGCGCGGCTTCGGCCTGCCGGTCGAGAATGGCGAATTCGGCGCCGATATGGCGGTCAGCCTGCTGAACGACGGCCCGGTGACGATCTGGATGGATACCGCGGACCGGAACTGAACCCGGCCCGTTTTCTGCGCCGCAGCGGTTTTCCTTGACTTTCGCGCCGATCCGCCCCATCTGCTAGCCATCCGCAACCCCGCTGCCCGCGTGAGCAGCCGCGCCCGTCAGGCGCAAGGGGCGGACACCATGGCCTCACATCACGCGGGGGGCCGGCGGACCAAACGTCCGCGCCCCGCCCGCCCGCCGGTTCGCCGGCCTCCCCTTCTGCGCGCCCTCCCTGCGCGCCCATGAAAGACAGTCTTTTGGAAAACTTCGAAAACCTCGGCCTCGCGCCGATTCTGGTCCAGAATCTCACGCGCCTTGGCCTGACCAAGCCGACGCCGATTCAGGAACAGGGCATCCCCCATATCGTCCGCGGCCGCGACCTGCTCGGCCTCGCGCAGACCGGCACCGGCAAGACCGCGGCTTTCGGCCTGCCGATGCTCACCCGCATCATCGCCTATGGCAAACGCCCCGGGCCGAAAACGGTGCGCGCCCTCGTCCTCGCGCCCACCCGCGAACTCGCGACCCAGATCCACGAGAACCTGAGCGCCTTCGGCGAAGGCGCCCCGATCCGGATCCAGCGCGTCGTCGGCGGCGCCTCGATCAACGTGCAGACGGAAAAGCTCGCCAAGGGCACCGATGTGCTGATCGCCACCCCCGGCCGCCTGCTCGATCTGCTCGAACGCCGCGCGCTGGTGCTGTCGGAAACCAAATATCTGGTGCTCGACGAAGCCGACCAGATGCTCGACATCGGCTTCATCCACGCCCTGCGCCGGATCGCGAAGCTGATCCCGGCGGAGCGGCAGACGATGCTGTTCTCCGCCACCATGCCGAAGCTGATGGAGGAGCTCGCCCAGAGCTACCTGACCGACCCGGTCAAGGTGCAGGTCGCGCCGCCGGGCAAGGTCGCCGATAAGATCGAGCAGGGCATCCATTTCGTCAATCAGGGCGACAAGGCGACGCTGCTGTCGGAATACCTGGCCAAACACCCGGGCGAGCTCGCGGTGGTCTTCAACCGTACCAAACACGGTTCCGACAAGCTCGCGCGGCTCCTCGAAAACTGGGGCTTCTCCGTCGCAGCGATCCACGGCAACAAATCGCAAAACCAGCGTGAGCGCGCCCTGAGCGCCTTCCGCGCCGGCGAGATCCAGGTCCTGGTGGCAACCGACGTCGCCGCCCGCGGCCTCGATATCCCGCTCGTCGCCCATGTCTACAACTACGACCTGCCGAACGTGCCGGAAAACTATGTCCACCGCATCGGCCGGACCGCGCGCGCCGGCCGCAACGGCCGCGCCGTGGCCTTCTGCGCCCCGGCGGAAATGGACGATCTGAAGGCGATCCAGAAGGCGATGAACGCCAATATCCCGGTCATCGGCGGCGAACCGCACGCGGTGGTGGATGCGCCCCGCCCCGGCCAGTCCAAACAGGGCAAACGCCCGCATCGCGGCCATGGCGGCCAGGGTCAGGGCAAGCCGCAGGGCCAGCGCCCGCGCAGCGATGCCCCGCGCAAACCGGCCCGTGCCGCCGATGGCGGCGCGGCCCGCCCCCGTCGGCGCGGCGCCGCCGCGACGGCGGAGTAGAGCCAGAAAGGGGCCCCTCGGGGCCCCTTTGCCTTGTGGTCACGGCCGGTCCGGCGATCACTCCTGCAGATGCGCCTCCAGGAACCACAGCGCCTTGTCCAGGTCGCGCGAGGCCGCGGTGAAGATATCCGCCGCATCGGCATCGCCCGCCTCATCCGCGGCATCGATCGCCGCGCGCACCATATTCGCCACCTCGCCATAACGCGCGATCAGCGCCTTCAGGTGGTCCTTGATCGCGAAAATATCGGTCGGATAGGCCTTCAGCTCCGACGCCTCCGCCACCACCTGTGTCGTACCCAGGGCCGTACCGCCCAGCTGCACCGCCCGCTCCGCGATCGTGTCGGTATGGCCGTCCAGCGTCGCGCGGAACCCGTCCAGCATCTCGTGCACGGCAATGAACTGGATCCCCTTGAGGTTCCAATGCGCCTGCTTGGTCAGCAGCGCGAGGTCGATCATCGCCGCGAGATTCTTGTTCAAAAGGTCGATCACCGTCTTCTTGGCATTCGAGGGAACATCGTTGAGAGTCTTGTGCGCCGTCATCGCTTCACTCCTTTGCGTGCAGGCCGGCCCGCCGGCCGGTTCCCTGCGCCAACGCGCAGCCCGCGCCGATGTTCCCCCGCTTGCCCCGCCGCAGGCTTCGCGCTAACCCCGGGCCATGGCCAAGCTGTATTTCCACTATTCGACGATGAACGCGGGCAAGAGCACGATCCTGCTCCAGGCCTCCTACAACTATATCGAACGCGGGATGCAGACCTTCCTCGTCACCGCAGCACTCGATGGCCGCGCGGGCACCGGCCGCATCGCCAGCCGGATCGGCATCGGCGCGGATGCCGCGCTTTTCGGCCCCGCAACCGACATGTTCGCGCTGCTGGAGGCCCGCCTGGCCCAGGGCCCCTGCGCCTGCGTCTTCATCGACGAGGCGCAGTTCCTGTCGCAAGATCAGGTCTGGCAGCTCGCCCGCGCCGTCGACGATCTGAACCTGCCGGTGATGTGCTACGGGCTGCGCGTGGATTTCCGCGGTGCGCTGTTCCCGGGCTCGGCGGCCCTGCTCGCGCTTGCCGATGAGATGCGCGAGGTCCGCACCATCTGCCACTGCGGGCGCAAGGCGACGATGGTCGTGCGCCTCGGCGCCGACGGGCGCCCCGCCCATGAGGGCGCCCAGGTCCAGATCGGCGGCAACGAGACCTATGTCTCGCTCTGCCGCCGCCACTGGCGCGCGGCGATGGAGAGCTAGATCGCGTTCGGCGGCATCTGGCCGTCGCGGAACGCGATCAGATTGTCGAGCGCCATGAACCCCATCGCGTCGCGCACCTCCAGCGCCGCGGTGCCCAGATGCGGCAACAGCGTCACATTCTCCAGCCGCCGCAGCGCCTCCGGCACGAAGGGCTCCTTCTCGAACACGTCGAGCCCCGCCCCGGCGATCCGCCCGGCCTCCAGCGTCGCGATCAGCGCCGGCTCATCCACGATGTCCCCCCGCGCGATGTTGATGAAATGCGCATGGGCCTGCATCCGGGCGAATTCCGCAGCCCCGATCAGGTGATGCGTCTCGGGCGCGGCAGGCACCGCCACCACCACGAAATCCGATGCAGCGAGCAGCGCGTCGAGCGTCACCTGCCGCGCCGGGAAGCCAGCCTCTTTGGCCGAGCGGTTGTAGTACAGCACCTGCATGCCGAAGCCGAAATGGCAGCGCCGCGCGATCGCCGCGCCGATCCGCCCGAGCCCGATGATGCCCACCGTCTTGCCGGTCACATGCTGGCCCAGGAACTGCGTCGGCGTCCAGCCGGTCCAGGCGCCGGAGCGCACATAACGCTCGCCCGCGCCCGCCCGCCGTGCGCTCATGAGCAAGAGCGTCATCGCCACATCTGCCGTGGCATCGGTCACTGCGCCCGGTGTATTCGTCACCACGATGCCGCGCGCCTTCGCCGCCGCCGCGTCGATATGGTTGTAGCCCACGCCGAAATTCGAGACGATCCGCGCCCGCAGATCGCCTTGCAGCGCCTGCGCCGTCACCTTGTCGCCCAGCGTGACGAGGAGCGCATCATAGCCCTGCAGGGCCGCATGCGCCTCCTCCTCCGTCATCGGCACGGCGCCGTTGCGGAAGGTCACGTCGAATTCCGCCGCAGCCTTCGCCTCCACCGCAGGGGTCAGCTGGCGCGTCACCAGTAGCTTCATCAGAACAGCCTCCCGCCGATGGGCACATCCTGCCCCGGCCCGATCAACACCACTTCGCCGCTCTCGTCCGGCACGCCGAGCGTCAGCACCTCCGACATGAACGGCCCGATCTGCCGCGGCGGGAAATTCACCACCGCCAGCACCTGCCGCCCGACCAGCTCCTCGGGCGTGTAGTGCCGGGTGATCTGTGCGGAGGATTTCTTCTGCCCCAGTTCGCCGAAGTCGATCAGCAGCTTGTAGGCGGGCTTGCGCGCCTGCGGGAAGAGCTCCGCGGCCACGATCCGGCCAACCCGGATATCCACCTTCTGGAAATCGTCGAATGTGATCATTTGCCGAGCTCCCGCCCACGCGCCGCCGCAGCCTCCACCGCGCGCCGCAGCAGCGCCGGGAAGCCCGCCTCCGGATCCATCAGCACAGCCAGCGCCGCCGCCGTGGTGCCGCCCGGCGAGGTCACATTGACCCGCAGCTGCCCCGGATCTTCGTCCGATTGCATCGCCAGCGCCCCGGCCCCGGCCACGGTGGCCTTCGCCAGCTGCAAGGACAGCGCCTCGGGCAGGCCCTCGGCCACACCGGCCGCGGCCAGCGTCTCGATCAGATGGAACACATAGGCCGGGCCCGAGCCCGACACCGCCGTCACCGCGTCGATCTGCGCCTCGCTCTCCAGCCGCACCACGCCGCCCACCGCGCTCAGCAAGCCCTCGGCCAGCGCGAAGCCCGCCTCGCTCACGGCGCCGTTGCGGCAGATCGCGGTGATCCCCTGCCCGATCGCCGCGGGCGTGTTGGGCATCGCCCGCACGATCGGCACGCCCGCGCCGAACACCTCCTCGAAGGCCGAGATCCGGGTTCCGGCCGCGATCGAGACCACCAGCGTATCGGCGCCGATGCCCTGCAGCTGCGGCAGCGCCGCGCCCATCATCTGCGGCTTCACCGCCACCAGAACCACCGCCGGATGCGGCGGCAGCGGGGCGTTCAGCGCCGCGCCCGTCCCCTTCAGCCAGTCCGACGGATAGGGCTCGATCACATGCACCGCGGCAGGCGCGAGCCCGCCCCGCAGCCAGCCCGCCAGCAGCGCCGAACCCATCTTGCCGCAGCCCAGCAAGACCAGACCGCGCGCCTCGATTTGCGAAAAATCCATGCTATTCCCCTTTGCGAAGGGGACCTTAAGCCCGGCCGTAAGCCTCTGCAATGGCCACGTTCAGCGCCGCTTCGGGGGCCTCGTCGCCCCAGCAGGTGAGCTGCATCGCGGGGTAAAACCGCTCCGCCGCCATCACCGCCGCGCCGATCAGCCGGTCGATCTGGCCCTCTCCCGGCACCTGCCCGCCCGCGAGGATCAGCCCGTGGCGCCAGACCATCATCTTGTGCTCGCTCCAGTAGGTGAAGGCGCCGGTCCAGACCTGATCGTTGATGCGGTTCAGCAGATCGAGCAGCGCCGGCACCCGGCGCCGCGGCGGCTCCATCTCGAAGGTCGAGATCAGCCGCAGCGTCTCGTCCTGCACGGACCAGGCGAGGGTGATGGAATAGGTGCGCCACTGGCCCTGCACCACCATCGCGATCTGGTCCTCGGCGATCCGGTCGAAATCCCAGTCCTGCGCTTCGGCCAGCGTCTCGACCACGTCGATCGGATGGATATCCTCGGCGTAAAGATAGCTCTCGCTCAGCGCCATCGTTCCTGCGTCCCTGCCCCTTGACCGACCCTTGGGTTCATAGCCCTAGGTCTTGGTTCGTGCACCAGTCACGGCGTTGTGACCCGCCTGCTCTACAACATATCGTGGCTGCACGGAGTCAGTCTGTAAAGCAAATTCACGCGTTTTCGGGCCGGATACCGACGAATTCTGTGGACAAAATCACTTTTCCAGCAGGCCTGCGCCCACAGGAAAAACAATCCGCCCCTGACGCGGGGTCAGGGGCGGCACAATCATTACCTACACACTCGGAACAACTCGTTACACAGGCACTGTTTACCGAACAGATCAGCCGCGACGGCGGCGGAACAACGCGAAGCCGCCGAAGGCGCTGGCCATGAGCGGCAGCGCAGCCGGAAGCGGGACGGCGGGAAGTTCATTGGTCACGTTGGTGACCCCGAAGACGAAATCGTTGTAGTCGAAATCGCCCGCGATCGTGTCCTCGAAGGCGACCATGAAGCCCTTGTCAGCCACCAAACCCGCCCGGGCGTAATTGGTTCCCGTCAAAAAGGTGGTCGGCGAGGAGCCATAGCTGTTCAGGCTGAACACGATCTCGGTGCCCTTGGCGAACAGGCCTTCGAGCGTGACGGTCTTGCCGAAGGTATCGACCTTGTTGAAGAACAGCGGCTGGTCGGCCCCGTCGCGGACATAGAAGCCGAAGTTGTAGTTGGCGGCATCCGAGCCGATATAGGTCACGGTGACCGGGCCATCATTGGCCACATAGATATGCGCACTGGTGGCAGCGGCACCGGGGACGTAATCGCTGATGGTGACGGCGGCAGCGGGGAGGGCTGCGGCGAGCGCGATCACGGAAGCGGCAAGGGCGGATTTGAACATTTCACTCTCCAATATGACGACAGTATCTCCTCTTCATCGCCACCATCCGCATTTTCGCGGCGCCCGTCATTCTATTAGTTATCAAATGGTTAAACATGCCATTTTAACCAACCCCCGGTAAACACCCAGCCACTCCACACGAGAACTGGATACCACCCGGACACAATCACGGAAACTGCGTGTAAAATTGATTCGCTAACACGCCAGAGTTGTGCTCCGAACCATGCGCCCCAACCATGCGTTTGACTCGGACGACAGGCCCTCTAGACTGCGCGCCAGAACAGGAGCCACCCCATGTCCGAAACCGGCTATCAGGTCCTAGCCCGCAAATACCGCCCCGCGACCTTCGCCGATCTGATCGGGCAGGAGGACATGGTCCGCACGCTGAAGAACGCCTTCGCCGCAGACCGGATCGCGCATGCCTTCATCATGACCGGGGTGCGCGGCGTGGGCAAAACCACGACGGCGCGGATCATCGCCAAGGGGCTGAACTGCACCGGCGCGGACGGCAAGGGCGGCCCAACCACCGAGCCCTGCCTGCGCTGCGATAATTGCCGCGCCATCGCCGAAGGGCGCCATGTCGACGTGATCGAGATGGACGGCGCCTCGCAGACCAAGGTCGACGACATCCGCAACAACGTGCTCGACAGCGTGCATTACGCGCCGACCTCCGCGCGCTACAAGGTCTACATCATCGACGAAGTGCACATGCTGTCGAATTCGGCCTTCAATGCGCTGCTGAAGACGCTGGAGGAGCCGCCGGCGCATGTGAAATTCATCTTCGCCACCACCGAGATCCGCAAGGTGCCGGTGACGGTGCTGTCGCGCTGCCAAAGGTTCGACCTGCGCCGGATCGAGCCCGAGGTGATGATGGCCCATCTGGCGAAGGTGGCAGGGCTGGAGAGCGCACAGATCGCGCCCGATGCGCTGGCGCTGATCACGCGGGCGGCCGAAGGCTCGGTGCGCGATGCGATGTCGCTTCTGGATCAGGCGATCGCGCATGGCGCGGGCGAGACCACCGCCGACCAGGTCCGCGCGATGCTCGGCCTCGCGGACCGGGCGCGGGTGCTCGACCTGTTCGACATGGTGCTGAAGGGCGATGCGGCGGGCGCGCTCACGGAGCTGTCTGGCCAGTATTCGGACGGCGCCGACCCGATGGCGGTGCTGCGCGACCTGGCCGAGATCACCCATTGGGTCTCCGTGATCAAGATCACCCCCGAGGCCGCCGACGACCCGACCGTACCGCCCGAGGAGCGCACCCGCGGCCAGGCGATGGCGGCGGCGATCCCGATGCGGGTGCTGTCGCGCCTGTGGCAGATGCTGCTGAAGGCGATCGAGGAGGTTTCGGCCGCGCCGAATGCGATGATGGCGGCGGAAATGGCGCTGATCCGGATGACCCATGTGGCCGATCTGCCGGATCCGGAAACGCTGATGCGCAAGATCCAGCAAGGCAATGGCGCGGCGCGGGGCACACCGGCGCCGGGCGGCGGCGGCGCTCCGGCCACCACCCGCGCGCTGCTGAACGGGCCCGCGCTGCATGTGGCGCCATCGGGTGCTGCGGTGGCCGTGGCGGTGGCGGCGGGCGCGCTCGCGGCCTATGCGCGGTTCGAGGATGTGGTCGAGCTGATCCGCCGGATGCGCGACGTGAAGCTCCTCGTCGATGTGGAAAACGGGGTGCGGCTCGTAAGCTACGCCCCCGGCCGGATCGAATTCGAGCCCGCCCCCGGCGCCCCGCGCGAGCTGGCGGCCACGCTGCAGCAGCGGCTGCAGGGCTGGACCGGCGCCCGCTGGGGGGTGTCGATCGTGAACGAGGGCGGCGCCCCCACCATCGCCGCGGTCCGCGATGCCGACCGGCTCGCGGCCGAGGCCGAGGCACGCGCCACCAATCCGGTGGTGCAGGCGATTTTCGCCGCTTTCCCGGAGGCGGCATTCGAGGGCATCACATTGGCCCGCGACATCGTACAGGAACAGGCCCAGGAGGCCCTGCCCGAGGTCGAGGACGAATGGGACCCGTTCGAGGACGGTTGAGGAGAGAACGATGTTCAAGGGTTTGGGCCAGCTTGGCGACATGGCCAAGATGATGAAGGCCGCGAAGGAGATGCAGGAGCGGATGGCCGCGCTGCAGGAGGATCTGGGCCGGATCGTGGTCACCGGGGAGGCGGGCGCGGGCCTGGTGCAGGCGCGCGCGACCGCGCGGGGCGAGCTCACCGGGCTCAATATCGACCCCTCGATCCTGGTCGCCTCGGAGAAGGAGATCGTGGAGGATCTGATCCTCGCCGCGATCAAGGATGCGCAGGCGCGCGGCCGTCCGCGCTCAGGACGAACAGCGCAAGCTGCTCTCGGAGCTGGGCCTGCCCGCCGACATGAACCTGCCTCCGCTCTGACCGGCAATGACCGGGCGCGACGAGATCGAATCCCTGATCGGGCTGATGGCGCGGCTGCCGGGGCTCGGGCCGCGCTCGGCCCGGCGCGCGGTGCTGCATCTGCTGCGCAAGCGCACGGGGCTGATGGCGCCGCTGGCCTCTGCCATGGCCACGGTCGCCGAACAGGCGCGCGATTGCCCCATCTGCGGCAATATCTCCACCGGCGCCACCTGCGAGATCTGCGCCGATCCGGCGCGGGCCACCGGCGAGATCTGCGTGGTGGAGGATGTGGCGGACCTCTGGGCGATGGAGCGCGGCCATGCCTTCAAGGGCCGCTACCATGTGCTGGGCGGCGTGCTTTCGGCGCTCGATGCCATAGGGCCCGAAGAGCTGGGCATCCCGCGCCTCATCGCGCGGATCCAGGCGGAGGAGATCCGCGAGGTGATCCTCGCGCTCAATGCCACCGTGGAGGGCCAGACCACCGCGCATTACATCGCCGAGGCGATCGGCCCCGCAGGGCCACGCATCACCTCGCTCGCGCAGGGCGTCCCGATCGGGGGCGAGCTCGATTACCTCGACGACGGCACCATTTCGGCCGCCCTTCGCGCGCGCCGATCGTTCTGATGCCGACTTCCCCCGAAACCGCGGATTTCCTGCTGGAGCAGCTCGGCGGCCAGGTCCGGCTGCACCGGATGTTTGGCGAATATGCGGTGAAGGTCGGGGCGAAAACCGTGGGCCTGCTGTGCGACGATGCGCTTTTCGTGCGCCAGCTGCCGGAGGTGACGGCCTTCCTCGGCGATCCGGTCGCGGGCCTGCCCTACCCCGGCGCGAAACCCTGGTGGCGCATCGACCCGGACGCCTGGGAAGACAGCGACCGGCTCCGCGCGCTGATCGGCCTGCTGGCGGAGTTGCTGCCCGAGCCCACGCCGCGCGGCAGAAGACCGCGCCATTAACCCATCCGGCATTGATCCCCCTCCCCCCGGAGAGTATCACGGGGGAAATCACCACATGCCCGGGGACGATGGATGAACCGCCTGTATCACGTCGCACTCTCGCCCTTCTGCCGGAAGGTGCGCCTGACGCTCGCGGAGAAGAAGATCGAGGTCGAGCTGGTCGAGGAAAAGCCCTGGGACCCTTCGCCGGATTTCCTGCGCCGCAATCCGGCGGGCAAGGTGCCGGTGCTGCGGATGGGCGCCCTGACCATGGCCGAGAGCCAGGCCATCTGTGAATATGTCGAGGAGACCCATTCCACCCCGCCGCTGATGCCGCGCGATGCCGAGGGCCGCTTCGAGGTGCGCCGGGTCTGCGGCTGGTTCGACGACAAGTTCAACGCCGAGGTCACCCGCAAGATCATGGGCGAGCGGGTCTGGAAGCGGGTGATGAAGAAGGGCTATCCGGACAGCAAGACGGTGAAGGAAGGCCTCACCGCGATCAAGTATCACATCGACTATATGAGCTGGCTGCTCGATCAGCGCCGCTGGCTCGCGGGCGATGTGATGACGCTGGCGGATTTCACCGCCGCCGCGCATCTGAGCTGCCTCGACTATATCTCCGACGTGGACTGGGACCGCTCCGCCAACGTCAAGGACTGGTATGCCAAGATCAAGTCGCGCCCGGCCTTCCGCTCGCTGCTGGCCGATCAGCTGCCCGGCATGCCGCCCGCGCCGCAATATGCGGAACTCGATTTCTGAGCCGATAGCGGCGGGTCCCGCGGGGAGGGCATCCGCATGCAGGAGCTGAAGGCAGCGCTGGAAAGGCAGGCCCTCGCCGAGGGCTTTGCCAAGATGCGCGTGACCCGCCCCGATGCGATCCCCGAGGCGATGGGCCGGCTGCGCGCCTTCCTCGCCGAGGGCCAGCACGGCCAGATGGACTGGATGGCCGAGCGCGCGCACTGGCGCGGCGATCCGGCCGCGCTCTGGCCGGAGGCGCGCGCGGTGGTGATGCTGGCCGAAACCTATACCCCCGAGGCCGATCCCCGCGCCGCTACCCTTCTGCACGATCGCGGCGCGATCAGCGTCTATGCCCAGGGCAAGGATTACCACGACCTGGTGAAGCGGCGGCTGAAGCGGCTCGGACGCTGGCTGATCGAGGAAGCCCGCGGCCGGGGCAGCGCGGCCGAGATCAAGGTCTTCGTCGATACCGCGCCGGTGATGGAAAAGCCGCTGGCGCAGGCGGCGGGCCTCGGCTGGCAGGGCAAGCACACGAACCTTCTGGCGCGCGATCTGGGCAACTGGTTCTTTCTGGGGGCGATCTTCACCACGCTCGAGCTCCCCCCCGATGCGCCCGAGACCAGCCATTGCGGGCGCTGCACCGCCTGCCTCGATGCCTGCCCGACGCAGGCCTTCCCCGCGCCCTACCAGCTCGATGCACGGCGCTGTATTTCCTACCTGACGATCGAGCACCGCGGCCCGGTGGCGCCGGAGCTGCGCGGGCTCCTCGGCAACCGGATCTATGGCTGCGACGATTGCCTGGCCGCCTGCCCATGGAACAAGTTCGCCGCCACCGCGCGCGACATCGGCTATGCCGCGCGCCAGGGCAGCCCCCCGCTCGCGGAGCTGGCAGCCCTCGACGACACCGCCTTCCGTGCCCGATTCGCAGGCTCGCCGATCAAGCGCATCGGCCGCGACCGGATGGTGCGCAATGTGCTCTATGCGATCGGCAATTCGGACGATCCCACCCTCGCGCCCGCAGCCCGCGCCCGCCTCGCGGACCCGGACCCTGCCGTCGCCGAGGCCGCCCGCTGGGCGCTGGCGCGGCTGGGCATTGCGATTGTCGACAATCCTGATATGCCGGAGCCATGACCCCCGTCACCACCCCCACCCCCGCCTTCGGCAAAGGCATCGCGCTGAAGCTCGGCTCCGTCGCCGCCTTCACGGTGATGTTCGCGATGATGAAGGCGGTGGCCGACAGGGTGCCCCCGGGCGAAATGGTGTTCTTCCGCTCCGCCTTCGGCATCGTCCCGATCGTGATCTCGCTCGCGCTCAGCCACGAACTGTCGGGCGGGATCCGCGTGCAAAGCCCGCTGGCGCATATCCTGCGCGGGCTGATCGGTACCTGCTCCATGGGCCTCGGCTTCGCCGCGCTGGCCTTCCTGCCGCTGCCCGAAGCCACCGTGATCGGCTATGCCGCGCCGATCCTCACGGTGATCTTCGCAGCCCTCCTTCTGGGCGAGCAGGTGCGCCTCGTGCGCTCCGCCGCGGTGGTCCTCGGCATGATCGGGGTCGTCATCGTGCTCTGGCCCCAGCTCGAAGGCCAGGCCAGCCGCTCGGAGGCGATCGGCGCCGGGCTCGCGCTCTGCGGCGCCTGCTGCACCGCGCTGGTGATGATCCACATCCGCCGCATGGTGGGCACGGAGCGCACCTCCGCCATCGTGTTCTGGTTCTCCTTCACCGCGGCGACCCTGTCGCTGCTCACGCTTCCCTTCGGCTGGGTCCTGCCCACCCCGGGCGAAGCCGCGCTGCTCATCGGTGCGGGCCTCATCGGCGGCTGCGCCCAGATCCTGATGACCTCGGCCTATCGCTTCGCGGATGCCTCGGTGATCGCGCCGTTCGAATATACCTCCATCGTCGTGGCCCTCATCCTCGGCTATACCGTCTTCGGCGAGGTGCCCGCGCGCACCACGCTCATCGGGGCGGCGGTGGTGATCGCGGCCGGCGTGCTGATCATCTGGCGCGAGCACCAGCTCGGCCTCGAACGCCGCCGCCCGCGCAAGGCGACCACGCCACACGGATAGGCTGATTCCCGCCCTGCGACGCTTCGTCCGGGTGAAATAGGGCCGGATCGGTGCTATATGGGACGGACGTCAACAGTAGGAGGCTGCCATGACCCGCCACGTCATCGACCGCGCCGCGCCCAAAGCCGAAGGCGCCCGCGTGAAACACTTCCTCGAACTGGCCCGCCGCGAAGGGATCCATCCCGCGATCGTCGGCATGAGCCAGCGCCCCGTGGGCCGCACCGCGCGCAAGATCGAGGAATTCCTGCGCATCGACCGGCAGGAACGCCCCGCCCACTGAACAAGGCCTCAAAGCGCGCCCCGCGGGGCGCGCCTCTGCGTTGCCCCCTCAGGCGCGCACATGCGCCTCGTAGGTCTGGGCAATATCGCGCGCAAGTGCACCGACCTCGAACTGGAAGGCGCCGATCTGGCCCACGGGCGTCACCTCCGCCGCGGTCCCGGTCAGCCAGCATTGCTCGAATTCGGCAAGCTCCGTCGGCAGGATGTGGCGCTCGTGCACGGGGATGCCCTTCTGCCGCAGCAGCCCGATCACCGTCTGCCGGGTGAGCCCGTTCAGGAAGCAATCCGCCAGCGGCGTATGCACCGCGCCCTCCTTCACGAAGAAGATGTTCGCCCCCGTCGCCTCCGCCACATAGCCGCGGTAATCCATCATCAGCGCATCCGAACAGCCCTTCGCCTGCGCCGCATGCTTCGACATGGTGCAGATCATGTAGAGCCCCGCCGCCTTCGCCTCCGAGGGAATCGTGGCCGGATCCGGGCGGCGCCATTTGGAAATGTCGAGCTTCGCGCCCTTCATCTTCGCCTCGCCATAATAGGCGCCCCATTCCCAGCCCGCGATCGCCAGCCGCACCGGGTTGCCCGCCGCCGAAACCCCCATCTCGTCGCCCGCGCCGCGGAAGGCCACCGCCCGCACATAGGCGTCGCGCCAGCCGTTCACGCGCAGCATCTCGTATTTCGCGGCCTCGATCTCCTGCACGCTCCAGGGGATCTCCATGTCCAGCAGCTCCGCCGACCGGCGCAGCCGCATCGCATGTTCGACGCCCTTGAAGATGCGCCCGTTGTAGCACCGCTCTCCCTCGAAGACCGAGGAGGCATAGTGCAGCGCATGGGTCAGGACGTGGACCTGCGCCTTGCGCCATTCCACCATCTTGCCGTCCATCCAGATCCAGCCATCGCGGTCCTCATACGAGCCGGTCATTTCGTTCTCCTTTACCCAACCTCATTTTGCACAAGTTGCTCGATAACCGGCCATTCCGGTCATAATATTGCGCAAAACTTGCGCCGGGCTAACAATTGATTCTTGGAAAGTCAACAAGGCTGTCCTAAAATCGCGCAAAAGCGAGGAAGGTCACACATGGCAGACAGCGGCACGCAGGGCGGGGAAACCCTGCTGTTTCTCACCGACGAGCAGCTCCGGCGCGGCATCGAGGCGATGTTCTTCGCCTATCGCGGCTTCACCGCCGATCCGGACCGGATCCTGGAGAAGCATGGCTATGGCCGGGCCCACCACCGGGCGATTCACTTCATCAACCGCGAGCCCGGGCTGACGGTGACGACGCTGCTTTCGGTGCTGGGCGTGACGAAACAGTCGCTCAACCGGGTGCTGCGCGCGCTGATCGACGATGGCCTCGTGGAAAGCCGCATCGGCCGGCGCGACAAGCGCGCCCGGCATCTGCACCTGACCGGCACCGGCGAGGCGCTGGAGCGCGAGCTGTCCGAGGCGCAGCGGGCGCGGATGCGGGCAGCCTACCGCTCCGCCGGACCGCAGGCGGTGGCGGGCTTCCGCCAGGTGCTGGAAGCGATGATGGACAGCGACCTGCGCCGCCACTACCAGATGCTGAAGGACCAGAGCTGATGACCGACGCCAATGCGCCGCACCTGCTGATCGTCGATGACGACGAACGGATCCGGGGGCTTTTGCACAAGTTCCTGGCCCGGAACGGTTTTCTCGTCACGGCGGCGCGCGACGCGGCGCATGCGCGCAGGCTCCTGCTGGGGCTGGAATTCAACCTGATCGTGCTCGATGTGATGATGCCCGGCGAGGACGGGCTGAGCCTCACGCGCGATCTGCGGCGCAAGATGAGCACGCCGATCCTGCTGCTGACCGCGCGTGGCGAGACCCGGGAGCGAATCGAGGGGCTGGAGGCAGGTGCCGACGACTACCTGCCGAAGCCGTTCGAGCCGAAGGAGCTGCTGCTGCGGATCAACGCGATCCTGCGCCGGGTGCCCACCGAGGTACGGGCCGGGCCGAAGTTCATCTCCCTCGGGCCGCTGCGCTACGATCAGGACCGCGGCGAGCTGTGGCAGGGCGAAAGCCCGGTGCGGCTGACCGCGACTGAAGTCGCGCTGATGCGGATCTTCGCCGCCCGCGCGGGCGAGGTGGTGAGCCGCACCGACCTCATCGACGAGCTCGGCCGCGACCGCTCCGCCCCCGCCGAGGAGACCGGCGACCGCGCCGTCGATGTGCAGATCACCCGCCTGCGCCGCAAGATCGAACCCGATCCGCGCGAGCCGCGCTACCTGCAGACGGTGCGCGGCCTGGGCTACATGCTGGCCCCCGACTGAGCCCCCGGGCGGTGGCGCGCGCCTCTCCCCGCCGCCGCGACGGATCGCCGCAAGGCGTTTTCCCCAAGGAAATCACACTCCGGCATATAAACTGGCTGCTGGACTGACAAAAACGTGATTGCTACAAATCCAGAATGATCGGCGGCATGCGAGTGCGGCCCGTCACGTCGTATAGGCCCGGGGTCCGGGCAGGGAAGGAGTACATTCGTGTCCCACGCAGAAGACGCAGGCACCCGGAGGGATTTCCTCTACTACGCAACGGCGGGCACGGGCGCCGTGGCCGCGGGCGCGGCCATCTGGCCTCTGGTGAACCAGATGAACGCCTCGGCAGACGTCAAGGCGCTCGCCTCGATCTATGTCGATGTCTCGGGGGTCGAGACCGGCACCCAGCTCACGGTGAAATGGCGCGGCAAGCCGGTGTTTATCCGCCGCCGCACGCCCCAGGAGATCGAGGCCGGCCGCGCCGTGGATGTCAGCACGCTGACCGACAAGACCGCGGAAAACGCCAACAAGCCGGGCGCCGATGCCGCCGACCAGAACCGCACCCTCGATGAGGCCGGTGAATGGCTGGTGATGATGGGCGTGTGCACCCACCTCGGCTGCGTGCCGCTGGGCAACGGTTCGGGCGATTTCGGCGGCTGGTTCTGCCCCTGCCACGGCTCGCACTACGACACCGCCGGGCGGATCCGCAAAGGCCCCGCGCCGCGCAACCTCGATATCCCGGTGGCGAAGTTCACCGACGAAAAAACCATTCTTCTGGGTTGAGGAGGCGCGCATGTCCGGAATTCCCCACGACCATTACGAGCCCAAGACCGGCATCGAGAAATGGCTGCACGCGCGGCTCCCCGCCGTCGCGCTGATCTACGACACGATCATGATCCCCACCCCCAAGAACCTGAACTGGTGGTGGATCTGGGGCATCGTGCTCGCCTTCTGCCTCGGCCTGCAGATCGTCACCGGCATCGTCCTGGTGATGCATTACACCCCGCATGTCGATCTGGCCTTCGCCTCCGTCGAGCATATCATGCGCGATGTGAACGGCGGCTATGCGCTGCGCTACCTGCATGCGAACGGCGCCTCGCTGTTCTTCGTGGCCGTCTATATCCACATCTTCCGCGGCCTCTATTACGGCTCCTACAAGGCCCCGCGCGAGATCACCTGGATCGTCGGCATGATCATCTACCTGCTGATGATGGGCACCGCCTTCATGGGCTACGTTCTGCCCTGGGGGCAGATGTCGTTCTGGGGCGCCACGGTGATCACCGGCCTGTTCGGCGCCATCCCCGGCATCGGGCCCTCCATCCAGGCCTGGCTGCTGGGCGGCCCGGCGGTGGATAACGCCACGCTGAACCGCTTCTTCTCGCTGCACTACCTGCTGCCCTTCGTCATCGCCGGGCTGGTTCTGGTCCATATCTGGGCCTTCCACACCACCGGCAACAACAACCCGACCGGCGTCGAAGTGCGCCGCGACAGCAAGGAAAACGCGAAGAAGGACACCCTGCCCTTCTGGCCCTATTTCGTGATCAAGGACCTGTTCGCCCTGGCGCTGGTGCTGCTGGTGTTCTTCGCGGTGGTGGGCTTCATGCCCAATTACCTCGGCCACCCCGACAACTACATCGAGGCGAACCCGCTCGCCACGCCCGCGCATATCGTGCCCGAATGGTACTTCCTGCCGTTCTACGCGATCCTGCGCGCCTTCACGGCCGATGTCTGGGCGGTGATCCTCGTCAACAAGATCACCTTCGGCATCGTCGATGCGAAGTTCTTCGGCGTGCTGGCGATGTTCGGCGCGATCGCGGTGATGGCGCTGGCGCCCTGGCTCGATACGTCGAAGGTGCGCTCGGGGCAGTTCCGGCCGGTGTTCAAATGGTGGTTCTGGCTGCTGGTGCTCGATTTCGTCGTGCTGATGTGGGTGGGCGCGATGCCAACCGAATTCCCCTACGACTGGATCTCGCTGATCGGCGCCACCTACTGGTTTGCCTATTTCCTGGTGATCCTGCCCGTGCTGGGCCTCGTCGAGAAGCCGCTGCCGATGCCGGCGACGATCGAGGAGGACTTCAACAACCACTACGGCACCCCGGCGGAATGAGGACGAGGACCATGAAAAAACTTCTGATCACGGCCCTGTCCGCCATGCTGCTCTCCGCCCCGGTGATGGCGGCCGAGGGCGGCGCTCATGTCGAGGATTACGCCTTCAGCTTCGAAGGCCCCTTCGGCAAGTTCGACCAGCAGCAGCTGCGCCGCGGCTTCCAGGTGTACCGGGAAGTCTGCTCCGCCTGCCACGGGCTGAAATACGTCGCCATCCGCGCGCTGGCGGATGACGGCGGCCCGCAGATGGACCCGGACTGGGTGCGCAGCTTCGCCGCCACCCTGGACCCGGCGATCGACAAGGACACCGGCGAAGAGCGCCCGCGCAAGGAAACCGACCACTTCCCCAGCCGCAGCGGCGAGGGCATGGGGCCGGACCTCAGCCTGATGGCGAAGTCGCGCGCGGCCTTCCACGGCCCCTACGGCTCCGGCATCAACCAGCTGGTGCGCGGCATCGGCGGGCCGGAATACATCCACGCCCTGCTCACCGGCTTCACCGGCGAGACCAAGGAGGAAGCCGGCGCGACCTTCTACGAGAACCACATCTTCTCCACCGGCTGGATCACGATGCCGCCGCCGCTCAGCGACGATATCGTGACCTACGAGGACGGCACCCCCGCCACGGTGGAGCAGATGTCGGAAGACGTGGCGGCCTTCCTGATGTGGACGGCGGAGCCGAAGCTGATGCCGCGCAAGCAGATGGGCTTCACCGCCGTTCTGCTTCTGGGCCTGCTCACGGTGCTGCTCTATCTCACCAACAAGCGGCTCTGGGCGCCGCACAAGGGCAAGCACGGCACCGAAGCCTGAGGCACCGCCCCAAACCACCGGAACGCGCCCCTCGGGGCGCGTTTTCCATTGCGCGCCCTTGTGTTCGGCGCGCCGCAGGTCCACCCTGCCGCGGCAAAAGGAGACCTGATGACAAACCGTGCCCCCCGCCTCTGCGTCCTGATCGACGCCGACAACGTTCCCTCCGGCTATGCCGAAGCCATCTTCGAGGAGATCGCGGGCCTGGGCGAGGCCTCCGTTCGCCGCATCTATGGCGACTGGTCCGCCACCCGCCTCACCGGCTGGGCCAAGAAGATCGGCTCGCTCGGCATGGTCCCCGACCAGCAGTTCTCCAACACCAAGGGCAAGAACGCCTCCGACATCGGCCTGGTGATCGCGGCGATGGATTTCCTGCATTCCGGCCTGTTCGACGGATTCGTGCTGGTTTCGTCCGACAGCGATTTCACCCGCCTCGCAGCCCGGATCCGCGAACAGGGGCTCGATGTCTTCGGCATCGGCGAGAAGAAGACCCCGGCCGCCTTCCGCAATGCCTGCAAGCGCTTCATCTATGTGGAGAACCTGACCGGCGACACCGCCGAGATGCCCGAAGCCGAAGCGCCCCAGCCGGCCCGCGCGCCGCGCGCCGCGGAGCAGGCCCGCAGCGCCGCGCCAGACACGGCGCCCCCCGCCGGGCGCACGCCCGAGACCCCCCGGCCGGAGCCCGAGCACGACATCGCCCTGCCCGTGCTCCCGAGCTTCTCCGACGTTCTCGCCGCAAGCCGCCCGCAGCCGCTCCCGGCGGCCCGGGCGGTGCCGCTGATCCGCCGCGCGATGGAGCGGATCGACCAGGAAGCCGAATGGTATTCGCTGGGCCAGCTCGGGCAGTTCATCACCCAGGCCACGCCCGATTTCGACACCCGCACCTATGGCTGCGCCAAACTGTCGGACCTGATGCGCCGCACCGGCCAGTTCGAGCTGAAACAGGGCAGCGGCAACCACCTCCTGGTGCGCCTCATACCGCAGGGCTGAGCCCCCAACCGGGGCCCCTTCAGGCGGGCGCTCACCCTTCCGTGGCGGGCGCCCCCGTGCCATAGCGTGCCATGAACATCTCCACCGCGCCCTCCACGATCCGGCGGGCATCGCGCGCGCTCACCCCCGCCGTCACACCGAAGATCAGCCGGGCATGGATGTCGGCCTTGCACAGCTCGGCGAACTGGTCGGAGGCGAGGTCCACATCCTCGATGCGCAGCTCCCCGCGGGCCACGTATTCGCGCAGGTAATCGCCCAGCCGCGCGCGCAGCAGCATCGGCCCGGAATGGTAGAAATCATGCCCGATCTCGGGGAAGCGCTGCGCCTCGGCCACCCCGATGCGAAACATCGCCATGCCGAAATCCGAGGAGATGAACTCCACGATTCGCCCGCCCACATAGCGCAGCATTTCGGGCGCCCCGGCGAAGGTCGTGACCAGGCTCACCGCCTCGTTGGCCTGGCGCGTGCATTCGCTCTTCGCGGCCTCCAGGAACAGCAGCCGCTTGTCGGGGAAATAGCTGTAGAGCGTCGCCTTGGAGACGCCGGCCGCCGCGGCGATATCATCGACCGAGGCGCCCTCGAACCCGTCGCGCAGGAAAATCGTCCGGGCGCCTTCCGGCACCTGCTCGAACTTGCGCCCGCGACGGATCATCGGCTTTGTCTGGGACATGGCGTTCCTTGCGTGTTACCGCCGAACATAAACCCGGGAGTTCAGCTCCCGCAAGCCTCAGCCGATGCGCCCGCGCTGCCCGCCGGTCTGCGCGCGGTCGAGCAGCAGGTGGTCGAGGATCACGCAGGCCATCATCGCCTCCGCCACCGGCACCGCGCGGATGCCCACGCAGGGGTCGTGGCGGCCCTTGGTCACCACCTCCACATCCTGCCCGGCCACATCCACCGAAGCCCGCGGCGTCAGGATCGACGAAGTCGGCTTCACCGCAAAGCGCAGCACGATCGGCTCGCCAGTGGTGATGCCGCCCAGAATGCCGCCCGCGTGGTTGGAGCCATAGACGACCTCGCCCACGCCGCCCATGTGCATCTCGTCGGCATTGTCGGTGCCGGTCAGGCCCGCCGCCGCCATCCCCTCGCCGATTTCCACGCCCTTGACCGCATTGATCGACATCATCGCCGCGGCGAGGTCGCTGTCCATCTTGGCATAGATCGGCGCGCCGAGCCCCGGCGGCACATGCTCGGCCACCACCTCGATCATCGCGCCGACCGAATTGCGGTTCTTTCGGATCGCCTCCAGGTAATCCGACCACTCATCCACCACCGCCGCATCCGGGATGAAGAACGGGTTGCGCAGGATCTCCTCGCGCTCAAAACGCTCGCGCGCAATGTGCTTCACGCCCATCTGCACCATGTAGCCGGTGATGCGCAGCGCGGGCGCCATATGCGCCAGCACCGCCTGCGCCACGCCCCCTGCCGCGACCCGCGCCGCGGTCTCGCGCGCCGAGGAGCGCCCGCCGCCGCGATAGTCGCGAATGCCGTATTTCTGGTGATAGGTGATGTCGGCATGGCCCGGGCGGAACTGCTGGGCAATCTCGCCATAGTCCTTGCTGCGCTGATCGGTGTTCTCGATCATCAGCTGGATCGGCGTGCCGGTGGTGCGGCCCTCGAACACGCCCGACAGGATCTTCACCCGGTCGGGCTCCTGGCGCTGCGTCGTCATCTTGGATTGGCCCGGCCGGCGCCGGTCCAGGAACACTTGGATGAAGGCCTCGTCCAGCGGCACCCCGGGCGGGCAGCCATCCACCGTCGCCCCCAGTGCGGGCCCGTGGCTCTCGCCCCAGGTGGTGACGCGAAAGACATGTCCGAAGGTGTTGTAGCTCATCGCGGTCTCCCTTTGCCTTCGGGATAGCCGGGCGGGGCGCGGCGCTCAAGCGGATTCCCCTTGCGGGCCACGGGCCAGGCCCTATGCTGGCCGGACCTCGGGGTGCCCGGAGCAATCCGGCTGAGACGCGCAGGCGAACCCGCAGTACCTGATCCGGTTAAAACCGGCGGAGGGAAGGTATCCGGATTCACCGGCCTGCTCCGCCCAAAGGCCCTGGAGGACCGATGAAGAAATCCCTGATGCTCGCGGGTTGCCTGATGGCCGCCGCGCCCCTCGCGGCCCAGACGCCCGTGCTCACCGTCTATGCGCCCGAATATTTCACCTCCGAATGGGGCCCCGGCCCGAAGATCGAGGCGGGCTTCGAGAAGATCTGCGGCTGCGATCTGAATTTCGTCTCGGGCGACGTGCTGCCGCGGCTGCTGCTGGAGGGCGACCATACCACCGCCGATGCGGTGATCGGCCTGACCAGCGACGAGCTCGCCCGCGCCGATGCCACCGGCCTCTTCGCCCCGCACAACGAAGACCTGTCGCGGCTGACCATGCCCACCGTCTGGCAAGACCCGGTGTTCCTGCCCTTCGACTGGAGCGAGACCGCCTTCGTCTATGACAAGACCCGGCTGAAGGCCCCGCCCGCCTCGTTCCAGGCGCTGATCGACGCGCCCGACGATTTCAAGATCGCGATCCAGGATCCGCGCTCCTCGGTCTCGGGGCTGGCGCTGGTGCTCTGGGTGAAGGCCGTGTTCGGCAAAAAATCGGGCGAGGCCTGGGCGAAACTCGCGCCCAAGATCCTCACCGTCACCCCCGGCTGGTCGGAAAGCTACGGCCTGTTCACCGATGGCGAGGTCGATATGGTGCTCAGCTTCACCACCTCCCCCGCCTATCACATCATCGCCGAGCAGGACGATACCAAGGCCGCGCTGATCTTCCCGGAGGGGCACTATCTGCTCCCCGAACTGGCCGCGCAGCTGAAATCCACGAAGCAGCCGCAGCTCGCGCAGGCGTTCATGGATTACATCCTGTCGAACGATTTCCAGGCCATGATCGCCACCGCGAACTGGGCCTATCCGGTGGTGGAGAAGCCGGGCTTCCTGCCGCCAGATTTCGCAGCCCTGCCGAAGCCGCAAAAAACCCTCGTCTACAGCCGCGACGAAGCCGAAGCCCTGCGCGGCCCGGCCATCGAGGAATGGCGCCAGGCGCTGCGCAAATGATGCCCGCGCGGATCAGCGCAGCGCTCGTCGCGGCGCTGGTCCTCGGCCCGATCGCGGCGCTCGCCTGGCGCGGCGGCGGGCTTTCCGCGCTTGGCCCCGCCGATCTGGAGGCGCTGTGGTTCACGCTGTGGCAGGCGGCGGCCTCGGCTGCGCTGTCGTGCCTGTGCGCGGTGCCGGTCGCGCGCGCGCTGGCGCGGCGCCGCTTTGCCGGGCGCGGCCTCCTCATCGCGCTGATGGGGGCGCCGTTCCTGCTGCCCTCGGTGGTGGCGGTGATGGGGCTCATCGCCGTCTTTGGCCGCCGCGGGCTGGTTAACGCGGGGCTTGGCGCCCTCGGCCTGCCCGAACTCTCGCTCTATGGCGCGCAGGGCGTCATCGTCGCGCATGTGTTCTTCAACCTGCCGCTCGCGGTGCGGATGCTGCTGCACGGCTGGCAGGCGGTGCCCGCGGAGCGGCTCCGGCTCGCGGCCGCGCTCGGCTTCGGCCCGGCCGATATCGCCCGCCATATCGAGCGCCCGATGCTGCGCATGGTGCTGCCGGGGGCTTTCCTCGCCATCTTCCTCGTCTGCCTGACCTCCTTCGCCGTGGCGCTGATCCTCGGCGGCGGGCCGCGCGCCACCACGGTCGAGCTCGCCATCTACCAGGCCTTCCGCTTCGATGCCGATCTCGGCCGCGTGGCCGGGCTCGCGCTGATCCAGGTCGGGGTGTCGGTCGCGGCGCTCCTGCTGGCCGCGCGCGTCACCGCGCCCCCGGCCTTCGGCGCCGGGCTGGATCGTTCCCTCACGCTGCCGCCCCCCGGGGGCTGGCGCCGGCTGAAGGACGCAGCCGTGGTAGCCGCTGCCGCGCTGTTCCTGCTCCTGCCGCTCGGCGCCATTCTCGCGCGCGGGCTGCCGGGGCTTCCGGCGCTTCCCGCCCCGGTCTGGCAGGCGGCGGGCCTGTCGCTCGCCCTCGCCGCGGGCGCGACCGCACTCACCCTCGCCCTGACCCTGCCGCTCGCGCTCGCAGCCCCCCGCGCCCGCTGGGCCGAGCTCGCGGGCACGCTGCCCATGGCCGCCTCCTCGCTCGTCCTCGGCGCCGGGCTGTTCCTCATCGCGCGGCCCCTGGTGGCGCCCACGGCGCTTGCGCTCCCGGTCACGCTGCTGGCGAATGCGCTCCTCACGCTTCCCTTCGCGCTGCGCCTCCTGCTGCCCGAAGCCCGCGCGCTTGCCGCCGATTACGGCCGCCTCGCCGATGCGCTCGGCATGCAGGGGCTCGGGCGGCTGCGCTACCTCACCCTGCCGCGCCTCGCCCGCCCGCTGGGCTTCGCCGCGGGGCTTTCGGCCGCCTTCTCCATGGGCGATCTCGGCGTCATCACCCTGTTCTCCGATGGCCGCCGCCAGACCCTCCCGTTCGCCCTCTATCAGCTCATGGGCGCCTACCGGATGGATCAGGCCGCCGCGGCCGCCTGCCTGCTGATGGCGCTCACCTTCGGCCTGTTCTGGGCCTGCGACCGGATCGGACAGAATGCTCGCCCTGACTGACCTCACCCTCGCCCAGGGCGGCTTCCGCCTGCATGCCGATCTGCGCGTCGCCACCGGCGCGCGGGTGGCCCTGATCGGCCCCTCGGGCGCGGGCAAGACCACGCTTCTGTCCGCCATCGCAGGCTTCCTCGCGCCCGCCCGCGGCCGGATCCTGTGGAACGGCGCCGATATCACCGCCCTGCCGCCCGGCGCGCGCCCGCTCTCGATCCTGTTCCAGGACCAGAACCTGTTCCCCCATCTCACCGTCGCACAGAATCTCGGCCTCGGCCTCAGCCCGGCACTGCGGCTCTCCGCGGCCGACCGGGCCCGGATCGGCGCCGTGCTCGCCCGCGTGGGCCTCGAAGGGCTGGAGGCGCGCCGCCCCGCGGCACTTTCGGGCGGGCAGCAGTCGCGCGTGGCGCTCGCGCGCGCGCTCCTGCGCGCCCGGCCGCTCCTGCTGCTCGATGAGCCCTTCGCCGCCCTCGGCCCCGCACTGAAGGCCGAAATGCTCGATCTCGTCGCCGAAATCGCCCGCGATCAGGGCACCACCGTGCTGATGGTCAGCCACGATCCGCAGGATGCGCGCAGGCTCTGCCCCGAGACCATCGTGGTGGCCGGGGGCGAGGCCGCGCCGCCCCGCCCGACCGGCCCTCTCCTCGATGCGCCGCCGCCGGCGCTGCGCGCCTATCTCGGCGGCTGAGCCTCAGCCCGCCGGGCCAAGAAGCGCGCGCAGCTTCGGCAGCGCCGTTTCCAGAGGCTCCTGATAGGCGATCGTCTGCACGAAGCGCCCGTCGCGGCCGAACAGCATCACATAGGCCGTGTGGTCCATCGTATAGCTGTCGCCCTCGCCCACCTTCCGCGCGAAAATGCGAAAGTCCTTCAGCGCCTTGTCCACCTCGGCGCGGCTTCCGGTCACGCCGGTCACCCCCTCCGCCCAGGACAGATAATCGCGCAGCATCGCCACCGTGTCCCGCTCCGGGTCCACCGTCACGAAATAGACCTTCAGCCCCGCCGCCTGCGGCCCCAGCTCCTGCTTCCAGCTGGCAATGTCGCCCAGCGTCGTCGGGCAGACATCGGGGCAATGCGCATAGCCGAAGAACACTACAGAGGGCGCGCCCTGCAGCGAGGCCTCACTGAAGGCCCCGCCGTCGGTCGTCTCCAGCCGGTAGTCTCCGCGCCCGAGCGTGCTCTGGATCGAGCGGTCGAATCGCGGCGCGATCACCGCGAACCACAGCGTCGCCGCCAGCGCCAGCAGCACCAGCGTCCACGCCACCAGCCGGATCCGCGCGAGAGTGCTTTTCCCCGCCATCGCTCAGTGATCCATCTGCATGCCCTTGGCACCGGGCTTGAGCACCACCATCGGCACGCTCACCGCGCCCGCCTTCTCGAAGGTCAGCGTCACATTCACCGTCTCGCCCTCCTTCAGCGGCGCCTTCAGCCCGATGAACATCAGATGATAGCCCCCGGGCTTCAGCGCCACCTCGCCGCCCGCAGGCAGCGCGAGGCCCTCCGGCAGGGCGCGCATCTTCATCACATCGCCCTCCATCGCCATCTCATGCACCTCCACCGAGGCCGCGAAATCCGCGCTGCCCCCGGTCAGGCGGTCGGCGCTGGCGCCGGTATTGCGGATGGTCACGAAGCCGCCCGCCACCGGCGCGCCGGGCTGGGTGGCGCGGGTGAAGGCGCCGGACAGGCTCAGTGCCCCCGCCTGCACCTCGGCGCCATGGCTCATGCCCTCGGCCATCGCCGCCGGAGCACTCAGGCCGATCAGCGCGGCCACGAAAAGGGTATGGATTTTCATTGCAGTCTCCTTCGCCGCGCATGGGGCGGCGGTTGTGTTCGGGAAATGGGCGCGGCTCAGGCCGCGGGCGGGGCCCGCCCGCCCAGGGCCGGGTCGCGCACCCGGCGCACCGGCGCCACCGCCTCCGAAACCCTCCGCCCGATCCGCTGCCAGCCCGCCGGGCGCACCAGCCCCTGCGCCGCCGGCACCGGCATCGCCCCGGCGATGTGGCAGGCCGGGCAATCGGGCGCATGCACCGCGCCGGGCAGCCCGCCGCACACATCTCCGGGCGCGATCCCGGCCAGCGCCAGCGCCCGCACCGCTTCCTCGCGCAGCACCGGCGCACGATGCGCAAAGCCCAGCGCCGCCGAAGCGACGATCAGCGCCAGCACCACCAGGAGCCCACCCGGGCCTATGCGCAAAAGCCTCTGCATCGCGCCAGTCTAGCGGTTTCCGCCCGCCAGACCAGCCCCCCGCCAGCGCAGCCCCGCGGCATCGTGCCGCCCCGATGGACAATCCGCGCGAAGGCCGCCACTGTGGGCCCATGCTCCCGCCCGCCTATCGCCCCCTCGCCGCCTTCGCCGCCCCCGCCCGCCCGCGGGCGGAGCTGTGGCGCAGCCTGGCCGGGCTCGCGCTCATCGCCGGGCTCTACTGGCTCGCGGTGCTGGGCGGGCTGCACCTGCTGCGCGCGCTCTTCGGCGATCTGGCCTTCCTGCATGCGCTCGCGGCCATCGGCCGCGCCGCCAGCCCCGGCGCCATGGCGGTGGTGCTGGCAACTTTCGCGCCCCTCGCCATGGCGGTGCTGTTCGTCGCGCGCAGCCTGCACCGGCGCGGCCCCGCCACGCTGTTCGGCCCGGGGGCGGCCTCGGACGCGCTGCGCATCGCGCTGCCTCTCGCGGGGCTCGCGCTCGCGCTCATGCCGCTCGTGCTTCTGGATCCGCATGTGGGCCGCTCCACCCCGCTCGCTACGGTGCTGCTCTGGGCGCCGCTCGCGCTGCCGCTCCTCCTAGTGCAGGTCACCGCGGAGGAGCTGGTGTTCCGCGGCTACCTGCTGCAGCAGATTGCCGCGCGCACGCCCGCGCCCTGGGCCTGGATGGGGCTGCCCTCGCTTCTGTTCGGGGCGCTGCATTACGCCCCCGAAACCTATGGCCCGATGGCGCTCTGGCCGGTGGTCTGGGCGGTGCTGTTCGGCTGCCTCGCCGCCGATCTGACCGCGCGCACCGGCAATCTCGGCGGGGCGCTGGCGCTGCATTTCGCCAACAATTTCTCCGCCATCTTCCTCGTCGGGCTGTACGGAGACCTCGACGGCCTCGCGCTCTATACCGTGGTGATCAACCCGCGCGACCCGGCCATGCTGCTGCCCTATCTGGCCACGGATGCGGCAATGATCGTCGTCTCGTGGCTGGCCGCGCGGCTGATCCTGCGGGTCTGATTGCAATTCCCGCCCCGCCGGACTATCTGTCGCCACACGCTGCGGAGGGCTCAGGACCGATGAACTGGATCTCGAACTACGTCAAACCGAAGATCAACTCGCTGTTTTCGCGCCGCGAGATGCCGGAAAACCTGTGGACCAAGTGCCCCGAATGCGGGACCATGCTGTTCCACCGGGAGCTGGCCGAGAACCTGAACGTCTGTTCGAACTGCGACCATCACATGGCGATCAGCCCGCGGGCGCGCTTCGCCAACCTGTTCGACGGCGGCATTTTCTCCGAGGTCAAGGTGCCGGAGCCGATCGCGGACCCGCTGCATTTCCGCGACCAGAAGAAATACCCCGACCGGATGAAATCCGCGCAGAAATCCACCGGCGAGAAAGAAGCGATGCTGGTGGCCGAGGGCGAGATGGGCCGCACGCCCATCGTCGCCGTGGCGCAGGATTTCGCCTTCATGGGCGGCTCGATGGGCATGTATGTCGGCAATGCCATCGTGGCGGCCGCCGAACGCGCGGTGAAGCTGAAGCGCCCGCTGATCCTGTTCTCCGCCGCGGGCGGCGCGCGCATGCAGGAAGGCATCCTCAGCCTGATGCAGATGCCGCGCACCACCGTGGCCGTGCAGATGCTGAAGGAAGCGCACCTGCCCTATATCGTCGTGCTCACGCATCCGACGACGGGCGGCGTCACCGCTTCCTATGCGATGCTGGGCGATGTGCAGATCGCCGAGCCCAATGCGCTGATCTGCTTCGCCGGCCCCCGCGTCATCGAGCAAACCATCCGCGAGAAGCTGCCCGAAGGCTTCCAGCGCGCCGAATACCTGCTCGATCACGGCATGCTGGACCGGGTGACGCATCGCAAGAAACTGCGCGAGGAGCTGATCACGATCACCCGGATGCTGACCGGCGCGCCCCCCGCCGTGATCGCCGATCTGCCCGCGCCGGACAAGCCGGTCGAAGCCCCCGCGGCCTGATCCCGCACCTACCGATCCGCCGGGGCCCTGAGCCCCGGTTTTGCTTTGTGGCCCCGATCATGACCCAGACCCCGTCCCAGACATCCGACGAAATCCTCACCCGGCTGATGAGCCTGCACCCCAAGGTCATCGACCTGACGCTCGAGCGCGTGCACCGGCTCCTGGCCGCGCTCGGCCATCCGGAGCGCGCCCTGCCCCCGGTGATCCATATCGCCGGGACCAATGGCAAGGGCTCGACCCAGGCGATGATCCGCGCGGGCCTCGAGGCGCAGGGCAAGCGCGTGCATGCCTATACCTCGCCGCATCTGGCGCGGTTCCACGAGCGGATCCGCCTTGCGGGCACGCTGATCTCGGAGCCCGCGCTGACCGCGCTGCTCGATGAATGCTATGCGCAGAACGGCGGCGCGCCGATCACCTTCTTCGAGATCACCACCTGCGCGGCCTTCCTCGCCTTCGCCCGCACGCCCGCAGATTATACCCTGCTGGAAGTGGGCCTCGGCGGGCGGCTGGACGCGACGAACGTGATCGACCGCCCGGCCGCCACGATCATCACCCCGGTCTCGATCGACCATCAGCAGTTCCTGGGCGAGACCCTGCCCGAGATCGCGGGCGAAAAGGCCGGGATCATCAAGCGCGGCGTGCCCTGCATCGTCGGGCCGCAGGCGCCCGAGGGCCTCGCCGTGATCGAGGCGCGTGCCGAACGGCTCGGCGCGCCGCTTTTCGTCCATGGCCAGCACTGGACCGCCTTCGAGGAGCGGGGCCGCCTGATCTATCAGGACGAGAACGGCCTCATGGACCTGCCCCTGCCGAACCTGCCCGGCCCGCATCAGATAGAGAACGCGGGCGCGGCCATCGCGGCGCTGCGCGTGCTGGGCGCGGGCGCGGGCGCCGAGGCCGCCGTGAGCCGCGCCGGATGGCCCGCGCGGATGCAGCGCCTGCGCCGCGGGCCGCTGGCAGAAAGCGCGCCGGGGGTGGAGCTGTGGCTCGATGGCGGGCACAACCCGGCCGGGGGCGCCGCCGTGGCCGCGACGCTGGCGCGGATGCCCGCGCGGCCCACGCATCTGATCTGCGGCATGATCAACACCAAGGACGTGCTGGGCTACCTGCGCCCGCTGGCGGCGCAGGCCGCGAGCCTCACCGCGGTGACGATCCCCGAGGAGCCGAATGCTGTCGCCGCCGAAACCATCGCCGGCGATGCCCACGCGGCAGGCTTCGCCGCGGTGGGCATGGCGGCTTCGGTGCAAGACGCGCTCAAAGTCATCGCCGCGCAGGATCCGCAGGCGCGGGTGCTGATCTGCGGCTCGCTGTATCTGGCCGGGCGGGTGCTGCGCGACAACGGCTGAGGCACCGGATTAGCCGTGCTTCATCGATGGGCGGCGAAATAAGCGGAGCTTGATCCGGGCGAGGTGCATCGCGCTATGGCGCGGATCAGTGGCGCTTCATCCCGGGCGGCAGGTTAAGCAAAGCTGATCCGGCCCGCCGAACAATACCTGTGCGCTGCTGCGGGATAGGGCGCGGGCCCGCCCTGCCCTATCTTGGCCGCAACAGGAGACACAGCATGACCAACACCCTTGAATTCGGCCTCGACACGTTCGGGGACATCACCCGCGACGACACCGGCCCGCGCTCGGGCGCGCAGGTCATCCGCGACACCCTGGCCGAGGGCATCCTCGCCGATCAGACCGGGGTGGATTACTTCGGCCTCGGCGAGCACCACCGCCCCGATTTCGCGATTTCCTCGACCGAGCCGATCCTCGGCGCGCTGCTCGGGCAGACCGCGCGCATCAAGGGCGGCACCTCGGTGACGGTGCTGTCCTCGGATGATCCGATCCGCGTGTTCCAGCGCTTCGCCACGCTGAACGCGATCGCGCCGGGGCGCGCCGAAATCACCATCGGGCGCGGCTCCTTCACCGAGAGCTTCCCGCTGTTCGGCTATGACATGGCCGATTACGAGGAGCTGTTCCGCGAGAAATCGGACCTGCTGCACCGGCTGCTGACGGAGGAGAAGGTGAGCTTCGAGGGCAAGTTCAGCCCGAAGCTGTCGAATGTCACCGTCTATCCGCGCCCCGAAGCGCCGATCACGCTCTGGCGCGGCGTGGGCGGCAGCCCGCAATCGGTGGTGGAGGCGGCGATGAACGCCATGCCGCTGATGCTCGCCATCATCGGCGGGGATCCGGCGCGCTTCGCCCCCTTCGTGGACCTCTACAAGCGCGCGCATGAGCAGCTCGGCACGGCGATGCTGCCGGTGGGCGTGCATTCGCCCGGCCATGTCGGCCCGACGGATGCGGAGGCGCGCGAGGAGTTCTTCAAGGGCTATGCGAAGATGCACGAGATGGTCGGGCGCGCGCGTGGCTGGGGCCGGCTCAGCCGGGCGGCTTTCGATGCCGAGATCGAGCAGGGCTCGCTCTATATCGGCTCCCCCGAGACGGTGGCGCGCAAGATCGCCCGCACGGTGAAGGTGCTGAACCTGTCGCGGTTCACGCTGAAATATTCGTCGGGCCCGCAGGATTACCGCACCAACCTGCGCAATATCGAGCTTTATGGCACCAAGGTGATCCCGATGGTGCGGGAGCTTCTGGCGACCGAGACCGTCTGATCCGGCGGGCAGGCCCCGGCGCCACGGGCAAACCGGCGCTCCGCGATGCGGAGCGCGCCTTTCGTGGCGCGGCGAAGAGTGCCGGCCTTCGCGGGAACAGCCTCAGGGCCGCCTGCGCCGGATTGGGGCGCCTCTTCGCGGAGCTGCGGTGTTCGGGGCCGCGCACCGGGCGAGATGCCTTGGGGCGGGGCGGGTACCCGGCGCCGCGGCCGCTGCCTTTGAAGCCGCGCCATCTCATGCGCTGCGCCCTCTGCCCCGCTCCGCCGATCTCGCGCGCGGCGCCGCCTCATGCGCGGCGCCGTCTCTCGCCCCAGTACCACGGGGTCCTGCCGAGCGCGGCCTCAGGCCGGGCTGTGGCCCCAGTCCTTGTCCTGCATCTCGCGCAGGCGCGAGGCGGTGCGCTCGAATTCGAACGCGCCCTCGCCCTCGACATACAGCCGTTCGGGCGCGTCTGCGGCCGAGCAGATCAGCCGCACCTTCGCCTCGTAGAGCGCGTCGATCAGCGTCACGAACCGCTTGGCCTGGTTGAAGTTGGAGGCCGAAAGCTGCGGGATGTCGTCGATCATCAGGACCCGCATCGCATCGGCGATCGCGAGATAATCCGCCGGCCCGAGCGCATGGGCGCACAGATCCCAGAACGACGCCCGCCCGACCCCGGAATGGAACTGCGTGATCACCACCTCGCGCCCCTTCACCGCGATCTTCAGCGGCTGACCCGGGTCATGGCCGGTCAGCTCGCCCCAGAGCGCATCCATGGCGGCGGTGGCGGGCTTGCCCAGCGGCTCGAAATAGACCTGCGCGCCGGTCAGCCGGTGCTGGCGGTAATCGGTCTCGCTGGCGATCTCGCGCACGCTCAGCTCGCGGTTCAGGATCGCGATGAAGGGCAGGAACAGCTGCCGGTTCAGCCCGTTCTTGTACAGATCTTCGGGCGGGCGGTTCGAGGTGGTGACCACGGTGACCCCGCGCTTGAACAGCTCCTCGAACAGCCGCCCGACGATCATCGCATCGGCGATATCGGTGATCTGCATCTCGTCGAAGCACAGCAGCCGCACCTGATCGGCCACCTCACGCGCCACCGGCAGGAGCGCATCCTCGGCCTTGGCGCGGCGGGCAGCCTCGATTCGGGCCTGCATCTCCTGCATGAAGGCATGGAAATGCACCCGCCGCTTCGGCACATCGACCGCGCCGCAGAACAGATCCATCAGCATGGATTTGCCGCGCCCGACCCCGCCCCACAGATACAGCCCCTTCACCGGCTGCGGCACGGCCGCCTTGGTGAACATGGCGAGCAGGCCCGGCTTTCGCGGCGGCGGCGCGGCTTCCAGCTTCGCGCGGATCGCCTCCAGCTCCGGCAGCAGCGCGCGCTGCGCCGCATCGGCGCGCAGGGCCCCTTCGGCCACGCGCGCATCGTAGATCTGCATCAGGGTCTGGGTCATCTTGCTCTGCCGGTTCGAAATCCGGCGCACCTTGCCGCGAAGGGCGGCCTTGAGCAAGGCCGGGCGATGACATAGGTTGCGCGCGCAGCCCATGCCACGAGGAAACGTCATGACCAAGGCCCCGCAACGTCTGCATCTCGTCTTCGGTGGCGAGCTTGTCGACCCCGCCCGCTCGGAATTCAAGGATGTGAGCAAGATCCACATCGTCGGCATCTTCCCGAACTATGCCGCCGCCCATTCCGCCTGGAAGGCCGAGGCGCAGCGCACCGTGGACGACGCCCACACCCGCTATTTCATTGCCCACCTGCACCGCCTGCGCGACGAGGAATCGCCTGTTTCCTCGACCGAGGAACTGGGCGGCTGAGCCAGACCCCCGGATGCGCAGATCTCTTCTGCTGCGTCTGCGGCTGGCGCTGTCGCGCCCGCGCAGGCCAGGGCCCGCAACCCTGGCCGCGGTTGCGGCTGCGCGGCCCGAAGGCCCGCTGCTGTGGTTCGTGATCGAGCCGGTGCCGGAGATGGAGACGGCGGCCGCGCTGCTTTTGCGCCGGCTGCGCCAGCAGCGGCCGAACCTGACCTTGCTGGTGAGCGCGCCTGAGGCGATGGCGATGGCGCTGCCGCCGCGCACGATCCGGATCGACCCGGTCGAGGATGCGCCGTCGAGCATTGCGGCCCTGCTGGACCACTGGCAGCCCGAGCTGATCGTGCTGATGGGTAACCTCTTGCCGCCCGCGCTGGTGGAGACGGCCGAGGAAAGCGGCGTACCGGTGATGGCGGTGGATATGCGCCTGCCCGCCGGGGGCGAGAAGATGGGCTATCTGCGCCGCCGGATGGTGCGGGCGCTGCTGGCGCGGCTGGAGCGGATCAGCGTGCGCGATGCCGAGAGCCTGAGCCGGATCATCGCGAATGGCGCCGACCCGGCGCGCACGGAAATGGGGGGGGTGCTGTCGGAGCCGCCCGAGCCCTTGCATTGCTCGGAGGCCGAGCGCGCCTCCATCGCCGCCATCACCCGGACCCGGCCGGTCTGGCTCGCGGCCGCCGTGCCGCCAGAGGAGATGGCGCTGGTGCTGGAGGCCCATGCCCATGCGCTGCGCCACGCGCACCGGATGCTGCTGATCCTGGCGCCGGACCGCGACGGCACCGCCGATGCGCTGGCGCGCAGGCTCGATGCCGAAGGCTGGGTGGTGGGTCAGCGCACGATCGAGGCGGAGCCCGACGAGGACATGCAGATTTTCCTGGCCGACGATCCGCAGGAATTCGGGCTGTGGTACCGGATAGCGCCCGTCACCTATATGGGCGGCACGCTCACCGGCGGGGCGGAGCTGCCGCGCTCGCCGCTGGAGCCGGCGGCGCTTGGCTCGGCCATCGTGCATGGCGCGCAGACGGTGCCTTTCGCCCCCGATTACGCCCGGCTCGACGAGGCCCGCGCCGCCCGCGCGGTGGAGGATGCGCAGGGCCTCGGCACCGCGGTGGCCGATCTGATGGCGCCGGACCGGGCGGCGATGCTTGCGCATAATGCCTGGGCGATCACCTCCGGGGGCGCGGGCGCGGCGGAGGCGGTGGCGCGCGCGATCCTCGGCACGCTCGACGGGCGGGCCGCGTGATGGGCGCGCCGGGCTTCTGGTTCACCCCGCCCGACAGGCCCGCGGCGCTGGCGCGGCTGCTGGCGCCGCTGGGCTGGCTCTATGGCGCGGCCACGGCGCGGCGGGTGGCGCGCGCAGGGCTGCGCGTGGGGGTGCCGGTGATCTGCGTCGGCAATATCAACGCGGGCGGCACCGGCAAGACGCCCACGGTGATTGCCCTGGTGCAGCATCTGGCCGCGCGGGGGATTGCGGCGCATGTGGTCAGCCGCGGCCATGGCGGTAGCCTGGCGGGCCCGGTGCGGGTGGACGAGCGCCGGCATACCGCCGATCAGACCGGCGATGAGCCCCTGCTCATATCCGCCTTCGCGCCGGTCTGGGTCGCGCGGGACCGGGCTGCGGGCGCGCAGGCGGCGGTGGCGGCCGGGGCGCAGGCGGTGGTGCTGGATGACGGGCATCAGAACCCGGCGCTGGTGAAGGACCTGTCGATCGTGGTGGTGGATGCGGCGCGCGGCTTCGGCAATGGCCGCTGCCTGCCCGCGGGGCCGCTGCGCGAGCCGGTGGCGCGGGGCCTTGCGCGGGCGGATCTGTTGCTGTCGATCGGGGGCGAAGCGGCGCAGGCCGAATTTGCCGCGCGCTGGCCCCGGCCCGGCCTGCCGCATCTGAGGGGCCAGCTGCAGCCCCTGCAGACGGGGATGGACTGGCAGGGCCAGCGGGTTCTGGCCTTCGCAGGCATCGGCCATCCGGAGAAATTCTTCGCCACGCTGCGCGCGCTCGGGGCCGAGGTCGTGCGCGGCGAGGCGCTGGAGGACCATCAGCCCTTCGATCCGCGGCTGCTGATGCGGCTGGAAGCGGAGGCGCGGCTGATGGAAGCGCAGCTGGTGACCACGGAGAAGGACGCGGTGCGCCTGCCCGCGGACTTCCGCTCGCAGGTGCTGGCGCTGCCGGTGCGGCTGGTGCTGGCGGATACGGCGCCGCTCGATGCCGCGCTCGCCCGGATCGGGCTTTAGCCTGCGGGTATGGGGTTTGGGGCTTTACGCCCCTGCGGGCGTTCGCGGGTGCGGACCCTGCGGCCATTCACACGGGCTTTACGCGAACCGGGCACTGCGGGCTGCGCCCCCGCAGGCCGGACGTTTGCGGGCTCTTCGCCTGCGGGCTAGGCGTGCGCGGTCAGCGGACGTTTGGGGCCAGTCGCCCACGGGCCGGACGTTTGGGGCCACCCGCCCGTGGGCCGGATCTTAGCGGGCAGCGCACCCGCGGGCCGGGCGCCTGAGTTCAGCGAGGCCCGCGGGCGCGGCCTGCGGGCGCGTGGCCCGCGCTTCTCGCGCCCGCAGGTTTCACGCCAGCAGGGATCAGCCTGCGAGCTTTTCGTCGAGGATCTTCTTCAGGTCCTCGTAGCTCATGTTGGAGTATTTCTGGCCGTTGATCACGAAGCTCGGCGTGCCGTCGATCTGGTCGGCCTGAGCGTTCTTCTGGAAGGTCGCGACCATGGCCTGGGCGTGCTTCTGGTCGTTCATGCAGGTCTCGAGCTGCTCCTTGGTCAGACCGGCCTTCAGGCCGATCTTGCGCAGGTTGTCGGCGATGGTGGTCTCGGTGCCATCGCCAATCCAGTCCTTCTGGCCATCGAACAGCATGTCGGCGATGCCATAGTATTTCGGCGCGCCGCCGCATTGCGCGACCATGCCCGCCCAGAGGCCGAACTTGTCGAAATAGACTTCGCGCAGGATGAACTTGATCTTGCCGGTGTCGATGTAGTCCTTCTTCAGCGAAGGCCAGACGGTTTCGTGGAAATTCGCGCAATGCGGGCAGGTGAAGGAGGCATATTCGATCATCGTCACCTTGGCGTCGGCATTGCCGAGCGGGGTGTCGGGGAGGATCTCGGCGGCGTCCTGCGCGGCCGCGGGGGTGACGAAGCCCGTCTGTGCGGAGCCCCCGCGCGAGGTGATCCAGCCGCCGGTCACGGCGACGATGGCGGCACCTGCGATGCCGAGAAGGAGGGAGCGTCGGGTCATTGTCAGCCTTTCTTTTGCGCGGCGCGGGCCGCGGATCTTGCTAATACGTTTTCCGCCAGCCGTTCGAGGGCCTGGCGCAGTGTGTCGTCGGCGCAGCCCTCCGCGGTCGCGCGGGCGGCGGCCTGGACTTCGGGGCTGGGCGCGGGTTTGGGCTTCGGACTGTGCAGGAAGACCGCCTGGCCATCCTCAAAGCCGGTGGCGGCGGTCTGGGTCAGCACCACGCGGGAAATCGCGTTGTAGCCATAGCAGGCGTTGACCTTGGCGCGGATCTGCTCGCGGCTCATGTCCACGATCGGGGCGGCGGCGCCCTCCACCAGGAGCGTCAGCGTGGCGCCGAAACCGTTGCGGCCATAGCCCACCTTCACCGGGCGCGACATCCGGGCGATTTCCTCGCCCACCACCTCGGGCCAGTGGGTGAGCAGGCGCGACACGGCAAAGCCACGGGATTCGCCCGCGGTACGGATCCGCTCGCGCAGCAGGCGCGAGGCCGCCTCGAAGCCGCGGTTGCGGCGGGCGGCTTTCGGCGCGGCGGGGTATTCGTCGCTCCTCCCGGTCATTGCTGGCCCTGTCCTTCCCTGCGTTCGGCGCTATTCTAGAGCGGCTTCGGGGCAATGCCACCGGATTGATCACGGGGAGCATAAACATTGCGTTACGGTGAGGAAAGCGCGGCCGGGGCGGCGCTGCTCAGCTGGTATGACCTGCATGCGCGCGAAATGCCCTGGCGCATTGGCCCTGCGGCGCGTGCGGCGGGCGTGCGGCCCGATCCCTACCGGGTCTGGCTCTCCGAGGTGATGCTGCAGCAGACGACGGTGGCCGCGGTGCGCGAGTATTTCCGCCGCTTCACCGCGCGCTGGCCCACGGTGGAGGCGCTGGCAGCGGCCGAAGATGCCGAGGTGATGGCCGAATGGGCCGGGCTTGGCTATTATGCGCGCGCCCGCAACCTGCTGAAATGCGCGCGCGCCGTGGCCGGGCGGGGCGGGTTTCCCGAGACCGCCGAGGGGCTGCGCGCGCTGCCCGGCATCGGGCCCTATACCGCCGCGGCCGTGGCGGCCATCGCCCATGACGAGCCCGCCGTGGTGGTGGATGGCAATGTGGAGCGGGTGGTGGCGCGGCTCTGGGCGGTGGAGGCGCCGCTGCCCGGGGCAAAGCCGGAGCTGGTGCGGCTGGCGGGGCTTTTGACCCCGGCGCTGCGGCCGGGCGATCATGCCCAGGCGATGATGGACCTCGGCGCCACCATTTGCACCCCGCGCAACCCGTTGTGCGCACTCTGCCCGGTGGCGGGCTATTGCGATGCGCGCGCGCAGGGGATTGCGGCGGAGCTGCCGCGCAAGAGCCCGAAGCCCGTGAAGCCGGTGCGCGAGGGCTTCATCTATGTGGCGGCTTCGGAGCGGGGCGTGCTGCTGGAGCGGCGACCCGAAAAGGGCCTTCTGGGCGGCATGACCGGCTTTCCCGGCTCGGACTGGGGGGCAGCGCCCGCGCCCTGCCCGCCTCTGGCCGCGAACTGGGTCGAGGCGCCGCTGGTGCGCCATACCTTCACCCATTTTCACCTGCGGCTGCGGGTTTTCGCGGCCGAGGCCGAGGGGCCTGCTTTCACCCCGCGCGCGGCCTTCCGCCCCGCCGCCCTGCCCACGGTGATGCGCAAGGTCTGGGATTCGGCGCAGAGCGTGCTGCTGCCCTGAGCCGGGCGCGCCGCGGGGCGGAGCCTGTGCCCGCCGCGGATTGCCGTGCGCTTCGCGCGCCGGGCGGGCGAATGGCGCGCGAGGCCGGCGGATGGCGCACGGAGCGCGCGAACCGTGCACGAAGCGCTCAGGACGCGCGGATTGCGCGCCATGCGCGCATGGCTATCATGGCGCCAGATTGCGAGGCCCGATGAGCAGACCTACCCCCCCACTGGCACCTGTGCGCAGCCTGCGCCGGGCGCTGCCGTTCTGGATCTCGCTCGGGCTCGTGCCGCTGGCCTGGCTCGGGGCGGCCCTGGGGGGCTGGGTGCTGGCGCTGCTGCCGCTTTGCGCCTGGGCGCTGGTGACGGTGCTGGACGGGGTTCTGGGCGAGAACCCGGGCCAGCCGGACCCGGCCACGCCGGAGGCCGATCTGTTCTGGTACCGGCTGATCACGCTGATCTGGCTGCCGCTGCAGGCCGGTACGATCTACGGGCTGATCTGGTATCTGAGCCATGGCGCGGATCTGGGCCGGGGGGAGGCGCTTGCGCTGTTCTTCGGCGTGGGGGTGCTATCGGGCACGGTCGGGCTCGTCTATGCGCATGAGCTGATGCATCAGAAGAACCGGCTGGAGCGCTGGCTCGCCGATCTGCTGCTGGCCTCGGTGCTCTATGCGCATTTCCGCAGCGAGCATCTGCTGGTGCATCACCTCTGGGTGGGCACGCCGCGCGATGCGGTGACGGCGCGCTACAACGAGGGGTTTCACCGCTATTTCTGGCGGGTGCTGCGCGATTGCCCGGGCTCCGCCTGGCGGGCGGAGCGGGCGCTGCTGGCGCGGGCGGGGCGGCCGGTATGGCACCGGCGCAACCCGTTCTGGCGCTACGGCGCGCTGCAGGGGGCGGCGCTGGCGCTGGCCTATCTGTGCGGCGGCTGGGCGGGCGTCGGGCTTTTCGTGTTTCAGGGCGTGGTGGCGGTGTGGCTGCTGGAGCTCACCAATTATGTGGAGCATTACGGGCTGACGCGGGAGCACCTTGGCGCGGGGCGCTATGAGCCGGTGGCGCCGCGGCACAGCTGGAATTCGGCGCAGATGGCCTCGAACTGGCTGCTGATCAACCTGCAGCGCCATTCGGACCATCACGTCCGCCCGGACCGGCGCTTCCCCCTGCTGCAGACCTATGCACTGGAAGCCGCGCCGCAGCTGCCGCTGGGCTATCCGGCGATGACGACGCTGGCGATGATCCCGCCGCTGTGGCGGCGCCGGATGAACCCGCGGGTACGGGCCTGGCGGCGGCAGTTCTATCCGCATGTGGCGGATTGGGCGCCCTATAACCGCGGCACCAATCCGATGCCGGGGCGCGCGGACTGAGGCGCGTGCCGCTGCTCCGGGGCGCCGGAGACGATGCCTGCGCGGGGGCGCGTGGCGGCCGCGGCGTGGTGGGAATGCCGGGATCGGCGGCCTGCTGCGGGGGGCTTGGCCGGTGGCGCGCGAGGCACGAGGCGGGGCCGGGCCTCAGGTAACGACGCGCAGCGTGAGGTTGATCCGCCCGCCCTTCGGCAGCAGAAGCGAGGTGCCCGGCGCGATCCGGTCCACCCCGTGATGCAGGAGCCGCGCGGCGCCGCCCATGACCAGCACATCGCCCGAGCGCAACCAGAGGCGCTGCGTGCGCCCGCCGCGCTCGGCATTGCCGATCCGGAACAGGCCATCGTCGCCAAGGCTGATGGAGACGACGGGCTGCGAGAAATCGGCCTCGTCGCGGTCCTGATGCAGGCCCATGCGGGCCTCGGGGCCATAATAGTTCACGAGGCAGCATTCGGGCGCGCGCGCCGCGGGCGCCAGCGCGCGCCAGACGCTGAGGATGCTCTCGGGGATCGCGGGCCAGGGCGTGCCCGAGGGGTGGGTTTCGGCATAGCGGTAGCCGCGCCGATCGGAGACCCAGCCGAAGCGCCCGGCCGATGTCATCCGCACGCTCATCGGCCGGCCATGGGGCGTCATCGGCGAAAACAGCGGCGCGGCCTGCACGAGCGCGCGTAAATCCGCCACAATGGCGGCCTGTTCACCCTGCGTCAACCACGCGGAATAGTGAAGAAAACCCCGTATCCGGGCAGGTTCTGGCCGCCTTTCCGGGCAATCCGCAGAATCCGTCAATTGTTCCTTCCTTCCCCCCAGAGGAGTCCTTGCAGCCTGTTTTTTGCCTTCTTATATACGGCCAGAAGCCAGCGGGATCACCCCACCGGCAGTAACCGAAACCCTGGGATAGGGGACGGGGGCCTGATGGGACCCGGCCCCGCCAAATCGCCGAAAAGAAGAGGTATATACATGGCCAAAGTCATCGGGATCGACCTCGGGACCACGAACTCCTGCGTCGCCATCATGGATGGTTCGCAGCCGCGTGTGATCGAGAATTCGGAAGGCGCGCGCACGACGCCGTCGATCGTCGCCTTCACCGACAGCGAGCGCCTCGTCGGCCAGCCCGCCAAGCGGCAGGCGGTCACGAACCCGACCAACACCGTTTTCGCCGTGAAGCGCCTGATCGGGCGCCGCGTCACCGACGCCGAAGTCGAGAAGGACAAGAAGCTTGTCCCTTATTCGATCGTCGATGGCGGCAATGGCGATGCCTGGGTCGAGGTGAAGGGCGAGAAATTCTCCCCCGCGCAGATCTCTGCCGTCATCCTGCAGAAGATGAAGGAAACAGCGGAATCCTACTTGGGCGAAAGCGTCACCCAGGCGGTGATCACGGTTCCGGCCTATTTCAACGACGCGCAACGCCAGGCCACCAAGGACGCGGGCAAGATCGCGGGCCTCGAAGTGCTGCGCATCATCAACGAGCCGACGGCGGCCGCGCTGGCCTATGGCCTGGACAAGAAGGAAACCAAGACGATCGCGGTCTATGACCTCGGCGGCGGGACCTTCGACATCACCATCCTGGAGATCGACGACGGCCTGTTCGAAGTGAAATCGACCAACGGGGACACGTTCCTCGGCGGCGAGGACTTCGACATGCGGATCGTGACCTACCTCGCCGACGAGTTCAAGAAAGAGCACGGCGTCGACCTGACCAAGGACAAGATGGCGCTGCAGCGGCTGAAGGAAGCCGCCGAAAAGGCGAAGATCGAGCTCTCGTCCAGCCAGCAGACCGAAATCAACCAGCCGTTCATCTCGATGGACATGAAGACCGGCACGCCGCTGCACATGGTCATGAAGCTGACCCGTGCGAAGCTGGAAAGCCTGGTCGGCGACCTGATCAAGAAGTCGCTGAAGCCCTGTGAGGCCGCGCTGAAGGATGCGGGCGTCTCGAAGAGCGACATCGACGAGGTGGTTCTGGTCGGCGGGATGACCCGGATGCCGAAGGTGGTGGAAGCCGTGACCGAGTTCTTCGGCAAGGAACCCCACAAGGGCGTGAACCCGGATGAGGTCGTGGCGCTTGGTGCTGCGATTCAGGCGGGCGTGCTGCAGGGCGACGTGAAGGACGTGGTGCTGCTCGACGTGACGCCGCTGTCGCTGGGCATCGAGACGCTGGGCGGCGTGTTCACCCGGCTGATCGACCGCAACACCACGATCCCGACCAAGAAGAGCCAGATCTTCTCCACCGCCGAGGACAACCAGAACGCGGTGACGATCCGGGTCTTCCAGGGCGAGCGCGAAATGGCCGCGGACAACAAGCTGCTGGGCCAGTTCAACCTGGAGCAGATCCCGCCGGCCCCGCGTGGCGTGCCGCAGATCGAGGTGACCTTCGATATCGACGCGAACGGCATCGTGAGCGTGAGCGCGAAGGACAAGGGCACCGGCAAGTCGCAGAACATCACGATCCAGGCGTCGGGCGGGCTCACCGATGACGAGATCGAGAAGATGGTCAAGGATGCCGAGGCCAATGCCGAGGCCGACAAGAAGCGCAAGGAGCTGGTCGAGACCCGCAACCAAGGCGAAAGCCTGCTGCATTCGACCCGCAAATCGCTGGAAGACCATGGCGACAAGGTCGATGGCTCCACCGTCGAGGTGATCGAACTGGCGTGCAACGCGCTGGAAGAGGCGCTGAAGACCGAGGACGCCGGCAAGATCAAGGGCGCGATCAGCAACCTGACCGATGCCGCGATGAAGCTCGGCGAGGCGATCTACAAGGCGCAGCAATCCGAGGCCGACAAGGCCGAGGACGGCGAGGCCGAGGGTCGTGACGATGACGACATCGTCGATGCCGACTTCGAGGACATGGGCGACAACAAGCGCAAGTAAGCGCAACAGGACGGCGGAGCGGGCCCCTTGCGGGCCCGCTCTCCTGTCGAGAGGATTCCCATGGCAAAACGCGATTTCTACGAGGTTCTGGGCGTGGTGCGCACGGCCAGCGCCGAGGAGATCAAGAAGGCCTATCGCGGCAAGGCGAAGGAGCTTCACCCCGACCGCAACCAGGACAACCCGGATGCGGAGGCCCAGTTCAAGGAAGTGAACGAGGCCTATGAATGCCTGAAGGACGCCGAGCGCAAGGCGGCCTATGACCGCTATGGCCATGCGGCTTTCGAGGGCGGCATGGGCGGCGCGCGTGGCGGCTATGGCGGCCAGGGCGATTTCGCCTCGGCCTTCTCCGATGTGTTCGAAGACCTGTTCGGCGATTTCATGGGCGGGCGCGGCGGTGGCGGCGGCGGCCGCAGCCGGGCGGCGCGTGGCTCGGACCTGCGCTACAACCTGCGGGTCTCTCTGGAAGAAGCGTTCAAGGGCGTACAGAAGACGATCTCCGTCCCCGGATCCTCCGCCTGCACCGCCTGCAACGGCACCGGCGCCGAGGGCGGCGCCGAGCCACAGACCTGCCCGACCTGCGCCGGCATGGGCAAGGTCCGGGCGCAGAACGGCTTCTTCACGGTGGAGCGCACCTGCCCGACCTGCGGCGGCGCGGGCCAGGTGGTGAAGAACCCCTGCCGGGTCTGCCATGGCGCGGGCCGGGTGGAAAAGGAGCGCAACCTCTCCGTCAACATCCCCCCCGGGGTAGAGACCGGCACCCGGATCCGCCTGGCGGGCGAGGGCGAGGCGGGGATGCGCGGCGGGCCTTCGGGCGACCTCTACATCTTCATCGAGGTGCGCGAGCACAGCATCTTCCAGCGCGACGGGGTACACCTGTTCTGCCGGGTGCCGGTGAGCATCATCGCGGCGGCGCTTGGCGGCGAGGTCGAGGTGCCGACGATCGACGGCGGGCGCAGCCGGGTGAAGGTGCCTCCGGGCAGCCAGTCCGGCCGGCAGATGCGCCTGCGTGGCAAGGGCATGCCTGCGCTGCGCGGTGGCGGCGCGGGGGATATGGTGATCGAGCTTGCGGTGGAGACGCCGGTGAACCTGACGCCGCGGCAAAAGGAGCTGCTGCGTGAGTTCGAGAAGATCGAAGCCGAGAACAACCCGGAGGGGGCGTCCTTCTTCCAGAAGGTGCGCAATTTCTGGGACAGCATGACCGGCTGATGGCATGAAGATCCGGGCGCCCTGCGGGGCGCCCTTTGCGTTTCGGTACTGCGGGTGATGCGGGCGTTTACATAGCCGGGGGCCATTGTGTCGGGCGGGGGAGCTTTCGGGCGCTTGCATGGCAGGACCGCGCGGGAAGTGCGAGGCGAATGGGCGCCGGCGCTTTTCCCGGCTCTCCGTCTCATGATTAAGCCTTTGTTCACCATCCTGGCCGGATGATCGCGGCATGAGCCCGCATTTTCGCGAATCCCGGTCGCTGTTCGGTGACCCAGACGAAGCCCAGCCCGCGCCGCTGCCGGAGGGGGCGAAGCTGCCGTCTTACCTGCAGGACCACCGCCGGCGCCTGCGCGAGCGGTTCATGACGGGCGGCGCGGCGGCGATGCCGGATTACGAGCTGCTGGAGCTGGTACTGTTCCGCGCGATCCCGCGGCAGGATGTGAAGCCGCTGGCACGGCGCCTGCTGGAGGCCTTCGGGGATTTCGGCCGGGTGCTGGCCGCGCCCCCTGCCCGGCTGCGCGCGCTGCCGGGGGTGGGCGATGCGGTGGTGCAGGAGCTGAAGATCGTGGAGGCGGCGGCGCAGCGGCTGGCCCGCGCGCGGGTGATGCACCGGCCGGTGCTGTCGTCGTGGGATGCGCTGGTGGACTATTGCCACACCGCCATGGCCCATCGCGAGACCGAGCAGTTCCGGGTGCTGTATCTGGACCGCAAGAACGTGCTGATCGCGGATGAGGAGCAGGCGCGGGGCACGGTCGATCATGTGCCGGTCTATCCGCGCGAGGTGGCCAAACGGGCGCTGGAGCTCAATGCCTCGGCCCTGATCCTGGTGCACAACCACCCGTCGGGTGATCCGACGCCTTCGGAGGCCGATATCGCCGTGACCGAGCAGATGCGGCAGGCGGGCGCGGTCCTGGGCCTGACGCTGCATGACCATCTCATCATCGGCAAGAGCCGGGAGCTGAGCTTTCGCGCTGAAGGCTATCTCTAGCGCCCGCAAAGGCTTGGGCCGCAGGGATCGCCCGCGGCCCTGAGCGTCAGAGCTTGCCGTGGCAGTGCTTGAACTTCTCGCCCGAGCCACAGGGGCAGGGGTCGTTGCGGCCCGGGTTGCCCCAGGTGGTGGGGTCGCTCTCGTCGAAGCGCGGCGCGGCCAGCGCCTGCGGCGCGGGGGCCGCTTCGGGGGCCAGTGCGGCGCTGTCGTCCACCTGAATCCCCATCTGCTCCATCTGCTGCTGGAACAGGGCCTGACGCTCTTCCTCGGTCATCGGGCGGATCTGCGCGAGCCGCTTGGTCACGTCGAAGCGCAGCCCGTCGAGCATGCTCTCGAACAGCTGGAAGCCCTCGGTCTTGTATTCCGACAGCGGGTCACGCTGCGCATAGCCGCGGAAGCCCACGACCGAGCGCAGATGCTCGAGCGTCACCAGATGCTCGCGCCATTTGGTGTCGATCGCCTGCAGCAGGACCTGCTTCTCGATCACCTGCATGGTCTCCTGGCCGAAGCCCTCGGCCTTCTGCGCCATGTAGCCATCGGTCTCGGCCTCGATCCGCTCGACCAGAGCATGCTGATCGACGCCCTCCTCATGGGCCCAGTCCGCGATCGGCAGGTCCATGTTCAGGTTCTCGGCGACGGCGGCATGCATGCCCTCGACATCCCACTGGTCCGCATAGCTGCGCGGCGGCATGTGGCGGTCGACCAGATCGGAGATCACCTGCACGCGCATGTCACGGGCGATTTCGGAAATGTCGTCGGTCTCCATGATCTCGCGGCGCTGGCTGAAGATGGCCTTGCGCTGGTCGTTCATCACGTCGTCGAATTTCAGCAGCTGCTTGCGAATATCGAAGTTGCGCGCCTCGACCTTTCCCTGCGCGCGTTCGAGCGACTTGTTCACCCACGGGTGCACGATCGCCTCGCCTTCCTTCATGCCGAGCTTCGAGAGCACCGCGTCGAGCTTGTCGGAGCCGAAGATCCGCATCAGGTCGTCTTCGAGCGACAGGAAGAACAGCGAGCGGCCCGGGTCGCCCTGACGGCCCGAGCGGCCGCGCAGCTGGTTGTCGATCCGGCGCGATTCGTGGCGTTCGGTGCCAAGCACGAACAGCCCGCCGGCATCGAGCACCTTCTTCTTCTCGGCCGCATGCTCCGCCTCGATCCGGGCGCGGATCTCGTCGGGGTTGGCCTCGGGGTTGGCGGCGAGCTCCTCGAGCACCTTCATCTCGACATTGCCGCCGAGCTGGATATCGGTGCCGCGGCCGGCCATGTTGGTGGCGATGGTCACCGCGCCAAGGCGCCCGGCATCGGCGACGATCTTGGCCTCCTGCTCGTGCTGGCGGGCGTTCAGCACGCTGTGCGGGATGCCCTCCTGGTGCAGCAGCGCCGCGAGCATTTCGGATTTCTCGATCGAGGTGGTGCCCACCAGCATCGGCTGGCCCTTGTGATGGGCTTCCTTGATCGCCTCGACGACGGCGAGGTATTTCTCCCGCGCGGTGCGATAGACGCGGTCGTGCTCGTCCTTCCGCGCGATGGGCCGGTTCGTCGGCACTTCGACGACGCCGAGCTTGTAGATCTCGGCGAATTCCTCGGCCTCGGTCGTGCCGGTGCCGGTCATGCCCGAGAGTTTCTCATAGAGGCGGAAGTAGTTCTGGAAGGTGACGGAGGCGAGCGTCACGTTCTCGGGCTGGATCTGCACGCCCTCCTTCGCCTCGATCGCCTGGTGCAGGCCGTCGGAGAGGCGGCGCCCCTTCATCATCCGGCCGGTGAATTCGTCGATCAGCACCACCTCGCCATTGGCGACGACATAGTTCTGGTCCTTGTGGAACAGCTTGTGCGCGCGCAGGCCCTGGCCCAGGTGATGGACGAGCGAGGTCGATTCCGGGTCGTACAGCGTCTGGTCGGCGGGCAGCAGGCCCACTTCGTGGAGGCGGTTCTCCAGGTACTCGTTGCCGTCTTCGGTGAAGGTGGCGTTGCGGGTCTTCTCGTCGATCGAATAATGCTCGGGCTTCAGCTCGGGGATATATTTATCGACAAGTTTATAGAGTTCGGAGCGGTCCTGCGACGGGCCCGAGATGATCAGCGGCGTGCGCGCCTCGTCGATCAGGATGCTGTCCACCTCGTCGACGATGGCGAAGAAATGGCCGCGCTGCATCATCTCCTCGACGGAGCCCTTCATGTTGTCGCGCAGATAGTCGAAGCCGAGCTCGTTGTTGGTGGCATAGGTGATGTCGGCGGCATAGGCCGTGCGCTTCTCGTCATCGGCCTGGAACGGCACCACGACGCCGGTGCTGAGCCCGAGCGCACCATAGACCTTGCTCATCCATTCGCCGTCGCGCCGCGCGAGATAGTCGTTCACGGTGACGACATGCACGCCCTTGCCCGCGAGCGCGTTCAGATAGGCCGGGAAGGTGGCCATCAGGGTCTTGCCCTCGCCCGTCTTCATTTCGGCGATATTGCCCTGGTGCAGAAAGATCCCGCCCATCAGCTGCACGTCGAAGGCACGCAGGCCGAGCGCGCGGCGCGCGGCCTCGCGGCAGTTGGCGAAGGCCTCGGGCAGGATGCTGTCTAGGCTCTCGCCCTTCGCCTGCACCCGCTCCTGCAGCTCGCGGGTCTTGGCCCGGATCCCGGCATCGTCCAGCTTCTGGAATTCCGGCTCGAGCGCGTTGATCTTGGCGACCAGCGGACGGATCGATTTCACCTTGCGGTCGTTCGGCGTACCGAAGACCTTTTTCGCGATAGTTCCGAGGCCGAGCATTTTTTCCCCGCGGGTTCCGTCATGACCAAATCGTGTGAAACTTAGCCTTGCCGCCCAAGGTGCGCCCGCCTAGAACGGCTAGCGAAATAAAGGACGGCGCGCCTTCACAGGACCTATGGCGATGTAAGGGGAGCCTGTCTGAGTGTCAACGCTGCGGGCGTTCCGCGGCCATCACGGAGGCGTTCATGCCGAAACTGTCGAAACTCCTGGGCTCGGTCGCGATCGCCGCATGCCTCGCCGGCGCTGTCCATGCCGAAGACGCGAAGAAGCTCTCTGCGGAGACGGTCGTGGCCAAGGTGAACGGCACCGACATCACGCTGGGCCAGATGCTGACCGTGCGCGAGAGCCTGCCGCCCGAATACCTGCAGCTGCCCGATGACGTGCTGTTTGGCGGCATCCTCGACCAGCTGGTGCAGCAGACCGCGCTGGCCCAGATCGGCGAAGGCATGAAGACCCGCAAGGACGACATCGCGATGGAAGTCGAGCGGCGCGCCTATCTGGCCGGGACCGTGCTCGACAAGACCGCGAAGGATGCGGCCTCGGATGCGCTGGTGCAGAAGAGCTACGACGAGAAATATGCCAAGGCCGAGCCCGGCCTCGAATATCACGCCGCCCACATCATCGTGCCGACCGAGGACGAGGCCAAGGCGGTGAAGGCCGATATCGACGGCGGCAAGGATTTCGCCGACGAGGCCAAGGAAAAATCGCAAGACGGTGCGGCCGCGAATGGCGGCGATCTCGGCTGGTTCACGCTGGACAAGATGGTGCCCGAATTCTCCGAGGTGATCGCCAAGATGAAGGCGGGCGAAGTGACCGGGCCGATCCAGACGCAATACGGCTGGCATGTGGTGAAGCTCTATGAAAGCCGCCCGGCCGCGGCGCCAAAGCTCGACGAGGTGAAGGACCAGATCGCGGGCGAGCTGAAGCAGAAGGCCGTGCAGGACCGCGTGACCGATACGGTCAAGGCCGCTAAGGTCGAGAAGATGACGGACGGGATCGACCCGGCCGTGCTCAAGGACACCACGATCCTCGGCCAGTAAGGCCGGGATCCGCGCGGGGGGCGAGAGAGATGGCGAAGAAACGCGACCTGAAGGACAAGGTCGAGAAGCTGAAGGCCAAAGTCCGGGAGCTGAAGGCCCAGGTCGAGGATGTCGCGGATGAGGTCCTCGACGAGGTGGCCGAAAAGGCGACCGAGGTCCTGGTCAAGGTCAACAAGAAACTGAACCCGGTTTCGCCGCTCGCCCCCGCCGCCTTCCCGGAGCTGCCGGTGATCGAGGGCGTGGAGTTTGCCGCCATCGCCGCGGGCGTGCGCTATGCGGGGCGCACCGATGTGATGCTGGCGCGGATCGCGCCCGGCGCGGCCATTGCGGGCGTGTTCACCACCTCCTCCACGCGCGCGGCCTGCGTGCATGACTGCCAGGCGAAGCTGAAGCTCTCTGTGCCCGAGGGCGCGGGGGCGGCGATCGTCGTCAACTCCGGCAATGCCAATGCCTTTACCGGCACGCGCGGGCAGGAATCCGTCGATGCGGTGACCGGCGCGGTGGCGGCGGCGCTCGGGGTGCCGGCGTCGCGGGTGTTCTCCTCCTCGACCGGGGTGATCGGCGAGCCGATGCCGCATGAGCGCATCGTCGCGGCCATCGACGGGCTGAAGGCCGGGCTGGACCCGGCCGGGATGGAGGCGGCCGCGCGCGCGATCATGACCACCGACACCTTCCCGAAGGGCGCCTGCGCCGAAGTGGCGGGCGACGGCGGCACGATCCGCATCGCCGGGATCGCCAAGGGCTCGGGGATGATCGCGCCGAATATGGCAACGATGCTGGTCTATCTGTTCACCGATGCGAAGATTTCAGCGGCGAACCTGCAGAAGATCCTGTCGCGCAACACCGACGACACCTTCAATGCCATCACCGTGGACAGCGATACCTCGACCTCGGACGCGCTGCTGCTGGCGGCGACCGGCCGGAGCGCGGCCGCGGAGATCACCGACCTGCGCTCCAAGACCGCGCGGGCCTTCGAGGCGGCGCTGCGGGGCGTGATGCTGGACCTCGCGCAGCAGGTGGTGCGCGACGGCGAAGGCGCCACGAAGTTCATCGAGGTGCGGGTGACCGGCGCCGAGACCCCGGCCGATGCCGCCAAAGTGGCCTTCGCCACCGCGAATTCGCCGCTGGTGAAGACGGCCTGCGCGGGCGAGGACGCCAATTGGGGCCGCGTGGTGATGGCGGTGGGCAAATCCGGCGCCAGGGCCGACCGCGACAAGCTGCGGATCAGCTTCGGCGACATGGTTCTGGCCGAGAACGGCTGGCGCGTGCCCGATTACAGCGAGGAGGCGGCCTCGGCCTATATGAAGGGCGATACGCTGGTGATCGGCATCGACCTCGGGCTCGGCAAGGCCGCCAAGACCGTCTGGACCTGCGACCTGACGCACCGCTACATCGACATCAACGCGGACTATCGTTCGTGAGCGGCGGCTGCGGCCCCGAGGGCGCCCCGGCCCCCGCACCGGGGCGCATCGTTCTGGTCTCGGCCGTGGCGCTGATCGATGCCGACGGCCGGGTGCTGCTGGCGCAGCGGCCAGAGGGGAAGTCTCTGGCCGGGCTGTGGGAATTCCCGGGCGGCAAGGTGGAGACCGGCGAGACGCCCGAAGCCGCGCTGATCCGCGAGCTGAAGGAAGAGCTCGGGATCGACACCTGGCACAGCTGCCTCGCGCCGCTGGCCTTCGCCTCGCACAGCTACGCGGCGTTTCATCTGCTGATGCCGCTCTATGCCTGCCGCCGCTGGGAAGGAATCGCCCAGCCCCGCGAAGGGCAGAAACTGGCCTGGGTGCGCGCTGAAGCCCTGCGCGACTATCCGATGCCACCGGCCGATGAGCCGTTGATCCCGATTCTGCAACAATGGCTGTGAGACAAAAATAACACAGCGCCGGTTCGGGCATTTACCAAGCACCCTGAGAACACGCGCGCAATTCTTGTGCGGAACCGGCCGGATCGGGGTGCCTTCCTACCGCGAACCGGCCATTTTTCGCTTATTTTTCGGGCCAGAGATTCTTTCTGCAAAGCAACAAAAGTTTTCTCTGCGGCGCAGAAACGAACGAATGTTTCGCCATCGTGTCTTTTTCATTGGCATTTTGTGAAGATTTCTCCTATCAAGAACTTACAGGAACTGGAGGAAATCATGCTTCGCACTATCACAGTCGGGACCTGCGTTTCGGTGCAAGGCACGTTCGAAGCGCAATTGGACAATGGCCGTATCGTCGTCCGCGTCGACGATCGCCTTTTCGTGGGCCGGCCGGTCTCCAAATAGAGCCCGAACGCCTCGTAATCAGTACCTTGTTACCTACACCTATCCGGAACTCAGCACATTAAGGGGCCCCTCAGGGGCCCCTTTCTGTTGATGCCCGGCTGTGATCGTTGGCGATACGGGAACGATCCCCGAAACGCAAACGGGGCCGGCACTGCCGACCCCGTTGCATTTTCCAAGTCAGGCGCCGTTACAGGCTGCGCTCGACCTCTTCGCGTTCGAAGATTTCGATGACATCGCCGGGGCGGATATCGTCGTAGTTTTCGAAGGCCATGCCGCATTCCTGGCCCGAGATCACTTCCTTGACCTCGTCCTTGAAGCGCTTCAGCGTCTTCAGCGTGCCCTCGTGGACCACCACGTTGTCGCGCAGCAGGCGCACGCCCGCCGAACGGCGCGCCACGCCTTCGGTGACGAGGCAGCCCGCGACCTTGCCGACGCCGGAGACCTTGAAGACCTCCTTGATCGTGGCATAGCCGATGAAGTTCTCGCGAACCTCGTTCTTGAGCAGGCCGGAAGCGGCGGCTTTGATGTCGTCCACCAGATCGTAGATGATCGAGTAGTAGCGGATCTCCACGCCCTTCTGGTTCGCCGCGCCACGCGCCGGAGCATTGGCACGGACATTGAAGCCGATGACCGGCGCGCCCGAGGCTTCGGCCAGGCCGACGTCGCTCTCGGTGATCGCGCCGACGCCGGAATGGATGACGCGCACCCGCACCTCGTCGTTGCCGATCTTCTCCAGCGCCTGGACGATCGCTTCGGTGGAGCCCTGCACATCGGCCTTCACCACCACCTGCAGCTCCGCGACGTTCTCGTCAGCCTTGGCCTTGGCCATCAGCTGCTCGAGCGTGGTCGCGGCGCCGGCAGCGGCGCGCTTGTCCTTCGCGGCCTTGATCCGGTAATCGGCGATCTCGCGGGCCTGCGCTTCGGTCTCGACGACGTTGAGCACGTCCCCGGCCTCCGGCGTGCCGTTGATCCCCAGAACCTCGACCGGCACCGAGGGGCCGGCTTCGTCGACGCGGTCGCCCTTGTCGTTGATCAGCGCGCGCACCTTGCCCCACTGTTCGCCGACGACGAAGATATCGCCGCGCTTCAGCGTGCCGTTCTGCACCAGAACCGTCGCCACCGGCCCGCGGCCGACGTCGAGCTTCGCTTCGATCACCGCGCCCTGCGCCGCCCGCCTCGGGTTGGCGCTCAGCTCCAGGATTTCCGCCTGCAGCGCGATCGCTTCGAGCAGGTTGTCGAGCCCGAGGCCGGTCTTGGCCGAAACCTCGACGGTCTGGACCTCGCCGCCCATTTCCTCGACCACGACCTCATGCTGCAGCAGATCCGTGCGGACCTTCTGCGCATTCGCGGCCGGTTTGTCGACCTTGTTGATCGCGATGATCATCGGCACCTTGGCGGCCTTGGCGTGGTTGATCGCCTCAATCGTCTGCGGCATCACGGCGTCATCCGCGGCCACCACCAGCACGACGATATCCGTCACCTGGGCGCCACGGGCGCGCATCGAGGTGAAGGCCGCGTGGCCGGGGGTATCGAGGAAGGTGAGTACCGCGCCCGATTCCGTCGTCACCTGATAGGCGCCGATATGCTGGGTGATGCCCCCGGCTTCGCCCGAGACCACATTGGTCTTGCGGATCGCATCGAGAAGCGAGGTCTTGCCATGGTCGACGTGGCCCATGATCGTGATGATCGGCGGGCGCGCTTCCAGGTCCTCGGCCTTGTCGGCGACCTGGTCGATCACCTGTTCCACATCCGAATCGGACACGCGCACGGCACGGTGGCCGAATTCCTCGATCACCAGCTCGGCGGTATCGGCATCAATGGTCTGGTTCGCGGTGACCATCATGCCCATCTTCATCAGGGCCTTGATCACATCCGCGACGCGCTCAGCCATCCGGATCGCCAGCTCGGAGACCACGATGGTCTCCGGCAGCTGCACGTCGCGGGCCTGCTTTTCGGCCTTCTGGCCATAGCCCATCGCCTTCTGGCGGGCTTTCTCCTGCTTGCGCTTCATCGCGGCCAGCGAACGCTGACGCCCGCCCTCGCCGTCGATGTCCGACAGGCTCAGCTTGCCGGCGCGGCGGCCTTCGTCGCCCTTGCCCTTGGCATTGCGGTCGCGGTCGCCGCCGGAGCGGTCGTCGCGGTCGCGGTCGGTCTTGCGCGGGCCGACCACAGCCACACCCTTGGTCGCAGCGCGCGCCGCAGCGGCTTCTGCCGCCGCCGGATCGGCCGGGGCAGGCTTCGCCGCGGGCTTCGCGCGGACTTCTTCCTTGCGTTGCGCGCGCAGGGCTTCTTCGCGGGCCTTGCGCTCTTCTTCTTCGGCCTTCAGCCGCAGCGCCTCCTCGCGCTCGCGCTCTTCGCGCTCCTTGGCCTCGATCTCGGCCCGGCGGCGCTCGCGCTCTTCCTCACGGGCCTTTTCCTCGGCCTCGCGCTGTGCGATTTCCTCGGCCTCGCGGGCCTTGGCGGCGCGCAGAGCGGCCAGACGGCGCTCCATTTCCGCGTCCGAAATCCCGGCAGGACGGCGCGACGGATCGCCAAGCGCCGGGTTTCCGGGCTTGCCGCCGGTGGCACCGGGCTTCGGCACCACAACCTTCTTGCGTTTCGTCTCGACCACGACGTTCTTCGTACGCCCGTGGCTGAAGCTCTGCTTCACCGAACCGGGGCGCGCGCCGCCAAGGCCAAGAGGTTTTTTGCCGTCCGTATCGTTCATGCCGTCTTCGTATCCTTCATGGCGGGCTTGCCGCCGTCCTGCTTGCGCATGCCCGCAAGCCTTGCCGCTTCTGTAATCACCCGGGAAGTGAGTCCCCCAGCCGCAAGCGCGCCGTGTATCGCATGATCGCGACCGAAAGCCAAACCCAATTCCGCAGAAGTCAGGCAGCCGAACCAACGCCCGCCGGGAGGGGTCCACAATTTCCCCTTGCCCCGCTCGGATCCGTCCGACGCCTGGAACAGGACCTTGGCCTTGCCGTCGGCCAGCCAGCCCTTGACCTTTTCGAATCCGACGACTGCGTCGCCGGCTTTCCTCGCCAAGGAGATAAGCTCCACGACGCGATGTGCAAGCCCTTCCTCGACCAGATCGGCCAGATTTTCGGGAGCTTTCGCCGGAGCCTTGGCGCCGCGCGCGAACATGCCCTTGTCCGCCGCCTTCCGGATCAGGTCACGGTCCGCCGTGACCCAGATCCCCCGGCCCGGCAGCTTCTCCGCCAGGTCGGGGTAGATCATCCCGTCGGGGCCGAGCACGAATCGCACGAGCCCGGCCTTCGGCCCGACATCGCCCGAGACGATGCAGCGCCGTTCCGGCTCGTCGTTCGTTTTTTCCCGGCCCCCGCGAGTCATTCTTCGTCAGCCTCTTCCTCTTCGGCCTCGGCTTCCAGCTCGGACGGGTCGACCCAGCCCAGCTGCACCCGCGCCGTCATGATCATCGTTTGCGCGTCCTCGAGCGACACGCCGAATTTCTCCAGCAGGCCGTCGTCCTTCACGCGGCTGCCGTCGACCGTGGTCCAGCCGCCGGCCAGCTCCCAGTCTGCGCAGGTCGCGAAATCTTCCAGCGTCTTGACGCCGTCCTTGGCCAGCGCCTCGATCATCTGCGGGGTCAGGCCCTCGAAATCGAACAGCGACTGCTCGGCCCCGAGCTCCTTTGCCGCGGCGATCGCCTTGGCATTCTGCGCCTCGATATAATCGCGGGCGCGCGCCTGCAGCTCTTCGGCGGTGCCTTCGTCCACACCCTCGATCGACAGCAGCTCGTCGAGATCGACATAGGCCACTTCCTCGAGGTTGGTGAAGCCTTCGGCCACCAGCAGCTGGGCGAAGAATTCGTCCAGATCCAGCGCATCGACGAACAGTTTGGTCCGTTCGGCGAATTCGGCCTGACGGCGCTGAGATTCCTCGGCTTCGGTCAGGATGTCGATGTCGAGCCCGGTCAGCTGCGAGGCCAGGCGCACGTTCTGCCCGCGCCGCCCGATGGCGAGCGAGAGCTGCTCGTCGGGGACCACGACCTCGATCTTGCCCGCATCCTCATCCACAACCACTTTCGACACTTCGGCCGGCTGCAGCGCGTTCACGAGGAAGGTCGCCTGATCTTCGTTCCACGGAATGATGTCGATCTTCTCGCCCTGCAGCTCGCCGACCACCGCCTGCACGCGCGAGCCGCGCATACCGACGCAGGCGCCGACCGGGTCGATCGAATTGTCATGGCTGATCACCGCGATCTTCGCGCGCGAGCCCGGGTCGCGGGCCACGGCCTTGATCTCGATGATGTTGTCGTAGATTTCCGGCACTTCCATCTTGAACAGCTCGGCCATGAACTGCGGGTCGGTGCGGCTCAGGAAGATCTGCGGGCCGCGGGTCTCGCGGCGCACGTCCTTCACATAGGCGCGGATGCGGTCGTTCGGGCGGTAGCTCTCGCGGCCGATCTTCTCGTTGCGGCGCAGGATCGCCTCGCCACGGCCGATATCGACGATGATATTGCCGTATTCCTCGCGCTTGACCACGCCGTTGATGATCGTGCCCTTGCGGTCCTTGAATTCATCGAACTGGCGGTCGCGCTCGGCTTCGCGGACCTTCTGCAAGATCACCTGCTTGGCCGATTGCGCCGCGATCCGGCCGAGATCCACCGGCGGGACCTCGTCGATGATCTCGTCCCCGATCTCCGGATTGGAGCGGTACTGCTTCGCCTGCGCGACGGTCAGCTGCGCCTGGTAATTCTCCACCTCGTCATCGGCGACGACTGTGCGCACGCGCGAGAAGGTCGCCCGCCCGGTCTTGCGGTCGATCTGGACGCGGATGTCCATCTCGGCGCCGTAGCGCGACTTCGCCGCCCGCGCGAGGCTGTCCTCCATGGCCTGGATCACCAGATCCGGATCGATCATCTTCTCGCGCGCAACGGCTTCTGCCGTCTGCAGAAGCTCAAGCTGGTTGGCAGAGGTGATTGCCATGTCTCAGTTCTCCTCGTCGGGGGAAGTCGTTTCTTCTTCGATCTCGTCGAAAGCCGTCTCATCGACCGTCTCGGAGACTTTCTTCTGCCGGAGCATCTCCTCGATCAGCTCATCGGTCAGGATCAGCTTGGCATCGGCCAGCCAGTCGAACTGCAGGCCGATGGTCACCGGCGCGCCCTGCTCCTCGATCTCGATCAGCACCTCGTCGCCCTCGGTGCCGCGCAGGAAGCCCTTGAAGCGGCGGCGGCCGTCGATCTGCTCGGTGGTCTCGATCCGGGCCTCGTAATCGGCCCAGAGGTCGAAATCCTTCAGCCGGGTCAGCGGCCGGTCGATCCCCGGGGAGGAGACTTCCAGCGTGTATTTGTCCTCGATCGGATCCTCGACATCGAGCACGGCCGAGACGGCGGTAGAAATCGCCGCGCAATCGTCCACGTCGATCCCCCCTTCGGGCTTGTCCGCCATGATCTGCAAAAGCGGGTGCCGCCCGCCCTGCATGCGCAGGCGCACCAGTTCATAGCCCAGCCCCTCGATCACGGGGCCGACGATCTCTGCGATGCGCCGGTCGATCGCCGTCTTCGCGATCAGGGTGGTGGTGGGCAGGTCGGTCATGTTCCGATCCTCCGAATAACAAAAAACGGGCCGAAGCGGCCCGTTGATATTTCCCGGTGGGCGCCGGGTGTGGACCCCGACGCGCCGCTGTTGAACGCCATATAGGGCAAAGCGCCCGAGTCTGCAAGCCTTCAGGCGCCGGCTTCGTTGCGCGTCTTCAGCAGCGAGACCGCAATGCCGAGGCCGAGGATCGCGAAGGTGATGCCAAGCGACCAGACCGGCGGGAATTTGGCCCAGCCCATGAAATCGGCGATGAACATCTTCGAGCCGATGAACACCAGCAGGACCGAGAGCGCATATTTCAGATAAGCGAAGCGGTGCAGGATCGCCGAGAGCGCGAAATAGAGCGCGCGCAGCCCCAGCACGGCGAAGATGTTCGAGGTATAGACCACGAAGGGATCGGTGGTGATGGTGAACACCGCCGGCACGGAATCGACCGCGAAGATCACATCCGCCGCCTCGATCATGAGCAGCGCGAGCAGGAGCGGCGTCGCATGGCGCCGGATCCTGCCGCTGCGGTCGGGGGCCTGCACGGTGAAGGCATGGCCCTCGATCCGGTCAGTGACCGGGATCACCCGGCGCATCAGCTTCAGCAGCGGGTTCTTCGACAGGTCCGGATGGGCGTCGTCCTTGGTGAACAGCATCTTGATGCCGGTCAGGATCAGGAACACCGCGAACAGATAGAGCACCCAGTGATATTGCGCCACGATCGCCGCGCCAAAGCCGATCATCAGCCCGCGCAGCAAGATCACCCCGAGAATGCCCCAGAACAGCACCCGGTGCTGGTAGATCCGCGGGATCTTGAAGAAGCCGAAGATCAGCGCGATGACGAAGATGTTGTCGAGCGCCAGCGTCTTTTCGACCACGAAGGCGGTGAGATAATCCGCCGTGGCCTCGCCCCCCTTCAGCCACCACACGAAGCCCGAAAAGCCGAGCCCCAGGGTGATGTAGAGCGCCGACATCTTCAGGCTCTCGGCGACGCCGATCTCGTGATCGGTCTTGTTCAGGACCCCGAGGTCCAGCACCAGCAGCGCCAGCACCAGCCCGATGAATACCAGCCACATCCAGATCGGAGTGCCCAGGAAAAGCGATGTAATAAGTTCCAATGCGACCTCTTTCCGCTACACGCCGAGGTCAGCCAAGGGTTCCGGGCGGACATCGAGCGCACTCGATGCGGTCCGACATCACGTTGCGCGGGGCCTGCAACAGGCCGCGCGCGACGCCAGAGGGGCCCGGCCCGCCCCATGCAGATAGCGCAGGAGGGCGCAGTTTCAAGACTTCGTGATGGATTTCTTCTGCGGCTGCATCATCGGGCGGCCTGCTGCGCCTCGCGCAGCGCGGCCAGCGCCACGCCTGCCAGGGGCGCGGGAACGAAGACGTGATCGTGATGGAAGGCCGCGACCACGTTGCACGGCACATCCACCGCGGCCAGCGCCGCAGAGACGGCCGCGGTGAGCCCCACCCCATCGAGCGCGGAGACGACCTGCAGCGTGATCAGCGCCATCGGCGCATTGCAGGGCAGCCCATGCGCCCGCGCCACCGCCTCGGGCAGGATCAGCGACAGGCCCTCGGCCTCCAGAAATGTGCCGATGGCGCGCGCACAAAGATCCGGCCCTGGATCGGGCAGCGTGCAGAACACGAACCAGCCCGGCCGCAGCACGGGCGCCATCTGCGCGATCATCGCCTGCCGCGCGCGCACAGGCCCGGTCATGACAGGCGCAGCCGGTCCATCGCCGCGACCAGCGCCGCGGTGATCGCGGGCTCGCTGAGCGCATGGCCCGCCGCCGGCACCATGCGCAATTCGGCCCGCTTCCAGCCCCGCGCCAGCCGCCAGGCCGACACCGGCGGGCAGATCATATCCATCCGCCCCTGCACGATCACCGCTGGGATATGCTCGATCAGGGGGCGGTCCATCAGGATCTGGCCGTCTTCCTCGAGGAAGGCATCATGGGTGAAATAGTGGTTTTCCAGCCGCGAGAAGGCGCGGGCATAATCGGCCGGGGCCTCACCCGGGAAGCCGTCGTAATCCACCGAAGCCAGCGCGTTTTCCCACATCGCCCAATGGCGGCCGAAGCGCACCTCCTCGGCGTAATCGCCCGAGAACAGCCGCCGGTGATAGGCGGTGATCAGGTTGCCGCGCTCCGCCTCCGGGATCGGGCGGCAGAACTGCTCCCACAGATCGGGGAAAAACTGCCCCGCCCCGCCCGCGTAGAACCAGTCGAGCTCGGCCTTCGTCGCCAGGAACACGCCGCGCAGAATGAGGCCCTCCACCCGTTCGGGATGGGTCTGCGCATAGAGAAGCGCCAGCGTCGCGCCCCAGCTGCCGCCGAAGGCGAGCCAGCTCTCGATGCCCAGGGTTTCGCGGATCAGCTCGATATCGGCAATCAGATGCCAGGTGGTATTGGCCTCCACCGAGGCATGCGGGCGCGACTGGCCGCAGCCGCGCTGATCGAACAGAATGATGCGGTAATGCGCCGGATCGAAGAAGCGCCGCATCGCCGGGCTGCAGCCGCCCCCCGGCCCGCCGTGGAACACCACCACCGGCCGCCCCTGCGGATGGCCAGATTGCTCCACATAGATCCGGTGGCCATCGCCCACATCGAGAAAGCGCCGGTCGAAAGGCTCGATCGGCGGGTAGAGAAAGGCGCTGGCCGTGCGCTTTTGCCCTGCGTTTCTGTCCATGAGCGGACTATATAGCGGCGCAGGGCATCCCGCCATGGGGGGGAGCGCAGGAATTCCGGAGGGTGGCATGGAAACCGCGACGAAGACGATCGACCCGGCCGAGGTGGCGAAATTCGAGGCCATGGCGGCGGAATGGTGGGATCCGGCGGGGAAATTCAAGCCGCTGCACATGCTCAACCCCTGCCGGCTGGACTATATCACCCGCCAGATCGCGGCGCAGTTCGGGCGCGAGCTGACGGCGGAGCGCCCCTTCGCCGGGCTGCGGCTGCTCGATATCGGCTGCGGCGGCGGGCTGCTCGCGGAGCCGATGGCGCGGCTCGGGGCCACGGTGGTGGGCGCCGATGCCGCCGCGCGCAACATTCCGGTCGCGCGGCTTCATGCCGAGCAATCCGGGCTGGAGATCGACTACCGGCACTGCGCCGCCGAAGACATCGACGAGAGCTTCGACGTGGTGCTGGCGATGGAGATCATCGAGCATGTGGCCGATCCGCAGGGCTTTACCGATACCTGCGCGCGGCTTCTGCGGCCGGGCGGGCTGATGATCTGCTCCACGCTGAACCGCAACCCGAAGAGCTACCTGATGGCGATCATCGGCGCCGAGCGGGTGATGCGCTGGCTGCCGGTGGGCACGCATGACTGGGCGAAGTTCATCACGCCCGACGAGCTTTACGCGCTGATCCGCAAGGCCGGGCTGGAGCCTGTGGACCGCAAGGGCATGGTGTTCAACCCGGTCACCTGGGGCTGGAAGCTCTCGGAGCGGGACCTGTCGGTGAATTACGTCACGGCAAGCGTGAAGGCCTGAGGCGGCTCAGGCCTTCGGGCGGAAGGCCACGATCCGGGCGGGATCGGTCTCGATCCGGCCCGCGCCGATCAGATCGAGGCAATAGGGCACCGCGGCGAAGACCGCGTCGAGACAGGTGGCAATGGCGGCGGGCTTGCCCGGCAGGGTGATGATCAGGCTCCGGCCCGCGATCCCCGCCGTCTGGCGCGACAGGATCGCCGTGGGCACCTCGCGCAGCGAGGCGCGGCGCATCTCTTCGCCGAAGCCCTCGAGCTCCTTCTCGATCACATCGGCCACCGCTTCGGGGGTCTCGTCGCGCGGTGCAGGGCCGGTGCCGCCGGTGACGAGGATCAGATCCGCGCCCTCGGCCACCAGCTCGCGCAGCTTCCCGGCCACGCTGGCGCGCCCGTCGGGGATGATATGGCGCGTGATGCTCAGGGGCGAGGTGACCACGCCCCGGAGCCAGTCCTCGCAGCCCGGGCCGCCCTTGTCCTCATACAGCCCCGCGAAGGCGCGGTCCGATACGGTGACGATGGCGGCCCGCACCGTCATTTCTTCACACGGGCGTTGCGCGTCGCGATCAGCTTCAGGCGCAGCGCGTTCAGGTGGATGAAGCCCGCCGCATCGCGCTGATCGTAGGCGCCGGCGTCTTCCTCGAAGGTCACATGCTTTTCGCTGTAGAGCGAATAGTCCGACCAGCGCGCCACGGTGCGCACCGCGCCCTTGTAGAGCTTCAGCCGCACGGTGCCGGTCACATATTCCTGGGTCTTGTCGATCAGCGCCTGCAGCGCCTCGCGCTCGGGCGAGAACCAGAAGCCGTTGTAGACCAGCTCCGCATAGCGCGGCATGACCGAATCCTTCAGATGGCCCGCGCCGCTGTCGAGGGTTATCTGCTCGATGCCGCGGTGGGCCTCCAGCAGGATGGTGCCGCCGGGGGTTTCATAGACCCCGCGCGACTTCATCCCCACGAAGCGGTTTTCCACGAAATCGAGCAGGCCGATGCCGTGCTTGCCGCCATATTCGTTCAGCGCGGTCAGGATCGTCGCGGGCGACATCGCTTCGCCGTTGATCGCCACCGCATCGCCCTTCTCGAAGGTCACTTCGATGAATTCCGGCGTATCGGGCGCCTGCTCCACCGGCACGATGCGCTGCGCGACGTAATCGGGCGCCTCTTCGGCCGGGTTTTCCAGAACGGTGCCCTCGGAGGAAGTGTGCAGCAGGTTCGCATCTACGCTGAACGGGGCCTCGCCGCGCTTGTTCTTCGCGATCGGGATCTGGTTCTGTTCGGCGAATTCGAGCAGCTTCGTGCGCGAGGTCAGGTCCCACAGCCGCCAGGGCGCGATCACCTTGATCGACGGGTCGAGCGCGGCGACGCCGAGCTCGAAGCGGACCTGGTCATTGCCCTTGCCGGTGGCGCCATGCGCGACGGCATCGGCGCCGGTGCGCTGCGCGATCTCCACCAGATGCTTCGAAATCAGCGGCCGCGCGATCGAGGTCCCGAGCAGATACAGCCCCTCATAGACCGCATTGGCGCGGAACATCGGGAACACGAAGTCGCGCACGAATTCCTCGCGCAGATCGACGATATTGATGTTCTCGGGCTTGATGCCCAGCAGCTCGGCCTTGTGCCGCGCGGGCTCCAGTTCCTCGCCCTGGCCGAGATCGGCGGTGAAGGTCACCACCTCGCAGCCGTATTCGGTTTGCAGCCACTTGAGGATGATCGAGGTGTCGAGGCCGCCCGAATAGGCAAGCACGACTTTCTTCGGCGCAGACATGGGAAGGCCTCCGGTTGAACTTTTGCGGGCCGGGATAGTGCGTTTCGCCCTGTATCTCAAGGCCCGGCGGATGCGGAATTGTGCCCGTTACAAAGCGATTTCCCTTGCCTCGCCGCGGCGCGCGCGCCAAGAGCGATGATCATGACCCAATTCGCCCTTGCCGCCCTGGCCGCCACCCGCGCGCTGCGCACGCTCTTCGAGCCGACGCCGCTGCAGCGCAACGACTTCCTGTCCAAGCGTTTCGGGGCCGATATCTGGCTGAAGCGCGAGGACCTGACGCCGGTGCGCAGCTACAAGCTGCGGGGCGCCTTCACCGCCATGCGCAAGCGGCGCGAGGCCGATCCGGAGGCGCGGCATTTCGTCTGCGCATCGGCCGGGAACCACGCCCAGGGCATGGCCTTCGCCTGCCGCCATTTCGGGGTGAAGGGCACGATCTTCATGCCGGTGACCACGCCGCAGCAGAAGATCGACAAGACCCGCGCCTTCGGCGGCGATGCGGTGGAGATCGTGCTGACCGGCGATTATTTCGACCAGACGCTGGCCGCCTCGCAGCAGTTCTGCGCTGAGGCGGGCGCGCAGTTCCTCGCGCCCTTCGACGATGAGGCGGTGATCGAGGGCCAGGCCTCGGTCGCGGTGGAGATCCTCGATCAGCTCGGCCAGGCGCCCGATATGGTGATCGTGCCGGTGGGCGGCGGCGGCCTCGCGGCGGGCGTGACGGGCTATCTGCGTGCCACCGCACCCGGGACGGACTTCCGCTTCGTCGAGCCTCTGGGCGGGGCGAGCCTGACCGCAGCGGTGGATGCCGGCGCGCCGGTGACCATCACCCAGGTGAACAGTTTCGTCGACGGTGCCGCGGTGGCCCGGATCGGCGACCGGCCCTTTGCGGCGCTGGACTGGATCCGGCCCGAGCAGATCCTGCGCGCGCCCGAGGACCGGATCTGCATCACCATGATCGAGATGCTGAACGTCGAGGGGATCGTGCTGGAGCCGGCCGGGGCGCTCTCGGTCGACGTGCTGCCCGAACTCGCGGGGGATATCCGCGGCAAGACCGTCGTCTGCGTCACCTCCGGCGGGAATTTCGACTTCGAGCGGCTGCCCGAAGTGCGCGAGCGCGCTCAAAGGTTCTCCGGCCGCAAGAAATACTACATCCTGCGGATGCCGCAGCGCCCCGGCGCGCTGCGCGAATTCCTGCAGATGCTCGGGCCGGAGGATGATGTCGCGCGGTTCGAATATCTGAAAAAATCCGCGCGCAACTTCGGCTCTGTGCTGATCGGGATCGAGGCCAAGCGCCCGGAGGCTTTCACCGAGCTGACCGCGAAGCTCGATGCCGCGGGGTTCAGCTATCGCGACATCACCGATGATGCCGCCCTGGCCGAATTCCTGATCTGATGCCTGGTGCGCGGCGTTACGCGCGCGCCAGGAACTCCTCGCGCGATGCGAGATAGACCCCGCGCAGCGCGGGGAGATCGACCTCGTCCATCAGCCCGAGTGCGCAGAGTTTCTCTCCGGCATGGCACAGATCGCCGAACTGGCCGAACCCGAGATTCCAGGCCGAGCCGCGCAGGAAGTGGAGCCGCGCCCCAAGCTCCGCCGGATCGGTGTCAAGGATCTCCATCACCCCCTCCACCTCCTCCAGAAACAGCTCCACCACCTCGGAGAAATCATCTTCTCCGATCTCTTCGCGCAGCTCCGAAATGCGCCCCCAGTTGATCATCGTCCCTCTCCAAGCGGCAGCCCTTGTGGTGGCAGATTGCACCAAAACAATTTCTGGAGGCTTAAGCGGTTTTGCGGAAAACATTCACGAAATCTTAAGCGCGCGCCGCCAAGCTGCGGGCATAGGATGGAACATTCTGCGAAATACCTAGATCGGCGACAGGAACGTAATGCAACACGCGAGGCTTGCGACACCACACAAGGAGGCCTGCACCGTGCGGCGGGTGCTCGTCGTGGACGACAGCCGGATGGAGCGCCGCATCCTGACCGCGCAGCTCGTCCGGCATGGCTATGAGGTGATCGAGGCGAGCTCCGCGGAGGAAGCGCTGATGATCTGCGCCCAGGAGCCGCCGGATTTCGTCCTGTCGGACTGGCTCATGCCGGGGATGTCGGGAATCGAGTTCTGTCGTATCTTCCGCCGGATGGACCGGCCGAACTACGGCTATTTCGTGCTGCTCACCTCCAAGAACGACAAGAACGACGTCGCCGTCGGGCTGGAGAGCGGAGCGGACGACTTTCTGGCGAAGCCGGTCAACGGCGAGGAGCTGCGCGCGCGGCTGAGCGCCGGGGAGCGGATCTTGCGCATGGAGCGCGAGCTGACCGAGAAGAACCGCATGCTCGGCTCGGCGCTGCGCGAGTTGCAGGGGCTTTATGATTCGATCGATCGGGATCTTGTCGAGGCCTGCAAGCTCCAGCAAAGCCTGGTGAAGGAGAAGTTCCGCTCTTTCGGCAATGCGCAAGTGTCGCTGCTGCTGCAATCGTCGGGCCATGTCGGCGGCGATCTGGTCGGGTTCTTCCCGATCAACGCGCGCCGCATCGGCCTCTATGGTATCGACGTTTCTGGCCACGGCATCACATCGGCGCTGATGGCGGCGCGGATCTCCGGCTATCTCTCGGGCTCTTCACCGGATCAGAACATCGCGCTGGAGCAGACGGAGCTCGGGATTTACGACGCGCTCGAACCGGCCGTTCTGGCCGACACGCTGAACCGGCTCGTCTTTGATGAGCTGCGGACCGAAAGCTATTTTACGCTGATATATGCGGATGTCGATTTGATCTCTGGCAAAGTCTCGATGGTTCAGGCCGGCCATCCGATGCCCGCCGTGCTGCGCAGCGACAACAGCGTCGAATACCTGGGCACAGGCGGCCTGCCGATCGGCCTGATCGAAACGGCCAGTTACGAGACGATCGAAACGCAGCTCCGCCCGGGCGACCGCTTGCTGCTTGGCTCCGATGGCATCACCGAAGCCACGGCGGCAACCGGCCAGATGCTGGGCGAGACGGGCTTGGCGCAGCTGATGAGCGCCTGCGCGGGCCACCGCGGCACGGATTTTATCGATGCTCTCTATGCCAGCCTGCAGACATTCACCGGCACGCATCTGACCGACGATGTCTCGGCTGTCTTCTTCGAATTCGAGGGCTCGAAACAGAATGTGGATTGAGGCCGTGTAAGCCGGATCCGGGGGCGCGCCGCCCGCAGTTAACAGGCGGTGGGGCTCCCCGGCGCATGGCTGCTGACGACACGGCTTGGCAGACCCCGCGCACCGCATCGGCAAGCACGGAGATGCTCCAATGCCCGGCTCAAGCTTCAGGTGCGCAGGCCCAGAGCTTCAACCGTTACCAAGAAGACGACAGGGCATCCCGGCCGTTTCACATTGCGAACCGGAGCCCGCCTGACGCGAGGCGAAGCGTGGGCCTGGAGGCCGTTTTCCGCCGCTCATGCGCAATGCTGAAAGATCAAAGCAGACCGAGTCCCCGAAGCGCGAGGATCAGATGATGACGGTCGCCCGCATTCGGCACCAGTTCGACAGCCGCCTGCGGCTCCGCCCAGACTGCCCTGTGGCCAGCCTCGCGCGGCGGGCCGCGCCGCAGCACCGGCCGCGCCAGATAGACATGGCACAGCTTCTCCGCCCACATATCGTATTCCGGCATATAGACGAAGCGCCGGTAGGCGCCGATCCTGCGCGGAAGGCCGATGCTCCAACCGGTTTCCTCAAACACCTCGCGGTGCAGGGCGGCCACAGGCCCCTCACCCGGATCGACGCCCCCGCCCGGCAGTTGATATTCCGGCACCGGCGCGTCCTGATGCGTCAGCAGCACCGCACCGTCACGCACCAGTACCCCATAGGCCCCGGGCCGGCGCCGATAGGCCTGCCCCTGAACCACCCTCTCGCCGAACCGTCTCATCGCTGTTCCCTTGGGTCTGCGGTTGTCGCCACTATATAGGCGGGGTATGCCAGCCTCCGGGCTGAACGAAAACCCCGGGAAAACCATGACCACGCTTTCGCAAATCGCTTGGGACGATACCGTCCTGCCGTTCCAGCTCGACCGCTCCGACGTGCGGGGCCGCATCGCGCGGCTCGATGGCGTCCTGGAGCAGGTCCTCGCACAGCATGATTATCCGCCCGTCGTCGAGGCGCTGGTGGCCGAGGCCGCGCTCCTCACCGCGCTGATCGGACAGACGATCAAGCTCCGCTGGAAACTGTCGCTTCAGGTCCGCGGCAATGGCGCGATCCGCACCATCGCCACCGATTATTACGGCCCCGGTGAGGACGGCGCCCCCGCCCGCGTGCGCGGCTGGGCCAGCTTCGATGCGGCGGCGCTCGACCACGACGCCAGCCCCTTCGGCCAGATCGGTGAGGGCTATTTTGCCATTCTCATCGACCAGGGCGAGGGCACCATGCCCTATCAGGGCATCACGCCGCTCGACGGCGGATCTCTGGCCGCCTGCGCCGAGACCTATTTCGCGCAATCCGAGCAACTGCCCACCCGGTTCGAACTGGCCTACGGCCGCTCGATCCTGCCCGGTCAGGGCGAACGCTGGCGCGCGGGCGGCGTGATGCTGCAGATGATGCCGCAGGCGCCGGGCGTCGCGCGCGAGGGCTCGGGCGAAGGCGGCCTGCTGCGTCACTCCGACATCCTCGCCGGTGAGGAGGACGAGAACTGGGTCCGCGCCAATGTCCTGCTCGATACGGTCGAGGACATGGAGCTGATCGGCCCCTCGGTCGAGCTGACCTCGCTCCTCGTGCGCCTGTTCCACGAGGAGGTGCCGCGCGTGTTCGATCCGCAGCGGGTGGAGTTCGGCTGCACCTGCTCCGAGACCAAGGTCCGCGACAGCCTGGCGATCTATTCCGCCAAGGACATCGCCACCATGACCACCGAGGCCGGCACCGTCATCGCCGATTGCCAGTTCTGCGGCGCGCATTACGAATTCGATGCCGCCTCGCTCGGCTTCGAGGCCACGGTGAACCCCGATGGCTCGCCGCGGGAGGCGGGGGATGCCTGATCCGCTTGCCCCGGTCCGCGCGGCGCTGGCCCGGCCGGGGCGGCCCTCCTCGGATTACGATCTGAACCCGGAGCTGAGCCTGCCGGAGGGGCGCAAGCTGCGCCCGGCCGGGGTGCTGGTGGCGCTGGAGGAGGGCCCGGGCGGGCTCAGGCTGTGGCTGACCAAGCGCAGCTCGCAGCTGCGCCACCATCCGGGGCAGATCGCCTTCCCGGGCGGCAAGGTCGAATCGGGCGACCCGAGCCCGGTCTTCGCCGCCCTGCGCGAGGCGCAGGAGGAGATCGGCCTGCCGCCGGAGGCCGTCGAGGTTCTGGGTACGCTCGACCCGCATGAAACCGTCACCGGCTTCACCGTCACCCCGGTCATTGCCCGGCTGCGCGCGCCCTTCACCCCGGTGCCGGAGCCGGGTGAGGTCGAGGAGGTCTTTTCCGTCCCCTTCGCGCATCTCTCCGATCCACGGAATTTCCGCATCGAGAAGCGGATGTGGCGCGGCACCTGGCGGCACTATTATGTGGCGCCCTATGGCCCCTACTACATCTGGGGGGCCACAGCGCGGATCCTGCGCGCGCTGAGCGACCGGATGGCCCCATGCGGCTGAGCGCCCCCTGGATCGCGGCGGCGCATGTGCAGCGCGTGCTGGCGCTTCTGACGGGCGCCGGGCATCGCGGCCTCCTCGTCGGCGGCTGTGTGCGCAACGGGCTTCTGGGTGCGGAGGTCTCGGATATCGACATCGCCACCGATGCCCTGCCCGCCCGCGTGGTGGAGCTGGCGCGCGCCGCAGGGATCCGCTGCGTGCCAACGGGGATCGAGCATGGCACCGTGACCCTGATCGCCGAAGGCCTTCCGCATGAGGTCACCACCTTCCGCCGCGATGTGGAGACGGACGGGCGCCGCGCCACCGTGGCCTTCTCCGAGCGGCTGGAGGAGGACGCGGCGCGGCGCGACTTCACCATGAACGCGCTTTACGCCGAGGCCGATGGCACCGTGCTGGATCCGCTGGGCCTGGGGCTCGGGGATCTTACGCAGCGCCGGCTGCGCTTCGTGGGCGATCCGGCGGAGCGCATCCGCGAGGATTACCTGCGCATCCTGCGCTTCTTCCGCTTCACCGCATGGTATGGCGATCCGGCGCAGGGGATGGAGCCCGAGGGGCTCGCGGCCTGCGCAGCGCTCGCCGAAGGCATCGACACCCTCTCGCGCGAGCGCATCTGGCACGAGATGCGCAAGCTGCTGGCGGCCCCCGATCCGGCCCCGGCGGTGGCGGCCATGGCCGCCGCGGGCGTGCTCGCGCATGTAGTGCCCGGCGCCGATCCGCGGGCGCTGGCGCCCCTCGTGCATCTGGAGGCGGGTGCCGCCCCCGATCCGCTGCGCCGCCTCGCGGCTCTCGGCGGCGATGCGGGCGGGCTGCGCCTGTCGAAGGCCGAGGCCCGCCGCCTGCAGGCCCTGCGCGATGCCGCCCTTTCGGGCGACGGGGCGGAGCTGCTGGGATATCGCCTCGGGCAGGCGGATGGCATGGATGCCGCCCTGATCCGCGCGGCCCTTGCCGGGGTCGCGCCCGAACCGGCTCAGCGCATCGCCTTTGGCGCGGCGCAGCGCCTGCCCGTCACCGCGGCGGATCTGATGCCCGCGCTCTCCGGCCCCGCCCTCGGCGCGGCGCTGCGCGCCATGGAGGCGCGCTGGATCGCCTCCGGGTTCCGCCTGAGCCGCGACGAATTGCTGCGCTGACTTTGCCGCAGCCGCACTCCGGGCTATATCCGGAGCGACCCCACCGCGGGAGGAGCTCTGCGCATGACCCTCATCGACGCCTTCCGCCCTGCTGACGGGCCGCCCCCGCAGCGCCTCGGCGCCTTCTTCGGCTGGTGCCTGCGCGGCGCCTGGCCCGCGCTGTGGCTGGCGGGGGTGCTTTCGGCCGCAGCCGGGACGATGGAGGTCGTCTCCGCCTGGCTGCTCGGCCGGGTGATCGACGGCGTTCTGGCCTCCACCCCCGAGACGGTATTCGCCGAAAACGGCCTGCTGATCGGGCTTCTGGCGCTGTTCTACCTCGTGCTGCGGCCCGGGGTGTTCGGCCTGTCTTCGGCCGCGTCGAACCTGCTGATCAACCCGAATGTGATGCCGCTGGTGCTGTCGCGGCTGCACCGCTGGACGATGGGCCAGGCCGTCACCTTCTTCGACAACGATTTCGCCGGGCGCATCGCGCAAAAACAGATGCAGACCGCCCGCGCCGTGACCGATACCGCGACCGAAGTCATCAACACCGGCATGTTCGCGCTGGCTTCGGTGGTGGGCTCGGTCGCGCTGCTGGTGGGCATAGACAAATGGGCCGCGGTGGCGCTGTTCGTCTGGATGCTGCTCTATATCTGGCTGATCCGGGCGTTCCTGCCGCAGGTGCGCGCGCGCTCCGCCGCCCGCGCCGCGGCGCGCGCCATGGTCACCGGCCAGGTGGTGGATACGATCACCAACATCAAGACGGTGAAGCTCTTCGCCCATGCCGCGCATGAGGACCGCGTGGCCCTGGGCGCGATGCAGGAATTCCGCGAGAAGGCGCATGATTTCGGCCTGACATCGACCTGGTACCGGCTGGCGCAGATGGCGTTTTCGGGGCTGCTGCCGGTGCTGCTGATCGGGGGCACGGTGCTGTCGTGGCGCGCGGGCGCGGCCACGGCGGGCGATATCGCGGCTTCGGGCGCGATCGCGATGCGGATCTCGCAGATGTCGGGCTGGGTCAGCATGTCGCTGATGGGGATCTGGGGCTCGGTGGGCGAGGTCGAGGACGGGATGCACACTCTCGCGCGCAACCATGCCCTGACCGACAGCCCCGATGCCGTGGCGCTGCAGCGGGTGCAGGGCGCGATCGGGTTCGATCATGTGACCTTCGCCTATGGGCGCACCGTGGGCGGGCTCGATGACGTCACCCTAGAGATCCGGCCAGGCGAGCGGATCGGCATCGTCGGCGCTTCCGGCGCGGGCAAATCGACGCTGGTCGCCCTCCTGCTGCGGCTCTACGACGCCGAGCGCGGCTGTGTGCGCATCGACGGGCAGGACGTGCACGCCGTGACCCAGGAAAGCCTGCGCCGGCAGATCGGGATGGTCACGCAGGAGACCGCGATGTTCAACCGCTCCGCGCGCGAGAACATCCTTTATGGCCGCCCCGATGCCACCGAGGCCGAGATGATCGCCGCCGCCCGCGCCGCCGAGGCGCATGAGTTCATCCTCGGGCTGGTCGATTTCAAGGGCAACAAGGGCTATGACGCGACGCTTGGAGAGCGCGGGGTGAAGCTCTCGGGCGGGCAGCGGCAGCGGATCGCGCTGGCGCGGGCCTTCCTGAAGAACGCCCCGATCCTGGTGCTCGACGAGGCGACCTCGGCGCTCGACAGCGAAGTCGAGGCGCAGATCCAGGAGGCGCTCCGCCGGGTGATGGAGGGCAAGACGGTGCTTGCCATCGCGCACCGGCTCAGCACCATCGCCGAGATGGACCGGATCGTTGTGCTGGACCAAGGCCGGATCGTCGAACAGGGCACGCATGCCGAGCTGCTGGCCGGGCGCGGGCTCTATGCGCGCTACTGGGAGCGGCAGTCGGGCGGCTTCCTCGGCACCGAGGAGGAGGCCGCGGAATAGTGGCGCCCGGCCGCGGGCTTTGCTACACGGCGCCAAAGGAGCCCGCCCATGACCCTGACCATCGACCGCCTTTCGCTCCATGCCGACGGCGTGGCCCGCACCGCCACTGGCAGTGTGCATGTCGCCATGGCGCTGCCGGGCGAGGTGGTGGAGGGCGAGATCATCGACGGCCGGATCGCCCAGCCGCGGATCATCACGCCCTCGCCGGAGCGGGTGAAGCCGCCCTGCCCGCATTACCGCGCCTGCGGCGGCTGCCTGCTGCAGCATGCCTCCGACGGTTTCGTGGCGGGCTGGAAGGCCGAAGTGGTGCGCAGCGCGCTCGCCGGGCGGGGGATTACGGCACAGATCACGGCGGTGGAGACCTCGCCGTTGCAATCGCGCCGCCGGGCCACCTTCTCCGGCCGGCGCACGAAGAAGGGCACGCTGGTGGGCTTTCACGCCCGCGCCTCGGATACGGTGGTGGAGGTGCCGGGCTGCCTGATCCTGCGCCCGGAGCTGATGGCGGCGCTGCCCGCGCTCAATGAGGCCGCGGCGCTCGGCGCCTCGCGCAAGGGCGAGATCGGCTTCGCCCTCACCCTTTCCGAAGCGGGCGTCGAAGTGGCGGCGAAGGGCGGCAAGGAGATCGACGCGGCGCTGTTCGAGGCGCTGGCCGGGCTCGCGCACCGCCACGACCTCGCGCGGCTGAGCTGGGGCAGCGAGACCATCGCCGCACGCCGCCCCGCGCGGCAGAGCTTCGGCCGCGCCCGCGTCACCCCGCCCCCCGGCGCCTTCCTGCAGGCCACGGCCGAAGGCGAGGCGGCGCTCGTGGGCTTCGTGCGCGCGGCGGTGGGCGATGCGGCGCGGGTGGCCGATCTGTTCGCGGGCTGCGGCACCTTCGCGCTGCCGCTCGCGGCCGGGGCCGAGGTCCATGCGGTGGAGGGCGAAGCCACGATGCTCGCCGCGCTCGATCGCGGCTGGCGCGAATCGCAGGGGCTGAAGCGCGTCACCCACGAGACGCGCGACCTGTTCCGCCGCCCGCTCCTGCCCGATGAGCTGAACCGTTATGACGCCATCGTGATCGACCCGCCCCGCGCCGGCGCCGAGGCCCAGATCCGCGAAATCGCCGCCTCCGAGCTGCGCACCGTCGCACATGTCTCCTGCAATCCCCTAACTTTTGCGCGCGACGCACAGATTCTCGCCGAAGCCGGCTTCCGCATCGACCGGATGATCGTCGTCGATCAGTTCCGCTGGTCCGATCATGTCGAGCTTGCAGCGCTGTTCATCCGGTATTAGTGGGTTCGCTCAGATAAGCGCATCTGCTAGGATGCGAAAAAACGAGCAGTGAACACAGGCAAATCATGCAGCGACGCACCCTTCTGGCAGGGCTGTCGGGCCTTACCCTCCTCGCATCCTGCGGCGGGGATTCGGCGCGCTTCCTGCCCTATACCGGTCCGAAGATCACCCAGGTCCAAGTCTACAAGTCCCGCCGGAAGATGTATCTGATCTCCGGCAACACGGTGATCAAGGAATATGACGTCGCGCTCGGCGGCAATCCGCATGGCAAGAAGCGCTTCGAGGGCGATGGCAAGACGCCGGAAGGCCTCTATTTCATCGACCGGCACAACCCGCGCTCGGCCTATCACCTCTCGGTCGGGATCTCCTATCCGAACCCGCAGGACGTGGCCTATGCCCAGGCCAACAACCGCAAGCCGGGCGGCGATATCTTCATCCACGGCCGCGCAGGCAAGGACCGCGGCCGCGGCAAAGACTGGACCGCGGGCTGCATCGCCGTCACCGACGAGGAGATCGAGGATATCTACAAGATGATCACGGTCGGCACGCCGATCTGGATCTTCCCGTAAGGCGCGGATTGCGGCCCCCGCCGCCCGCCCCTATCCTCGCGCAGAACCAACGGAGGTCCCGATGAAATATGCTGCTGCCCTGGCGCTGGCGCTCACCCTTGCAGGCTGCGGCGGCGGCGAGCCTCTGGACGAGCTTTATACCCGTCAGGCCACCGCCGCCTGTCAGGCGCAGGGCCTGGCCGAGGGCACATCGGAATTCAAGGCCTGCTTCGGCCCGGCCTACGACCACGCCCGCGACGTCCGCTGACGGAACCCGCCCGCCCAGCCCGCGTTTCCTCTCCGACCGAAGGAGGGGTCACACCATGAAGGGTATCATCGCCTGGCTGCTCGGCGTGCCGATCTTCGTGATCATTCTGCTGTATCTGACCGGGATCTTCTGATCCGAAGCGCGCGCGCCCCTCAGGGCGCGCGTCTTGCATTACAGCCGGAACGGATCGGCCTTCGCCAGCCGGTCGAAGGCCATCAGCGTATCGATCAGCGCGGGCATCTGCTCCAGCCGCACCATATTGGGCCCGTCCGAAGGCGCATGGTCCGGGTCCTGATGGGTCTCGATGAATACGCCCGCAATCCCCATGCTCACCGCCGTGCGCGCCATCAGCGGCGCGAATTCGCGCTGCCCGCCCGAAGAGCCGCCCTGCCCGCCCGGCTGCTGCACCGAATGGGTGGCATCCATGATCACCGGATACCCCGTCTGCATCATGATCGGCAGCGAGCGCATATCGGCCACCAGCGTGTTGTAGCCAAAGCTCGCGCCGCGTTCGGTCAGCAGGATGTTCTCGTTGCCGGTGGAGGCGACCTTGTCGGCCACATTGGGCATGTCCCAAGGCGCGAGGAACTGGCCCTTCTTCACGTTCACCACGCAGCCGGTTTCGCCCGCCGCGATCAGCAGGTCGGTCTGGCGGCACAGGAAGGCCGGGATCTGGATCACATCGACCACCGCCGCCGCGGCCCGCGCCTGCTCGATATCGTGCACATCGGTCAGCACCGGGCAGCCGAAGCGTGCGCGCACCTCTTCCAGCATGCGCAGCCCCGCCTCCATGCCGACGCCGCGGCGCCCCTTCAGGCTGGTGCGGTTGGCCTTGTCGTAGCTGGCCTTGAACACGAATTGCGTGCCGGCCTTCGCGCAGGCCGCAGCCAGCGTTTCGGCGATCATCAGCGCATGATCGAGCGTTTCCAGCTGGCACGGCCCCGCGATCAGCGCCAACGGCTGGTCATTGCCGACGGTCAGACCGCCGATCCGGACATTCTTCATCACGCTCTCCTCTTTCGAGGCCTCAGCTGGAGACCTGCTCGCGCAGGATGGAGGCCGTCAGCGACAGCATGAGATATATCCCGGCAAAGATCAGAAAGGCCAGCAGCGTATCCTCGAAAGCGCGTGGATAGGTCGGCTCGTCGGGCGCGATCGGGCGCACGCCGGTCTCGAGATAGCGCACCTGCCTGTTGGCCTCGATCCGCGCGGCCTCCATCTGCTGCGCGGCGGCGGCCAGAAGCGCCTGCCGGGTCTCGAGATCCGCCTCCGCGATCCGCAGCTGCCCGGTCACCGCGGCAAGCGAGGCGCTTCCCGCAGCCGGTTTCGTCAGCTGCCCGCGCAGATCGGCGATGGTTTGCTGCAGCCGCTCGATATCGCCGCGCGCGCCCAGCACCCGCGAAGGATTCGGGCTCGGGTTATCGAGCAGCTGGCCCAGGTCCAGCTGCCGCGCCTGCAGCTGGGTCTGCAGCGTGGCGATCTGCTCCATCTGCAGGGCATTCTCGCTCACCGGATCGAGCACCCCCACCTTCTGCTGCAGCGCCAGCACCTTTTCCTGCGCGGCAAGCACCTTCGCCTCGGCATCCTCATAGCTCTCGCGGGCGCCGCGCATCTGGTCCTCGCGCAGCCGCGCCGTCAGCCGGTCCACCTGCTCCTCGGCATAGGAGATCAGCGCCTGCGAAAAGGCCATGGAGGCGCCCGGGTCCGCCGCCACCACCTCCATCCGGATCACCCCTTCCGAAGGATCGTAGCCGATCTTCACCCGGTCCTGATACAGCTTGAACGCGGCCTCGTTGGAGGCATCGGCCGGCAGGCGCTGCAGACGGTCGATCTGCGGCTGCTGGAAATGCGCCTTGAAGCCGTGCTCCCGGTCCAGCCGCTGCATCGCATCGCGCGATTGCAGATAGCTCTGCACGGTGATCGAATCCTGGTTGGTGGCCAGTTGCGTGCCGGCAAACAGCCCGCCAAGGCCCCCCGCGCCAGCGACCATGCCATCGGCCTTCTGGATCACGAATTCCGAATCGGTCGCGTACATCGGCGTCGCAATGGCAAAGAAGTACCCCCCCGCGATCAGCGTCGGCAGCAGCACGAACAGCGCCAGCCGCGCGCCCAGCAGCGCCATCTTGCGCCGCCGGCGCCGGGCGATGTCGCGCTGCATGCGCATGATCTCCGCGGCCCGCCCGGCCCCGGTGAGGGGCGCAGCCGGCGGCGGCACGATCGGCGGGGATTGCGGCAGTTGCGCGCGCATCCTGGCCCCGATCCGCGCCAGCGGCCCGCCCGGCGCGGGCACGGGCTCCTCGGCGGGCGTGATCTCGAACGACAGCAGCGCGGAGCGGTCGAACGGGTCGATGCCGCGGGCGCGCAGCTCGGTCACCGCCTCCTGGTCGCTCAGCACCTCGATCCCGTGCTTGCGCGCGATCCGCCGCGCGAGGCGCAGCTGCCAGCCGGTCGGCGTCTCGGCGGCCTCCGGCGCGGCCGGGCCCTCGGGCGCGGACGGACCCTCAGGCGCGGGCGGGGCCTCCGGCGGCACCGGGGCAAACAGCTCCGGGTCGAAGCCATCCTCGGCCCGGGGCGCCTCGGCGTCGGTCAGCTTGCGGATGCGGTAACGGGTGGCCTTAGGCGCTGTAGTCATACATCCGCTTCGCTTCTTCCAGAGTGTCGAACATGGTCAGCTGCCCGTCGCGCAGCACGGCCGCCGAGCGGCAGAATTTCTCCAGCGTCGCCGCCTGGTGCGAGACGACGACCACCGTGGCCTCCTGCAGGCGCTCGTACAGGATCTGCCCGGCGCGGCGGTTGAAGGCCACATCGGTGGTCGAGGGCATGCCCTCGTCGATCAGATAGACATCGAATTCCAGCGCCAGCAGCAACGCGAAGGTGAACCGCGCCCGCATCCCGGCGCTGAAGGTGCCCACCGGCATGTCGAAATATTCCTGCAGGTCGCAGAGCCAGCGGCAGAAGGCCTCCACATAATCCGGATCCAGCCCGTAGAGGCGGGCGATGTAGCGGGCATTTTCGCGCGCGGAATGGCGCGGCACCACCCCGCCCATGAAGCCCAGCGGGAACGATACGCGGCAGCTCTTGCGGATCTCGCCCTCGTCGGGCTTTTCCAGCCCGGCCATCATGTTGATGATCGTGGTCTTGCCGGTGCCGTTCGGTGCGAGAATGCCCAGCGAATGGCCCAGTTCCACCCGGAAGCTGGCGCGGTCCAGGATCACCTTGCGCTGCTTGCCCGTCCAGAAGGACTTGCTGACATTGACGAACTCGATTCCCCGCGACACGATCCGCTGCGCTCCGCCCCTGCACTGACCCCGCTTGCCGGGCTTACGATTTCAGTCCGGCATCATTATGTCCAAATCCGCACGACTATAGAGAGCACAGGCGAATGCGCCAGATGGAATGCAACGCATGAGCGAAACCGCGGCGGACCTCGGCGCCGAAATCACCGGCTGTCGCCTCTGCGCGGCGCGCTTCGCCGCCACCGCAACCGGGCATGCGCCGCGGCCGGTGGTGTGGTTCGGCGCGGGGGCGCGGCTGCTCATCGTGGGCCAGGCGCCCGGCGCGCGGGTCCATGCCTCCGGGCGGCCCTTCACCGACCCCTCGGGCGACCGGCTGCGCGACTGGATGGGCGTCGGCGCCGATGTATTCTACGACCGTACCCGGGTGGCGATCGTGCCGATGGCCTTCTGCTTTCCGGGCTATGATGCGAAGGGCGCAGACCTGCCGCCGCCGCCGCTCTGCGCCGCCACCTGGCGGGCGCGGGTGCTGGCCGCGCTCGGGCCGTTCGATCTCACGCTGCTGGTCGGGGGCGCCGCGCAGCGCTGGCACCTGGGCACGCGCAATGTCACCCAGGCGGTGGCGGGCTGGCGCGGCCATGCGCCCCGCGTGTTTCCCTTGCCACATCCGTCCTGGCGCAATACGGCATGGCTGAAACGCAACCCGTGGTTTGCGCAGGAGCTGCTGCCCGCGCTCCGCGCCCGGGTGAAGGAGGTGACATGACCCCATATGACCGCGCCCATGCCGCGATGGACGCCGACCCCGAGAACGAGGCGCTGCGCCTTGCGGTCTATGACCGGCTGGCCGATGCGGAGCTGTTCCTGCTGCTGGAGCACGAGCCCGATGCCGACAACGACATCATCCCCCAGGTGTTCGAGACCGAGGAGGGCGATTTCGTCCTGGCTTTCGATCTCGAGGAGCGGCTGGCGGCCTTCGGCGAGGGCCCCGCGCCCTATGCCGCGCTGCCGGGCCGGGTGATTGCGCAGCATCTGGCGGGCGAGAATATCGGGCTGGGCATCAACCTCGGCGTGGCCGACAGCGCCATGCTGCTCCCGCCCGAGGCGCTGGAATGGCTGACCCATACCCTGACCCACACCCCGGTTGCGGCCGAGGCGCGCCCGCTCGGGTTCGATGCGCCGGCGCTGCCGCCCGCGGTACTGGCGCTGCTGCTGCCGGCCTTCACGGCGAAGTTCGATCAGCTGGCGGGGCTTGCCTCGCATGCGCTGCTGGGCGGTGTCACCTATGAGGGCGGCCGGCGCGGCCATGTGCTGGCCTTCCTCGGCACGCCCGAACCCGCGCGCGCAGGCATCGCCAAGGCCATGCATGAGGCGCTGACCTTCTCCGGGCTGGAGGCGGGAGAGCTGGATGTGACCTTCCTCTCCGAGGAAGATCCGGCGGCGCAGGTTCTGCTTGAAAAGGCGCTGGTGCTGCATCTGCCCGAGGTGGAGGAAGATACCGCCCAGCATGTCCATGTCGGCCCCGGAATGGACCCGGACAAGCCGCCGGTGCTGCGCTGACAAGGCGCCGCCGCGCGGCGAGGGCCTTGCCCGTGACGGCCTGAGCAACCCCTTCGGGCGGCAGCACCAGCGGCACCCAAGGCTGCGCCTCGGGGAAACACGCGGGCACTTCACCGGGCAGAGCGCCAGGGCTGATCCTGCACATGGGGAGAGAGGTCACGGCGGCAGGGCTTGTCGGCCCCGCCTCCGGCGCGGGAATCCTCATGGCCCGGATGGCACCCGCCCGCCGTGCATGCCCCTCCAGTTTCTCCGCCATGCGCGGATGGGCCCGCCGCCCCCGTGCCAGGGGGCCGCGCCAGCGCGATGCAGCGCCCCCGGCCTCCGCGCTCCTGCCCCTGAACAGCATCAGATCCGTCGGCCCGTCGCGCGTGTTCGCCCGCCTTGTCGGCATAGTTTCCTAGGCCCGGGTCCAGATACGGGCCCGGCCGAAGCTCTGCCCCGCCCCGGCCTCAGCGCAGGCCGATTTCGGAGAGCGCCGCCTGCAGTTCGCGCGGCAGCGGGTCCTCGCGGTCGCGCCCGGCGCGCAGATCGGCCGGCGCATCCGCGGCCGCGAGATAGCGCCAGCCCTGGAACGGGCGGCGCGGCACGGCTTCGGTGCGCACCACCTCGCGGTCGAGCACGATCGCGCAGCGCGCGATGCCATCGGCCCCGATCACCTCCTCGAGCCCGATGATCCGCTGGCGCGCCAGAATCACGCCCTTGAACACCCAGTAGAGCGACCCGCCGTCGAGCACCTCCTCGGTGCGCTTCGGCCACATCCGCGTGACATGGCGGGCCGGCCCCTCGCCATAGGTGTGGGCCTGCCACTCCAGCAGATCCTCGACGCGCTCGGCGCCGACGCAGAGTTTGACGATGTGAATCATGCCCCATGGATACGCCCGCGCCCGCCGCGCCGCAACGCTGGTTTTCCGTCAAAGCCGCGCTATGGTGGTATTGCGCATACTGCCCCACCATATCTGGCCTTCCCGCATGCCGGAGGATCCGATGACCCGCTTTGCCGCCCCCATCGCCCAGCAGATCTGGGATATGAAGTACCGCCTGAAACAGGCCGATGGCACCCCCGTCGACCAGAGCGTGGAAGACAGCTGGCGCCGCGTGGCCCGCGCGCTGGCGGCGCAGGAGACGGCCCCGGAGCAATGGGAGCCCAAATTCTACGCCGCGCTGGAGGATTTCCGCTTCCTGCCCGCGGGGCGGATCCTGGCGGGCGCAGGCACGGGCCGCGCGGTGACGCTGTTCAACTGCTTCGTCATGGGCACGATCCCCGACAGCATGGAGGGCATCTTCCAGGCGCTGAAGGAGGCCGCGCTGACCATGCAGCAGGGCGGCGGCATCGGCTATGATTTCAGCACGATCCGGCCGAAGGGCGCGCTGGTCAGTTCGCTCGGCGCGGATGCCTCCGGGCCGCTGAGCTTCATGGATGTGTGGGACGCGATGTGCCGCACGATCATGTCTGCGGGCGCGCGGCGCGGCGCGATGATGGCCACGCTGCGCTGCGACCACCCCGACATCGAGGCGTTCATCACCGCGAAGCAGGACCCGAACCGGCTGCGGATGTTCAACCTCTCGGTGCTGGTGACGGACGCGTTCATGGCTGCGGTCGCGGCCGATGCGCCCTGGGCGCTGCGCTTCGGCGGAGAGGTGGTGCGCAGCCTGCCCGCCCGCGCGCTGTGGGACCGGATCATGCGCGCGACCTACGACTATGCGGAACCGGGTGTGATCTTCATCGACCGGATCAATGCGATGAACAACCTGCATTATGTGGAGAGCATCGCCGCCACCAACCCCTGCGGCGAGCAGCCGCTGCCGCCCTACGGCGCCTGCCTGCTCGGCTCCGTGAACCTCGCGCGGCTGGTGCGCGCGCCGTTCACGGCGGAGGCTGCGCTGGACCTGGAGGCGCTCGACGATCTGGTGGCGGTGGCGGTGCGGATGATGGACAACACCATCGACGCCTCGCGCTTCCCGCTGCCGCAGCAGGCGGCGGAGGCACGCGCGAAGCGGCGGATCGGGCTCGGTGTAACGGGGCTCGCGGATGCGCTGCTGATGCTGGGGCTGCGCTATGGCGCGGAGGAAGCGGCGCGCATCACGGAGCACTGGCTGCACCGGATCGCCCGCGCCGCCTACCAGGCCTCGGTGCAATTGGCGCAGGAGAAGGGGCCGTTTCCGCTGTTCGATGCCGAGGCCTATCTCGCCTCCGGCACGATGCAGCGGATGGATGACGATATCCGCGAGCAGATCCGCCGCCACGGCATCCGCAACGCGCTGCTGACCTCCATCGCGCCCACCGGGACGATCTCGCTCTATGCCGGGAATGTCTCCTCCGGGATCGAGCCGGTGTTCGCCTGGAGCTACCGCCGCAAGGTGCTGCAAAAGGACGGCAGCCGCAGCGAGGAGGAGGTGACGGATTATGCCGTGGCGCAATGGCGCGCGCTGAAGGGCGATGCCCCGCTGCCCGAATGGTTCGTGGATGCGCAGGGGCTCGCGCCCGCGGACCATGTGCGCATGCAGGCCGCGGCGCAGACATGGGTGGACAGCTCCATATCGAAAACGATCAACCTGCCCGAAGACATCTCCTTCGCCGCGTTCAAGGACGTGTACCTCGCCGCCTGGGAAAGCGGCTGCAAGGGCTGCACCACCTACCGGCCGAATGCGGTGACGGGATCGGTGCTTTCCGTGGCCCCGGCCGCGCCGGCGGGCCTGACCGAGCCGATCGCGCGGCCGCAGGCGCTGGAGGGCACCACCTACAAGCTGAAATGGCCCGGATCGGAACATGCGATCTACATTACCGTGAACGATATCGTCGCGGATGGGCGCCGGCCTTTTGAGGTGTTCATCAACTCGAAAAACATGGAGCATTTCGCCTGGACGGTGGCGCTGACGCGGATGATTTCGGCGGTGTTCCGCCGCGGCGGCGATGTGAGCTTCGTGGTGGAGGAGCTGAAGGCGGTCTTCGATCCGCGCGGCGGCGCCTGGATCGAGGGCAAATACATCCCCTCGATCCTCGCCGCGATCGGCGGTGTGATCGAGCGCCACCTGATCGAGATCGGCTTCATCCCGGGCGAGGGGCTCGGGCTGAAAAGCGACCCGGCCGCGCCGGCGGGTGGCCCCGTGCCCGAGGCCTGCCCCTCGTGCGGATCCTATGCGGTGCAGCGCGGCGAGGGCTGTCTCGTCTGCCCCGAATGCGGCTTTTCCGAATGCGGATGAGGCCCCGCTTGGCCTCGACAGGGTGGGTGCGCCACGGTAGAGAGGGCCGATGACAGAAAACACCCCCGACACCCCCCGGAAGGGCACGCCGAAACCCGCGGAAAACACCCGCGAGGAGCGGCTGCGCGCGGCGCTCAGGGCGAACCTGCAAAAGCGCAAGGCGCAGGCGCGCGGACGGGCCGCCGGGGACAATGAGGGGCAAGAGGACGGGTAGATGGATTCCATTCTCGTGCGCGGCAACGGGCCGCTGAACGGCCAGATTCCGATTGCCGGCGCCAAGAACGCCTGCCTCGCGCTGATGCCGGCAACGCTGCTCTCGGATGAGCCGCTGACGCTCACCAATGCGCCGCGGCTGAGCGACATCCGCACGATGACGCAGCTGCTGGCCTCGCTCGGCGCAGAAGTGTCCTCGCTGCAGGACGGCAAGGTGCTGGCGATGTCCTCGCACAGCGAGATCAACCCGGTCGCCGATTATGACATCGTGCGCAAGATGCGGGCCTCGAACCTGGTGCTCGGGCCGCTGCTGGCGCGGCTCGGCCATGCGGTGGTGTCGCTGCCGGGGGGCTGTGCGATCGGGGCGCGGCCGATGGATATCCATGTGGATGCGCTGGCCGCACTCGGGGCGGAGATCGAGCTGCGCGAGGGCTATCTGCATGCGAAGGCGCCGGGAGGGCTGAAGGGCGCGGTGCATGAAATGCGCTTTGCCTCCGTCGGCGCGACCGAGAACTTCCTGATGGCGGCATCGCTCGCGAAGGGCACTTCGGTGCTGCGCAATGCCGCGCGCGAGCCGGAGATCGTGGATCTGGCGCGCTGCCTGCGCAAGATGGGCGCCCAGATCGCGGGCGAAGGCACCTCCGAGATCGAGATCCAGGGTGTGGACCGGCTCCACGGCGCGACCCACCCGGTGGTGACCGACCGGATCGAGCTCGGCACCTATATGCTGGCCCCGGCCATCTGCGGCGGCGAGGTGGAATGCCTCGGCGGGCGGCTGGAGCTGGTGGAGAGCTTCGCCGAGAAGCTCGATGCCGCCGGGATCGCGGTGGAGGAAACCGCGACCGGCCTGAAGGTGCGCCGCAAGAACGGCCGGATCCGAGCGGTGGATGTGGTGACGGAGCCCTTCCCCGGCTTCCCGACCGACCTGCAGGCGCAGATCATGGCGCTGCTGTGCACGGCCGATGGAACCTCGGTGCTGGAGGAAAAGATCTTCGAGAACCGCTTCATGCATGCGCCGGAGCTGGTGCGGATGGGCGCGCAGATCGAGGTTCATGGCGGCCATGCCACCGTGCATGGCGTGGAGCGGCTGAAGGGGGCGCGGGTGATGGCGACGGACCTGCGCGCCTCGGTCTCGCTGATTTTGGCGGGGCTGGCGGCGGAGGGCGAGACCATCGTCAGCCGGGTGTATCACCTCGATCGCGGCTATGAGCGGGTCGAGGAAAAGCTGCGCGCGGTGGGCGCGCAGATCGAGCGCATAACGGGCGAGTAGCCCCGGGGAGGCGGCATGACGGATGCACGGTTCGAGGACGGGGGCGAGCAGCCGCTGACGCTGCGCGCGCAGACGCCGGAGGACCTGTCGGTGATCGCGGCACTGGCGCAGGACGCGGTCCTGACCGTGGGCGACATCGCCTGGGAGCCGAAATCGCGCCGCCTCGCCTTCCTGATCAACCGCTTCCGCTGGGAGGACCGCGCCGCCGCCGAGCGCGACAAGCGCCCCTATGAGCGGGTGCGGGCGCTGCTCGTCGTCTCCGATGTGACCCGCGTCGCCTCGCAGGGGATCGACCGGCACGACCGCGACACGGTGATCTCTCTGATCGACCTGACCTGGACCCCGGGCGCCGATGGCACCGGGGAGCTGCAGCTGGTTCTGGCGGGCGATGGCGCGATCGCGGTGCAGGCAGAATGCCTGTCGGTCGATCTGCGCGATGTCAGCCGCCCCTACCGCGCGGTGTCGGGGGCGGCGCCCTCGCATCCGGCCTGAGGCGGCTGCGTCGATTCCGGTTGCAGCGCGCCACCGCGCAGGCTAGAACGCCGGGCAAGGCGGGTATGATGTAATGGCAGCCTGTCAGCTTCCCAAGCTGAATGCGCGGGTTCGATTCCCGCTACCCGCTCCAATCCCCTATCGCTGACGCCGGGCCATGAAGGCCAGCCGCTCGAACAGATGCACATCCTGTTCGTTCTTCAGCAGCGCGCCATGCAGCTTCGGCAGCAGGTTGGCGCCATCCGCCTTCAGGTCCTCCGGCGCCAGATCCTCGGCCAGCAGCAGCTTCAGCCAGTCCAGCACCTCGGAAGTGGAGGGCTTCTTCTTCAGCCCCGGCGTCTCGCGGATCTCGTAGAAGCGGGTCAGCGCCGTGGCCAGCAGCGCCTCGCGGATCCCCGGGAAATGCACCCGCACGATCGCGGCCAGGGTCTCGGCATCGGGGAACTTGATGTAGTGGAAGAAGCAGCGCCGCAGGAAGGCATCGGGCAGCTCCTTCTCGTTGTTGGAGGTGATGATCACCACCGGCCGCTGCCGGGCGCGAATCGTCTCGCCGGTCTCGTAGATATGGAACTCCATCCGGTCGAGCTCCTG
>NZ_JAYRZN010000013.1:0-50793 GCF_041916475.1 Paenirhodobacter sp.
ATCGTGCCCGACAATCCGCTCGCCCGCGCGTTCCGCGATGCGGCGGGGCTTCTCAACCAATGGGTCGCGGCGACGGCGGATGAGGTGATCCTCGCCGTCGCGGGCCTGCCGATGAAGGTGAAATGATGGACTTCCAATCCCTTGCAGCCATTCCCGCGCTGGCCGACAGCCTGCCCGAAGCCGATGCGGAGGCGCGCGCCGCCGCCGCCCGGCGCCAGGACAGCCTGACGAAGCCGCCGGGCTCGCTCGGGCGGCTGGAGGAGCTGGCGCTGTTCATGGCGGCCTGGCGCGCCGATCCGCGCCCGCGCATCGGGCGCGCGCAGGCGGTGGTGTTTGCGGGCAATCATGGCATCTGCGCGCAGGGGGTAAACCCCTATCCGCAGGCGGTGACGGCGCAGATGGTGGCGAATTTCGAGGCGGGCGGAGCCTCCATCAACCAGCTCTGCCGGGTGAATGGCGCGGCGCTTTCGGTGGTGGCGCTGGAGCTGGACCGTCCGACGGCGGATTTCACCGAAGGCCCGGCAATGACCGAAGCGGAGACACTGGAGGCCATGGCCCGCGGCGCGGCGGCGGTGGACCCGGGCGCCGATGTGCTGGTGCTGGGCGAGATGGGGATCGGCAATTCCACCATTGCCGCGGCGCTGGCGGCGGCGCTGTTCGGGGGGGCGGTGCCGGACTGGGTCGGCCCCGGCACCGGCTCCGATGCGGAGGGGCTCGCGCGCAAGGTCTCGGCCATCGAGCGGGGGCTCGCGCGGCACCGCGGGCTTCGTCCCATGCAGGTGCTGGCGGCGCTCGGCGGGCGCGAGCAGGCGGCGATCTGCGGCGCGGTGCTGGCGGCGCGCAGCCACCGCATTCCGGTGATCCTCGACGGCTTCATCTGCACCGCGGCGGCGGCCCCCCTGTATGCGGCCGATCCGCGGCTGCTCGATCATTGCCTGGTGGGCCATGTGTCGGCGGAGCCGGGGCACCGGCGGCTGCTGGAGGCGCTGAAGAAGCAGCCGGTCCTGGCCTTCGACATGCGGCTGGGCGAAGGCTCGGGCGCGGCGCTGGCGCTCGGGATCCTGCGCGCGGCGCTGGAATGCCACAACGGCATGGCCACCTTCGGCGAGGCCGGGGTCAGCGAGGCATGATCCGGGCGCGGCTGGCCGAACTCCAGCTGGCGGTGATGCTGCTCACCCGGGTGCCCGCGGGGCGGATGGCGCAGGCGCCTACGGTGGCGGCGGCGGCCTGGGCCTTCCCGCTGGCGGGGCTGCTGCCGGGGCTGGCGGGCGCGGCGCTCCTGGCCTCGGGCCTGCCCGGGCCGCTGGCGGCGGGGTTCGCGGTGGCGGCGATGGTGGCGCTGACCGGCGCGCTGCACGAGGACGGGCTGGCCGATGTGGCCGATGGCTTCTGGGGCGGGCGGGAGCGCGCGCGACGGCTGGAAATCATGCGCGATTCGCGGATCGGCTCCTATGGCACGCTGGCGCTGATCCTGGCCATCGGGCTGCGCTGGCAGGCGGCGATGCTGGCCGGGCCGCTCGCGCTGCTGGTGGCGGCGGTGGCGAGCCGGGTGGCGCCGGTGGTGCTGATGGCGGTGCTGGCGCCCGCGCGGACGGATGGCATGGGCCATGCCGCGCGCGCGGTGGGCGCGGGGCGGCTGGCGGGCGCGGCGCTGATCGGGCTCGGGCCGCTGCTGTGGCTTCGGGGGGGGCTGTGTGCGCTGGCCGCGGCCGCGGCCGGGGTGGCGGCGCTGGCGCTGATCGCGCGGCGCAAGATCGGCGGGCAGACCGGCGACGTGCTGGGCGCGGGGCAGCAGCTGGCGGAGATCGCGCTGCTGATCGCTCTGGCACAGGCAGGCTGAGCCCGGGGAACCCCGGGCGCCCGGCCCGCGTTGCTTTCTGGGTGCGCCGGGAATCGGCTTGCCCCGGAGGAAAATCCGGCGCTTCATCTGGGCGCCCGACCGCAACGCGAGCATGGGAGAAAGCCGATGGGTCTCAAGGACGAAATCAGACAGCTGCGGGGCGAACTCGACACCCCCGAGGCCGAGGAGAAGGTTTCCGAAACGGTGCGCAAGGGCGCCGAGGCCGTGCAGGCCAAGGTGACCGAGGGGCTGGACCGGGTGGAAAAGCGCGTGCGCGCCGCGAAACAGGCGGTGACGGAGGCGACCGATCCCGATCACCTGACCGCGCTGCGCCAGTCGCTCAGCGGCACGCTGACGCAGGTGGGCAGTGAGCTCGAGCGCGTGCCCGCCAAATATCCGACGCTGACCGCGCTCACCGCGCTTGGCTTCGGGCTGGCGCTCGGCCTGTCTCTCGGGCGCAAGATGCGCTGAACGGACGGCAGGAGGACCGGATGACCACAGTCGAATCCGCGCGGATCTATGCGCGCATCGCGCTGCTCAGGCGCAGGGTGCTGCTGCAGCTGGCGCTGCGGCGCGTGCTGGCGGGGCTGATCGCGGCGGCGGCGGCGCTGGTGGCGGCGGGGTTCGGCACGCGGGTGGTGTATCTGGCGCTCCTGCCGCGGCTCGGCGAGCTCGGCGCCACGGCGGCGGTGGGCGGGGGCTATCTGCTCATCGCGCTGATCTTCGGCGTGCTGGCGCTGCGCGAACCGGCCTCGCCTGAGCTGAAGGCGCTCGATCTGATGGAGGCCGAGGCGAAGCAAAAGGCGGTGCTGGCGGTAAACGGGCTCGGCATGCGCGCCGATGGCCTGACCCGCAGCGTGCTGACCGGGCTGAGCCTGTTCAACCTGCTGCGCCGGCTCCTGCGCCGGGGCGACTGAGGCCGGAATTCGGGGGCCCGAACCTGAGGCCCGAACCGGGGCGGGGATTCGTGGCGCGTGGGGGCTCCGGGCGCAGAAGGCTCGCCGGCCTCGCGGCGCCCTGGCCTGCACCTGCCGCGTGTCTTGGGGCGGCGCGCCCAGCTCTAAGGCACAAGTCTCGGGCCGGCGCTCAGGCCCGATCCTCAGGAATACCACCGGCGCGGGACCAGCCTTCGGGGCGCGTTTGCCTGCGCTCAGCCCGCTTCGCGGTCGTGGATGCGCAGGGTCCAGACTGCGAAGAACAGCGCCGCGATCAGGGGGCCGAGGACGAAGCCGTTGATGCCGATCCCGGCGAGCCCGCCCAGCGTGGAGATCAGGACGACGTAATCCGGCAGCCGCGTATCTTTGCCGACGAGCGACGGGCGCAGCAGATTGTCGATCAGGCTGATCACGAAAACCCCCACCAGCATCAGCGCGACGCCGCGGAACCAGTCCCCCGCGATGAGCAGGTAGATCGCCACCGGCGCCCAGACCAGCCCCGCCCCCACCGCAGGCAGCAGCGACAGCACCGTCATCACCACCCCCCAGAGCAGCGCGGCCTTCATCCCGAGCGCCCAGAAGGCGAGGCCGCCGATGCTGCCCTGGATCAGCGCGATGATCAGGTTGCCCTTCACCGTCGCCTTCACCACCGAAACGAAGGTGCGGATCAGCCGGTCGGTGTGTTCGTTGCTCAGCGGGCTCGCGCGGCGGATCGTACCGGCGATCCGGGCGCCGTCGCGGAACAGGAAGAACAGCAGATAGAGCATCACCCCGGTGCCGATGAAGAACTGCGCCGTGCCCTGGCCCACGAAATAGACCCGCTTCGCGAGCGACTGCATCGCCGTTTGCAGGAAATCGGTCACGCGGGTCTGGATCTCGGCGAAATCGCCGAGGTTGAGCGCGGCCAGCGCATCCTGGAGCCGCAGCGGCAGCGCGAGGCGGATCCGGTCGAGCATCCCGGCCGGATCGAATTCGCGCCGGCCGATGCTGGCATAGACCTCCCCCGCCTGCCGCGCCATCGCGCCCAGGATCAGCGAGCCCGGCAGCACCACGAGGCAGATGCAGATGAGCACGCTGAAAAAGGCCGCGAGCGAGCGGCGGTTGCCCAGCAGCGCGGTCAGCCGCACATGCAGCGGCCGGAACAGGATCGCCAGGATCATCGCCCAGAGGATCGGCCCGTAATAGGGCAGCATCAGCCAGATCATGGCGAGGCTCACCGCCCAGATCAGCACGGTGAAGCTGCGCGTATGTTCGGATGGGATGGTCATGCGGGGCCCCCGGCGGATCGCTCGGGCGGAGCATAGCGCGGCGCGCGCGCGCATCGAAGCCCGAAACGCCGCGCTGCGACGCGGCATCACATTGACAGGGCGCGGCTTTCGCCGCAGCGTCGGGCGAGAGTGAACGGAGGATGCGATGATCCCTCAGACGGTTCGGTACGCCTGCCTGGCGGCGGCGGTGGCCGTGGCGGGCTTCGGCGCGGCGGGAATGCCTGCGGCGGCCGAAGGGGTGATCGACGGGCTGCTGACCCGGATGGGGCTGCGCAGCCACGATGACGGCATCGCCGCGTCGAATGGCCGGATCGAGGCGCAGTCGGTCGATGTGGCGGCGAAATATGCCGGGCGGCTGACGCAGGTGCTGGTGGCCGAGGGGCAGACCGTCGCGCCCGGCGATGTGATTGCGCGGATCGACGACCGCGACGTGCAGGCGAAGCTGCTGGCGGCGCAGGCCGCCGTGCTGCAGGCGAAGGCCGCGAAGGAGCAGGCCCAGGCCGCGGTGATGCAGGCGCAGAGCGCGCTTTCGGTGGCGCAGACGAGCCATGACCGCACCGCGAAGCTGAACGCAGAGGGCCATGCCGCGCAATCGGTGCTGGACGATGCCACCAATGCGCTGCAGGGGGCGAAGGCCTCGCTCGCCTCGGCGCAGGCGCAGGTGAGCAATGGCGATGCGCTGATTGCCGCGGCACAGGCGCAGGAGGAGGAGGTCAAGGTCGCGCTGGAGGACCTGACCGTGACCGCGCCGATCCGCGGGCGGGTGCAGTACCGGCTGCACGAACCCGGCGAGGTACTGGCCGCGGGCACGCCGATCGTGACCCTGCTGGACCTGAGCGACGTCTACATGAACCTCTATCTGCCCGCCGATGTGGTGGGCATGCTGGCGGCCGATGATGCGGCGCGGCTGATCCTGGACCCGGTGCCGCAATTCGTGATCCCGGCGACGGTGACCTTCATCTCGCCGCAGGCGCAGTTCACCCCCAAGAGCGTGGAGACACAGGAGGAGCGCGCGCAGCTCGTGTTTCGGGTGAAGCTGCGGATCCCGCCGGAATTGCTGGAGAAATTCGAGAAATATGTGAAGGTCGGCGTGCGCGGCATGGGCTATGTGCGGCGCAACCCGGCCGCCGAATGGCCTGCGCATCTGGCCGTGAAACTGCCGCAGTGAGATGGAGTTCGCAGCCGATCTGACCGGCGTGAGCCACCGCTACGGCGCCACCGCGGCGCTGCGCGAGGTGACGCTGCGGATCCCGGCCGGGTGCATGGCCGGGCTGATCGGGCCGGACGGGGTGGGCAAATCCACGTTGCTCGCGCTGGTTGCCGGGGTGCGGCGGGGCCAAACGGGCACGGTGCGCGCGCTTGGCGCCGATATGGGCGCGGCGGCGGCGCGGGCCGCGACCCAGCCGCGCATCGCCTATATGCCGCAGGGCCTCGGGCGGAACCTCTATCCGACGCTGAGCGTGCGCGAGAACCTGGATTTCTTCGGCCGGCTGTTCGGCCAGGGCGCCGCGGAGCGCGCGGCCCGGATCGAGATGCTGTTGCAGGCCACCGGCCTCGCCCCGTTCCCGGACCGGCCGGCGGGGAAGCTCTCGGGCGGGATGAAGCAGAAGCTCGGCCTGTGCTGCGCGCTGATCCATGACCCGGACCTGCTGATCCTCGATGAGCCGACGACCGGGGTCGATCCGCTCTCGCGGCGGCAGTTCTGGGAGCTGATCGGCCATATCCGCGCGCGGATGCCGGGGATGAGCGTGATCACCGCCACCGCCTATATGGACGAGGCGGAGCGGTTCGACTGGCTGGCCGCAATGGACGACGGCCGGGTGATTGCCGAAGGCGCGCCCGCGACGCTGCTCGCGCAGACCGGGAAGGCGACGCTCGATGATGCATTCATCGCCCTTCTGCCGGAGGCGGCCCGGGCGGGGCACAGCGCGGTGGTGCTGCCGCCGCGCCCCGACCGCGGCAGCGCGCCTGCAATCGAGGCGCATCACCTGACGAAGCGCTTCGGCAGCTTCACCGCGGTGGAGGATGTGAGCTTCGAGATCCCGGAGGGGGAGATTTTCGGCTTCCTCGGCTCCAACGGCTGCGGCAAATCCACCACGATGAAGATGCTGACCGGCCTGCTGGAGCCCAGCGAGGGCGAGACCCGGCTCTTTGGCGAGCGGCTTGGCGCCTCCGACATGCAGGCGCGGCTGCGCATCGGCTACATGTCGCAGGCGTTTTCGCTCTATACCGAGCTGACCGTGCGGCAGAACCTGGAGTTGCATGCGAAGCTTTATGGCGTGGCGCCGGAGCGGGCGGAGGCAGTGCTTCAGGATTACGAGCTCGGCCATGTGGCCGGGCAGATGCCGGAGAGCCTGCCGCTCGGGATCAAGCAGCGGCTGCAGCTCGCGGTCGCGACCATCCACGAGCCGCGGATCCTGATCCTCGACGAGCCGACCTCCGGGGTGGATCCGGTGGCGCGCGATGCCTTCTGGCGCAAGCTGATCGAGCTCAGCCGCGACAAGGGCGTGACGATCTTCATCTCCACCCATTTCATGAACGAGGCGGCGCGCTGCGACCGGATCTCGCTGATGCATGCGGGGCGGGTGCTGGCGGTGGGCACGCCCGAAGAGCTGACGGCGGCGCGGGGGACCGCGCGGCTGGAGGATGCGTTCATCGCCTATCTGCAGGACGAGATCGGCGCAGAAGCGCCGCTGGCCGAAACGCAGGGCTTCGAGGCGGCGCGGCCTTCGGGGCGGCTGGCGCAGGCGCTGATCCGGCTCTGGGCCTACAGCTGGCGCGAATCGCTCGAGCTGGTGCGCGACCCGATCCGGATGTTCTTTGCCTTCCTCGGGCCGGTGATCCTGCTGATCACGGTGGGCTATGGCATCTCGTTTGACGTGGACAGCCTGAGCTTTGCCGTGCTCGATCAGGACCAGTCCGCGGAGAGCCGGCAGCTGGGCGAGCAGTTCTCCGCGATCCGGCAGTTCGAGGCGCAGGCGCCTCTGGACAGCCCCGCCGACATGGACCGGCGCATGGGCCGCGGCGGGCTGACGCTTGCGCTCGAAATCCCGGAAGGGTTCGGCAAGGCCCTGCATCAGGGCAAGGTGCCGGAGGTGGCGCTCTGGCTCGATGGCTCGATGCCGTTCCGGGCAGAGACGGTGCGCGGCTATGCGGTGGGCCTGCTGAGCCAGTATGGCCAGAGCCTCTCCGCCCAGAGCGCGCCGATCGCGATCGAGAGCCGGTTCCGCTTCAACCAGGCGTTCAAGAGCGCCAATGCCATGGTGCCCTCGGTGATCATGCTGATCCTGGTGCTGGTGCCCGCGATCATGGCGGCGGTGGGGGTGGTGCGCGAGAAGGAGACCGGCACCATCGCCAATTTCCGCGCCACCCCGATCACCCGGGTGGAATTCCTGGTGGGCAAGCAGCTGCCCTATATCCTGATCGCCTTTGTCGAATTCTGGATCCTGTTCGGGCTCGGGCTCACGCTGTTCGGGGTGCCGTTCACCGGTTCTCTGGCGGCGCTGGCCGGGGTGACGCTGCTTTATGTGACGGCCACCACCGGCATCGGGCAGCTGATGTCTTCGTTCACGCGCACGCAGGTGGCGGCGGTCTTTGCCACGGCGGTGCTGAACGTGATCCCGACGGTAAACTTCGCCGGGCTGATCGTGCCGGTCTCGTCGCTGAATGCGGGCGGGCGGCTGGTCGGGCAGGCGTTTCCGGGCGCCTGGTATCAGCCGGTGGTCTCGGGGACCTTCGTGAAGGGCTTCCACTGGCCCGATGTGGCGGGCCATGCGCTGGTGCTGGCGGGGTTCGCGCTGGTCTATCTGGTGCTGGCGGCGCTGCTGCTGCGCAAGCAGGAGGCCTGAGATGCGCACGATCCTGCGGCTCACGGTGAAGGAGCTGCGCGCCATCGCGCGCGACGTGGTGATGCTGGTGCTGACGGCCTATGTCTTCACCGTGGCGACCTATATGGTCTCGGATGCGATCTCGACCGATGTCGACCATCTGGCCATCGCGGTGGTGGACGAGGACAGAAGCCCGCTGTCGCAGCGGCTCACCGATGCGATCCAGCCGCCGATGTTCCGCCCGCCGGTGCAGCTGAGCCCCAATGAGGCCGGGCAGGCGCTGAGCGACGGGCGCTATATCCTCATTGCGAGCTTCCCGCCGCGGATGGAGGAGGACATCCGGCAGGGCAAGCAGGCGGTGATCGCGCTCGATATCGACGCGACGGCGGTGGCGCAGGCGGGCAATGGCGCGGCCTTCCTGCAGCAACTGCTGGCCGAGGAAGTGAGCCGCTATTTCGATGCGGCGACGACGGCGCCGGTGGATGTGGTGACGATCAGCCGCTTCAACCCGAACCTGACCTCGAAATGGTTCATGTCTGTGATGCAGCTGATGAATTCGATCACCATCCTGACGCTGATCCTGTCTGGCGCCTCGCTGATCCGCGAGCGCGAGCATGGCACGATCGAGCATGTGCTGGTGATGCCGGTGCGCCCGCATCAGATCGTGCTGTCGAAGATCCTGGCAAATGGCGCGGTGATCCTCACCGCCGCGGTGGTCTCGCTGCACCTGGTGGTGCAATGGGCGCTCGGGGTGCCGGTGGCGGGCTCGCTGCTGCTGTTCGTGGCGGGGACGGCGATCTATGTGGTGGCGGTGGCCTCGATCGGGCTGATGCTCTCCACCTTCTGCCAGTCCATGGGGCAGTTCGGGCTTCTGGTGATCCCGGTGATGATCGTGATGATGCTGCTGTCGGGCGGCATGACCCCGGTGGAATCGCAGCCCGCGCTGCTGCGCGGGGCGATGGCGCTGGTCAGCCCGTCGCCGCATTTCGTGAAATTCGCGCAATCGGTGCTGTATCGCGGCTCCGGGCTGGCGCTGGTCTGGGATCAGATGCTGGCGATGGCGGTGATGGCGGCGGCGACCTTCGCGATCACGCTGATGCGGTTCCGCAGGGTGCTGTCGGGCTGAGGGCGGCCTCGATCCGGGCCGTCACCTCCGCGCGCGGCAGGGCTGCGAAGCGCGCCATCGCATCGCGCATGGCCGGAGTGTTGCGCAGGATATAGGCCGCATTGCCGGGATAGCGCCGCGCCCGGGTCTCCGAAATCACGATGGATGTCACCAGCCGCGCCACGATCAGGTCGCGCAGGAGTGCGGTTTCCGCAGGCAGGAGCGGCGTGATCCGGTGATAGGCCGCCACCATCCGCGCGACCGGGGCCACCGGATCCGGATCGTGGGTGATGAGATAGGCCGCGGCGACGGCCACATCGCAGATGAGCGCGGTCTCGACCATATCGCCGAAATCCAACACCCCGGCGATGCGGCCCGGATCGGCCGGATCCACGACGATATTGTGGTGGTTCATGTCGTTGTGCACCACCTGCCGGCGCAGCCCCGGCAGCACGGGCGCCACCCGCGCGGCAAAGCCGTCGAGCTCCGCCGCGAGATCCTCCTGCCCCGGCACCAGCATCGGGCGCAGGTCGAGCGCGTGGCGGATATCCCATTGCAGGCGGTGGCCCGCGGCCGGATGGGCAAAGCCGCGCAGCGCGCAGCCCAGCCGGGCCAGAACGGAGCCGATATCCTCCGCCATCCCCGGCGCGAAGCCCGCGCGCGCAAGCGGCGCGCCCGCGACCCAGCCCAGCACCCGCGCCACCGCCCGGCGCCCGTCGGACAGCGGAACCGCGACCTCATAGCGCCCGTCCAGCGCCGCGATCACCCGCGGCACCGGCAGCGCCGGATCCTGCGCCGCCACCCAGAGCAGCGCCTCGGTCTGGAAATTCGTGTCCTGGGCCGGCTCGGCGGGGTTGGAGATTTTCAGCACATGGCCGGGCGTGCCCGCCACGCGGAAATTCGCATCGCGCTCGCAGGCGATCACACTGGCCCGGCCCGTGAGCCCCCAATATGCGCGCAGCAGCGCCTCCGCCTCGGCCTCGGTAACGGGCGGCGGAGGGCTCTCGAGCGGGTCCTGCAGGTCCATGCGCCGCCTCCCGGGCCCGGGCGGCGTGCCCGGGGACGGGAAAGTGCTAACGCCCCCGGGCGGGGGCGTCAACGTGGCTCACCAGGAGGTCAGGACGGTGCCGTGGTACTTGTCCTCGATGAACTTCTTCACCTCGGGCGAATGGTAGCTCTCGACCAGCTGCTTCACCCAGGGCTTGTCCTGATCGCCGTTCTTCACGACGATGACGTTCACATAGGGGTTCTCGGCGCTTTCCATCGCAATCGCATCGGTCTTCGGGTTCAGGCCCGAGGCGATGGCATAGTTCGTGTTGATCAGCGCGGCCGTCAGATCGGCGAGCGAGCGCGGCAGCTGCGCGGCATCCAGCTCGCGGAACTTCAGGTCCTTCGGGTTCTCGGTGATGTCGAGCACGGTGGGTTTCAGCCCGGCGCCCGCATCGACCTTGATCTCGCCCAGCTGCTGCAGCACCAGAAGCGCGCGGCCGCCATTGGTCGGGTCATTCGGGATGCCCACGGTATCGCCGCTCTTCAGCGCGTCGAGCGATTTGATCTTGTCGGAATAGACGCCCATCGGGGTGGTGATCGTGGTGCCCACCACGGCGAGATCGAAGCCGCGGTCCTTCATCTGGTTGTCCAGATAGGGCTTGTGCTGGAACGAATTCGCCTCGATGTCGCCATCGGCCAGCGCCTGGTTCGGCACGACGTAATCCGAGAATTCCACGACCTTGATATTCAGGCCCTTCGGCGCGGCGACCTTGGCCACCTCTTCCATGATCTCGGCATGCTCGCCCGGCGAGACACCGACCTTGATGTCCTCGGCGGTGGCCATGCCGGCGATCAGCGCCAGCGAAGCGGCCAGGGGGATGAGACGCAGCATTGCACTACTCCTTGGTTGAAATCAGTTCCCGCGGCCCTTGGGCGCGCGTTTGTCGACCCGGGCCGCGATCCATTCGCCGAAGCTCTGCACGAGCTGCACCAGCACGATCAGGATCACCACCACCGCCGCCATCACTTCGGGCATGAAGCGCTGATAGCCATAGCGGATGCCGAGATCGCCCAGCCCCTCGCCGCCCACCGCACCGACCATGGCCGAATAGCCGATGAGGCTCACCACCGCGAGCGTGAGGCCGAGCGTGATCCCGGGCAGCGCCTCGGGCACCAGCACCTTGCGGATGATCTGCAGCGGCGTCGCGCCCATGGCGCGGGCGGCCTCGATCAGCCCGGCATCGACCTCGCGGATCGCATTTTCCACCAGCCGCGCGATGAAGGGCACCGCGGCCAGCGTGAGCGGCACGATTGCCGCCGTGGTACCGATGGAGGTGCCCGCGAGCGCGCGGGTGAAGGGGATGATCGCGACGACGAGGATGATGAACGGGACCGAGCGGGTGGCATTGACCACGAGGCCCAGAAGCTTGTTCACCACCGGCGCGCTGAGCAGCTCTCCGCGCTGCGAGGTGGCGAGGAACACGCCGAGCGGCAGGCCCAGCACCGTGCCGAGCAGCGCCGAAATGGCCACCATATACAGCGTCTGGCCGGTGGAGGAGATCAGCAGGTTTATCAGGTTAGCCGACATAGCCCAGCACCTCCGTGAGCAGCCCGTGACGTTCGAGATAGGCGCGCGCGGCCTCGGCCTGCGCCGCATCCACGGCGATGATCAGGTTGCCGAAGGGATGCGGGCCGACCTCCTCGATCGCGCCGGCGAGGATATTGACCGGGATCCCCAGCTCCGAGGTCAGCAGCGAGAGCATCGGATCGGTGGCATGGTTGCCCGCGAAGGTGACGCGGATCACCTCCTGCGCTTCCACCTCCGGGCGCTCGGCCTGCAGCTGGCCCGCGATGAAGGCGGGCAGCGTGAGCCCGGTGACGCCGCCGAGGAAGCTGCGCGTCGTCGGGTGTGTGGGGCGGCTGAAGATATCGTAGGTGGCGCCGGCCTCGACGATACGACCGCCGTCGATCACCGCCATATGGGTCGCGATATCGCGCACCACCGCCATTTCATGGGTGATGAGCAGGATGGTGAGGCCAAGGTCGCGGTTGATTTCCGCGAGCAGCGCCAGCACCGTGCGCGTGGTTTCGGGATCGAGCGCGGAGGTGGCCTCATCGGACAGGAGCACCTTCGGCTGCGTCGCCAGCGCCCGGGCGATGCCCACCCGCTGCTTCTGCCCGCCCGAAAGCTCGGCCGGATAGCGGTCGCGGTGCGCGCTGAGGCCGACACGCTCGATCAGCTCCTCCACCCGCGGCCGGATCGGGGCGATCCCGGCGATTTCCAGGGGCAGGGCAATGTTCTCGTACACGGTACGCGAGGCGAGCAGGTTGAAATGCTGGAAGATCATGCCGACATCGCGGCGGATCTCGCGCAGCGCCGCCCCGCGCGCGGCCCCCACATCGCGCCCGCCGACGAGAACCCGCCCCGTGCTCGGCCGCTCAAGCCCGTTCACCATCCGCAGCAGGGTGGATTTGCCCGCCCCGGAGCGCCCGATGATCCCCATGATCGCGCCGGGCGCGACCGAGAGGCTCACATCCTCCAGCGCCAGCGTGGCCACGCCCTTCTTCGTGAAGGACTTGCCCACCCTGTCGAAGCTGATCGCGGCGCCGGTCTCGGTCATGGCTGACTTTCTGGTCAAGAATGCAACCCTGCCCGGTAGCCCCAGAATCGCCCCAAATGCAAGAGCCGCAGGCCGATTCCCGCCCGCCCCGGGGCAAATGGCGTTCGGAAATCCGGCGCAGGCGTGGGCCAAACGTCCCACCCCGGCCATGGCGGGCAACGGCTGTTCGGCGGCGGTGGCGCAGGCCGGACCGGGGTTCTTTTTGCGGTGACGCAGCGTAGGGGGTGACGAAAGCTGCCCTGCGCGTCACTCTGCGCGCCAGCGAATGGAGGGAGGACCATGAGCGCCTATCCGCATCTGTTGCAGCCGCTCGACCTCGGGCATGTGGTGCTGCCGAACCGGGTCCTGATGGGCTCGATGCATACCAATCTCGAAGAGCACGGCGACTGGAACCGGGTCGCCGAATTCTATGCCGAGCGCGCGCGCGGGGGCGTCGGGCTGATGGTGACGGGGGGCATGGCGCCGAACCGCGAGGGCGGCGTATTCCCGGGCGCGGCGGGGCTCTTTGGCCCCGAAGACATGGCCAACCACCGGCTGGTGACGGCGCGGGTGCGCGCGGCGGGCGGGCGGATCGCGATGCAGATCCTGCATGCGGGGCGCTATGCCTATGGCGCGGATTGCGTCTCCGCCTCGGCGGTGAAATCGCCGATCTCGCCCTTCGCGCCGCGGGCGCTCGATGAGGCCGGGATCGAAAAGCAGATCGCCGATATCGCGACCGCCGCCGCCCGTGCCCGCGAGGCGGGCTATGACGGGGTGGAGGTGATGGGATCGGAGGGTTACCTGCTGAACCAGTTCCTCGCCCGCCATGTGAACCGGCGCGCGGACCGCTGGGGCGGCAGCTACGAGAACCGGATGCGGCTGGCGCTGGAGGTGATGCGCCGGGTGCGGGCGGCGGTCGGGGCGGATTTCATCGTGATCTTCCGGATTTCGCTGATCGACCTGGTGCCCGACGGCTCCACCTGGGCCGAGGTGGTGACGCTCGCGCGTGCGCTGGAGGCGGCCGGGGCGAGCATGCTCAACACCGGCATCGGCTGGCACGAGGCGCGGGTGCCCACGATTGCCACATCGGTCCCGCGGGCGGCCTTCACCTGGCTCACCGCACGGCTGCGCCCGGAGGTGGGGATCCCGGTCATCGCCTCCAACCGGATCAACCGGCCGGAGGTGGCCGAAGGCATCCTCGCGCGCGGTGAGGCCGATATGGTCTCGATGGCGCGGCCGTTCCTGGCCGATGCGGAGTTCGTGCGCAAGGCCGCTGAGGGCCGCGCCGAGGAGATCGCGCCCTGCATCGCCTGCAACCAGGCCTGCCTCGATCATACTTTCGCGGGCAAGGTCTCCTCCTGCCTGGTGAACCCGCGCGCGGGGCACGAGACCGAGCTGATCCTCTCCCCCGCCGCCGCGCCGAAGCGCGTGGCCGTGGTGGGCGCGGGGCCTGCGGGCATGGCCGCCGCGATCACCGCGGCCGGGCGCGGGCACCGGGTGACGCTCTATGACCGCGCGGCCGAGATCGGCGGCCAGCTGACGATGGCGCGCCGGATCCCGGGCAAGGAGGAGTTCCACGGGCTGACCGACTGGTTCGGGGTGATGCTCGCGCGCCGGGGGGTGGTGCTGCGGCTCGGGACAGAGGCCACTGCGGAGATGCTGGCGGGGCAGGATGCGGTGGTGGTGGCCACCGGCGTGCGCCCGCGCAGCCCCGGCATCCCCGGCGAGGCGCGCGCGGTGAGCTATATCGATATCCTCACCGGCCGGGTCGAAGCCGGGCCGCGGGTGGCGATCATCGGCGCGGGCGGCATCGGCTTCGATGTGGCGGAATTCCTGACGGTGACGGAGAGCCCGACGCTCGACCCAGCCGAATGGGCGCGCGAATGGGGGGTGGGCGATCCGGCGCGGACACCGGGCGGCATTGCCCGGCCGCAGCCCGCCCCGCCCGCCCGCCAGGTGACGCTCCTGCAACGCAAGCCCGAGAAGCCCGGGCGCCATCTGGGCCGCACCACCGGCTGGATCCACCGCGCAGCGCTGGCGGCGAAGGGGGTGCGCATGCTGGGCGGCGTGAATTACGAGGAGATCACCGCCGCGGGCGTGCGGATTTCCCATGGGCCAGGGCGGGAGCGGCCGGAGCTGATCGCGGCCGATACGGTGGTGCTCTGCGCGGGCCAGGTTTCGGAGCGGGGGCTGGCGGATCTGCCGGGGGCGCATGTGATCGGGGGCGCCGATGTGGCGGGCGAGCTCGATGCGAAGCGCGCGATCGATCAGGGGGTGCGGCTCGGCGCGCGGCTCTAGCCGAGGCGGCGCACCACCTGCTTCAGGAGCTCCAGCTCCGCGCGCAGCAGGGCCACCTCGGCGCGCAGGTCCTCATCGAGGACCGCGCCCGCGCCGATGGCGAAGCCGCCCACCACCTCCGGGCCGGAGCGGATCACGAAGGCCTGCACGCCCTCGGACAGAAGCGCCACCGGGATCGGCAGGCGCAGCGCCCAGCCCTCCTCCAGCGCCTGCACGCTCAGCCCCGGCAGCGGCCGGCCCGCATGCAGGACCGTCAGCGCAGGCAGGTCCCCCTGCCAGTGCCCCTCCCACACGCCTTCGTGCACGCGCGACGATTGCAGCATGACTACCCCCTAAATATCCGCGCGCGGATGGCGCAAGAGCACCATGTCGCGCAGTACCACCGCCGTCATCCGCGGCGCTTCCACGATCACGTCGAGCCAGCCCTGCTCCAGCCGCCGGTCGTTGAAGGCGGCATAGGCGAGGTCGAATTCGGCGCGCTGCGTATCGGGGGCGACGGAGCGCAGCATCTGCTCCGTATTCGGCCCGTGGCGCAGGTTCAGCCGGCAAAACAGCTGCGCCGGGCGCTCGGCCTCCAGCGCCAGCTGCACCACCAGCACATGCGTATGCCCGAGCCCCGCCACCGCCTCCGGCGGCAGATCGAAGGAGAGCGACAGGAAGCCGCCATCGAAGCCATAGGCCTCCAGCGCCAGGCCGAAATCCGGCCCCGGCAGCTGCCGCACCGTGCATTCCGCCCGCCCCGCATCGTGAAACACGCGCACCCCGGGCGCGAGCGCCGCGCCCGCGGTGGGCTGGGCCAAGCCCGGTGGCTGCATCCGGCGCAGCCAGGGATCGGGGCGCCAGGCCCAGTCGCACCCAAGCGGCAGCGGGCGCGTGGCGCGCAGCTGCTGTGCCTCCGCCCGGCGCAGGAGCCGCTCCAGATCGGCGCGCAGGGCGTGGGCCTCGGCCAGATCGGCCGCGCCCGGGGGCGCAGCATTGGCGGCGAGGCGCGCCCAATGGGCCTGCGCCTGGCGCCGCAGCCACTGCCCCATCATGCCCGCGCCCATCGCCATGCCGCATCCTCCCGGCCCCGCGCCGGCCCCCTGACCAAGCACAGTTTCGGGCCGAAATGAAGGCCCTCGCGCGCTCAGAGGCCGGTGCGGTTCGCGGCGCGGATCGCCGCGTCGAAGTCGTGCAGGAGACGGATCTGCTGCGCATCGCTCAGCCGCGCCCCGCGCAGGGGCAGCACCGAAAGCGCGGTGATGCGCCCGCCGAGGCCGGTGATGGCGCGCCAGTAGGTCTCGCTCACCGGGGTGCCCTGCTGGCGCGAGCGGTCGCGGATCTTCAGCAGCAGGAGCCCGTCGCTGCGCACCACGCGCAGGATCGCCACGTCCTGCGGCGCGCCGGAGCGGGCCAGCGCCGCGCGCCCGGCGCTGGACTGGAAGAATTTCTCGAAGCCCGGGAAGGTCTCGCGCAGGGGCTCGGGCGTGGTCGGGCCGACGGTGGCGCTCAGCATCGCGGGATAGGGCGGCTTTGCGGCCGAGGGATCGCCGCTGATCGCGGCGCAGCTTCCGAACAGCACGAAGGCGCCGCCGCCGGTATCGCGCCGCGAGCCCGGATCGACGCAATAGCCCTGCGGCGCGGCGATGGTCATCGTGCCACCCAGGATGCGCACCCGGTCGGTGCCCCCCCCTGGCGCGACGCAGGCGGCAAGCGCGAGGCTCAGCACGGCCAGGCAGATATGGAGACGCATGCGGATCATGCCGCCCCAATAGAGCCCGGGCGCCCTTCGGGCAAGCCTTGCGGCCGGGCCTCGGCGCAACTTCGCGTGCGTCGAGGCGGGGCGGGCTGCGTTCACCATCGCGACGTTGGCTTGTGGTCCCAGCCCTGCTGCGCGTCGCCCTTGCCCTGCCGCCGGTCCCGGGGCATGGTCGCGCCGAAACGGAGGGCGCGATGTTCTATCTGGGGATCGATGGCGGCGGCACCGGCTGCCGCGCGGCGCTGGCCGATGCGGAGGGCCGGATCCTCGCGCGCGCCGAAGGCGGCCCTGCAAACATCGCCTCGGATTACGACGGCGCGCTGCGGGCGCTGCGGCAGGTGGCGGCGGAGGTGGTGGCCGGGCGCGGGCCGGTGCGCGCGGTGCTGGGCCTTGCGGGCGCGAACCTGTCCGGCGCGGCGGAGCGGCTGGCGGCGGAGCTGCCCTTCGAGGCGCGGGTGGTGCAGGACGTGACGACGTCGGTGCGCGGCGCGCTCGGGCCCGCGGACGGGATCGTGGCCGCGATCGGCACCGGCTCCGTCTTTGCCCGGCAGCTGGGCGGGCAGGTGCGCGCCATCGGCGGCTGGGGGCTGCGGCTCGGCGACGAGGCGTCGGGCGCCTGGATCGGGCAGCGGCTGCTGGCGCGGGTGACGCGCGGCCTCGACGGCTTCGTGCCACTGACGCCGCTTCTGGCGGAGCTTGCCCGCGAACTGGGCGGCCCGGCCGGGATCGTGGCCTTTTCGCTGCGCGCGACGCCCGCCGACTGGGCCCGCCATGCGCCCCGCGCACTGCAGGACGATCCGGCCGCGCAGGCCGTGCGCGCCGAGGCCGAGGCCGAGGTCCGCGCCGCGATCACGCTTTTGCAGCCCGGGGCCGCCCTGCCGGTGACCTGGCTCGGCGGGCTCGGCGCGCAGCTCGCCCTGCCAGACTGGCCCCGGCGCGCGCCGCAGGGCACCGCCCTCGACGGGGCATTGGCGCTCGCGCGCGAGGAGGCGACATGGAAGACCCCCTGATCCTGACCGGCGCGCGGGTGTTCGACGGCAGCCGCTTCGTCACCGGCGATGTGGCGCTTCAGGGCGGGCGCTTCGTGGCGCCCGGCGCGGGGCGGCGGCTGGACCTCGGCGGCGGCGTTCTGGCGCCCGGGCTGATCGACCTGCAGGTGAATGGCGGCGGCGGCATCATGCTGGATGGCGATGCCACGGTGGAGCGGATCGCCACGATCTGCGCCGCCCATGCCCGCCTCGGCACCACCGGGCTTCTGCCCACGCTGATCACCGACAGCCGGGCCGCGACGCAAACCGCGCTGGCGGCCGGGATCGCGGCCGTCACCCGGGTGCCGGGCTTTCTGGGCCTGCATCTGGAGGGGCCGCATATCGACCCGCGGCGCCCTGGCTGCCACCCGCCCGGCCATATCCGCCCGATAGACGAGGCCGATATGGAGACCCTGCTGGAGGCGCGCACCGGCCTGCCCGCGCTGATGCTCACGCTGGCGCCCGCGGCCGCCACGCCGGAGCAGATCGGGCGGCTGGCGGCGGCGGGGATTTTCGTCTCGCTCGGGCATGCGGAGGCAAGCATGGCCGAAGCGGCGGCGGCGGTGGCGGCGGGCGCGCGCGGCGTGACCCACCTGTTCAACGCGATGAGCCAGCTCGGCGCGCGCGAGCCCGGGATGGTGGGCGCGGCGCTGAGCCTGCCGGTGGCGGCGGGGCTGATTGCCGACGGGGTCCATGTGGCGCCCGAGGTGATGCGCCTCGCGCTGCGGCTCGCGGGGGAGCGGATCTATCTGGTGAGCGATGCGATGGCCGTGGCCGGCACGGATCTGGCCGAATTCCCGCTGGCCGGGCGGCGGATCCTGCGCCGGGACGGCGCGCTGCGGCTGGAGAACGGCACGCTCGCCGGGGCGGATCTGAGCCTGCCGCAGGCAGTGCGCACCCTCATCGGGCTCGGTGTGGCACCGGAGGTGGCGCTGGCGATGGCCTCCTCACGCCCGGCGGCGCTGATCGGGCACCGGGCGGAGATCGCGCCGGGCCTGCCCGCCGATCTCGTGCATTTCGACGATGACTGGCGGCTGACCCGGGTCTGGCAGCGCGGTCAGGAGAAATCTTCGGCCGCGTAGCCCTGCATGTACAGCAGCGCGGTCAGATCGCCATGGTTGATGCGGATGTCGCATTGCGCGGCCACGGCGGGCTTGGCATGCAGCGCCACCCCGGCCCCGGCCAGATGCAGCATGCCGAGATCGTTCGCGCCATCGCCCACCGCCATCACCTCCTCGGGGCGGAGCCCGAGCCGCGCGGAAATCTCGTGGAAGGCCTGCACCTTGGCCTCGCGTCCGAGGATCGGGCGCGAGGGCACGCCGGTCAGGCGGCCATCCTCGATCAGCAGCACATTGGCGCGGTTCTCATCGAAGCCAAGCGCCTGCGCCACATAGCCGGTGAAGGCGGTGAAGCCGCCCGAAACCAGCGCGCAATAGGCACCGTTCGCCTTCATCGTGCGCAACAGCTCGGCGCCGCCCGGCATGAAGGTGAGGCGCTCGTCGATCACCTGCCGGATTACCGTCTCCGGCAGGCCCTTCAAGAGGCCCACGCGCTCGGTCAGCGCGCCTTCGAAATCCAGCTCGCCGTTCATCGCGCGGGCGGTGATTTCCTTCACCCGCGCGCCGACGCCCGCCACATCGGCCAGCTCGTCGATGCATTCCTGCTGGATCATGGTGCTGTCCATATCGGCCAGCAGCATCCGCTTGCGCCGCCCCTCGGCGGGCTGGATCAGGCTGTCGATGCCGATGCCCTGCAGCCCTTCCCAGACCTCCCAGCGGTTCGCGGGCAGGGCCTGCAGCGGGAATTCCGCGGCGATGCCATAGTTCAGCCAGCGCACGCCGCCGCCGCCCCAGGCGTCGCGCAGCGCCTCCACGGTGACGCGGTCCAGGTTCGGCGCCTTCGGGTCGGCGAGCAGGGTGACGACGTACATGAGCGCTCCGCAGGGTTGTTTGCGCCGCCTTAGCGCAGATCGCCCCGCAGCACCAGCGGCGGCAGCTCGTGCAGCGAGCCGATCGCATGGCCGCCGACCGACTGCGCCGCGCCGAGCGCCGCAAGCCGCAGCCCCGCCGCGCGCGCCGCCCGCGCGCCGGTGCCCGAATCCTCCACCGCCATCACCTGCCGCGGCGCAAGCCCGAGGAGCGCAAGACCCTTGCGGTAGGGCTCCGGATCGGGCTTGCCGAGGGTGACATCGTCGAAGCTCACCGTGCCGCGCAGGAAGCGGTCGAACCCGCCCGCGCGCAGGCAGGCATCCATCACCCGCCGCCCCGAATTCGACACCGCCACCTGCGCGATGCCGGCTTCGGCAAAGGCCTCCATCGCCGCGCGCGCGCCGGGCATGGTCGGCACTTCGCCGACGGCAGCGATGAAGCGGTCCTGCAGCCGGGTTTTCCAGGCCTCGCGGGTGATGCCTGCGGGCATCTGCGGCGCGAGCACGGCCCAGATCGCATCCTGGTTCATGCCGAGAAAGCGCTCGGGCGGATCGCGGCGCAGGTCGATCCCGAGAGCGAGGCAGACCTCGATCATGCCTTGGTGATGGGTGGGCTCGCTATCTACCAGCGTGCCATCCACGTCCCAGGCGATACCGGCGATGGCTGTCTCGGTCATGCGGCGTCCTTTCCTGCTGGCGGCAGATGACCCCGGATCGGCGCCGATGTCCACCGCTCGCGGCCTGGAGCCATGGAAACAAATATTCCCTTCAGGAAATCTTTGCTTTTGGCGCCGATCCGGCACATATGCTAAGGGGTCACCGCAGGGGGATGGCATGGGCAAGAACGATTTCATCGGCCGGAAATCCAAGGCCGCGGGGGGCTGGGGCGCGCTGAAAAGCTGCGGCGCACGGCTGATGGAGATGGGGCGCCCGGTGACCGGGGCGCGCACGCTGCTGAAGGCCAACCAGCCCGACGGGTTCGACTGCCCCGGCTGCGCCTGGGGCGACCCGGAGCATGGCTCCTCTTTCGAATTCTGCGAAAACGGGGTGAAGGCGGTCTCCTGGGAGGCGACGGCGAAGCGGGTGACGCCCGCGTTCTTTGCCGCGCATCCGGTGGCGGAGCTGCGCGGCTGGAGCGATTACGACCTGGAGCATCAGGGCCGGCTGACCCATCCGATGCGCTACGATGCCGCGGCGGACCGCTACCTGCCGGTGAGCTGGGAGGCGGCCTTCGCCGAGATAGGCGCCACTTTGCGCGGCCTCGACAGCCCGGACCGGGCGGAATTCTATACCTCGGGCCGGGCAAGCAACGAGGCGGCCTTCCTGTATCAGGCCTTCGTGCGGCTCTATGGCACGAACAATTTCCCGGATTGCTCCAACATGTGCCACGAGGCCTCGGGCGTCGGGCTGACCGAGGCGATCGGCATCGGCAAGGGCACCGTGCGGCTGGAGGATTTCGAGCTGGCCGAGGCCATTTTCGTGATCGGCCAGAACCCGGGCACGAACCATCCGCGCATGCTGGCGGACCTGCGCCGCGCGGCCGAACGCGGCGCCCGCGTGGTGGTGTTCAACACGCTGAAGGAAAAGGGCCTGCAGCGCTTCGCCGACCCGCAGAACAAGCTGGAGATGGTGCTGGGCGGCTCCGAGGCCACCTCCACCGATTACTACCAGCCGCGGCTGGGCGGAGACATGGCCGCGGTGCGCGGCATGGCGAAGGCGGTTTTTGCCGCCGAGGCCGCCGGGCGCGCGGTGATCGACCATGCCTTCATCGCGGAGCATACCGAGGGGCTGGCGGCCTGGGAGGCGGAGGTGAGCGCCACGCCCTGGGAGCAGATCGAGGCACAATCCGGGCTCAGCCGCGCGCAGATCGAGGCGGCGGCCGAGGTCTATATGGGGGCGCAGAGCGTCATCACCACCTGGGCCATGGGCGTGACCCAGCACCGCCATTCGGTGCAGACGATCCGCGAGATCGCGAATTTCATGTTCCTGCGCGGCAATATCGGGCGGCCGGGCGCGGGGCTGTGCCCGGTGCGCGGCCATTCCAACGTGCAGGGCGACCGCACCATGGGCATCAACGAAAAGGCGCCCGAGGCCTTCATCGCCGCGCTGGAGGCGGAGCTGGGCCAGGCGCTGCCGCGCGGGCATGGGCACAATGTGCTGGCCGCGATCGGGGCGATGCTGGATGGCTCGGCGCGGGTGTTCGTGGGGCTCGGCGGCAATTTCGCCCGCGCCACGCCCGACAGCGCGCTGATCGCCGCCGCGATGGACCGGCTGGAGATGAGCGTGCATGTGGCCACGAAGCTGAACCACGGGCACCTGCTGCCGGGCAAGGTGGGCTTCCTGCTGCCCTGCCTCGGGCGCACGGAAATCGACCGCAACAGCCGGGGCGCGCGGCAGATCGTCACCGTCGAGGATTCGATGTCGATGGTGCATGGCTCGGGCGGGATCAACCTGCCCGCCTCCGAGCATCTGCGCTCCGAAGTGGCGATCGTGGCCGGGATCGCGCAGGCGACGCTGGGCGATGCGGTGCTGGACTGGGCGGGCCTTGCCGATGACTACGACCGCATCCGCGAGATGATCGCCCGGGTGCTGCCCGCCTTCGCGGACTTCAACGAAAGGGTGCGGGTGCAGCGCGGCTTCTGGCTGCGCAACCCGGCCTCGGAGCGGGAATGGCGCACGCCGGGGGCGCGGGCGCGCTTCGCGGCGGAGCCCCTGCCCGCCCAGACCGAATGGCAGAAGGCCTCCGCGGGCGAGGGCCTGTTCGTGATGCAGACCTTCCGCTCGCATGACCAGTACAACACCACGATCTACGGCATGGACGACCGCTACCGCGGCATCTATGGCGAGCGCCATGTGGTGTTCATGAACCCCACCGACATTGCCGCGATGGGCGCCGCCGCCGGGGACCGGGTGGATGTGATCGGGCCCTCCGAGGACGGTATCGCCCGCATCGCGGAGGATTTCCGGCTGGTGCCCTACGATATCCCGCAGGGCTGCGTCGCGGGCTATTACCCGGAGCTGAACGCGCTGGTGCCGCTCGGCGCCTTCGGCGACAAGAGCTTCACGCCCGCGTCGAAATCCATCCTGGTGTCGTTCCGCCGCCGATGAGCCCCGAGGCTTTCATGGAGCGGGTGGCGGATCTGGCCGGGCGGGCCGGGCTGCCCGGCATCGGCGCCGGGATCCTTGTGGCGGCCGATGCGGGCGAGGCCACCGACAGCCGCGCCTTCGCCCGGCTGCTGGGCGTGGCCCATGCGCTGGTGCTGCGCGACTGCGTGGCGCTTGAGGAGGCCGGGCTGATCACCGTGGAGCGCCGCGATGCCCGCACGCACCGGCTGTTCTACAGCCTGACGCCTGCGGGCCGCGCGTTGCTTTAGGCGCCCCGCAGGGTGCCCCCCGTCGCCTTGGTGACCTTCTCGACGATCTTGGCGGCCACCGCCTCGATCTCGGCATCGGTCAGGGTCTTGTCCTTCGGCTGCAGCCGGACCGCGAGCGCGATCGACTTCTTGCCCGCCCCCATCTGCTCCTCGGCCTTGGCGCCGGTGAACTGGTCGAAGACCGAAACCTCCGCAATCAGCGCCTTGTCCGCGCCGAGGGCCGCGTTCACCGCCGTGATCGCCTCCACGCCACTATCGACGACGAAAGCGAAATCGCGCTCCACCGCCTGCAGGCCGGAAATCGCCAGCGCCGGGCGGGTGGGCGTCTTCGCCTTCGGGAAGGGCGCATTTTCGAGCCAGATGGTGAAGGCCACCGCCGGCCCCTTCACGCCCATTTGCCGCAGCACTTTGGGGTGCACCTCGCCGAACGTGGCGAGCACATTGGGCCCGAGCGCCACATTGCCCGCCCGCCCCGGATGCCACCAGCCCGCGAGCTTGCGGTTGATCTGCACCCGCGCGGGCGCGCCGATTGCCGCCAGCACGGCCTCGGCATCCGCCTTGGCATCATAGACATCCACCGCCCGGCGCGAGGCCCAGGGTTCGCGCGGGGCCGAGGCGCCCACCAGCAGCCCCGCCGCCTGCAGCACCTGCTCGCCGGGCTCGCCGCCGGTGAAGGCCGGGCCCACCTCGAACAGCGCCAGATCGGCGAAGCCGCGCGCCTGGTTGCGCGCCGCCGCCTGCAGCAGCCCGGGCAGCAGATCGGGGCGCATATGCGTCATTTCCGAGCTGATCGGGTTTTCCAGCCGCGTGGCCTCGGCGCCGCCGCCGAAGAGCGCAGCCGAAGCCGCGTCGATGAAGCTGTAGGAGACGCATTCATTATAGCCGAGCGCCGCGATGGTACGCCGGGCCATGCGCTCGCGCATCTGCATCGGCGTCAGGATCGGCCCGGGCACGCCCGAAACCTCGCGCGGCAGCGGCTTGCCCTGCAGCTTCGTGAGCGAGGCGATGCGGGCCACTTCCTCCACCAGATCCGCCTCGCCCAGCACATCGGGGCGCCAGCTCGGCACCCGGGCCATGTCGCCCTCGAAGGTGAAGCCCAAGGCCTCCAGCGTGGCGCGCTGCGTTTCGGCCGGAATGTCCATGCCGACAAGGCGCGACACCCGCGCCGGATCCAGCCGGTAGGCCCGCGCCGTATCGGGTACCGCGCCATCTACCACCACCGCGGACGCCTCACCGCCGCACAGATCGAGCACCATCTGCGTCGCGAGCTCCAGCCCCGGCAGGGTGAAGGCCGGGTCCACCCCGCGCTCGAAGCGGTAGCGCGCATCCGAATTGATCTTCAGCGCCCGGCCCGCCGCCGCGATGGTGATCGGGTCCCAATAGGCGCTTTCGAGGAACACATCGGTGGTGGCCTCGGTGCAGCCCGAATGCTCTCCGCCCATGATGCCCGCGATGCTCTCGGGGCCATTGGCGTCCTTGATCACCATCTGCCCGGGGCGGAGCGCATAGGTCTTGCCGTCGAGCGCGAGGATCTCGTCGCCCTCCGCCGCCGGAACGATGCGCAGCTTGCCCTGCACCTTTGCCGCATCGAACACATGCAGCGGGCGGTTCAGGTCATAGGTGAAGTAGTTGGTGATATCGACCAGCTTCGAGATCGGGCGCAGCCCGATCGCCTCCAGCCGCTCCTTCAGCCAGTCCGGGCTTTCGCCATTGCTCACGCCGCGGATCAGCCGCCCGGCAAAGAGCGGGCAGCCCTTTTCCTTCAGCGTCGGGTCGATCTCCACCCGGATCGGGCTTTCGAACCCGCCCGGGACGGCCTCGATCTCCAAGGGCTTCAGCTGGCCGAGCCCGCGCGCGGCCAGATCGCGCGCGACGCCGCGCACGCCCAGGGCATCGGGGCGGTTCGGCGTGATCTTGATCTCGATCACCGGATCGACCGCATCGGGGCGGTTCTCCGCGAGCCAGTCCACGAATTTCTGCCCGACGGTGCCGGAGGGCAGCTCGATGATGCCGTTATGCTCGTCCGACAGCTCCAGCTCGCGCTCCGAGCACATCATGCCGAGGCTTTCCACGCCGCGGATCTTGCCCACGCCCAGCGTGACATCGATCCCCGGCACATAATCGCCCGGCTTCGCCAGCACGACGGTGATCCCCGCCCGCGCATTCGGCGCGCCGCAGACGATGGTCTTTTCGCCCTCATCGGTGAGCACGGTGCATACGCGCAGCTTGTCCGCATCGGGGTGCTTTTCCGCATGGAGCACCTTCGCCAGCGTGAAGGGCGCAAGCTTCGCCGCCGGGTTCTCGACGCCCTCGACCTCGAGCCCGAGATCGGTCAGCGCATCGGCGATCTCCTCGACGGTGGCCGTGGTGTCGAGGTGGTCTTTCAGCCAGGAGAGGGTGAATTTCATTGCCCCGTTTCTTTCAAAATAGTGTCGTCAATGCTGCAACGCATACGACAATAACGACAAAACTAGTGTTGCCCATAACGACCGACTGCGACTGCCGAAACATCCTTTCCTTCTTAAGAAGGTCCTCCATGAGAGCATCTTGCATTGCTGACGCGCGAACGTTCGGATCGCTTTCTTTCAGTTTAACGAAGTCATGCTGATCAATTTGCCGGATACCTTTTAGGGACCAGCAAAGTGGAAGCAACATGATGAACGCAGAAACAGAAAAGGCAAACAGTAGCAGATTTTGCGGTGTAGCCGTTGCGGGGGGCACGGTTCCCGCCCCACTTCCGGCAACCATTATAGCGACGATACTCGCAAGCGAGAAGCCGAGCGCAAACACAACAACAGACGCAAGTGTGGCACTCTTTGCCTCAACCTTCTTTAAGGTTCCAAGGAGTATTTGGTGTGCTTCCGCATTCAGGATAATTTTATCATCGTCTTTCGGGCCCGTCACATCGCGATTTGACAAGGACGCATAAGCCTCCATCCGTGGCTTTAAATCCTCGCTTGAGAAGGAAGTTTTTCCACGAGAGCTGCAGCGTCTCAAATTAGGGAAAATCGCAAAACACGCGATAGAAACCGGCACCAAACCGCATACAACAAAAAGGATTTCGCTCACCTGCTCAGCCCCCCGAACACCGTCGGCAGGTCCAGCGCCTGGAACCCGTAGTGCCTGAGCCAGCGCAGGTCGCTCTCGAAGAAGGCGCGCAGGTCGGGGATGCCGTATTTCAGCATCGCGATCCGGTCGATGCCCATGCCGAAGGCGAAGCCCTGCCATTCGGCCGGATCGATGCCGCCCGCTTCGAGCACCTTCGGATGCACCATGCCGGAGCCGAGGATTTCGAGCCAGGAATTGCCCTCGCCGATCTTCAGCTGGCCGCCCTCCCAGGAGCAGCGGATATCGACCTCCGCCGAAGGTTCGGTGAAGGGGAAATGCGAGGCGCGGAAGCGCAGCTCCACGTTCGGCACTTCGAAGAAGGCCTTGCAGAATTCCTCCAGCGTCCATTTCAGGTTCGCCATCGAAATGTCGCGCCCGATCGCGAGGCCCTCGACCTGGTGGAACATCGGCGTATGGGTCTGGTCCATATCCATACGGTAGACGCGGCCGGGCGCGATCACCCGGATCGGCGCGCCGGTCTTCTGCATCGCGCGGATCTGCACCGGCGAGGTATGGGTGCGCAGCACATGCGGCGGGCGCGGGTCGGCCGGGTCGCGCGCCATGAAGAAGGTGTCGTGCTCCTGCCGGGCGGGGTGCTCGGGGGCGATGTTCAGCGCGTCGAAGTTGTACCAGTCAGATTCGATCTGCGGCCCTTCGGCCACGGCGAAGCCCATATCGGCGAAGATCGCGGTGACCTCGTCCATCACCTGCGACACCGGGTGGATCGTGCCCTGGCGGCGCGGGCGGCCGGGCAGCGTCACGTCGAGCCATTCGCCCTTCAGCCGCGCATCGAGCGCCGCATCGGCCAGCGACTCTTTCTTCGCGCGCAGGGCGGCGTCGATTTCGGTCTTGAGCAGGTTCAGCGCGGCGCCGGTGGTCTGGCGCTCCTCGGCAGACATCTGGCCCAGCTCGCGCATCTTCAGGCTGATCTCGCCCTTCTTGCCAAGCGCCGCGAGCCGCAGCTCCTCCAGCGCCGGCTCGTCCGAGGCCTGCGCGATCCCGTCCAGGTATTTCGCCTTCAGCTGGTCGAGCGCGTCCATGTTCGTCTCCTGATTGGTCGCAGCCGTGCTACCCGCGGCCCGGCCGCATTTCAAGCGGATGAAACAAAAACCCCGCGCTAGGCGGCTGCCGGCGCGGGGTTCGGTATGCAATCCCGTGTGAGGGGAGATTACGCAGCCGCGGCAGCCTTCGCCTTTTCGACGATGGCGCCAAACGCTTCGGGCTCGTGGATGGCCAGATCGGCCAGAACCTTGCGGTCCACTTCGATCCCGGCGAGCGCCAGGCCGTTGATGAAGCGCGAATAGGTCATTTCCAGGTCGTAGGCGCGGACAGCGGCGTTGATCCGCTGGATCCACAGCGCGCGGAAGTTGCGCTTGCGCTGCTTACGGTCGCGGGTGGCGTACTGGTTCGCCTTGTCGACGGCCTGGGTGGCGGTACGGAAGTTGCGCGAACGGGCGGAGTAGTAGCCCTTGGCGGCCTTCAGGACCTTCTTGTGTGCGGCGTGGGTAACCTTGCCGGATTTGACGCGTGCCATGTGTCGGTCTCCTGATCAGCGGTTGTAGGGCATGTATTTCTTGACGATCTTCGCGTCCGAATCGGACAGGACCATCGTGCCCGCGCTGTCGCGGATGAACTTCGTGCTGCGCTTGATCATGCCGTGGCGCTTGCCAGCAGGACCAGCGATCACTTTGCCGGTTGCAGAGAATTTGAACCGCTTCTTTGCGGCCGACTTGGTCTTCATCTTGGGCATTTCCATCTCCTCTTTCGAGTGGTGAATGCGCGACTCGGCATGCCACACCGGCCGGCCGCACATGTATTCAGGGGGCGGCCATTACAGGACCGCCCCCCGCTTGTCCAGCATGGATCGGAATTATTCCGGATCGGTGCGGAAGATCAGCCGCTCGTCGCAGGGCGCGACGCGCAGGATGTTGGTGGTGCCCTGCACGTTGAAGGGCACGCCGGCCACGACCACGATCTGGTTGGCCTCGTCGGCGAAGCCATAGTCGCGCGCGGCACGGGCCGCATTGACCACCGCCATCTTGAAGCGCTCGACCTCGTTCGAATGCACCGTATGCACGCCCCAGCTCAGGCACAGCCGCCGCAGCGCTACGGTCTCGGGCGAGAGCGCGATGATCGGCACCCGCGGGCGCTCGCGCGCGATGAGGTGCACCGTCTTGCCGGTCTGGGTGTAGCAGCAGATCGCGGAGATATCCGTCGATTCGGCGATCTCGCGCGCGGCGGCCACGATGCCATCGGCCACGGTCTTGCGCTGCACGCTGCGCGAGGCCTCGATCACCTCGCGGTAGGTGAGGTCGCTCTCCACCGAGCGGGCGACGGCGTTCATCGTCGTCACCGCCTCGACCGGATAGCGCCCGGCGGCGGATTCGGCCGAGAGCATGATCGCATCGGCGCCCTCATAGATCGCCGTCGCCACGTCGGAGACTTCGGCGCGGGTCGGCACCGGGCTCTCGATCATGCTTTCCAGCATCTGCGTGGCCACGATCACCGGCTTCGCGGCGGCGCGGCACTTGCGGATCAGCCGCTTCTGGATCGGCGGCACCGCTTCCACCGGCAGCTCCACGCCGAGGTCGCCGCGCGCCACCATGATCCCGTCCGAGACCTTCAGGATCTCGTCGAAGGCGCGCTCTGCCGCGGGCTTCTCGATCTTGGAAAGGATCGCCGCCCGGCCCTTGGCCAGCGCGCGCGCCTCGGTCACGTCCTCGGGGCGCTGCACGAAGCTCAGCGCCAGCCAGTCCACCCCCAGCCCGCAAGCGAATTCCAGGTCCTTGCGGTCCTTTTCCGAGAGCGCCGCCAGCGGGAGCAGCACGTCGGGCACGTTCACGCCCTTGCGGTTGGAGATGGTGCCGCCGGTGGTGACGATGCAATCGGCGAAATCGGCGCCGCAGTTCTGCACCTTCATCCGGATCTTGCCGTCATTGACCAGGAGCCGCGCGCCGGGCTCCAGCGCGGCGAAGATCTCCGGATGCGGCAGGCAGACGCGGTGGCCGTCGCCCTCCGCCGGATCCAGGTCGAAGCGGAACTGGTTGCCTTCCTCCAGATCGGCCGCGCCGGCGGCGAAGGTGCCGACGCGCAGCTTCGGGCCCTGCAAGTCCGCGAGGACCGCGATCGGGCGGCCCGTATCGGCCTCGATCTGGCGGATGATCTCGTAGCGGGCCTGCTGCTCGGCATGGCTGCCGTGGCTCATGTTCAGGCGGAACACATCGGCTCCGGCCTCGAACAGCGCGCGGATGGTTTTGTAATCGGAAGATGCGGGGCCGAGCGTGGCCACGATCTTGACGTTGCGAAGGCGTCTCATGCTGCCTCGATGCTTAAGTTTCAAACGTTTCGTGGGCCGCGCCCAGCTATGAAGCAATTTCTTCGCGCAGGCAACTGGCACCCGCCCGCAGGCTCGCGTAAATCTGCCGTAACGGAAACGAACGACGCAATGATGACCACGACAGAACACTCCGCCTACCGGATCATCGACACGGGGCGGGCCGCGCGCTGGCTGGTGACGGTGGACCATGCCACGAACCGGGTGCCCGATTGGGTCGCGGGGGGCGATCTGGGCGTCGCGCCCGCGGATATGGGGCGCCACATCGCCTATGACGTGGGGGCGCTCGGGGTCGGCGCGGTGCTGGCCGACCGGCTGGGTGCACCGCTGATCCACAGCGATTTCTCCCGCCTGGTGATCGACCCGAACCGCGGCGAGGACGACCCGACGCTGGTGATGCAGCTCTATGACGGCACCCTCATCCCCGCGAACCGCGGCATTTCCAATGCGGCGGTGGCGGAGCGGCTGGAGCGGCTGCACCGGCCCTATCACGCGGCGCTGGAGGAGATGGCGGCGCGGCGCCCCGATGTGGTGCTCTGCGCGATCCATTCCTACACGCCCTGCCTGCGCGGCCACGCGCCGCGGCCCTGGGAGGTCGGCGTGCTGTCCTCGCACAAGGACCGGCGCCTGGCCGAGCCGCTGATCGCGGCGCTGGCCGGGCTCGGGCTCTGCGTCGGCGACAACGAGCCCTATGCCGGGCATCTCGATGGCGATTCGATCGACCGCCACGCCCTGGCACCGGGCCGCCCCAATGTGCTGATCGAGGTCCGCAACGACCTGATCCGCGATGCTGCGGGCCAGGCCGAATGGGGCGCGCGGCTGGCGCCGGTGCTGGAGCGGGTGCTGGCCGAAAGCGGGCTGTGACCAGGTGACGCGGAAAATCCGCTGGGCGGATCGGTGCGGCCGTGGCATAGCCGGGGCATGAGGGCCTTTCGCGCAGAACAGGATCTGGCATCCCTTGCCATGGGGCTGGCGCTGGCGCTGGTCCTGCTGCTGCGGCTGCTCGGGCCCGGGCTCCTTGCGCAGGCGCAGCCGGGCTATGTGCTGATCTGTACCGGCACCGAAATGGTCGCCGTGCCGCTGGGCCCGGATGGCGCCACCCCCGAGCAGGACGACACATCCCGCCCTACCCCGATGCCCTGCCTGTGGCACGCGGGCTTTCTCGCGGTGCTGCCGGTGCTGCTCGCGCTTCTGGCGCTTCTGCCGCGCCCGGCGCCGGCCCGGCCCGCGCTATGGGCCTGCCCGCCCGCGCAGGGCGCGCGGGTGCCGTTCCTGGCCCGCGGGCCACCCCTGATGGCTACATGATCCGCTGAAACGCCCGGCCGCGGCCGGGAACGGACCATTTCTGCCTGCAGGAACCCCCATGAACTCTTCCACGCAACGCGGGGCGCAGCCCTCCGCGCTTTATCGCATGCTCTGGCGCTGGCATTTCTTCGCCGGGCTGCTGACGCTTCCCTTCGTCCTGATCCTTTGCATCACCGGCGCGATCTATCTGTTCAAGGACGAGATCAACGACCGCGCCTACCCCGGGCTGCGCTTCGTTACGCCCGAAGCCCAGGCGCCGCAGCCCGCCTCCGCGCTCATCGCGGCGGCCAGTGCGGCGCAGCCCGGCACGGTCAAGACCTACCTCCCCGCTGCCGCCCCCGGCCGCTCCGCCGAGGTGCGCATCGCCACGCCCGAGGGCGGCAAGGCCTCCGTCTTCGTCAACCCCTGGACGGCGCAGGTGCTGGGCCAGCAGGGCGATGGCGGCGCGGCCGGATCGCCCGCGATGCTGCTGGTGCGCAAGCTGCACAGCCTCAAATATTTCGGCTGGGTCACCGAGCGCATCATCGAAGGCGTCGCGGGCTGGATGATCCTGCTCAGCGCCTCGGGCCTCTATCTGTGGTGGCCGCGCGGCCAGACGGGCGGCGTGGTCTCGGTGCGGGGCACGCCGCGCAAACGCGTGTTCTGGCGCGATGCCCATGCGGTGACGGGGGTGTTTGCGGCGGGCTTCATCCTGTTCCTGGCGCTGACCGGCCTGCCCTGGTCCGGCTGCTGGGGGGCGAAGTTCTACGATTTCGCCTATCGGGCGGGGATGGGCATGCCGGATGGTTACTGGGACAGTGTGCCCGTCTCCACCGTCCCCGTGAAAGAGGTGGTCGACCATGCGCCCTGGATCATGGAAAACCAGCCCGTGCCGCTTTCCTCCGCCGCCGCCGGCATCCCCGCGAAGATCGACGACGTGATCGCCACCGTCGAGGCGCGCGGCCTTGCGCCCGGCTATGCGCTCAGCATCCCGGCGAAGCCCACCGGCGTGTTTACCACCTCGGTCTACCCCGACGACATCACCCGCGAGCGCGTGATCCATCTGGACCAGTATTCCGGGCAGGTCCTGTTCGATATGGGGCTTGCGGAGCTCGGGCTGTTCGGGCGGCTGGCGGAATGGGGGATCAGCTTCCACATGGGCCAGGCTTTCGGCCGCACGAACCAGCTGATCCTGCTGGTGGCGCTGATCGCCATCGCGGGCCTGCCGCTTTCGGGGGTGGTGATGTGGTGGAAGCGGCGCCCGGCGGGGCGGCTTGCGGCGCCGCGGCTGCCGGTGGCGGAGGGCGCGCCCTGGGTGCTGCTGTCGATGGCGGTGGTGGCGGGGCTGTTCTTCCCGATGGTCGGGCTGTCCATGCTCGTGTTCGCCGCGGTGGAGCTGGCGGGCCTAGGGCTGCGCCGGGCGCGCCACGCCTGAACCGGAAGGCCCCGCCAGTGGCGGGGCCTTTGCATCAGATCGCGTTCTTGCGCGCTTCGTCGATATAGATCTCGCGCAGGTGCTTCGTCACCGGGCCGGGCGCGCCGGTGCCGAGCGCCACGCCATCCACCTCCACGATCGGCATCACGAAGGCCGAGGCCGAGGTATAGAACGCCTCGTCCGCGCCCTGCGCTTCCTCGATGGTGAACAGCCGCTCTTCGATCTTCATCTGCCGCTCGGCCAGGATCGTCATCAGCGCGGCGCGGGTGATGCCGTGCAGGATGTCGTTCGACAGGGGCCGGGTGATGATCGTGTTGCCCTTCACGATATAGCAGTTGTTGGACGAGCCCTCGGTGACATAGCCGTCCTCCACGAACCATGCGTCGTCCTTGCCCGCGGCTTCGGCGGCCATCTTCGACATCGACGCATAGAGCAGCTGCACGGTCTTGATGTCGCGCCGGTGCCAGCGCAGATCGGGCACCGAGATCACCTTCACGCCCTTGTCGACCTTGGGGCTGTCGAGCATATGCGGCTGTTTCTGGGTATAGAGCACCACCGTGGCCGGGGTGCCCGCGGGCGGGAAGTGGAAATCCCGGTCGCCCGCATTGCCGCGCGTCACCTGAAGATAGACCCCGCCAAGCGTCAGCCCGTTCAGCTCCACCAGCTTGCGGTGGATCTCCAGCCATTCCTCGCGGCTCTTCTCGCAGACCATCTGCAGCTCTTTGAGCGAGCGGTTCAGCCGCGCCACATGGCCGTCGAAATCGGTCAGCTTGCCGTCGAGAACGCAAGTCACCTCATAGACCGCATCGCCCATCACGAAGCCCCGGTCGAAGATCGAGACCTTCGCTTCCTCCTCGGGCAGATACTCGCCATTCAGATAGACGATCCGGCTCATCACGTTCTCCTTAGCCCCACAGGCCCGGCTCGGGCGGGAATACACTGCCGCCGTCATAGCGCAGCGGCGCCTCGCGGTCTTCGGCCAGAAGCAGCGGCCCGTCAAGGTCCACCACCTCCGCGCCCTGCGCCACGAGCACCGCCGGCGCCATCGCGAGCGACGAGCCCACCATGCAGCCGACCATCACCTTGTAGCCCTCCGCCCGCGCCAGATCGCGCAGCGCCAGCGCCTCGGTCAGCCCGCCGGTCTTGTCGAGCTTGATGTTGATCATGTCATACTTGCCATGCAGATGCGCGAGGCTCTCCCGGTCGTGGCAGCTTTCATCGGCACAGACCGGCACCAGCCGATCGAGCCCGATCAGGTCCTGATCCGCCGCCGCAGGCAGGGGCTGCTCCACCAAAGCCACGCCCAGCCGCTGCAGATGCGGCGCGAGGTCCAGATAGACCTCCTTCGTCCAGCCCTCATTGGCATCGACGATGATCGTGGCCTCGGGCGCGCCCGCGCGCACCGCCTCCAGCCGGGGCATGTCGTCGGGCGTGCCGAGCTTGATCTTCAGGAGCGGCCGGTGCGCATGCTGCGCAGCCTTGCGCCGCATCGCCTCGGGGGTATCGAGCGAGAGCGTATAGGCCGTGGTCAGCGGCCCGGGCGCGGGCAGGCCCGCCATCTCCCAGGCGCGCTTGCCCGCGGCCTTCGCCTCCATGTCCCACAGCGCGCAATCCACGGCATTGCGCGCGGCCCCGGGCGGCAGCGCCTCCTGCAGCGCGGCGCGGGTGATGTCGCCGGGCAGGCTCTCGATCTGCGCGGTGACGCTTTCGAGGCTTTCGCCGTAGCGGGCATAGGGCACGCATTCGCCCCAGCCCAGCACGCCGCCGCGCTCCACCCGTACCGTCAGGACCCTGGCCTCGGTCCGGCTGCCCCGGGAAATGGTAAAGACTTCGGCCAGCCGGAATACATCGGCCGTAACGCTGATCATGCGGATCCTCCAGAGGCTCGCGGCAGGGTTTCAGATCGCGTCCAGCGCGTCCACCAGTTTCACCGCGCCGAAGCGGAACGGGTCGGTGGCGGGCAGGCCCATCTCGGCCTCGATCTGCGCCAGATAGGCCAGCGCCTCGGCCTCGGGCATATGCTGGGTGTTGACCGAAACGCCCACCACCTTGCAGGCCGGATTGGCCACCTGCGCGCAGCTCAGCGCCAGCGCGCGCAGCGCCTCCAGCGAGGGCAGCGTGTAGCCCGGCAGGCCGCGCATATGCGGCCGCGTCGGTTCGTGGCACAGCACCAGCGCATCGGGCTGCCCGCCATGCACCAGCGCCATCGTCACCCCGGAATAGGAGACGTGGAACAGGCTGCCCTGGCCCTCGATCAGGTCCCAGTGGTCGGCGTCATTGTCGGGCGTCAGCCATTCCACCGCGCCGGCCATGAAATCGGCGATCACCGCATCGAGCGGCACGCCATTGCCGGTGATCAGGATCCCGGTCTGGCCGGTGGCGCGGAACGTGGCCTTGGTGCCGCGCGCGCGCATTTCCTTTTCCATGCACAGCGCCGTGTACATCTTGCCGACCGAGCAATCCGTGCCCACCGCGAGCATGCGCTTGCCGCTGCGCTTCACGCCATTGGCGATCGGGTACTCGACCGTGGGCACGCGCACGTCGTGCAGCTGGCGCCCGCAGGCCTCCGCCACCGCGACCAGCTCGGGCTCGTCGCGCAGCAGGTTGTGCAGGCCGGAGGCGAGGTCGAAGCCCTCCTCCAGCGCCGCCACCAGCACCTTCTTCCAGGCCGGGCTGATGACGCCGCCGCGATTCGCCACGCCGATCACCATGGTCTTGCAGCCCGCGGCCTTCGCCGTGGCGAGGTCCATGTCCGGCAGGCCCATATCGGCCTTGCAGCCCTCCATCCGGAACTGCCCCACCGCATATTCCGGGCGCCAGTCCTTGATGCCCTGCGCGACCTTCGCCGCCAGCGGATCGGGCGCATCGCCCAGGAACAGGAGATAGGGGGTTTCGATCAGCGACATGGTGTCCTCTCTGCTGTCTGGATGCGCCCTGTGCCGGGCCATTGCGCCCAGAATAGCCTCCATGTGCGGGATTTCCTCGGAAACTGCGGGCCGAAGCCCACCGCAGCAAGAAGAATCTTCGACAGATCCGCCATTGCGCCGCAGATTTATGCAGAAGTTTCTGCGGGCGCGAGGATTCCAGGAGCGCGGCCGGCCAGCTTCGGCCCGAAAACAGCGCACTTGCAGCATTGCGCGCAATATTATATCTCGACACACTGTAAACTCGAAACATCATTGCCGAGAGGTATCATGAGCTTCCGCGTCCAGCCTGCCGCCCCCGCCCGCCCGAACCGCTGCCAGCTGTTCGGCCCGGGCTCGCGCCCCGCGATCTTTGAAAAGATGGCGCAGTCGGCCGCCGACGTGATCAACCTCGACCTCGAGGATTCGGTCGCCCCCGACGACAAGGCGCAGGCCCGGCGCAACATCATCCAGGCCAGCCACGACATCGACTGGGGCACCAAGTACCTCTCCGTGCGGATCAACGGGCTCGATACGCCCTACTGGTACCGCGATGTGGTCGAGGTGCTGGAAGAGGGCTCCGAGCGGATCGACCAGATCATGATCCCGAAGGTCGGCTGCGCGGCCGATGTCTATGCGGTGGATGCGCTGGTGAGCGCGATCGAGGCCGCCAAGGGCCGCAAGAAGCGCATCAGCCTCGAGGTTATCATCGAGACCGCGGCCGGCATCGCCCATGTCGAGGAGATCGCGGCCTCCTCGCCGCGGCTGCAGGCGATGAGCCTCGGCGCGGCGGATTTCGCGGCCTCCATGGGCATGGCCACCACCGGCATCGGCGGCACCCAGGAAAACTACTACATGATCCGCGATGGGCAGAAATACTGGGCCGATCCGTGGCACTGGGCACAAACGGCGATCGTGGCGGCCTGCCGCACCCATGGCATCCTGCCGGTCGATGGCCCGTTCGGCGACTTTTCGGACGATGACGGCTTCCGCGCGCAGGCGCTGCGCTCGGCCACGCTCGGCATGGTCGGCAAATGGGCGATCCATCCGAAGCAGGTGACGCTCGCGAACGAGGTCTTCACCCCTTCGGAGGCCGCGGTGACCGAAGCGCGCGAAATTCTGGCAGCGATGGAGAAGGCGAAGGCCGCAGGCGCGGGCGCCGCAGTGTATAAAGGCCGTCTCGTCGATTTGGCTTCAATTCGGCAAGCAGAGGTTATTGTCAGACAGTCTGAAATGATTAAAGCTTAGGCGAATCGTGAACGGCGATTCACGAACGAATCGGCTCCCGGAGCGGCAGGAAGGGGAGGTCCTGCCAGCATGAGGGAACCAGAGACGCCCCGGACCCCGGTCCGGGGCGTTTTCCGTTGTGAAAGCCCCGGCCCGGCCCAGCCTGACGGGCGAAGTTAACGGAAATTTAACAGCACCGGCGCGGGGCGCGCCAAAAGTGGGCATCGGGAGAACGCGGGCCGGAGGTGCCTTCGGTTGCAATTCCATGGCCAGATCGGCATATAGACGCCACCGCGTAACGGAGGGATCCGATGACCACCTATCTCGAGTTCGAAAAGCCGCTGGCCGAGATCGAAGGCAAGGCGGAGGAGCTGCGCGCGATGGCGCGCGCGAACGAGCAGATGGACGTGGAGAAGGAAGCGGCCGCCCTCGACAAGAAGGCGGCGCAGATGCTGCGCGACCTGTACAAGGACCTGTCGCCCTGGCGCAAGACGCAGGTGGCGCGGCACCCCGACCGGCCGCATTGCAAGGATTACATCGACGCCATCTTCACCGAATACACGCCGCTGGCCGGGGACCGGAACTTCGCCGACGACCACGCCATCATGGGCGGGCTGGCGCGGTTCAACGACCATCCGGTGGTGGTGATCGGCCACGAGAAGGGCCATGATACGGCGAGCCGGATCGAGCGCAATTTCGGCATGGCGCGCCCCGAGGGCTATCGCAAGGCGATCCGGCTGATGGATATGGCGGACCGGTTCCGGCTGCCGGTGATCACGCTGGTGGATACGCCCGGCGCCTATCCGGGCAAGGGCGCGGAGGAGCGCGGGCAGAGCGAGGCGATCGCACGCTCGACGGAGAAATGCCTGACCATCGGCGTGCCGCTCGTGTCGGTCATTATCGGCGAGGGCGGCTCCGGCGGCGCGGTGGCCTTCGCCACGGCGAACCGGATCGCGATGCTGGAGCATTCGGTCTATTCGGTGATCTCGCCCGAGGGCTGCGCCTCGATCCTGTGGAAGGATGCCGAGAAGATGCGCGAGGCCGCCGAGGCGCTGCGCCTGACCGCGCAGGACCTGAAGAAGCTCGCCGTGATCGACCGGATCATCAAGGAGCCGCTCGGGGGCGCGCAACGCGACCGCGCAGCGACGATCGCCGCGGTAGGATCGGAAATCGCCTTCATGCTCGAAGAGATGAAGGGCAAGAAGCCCTCCGAGCTGATCAAGGACCGGCGCAAGAAGTTCCTGGACATGGGCTCCAAGGGCCTCGCAGCATGACGGCATGGCTCGTCCTGCTGCTGGCAGGGCTGCTGGAGATCGGCTGGGTGATCGGGATGAAATATTCCGAAGGATTCACCCGGTTCTGGCCCTCCGCAGGCACCATCGTGCTGATTTTCCTCAGCGTCTGGCTGCTGGAGCGCGCGGCGCGCGATATTCCCGTCGCCACCGCCTATGCGGTCTGGGGCGGGATCGGTGCGCTTGGCACCGCGGTGATGGCGATGGTGCTGCTTGGTGAGCCGCTTGGCCTGCAGCGGGTTCTGGGCATCGTGCTGATCCTCGGTGGCGTCGTCGCACTCAAGACGGCCTGAGGCCTAGCCGCGAAAGCCCGCTTCGGCCATAAGCCGGTCGGAGGCGGCCTCGATCTCGGTCTCGATCCGGGTCATGAAGCCATGCGGATCCTCTCCCGGCGCGATCGCGGGCAGGAATTCGACCACCGCGAGGCCCGGCTTGCGCAGGATGCCATGGCGGGCCCAGAACACGCCCACATTGGTTGCGGCCGGGATGCAGGGCAGCTTCAGCTCGCGGTAGAGCGCGGCGGCGCCGATCTTGTATTCCTTGCGCGCGCCCGGCGCGACCCGGGTCCCCTGCGGGAAGATGATCAGCTGGCCGCCCGCATAGCGCGGATTGCGCGCCGCGCGCAGCATGGATTTCACCGCCTTGCCGCCCTTGCTGCGATCCACCGGAATGCAGCCGATCAGCCAGGCGTACCAGCCGACGAAGGGGGTCCAGATCAGCTCCTTCTTCATGATGAACTTGCCCCGCGGCAGGGCCGAGTAGATCAGCAGGATGTCGAGGAAGCTCTGATGCTTCGAGGCGATCAGCGCATCGCCCTGCGGCACCGGGCCGCGGATTTCGGTGCGCAGCCCGACGAGGACGCGCAGCGACAGCCGCACCCATTTGCAATAGCTCCGGCAGACCCAGACCGCCGCGCCGCGCCCCCCCAGCAGCGCAACCGGGAACAGCCCGACCGCCATCACCGCCATCACCACATACATCTGCACGATGAAGACGAACGAACGGATGTATTGCACCACGATCACCGGATCCCCCGCAGCATATGGCGCGCGGCCATCCGCGTCGCCCAGAAGGCCACCCCGGCCGCCAGCGGCGGGATGATGAACGGCCAGAGCCAGCCCCAGCCGGTGAAGCCGAGCCCGGTGAGGAAGCCGCCGGCCGCGTTCGCCGCAGGCAGCAACGCCACCGCCAGCATGCCCAGCACCGTGCCGAGCGCAGCCCCGATGGCGCCGCGCAGGGTGAAGCGGCGCTCAAAAGCCCGGGCGATGAAACTGTCGCGCGCGCCGACGAGCCGCAGCGTGCGGATCACCTGCCCGTTCGCGGCCAGCGAGGCCTGCGCCGCCAGCGTGATCATCCCCGCCATCGCCCCGCCGATCAGGAGCAGCGACAGCACCCCGAGGAAGCGCAGCCGCCCCGCCGCTGCCACCAGCGGCCGCCGCCAGCGGGTATGGTCATCGAGCACCGCGCCGGGGGCCTCGGCCGCGAGCCGCATCCGCAGCCCCTCGGCATCCATTCCGGCGGAGGTTTCGGTCAGCTCGACGAGCGTCGGCAGCGGCAGGCTCTCCACCGGCAGGTCGGGGCCGAACCAGGGGTCGAGCAGGGTCTTCATCTCGGCCTCGTCGAGGGCGTGGTAGCTCTCGATCCCGGGCGTGGTTTTCAGCGCGTCCAGCACGGCGCGGGTCTGCGCCTCCATCTGCTCGGCCGGGGCCGAGATCCGGATCGTGGCCGAGCGCGCCAGCGCATCGGACCAGCGATCCGCCAGCCGGCCTGTCGCGAGCGACAGCGCCAGCGCGAACACGGCCAGAAACGCCATAGCCGCGGAGGTGAGCACGGTAAGGTTCGCGGTATGCGACGACGGCGGCACCACCCGGTCCACCGCCGTACCCTCGGCGCGCAGGAACATCATCACGGCGCGGATCACAGGTCTGCCCCCGCCAGATGCAGCCGCCGCCCGGCAATGCGCAGCACCCGCGCCTGCACCTGCTGCTTGGCCTGCCGGATCAGGTTCAGATCATGCGTCGCGATCACGACCGTCTTGCCCATCCGGTTCAGCTCCACCAGCAGCGACAGGAGCCGCAGCGACATTTCCCAATCCAGGTTGCCGGTGGGCTCGTCCGCGAGGATCACTTCGGGCGATGTCATCACCGCCCGCGCCAAGGCCGCCCGCTGCCGCTCCCCGCCCGACAATTGTGGCGGCAGCGCATTGGCCTGCGCCCGCAGGCCCACCCAGCTCAGCAGCTCCTTCAGCTCGCCGATATCGACCCCGCGCCCCGCAACCGTAAGGGGAAGCGCCACATTCTCCACCAGCGACAGATGGTCCAGGAACTGGCAGTCCTGGTGCACGATGCCGATGCGCTGACGGGTGCGGGCGATATCGTCGCGCCCCATCATCCGCACATCCTGGCCGAACAGGCCGATGAAGCCGGCCGCAGGCAGCAGCTCCGCATAGCACAGTTTCAGAAAGGTGGTCTTGCCCGCGCCCGAGGGGCCGGTGAGGAAGTGGAACGAGCCCGGCACCAGCTTCAGCGTCATCTCCGCCAGGAGCTCGCTTCCGCCATAGCCCACCGCCACATTCTGCAGCTCGATCAATGCGCACCCCTCTGACGGCCCGTCCGCGCGGGCACTCAAACCCTTGGATAATGGTTTGGCGCTTGCTACAACATGTGCAGAAGAATTGCCAGAATGCCGATTGACGTCGGAGTGGGAGGGGCATGCGGCTGATCTGTCCGGGATGCGGGGCCCAGTACGAGGTCGACGACGGTGTCATTCCCGACGCCGGGCGCGATGTGCAATGCTCCGCCTGTGGCCATGTCTGGTTCCAGAAGAGCCGCCCGATCCTGCTGTCGGAGGAAAAGGCCGTCACCCTGCCCGAGGATGACTGGGAGCCCGATGGCGCGCCCGATCCCGGCCCGGTGAGCGCCGCCGCGCTGCGGGCCTGGGCCGAGGACAACCGCGCCGAGAACAACCGGGAGGAGATCGGCCCTGCTCCCGCTGCAGGCGCGGTGCCGCGCCGGCCGCTGGACGATTCCCTGCTCGCGATCCTGCGCGAGGAGGCCGAGCGCGAAGCCCAGGCGCGCCGCGCCGAAAGCGGCGCCCTGGAAACGCAGGAAGAGATGATCCTGGAGCCGCAGCGCCCCGAAGTGCTGCGCCCCGCCGTGCGCCTGCAGCCCCCGGGCGGCCCGGCAAGCCGCGGCAAGACAGTCGCCCTGGCGCTGCCGCGGGTGTTTTCCGATGCGGAGCCGCTGGTGGCGGCGGCGCCCGTGATCGTGGCCGAGGCCGTGGCCGAGGCCGAAGACGATGGCCCGGCAGAGGCCGAGGTGGTCTCGCTGCCCGATATCGGCGAGATCAACTCCTCGCTGCGGGCGAGCGCCGACCGCCCGGGCGAACCCGCGACGCTCGACACCCCCCAGGTGCTGGACCGGCACCGGGCGGGCTTCCGGCTGGGCTTCGGCACGGTGATGGCGGCGGCCGCGCTGGCCACGGCCACCTATGGCTTCGCCCCGCAGATCGGCCGGGCGCTGCCGGCGCTCGCGCCCGGGCTGGAGGCCTATGTGCTGCAGGTGAACGCGGGGCGGCTCTGGCTCGATGCGCATGTGAGCGCGCTGATCGCCGAAGTGCAGGCGGTGCTGGGCGACTAGAACCGGTCCAGCAGCCGGCGCAGGTAATCCAGCTCCTCGGCCGAGCGCAGCCGGTCCGCGGAGCGGCGCCGGATCTCGTCGAGCAGGTCGCGGGCCCGGCGATACACATCCTCGCCCTGTAGCATGTTGCGCTCGGAGCCGATCTGCGCGCCCTCGCCCGTGGCGCGCCCGAGCGGGTCGCGCGGCAGCTCGCGCCCGGGCTGGCCGCCCATCGCATCGCCGGTGCGCTGCTCGCCCTCGCCCGGGCTGCGCTCACCGTTCTGGCCGCCTTCCTGCGCCAGCGCATCGCGCAGGTTGCGCATGCCCTCGCGCAGCGCCTCGATCGCATCGGCCTGCTGGTCGAGCGCGGTGCCATTGTCGCCCTGGCGCAGCGCCTGCTCGGCGCCCTCCATGGCGCGGCCCGCCTCGTCGAGCTGCCGCCGCGCGGCCTCGCCCTGTTCGCCACCCATTTGCGGCAGCAGCCCGCGCTGCCGGTCCAGCTCGCGGCGCAGGGCGCCTTGCCGCTCCGCCAGGCCTTGCCCCTCGCCTTGCCCCGGGCCCTGCCCTTGGCCTTGGCCGGATCCGGGCTGCTGCCCCTGCGTGCCCTCGCCCGGCTGCTGGCCATCCCCCGGCTGCTGCTGCATGCCGCGGAAGGCATCGTCGGAAAGCTGTTGCTGGTCGCGCAGCGTCTGGCCCAGATCGCGCATCGCCTGGCTGCCCGGGCCGCCTTCGCCGCCCTGACCCTGGGTCACCTTCAGGTTCTCCATCAGCCGCGCCAGCTGATCCAGCAGCTCCTGCGCCTCGGCCATGCGGCCCTCGTTCATCAGCTTCTGGATCTCGTCCATCATCTGCTGGATCTGATCGCCGGTGATCTGCTGGCCCTGCTGCTGTTGCTGGCCGAACTGCGGACCCTGCTCCTGCTGCTGGCCGCGCTCCGCGAGCATCTGCAGGTAGCGGTCGGTGGCCTCTTTCAGCTCCTGCATCAGCTTGGCGACCTCGTCCTTGGAGGCGCCATTGCGGATTGCCTCCGAAAGCCGCTGCTGCGCCTGCTGCATCGCCTGCAGCGCATCGGACAGGCCGCCATCCTCCAGCAGCAGCGCCAGCTCCCAGAGCTTCTCGGCGATCTCATCACGCGCCTCAGGGCTCAGCTCCGGCTCCTCCAGCCGCAGCGCCGCCTGGCGCAGGGTCTCGGCCATCTGCGGCACCGGAAACAGATCTCCGGGCCGGTTGGTGATCGCGCGCAGCAGCTGCGCCGTGCTGGCCGCATTGGCGCGCGACCAGAGCAGATCGCGCCGCAGCTCGATCAGCGCCGCCGCGCGCGGATCGAAGAACCGCCGCCCCGGCAGCTCCAGGCTCTGCGCGCCGGTGCTGCCCTGCTGGCCGCGGCCATCCTCCACCTCGAGCGTGAGCTTCACCGGCAGGTTTGCCCAAGGGTGCTTCGACGCATCCTCGACGATCTGCTCGGTGAAATCGGCGCGCGAGCCGGAGAAGGGCATCGGCAGGTCGAAGACCAGATCCTCGCGCGGTTCGGGCTCCGCCCGAAGCCCATAGCGGCGCGGCACTGCGGCCAGATCGAGCGTGATCCGGGCATGGCCCGAGACCACGGCATAATCGTCCATCGCATGGAAGGGCTGCGCCATCTTGCCATCGGCGCGGCGCTCCGCCACGCCCAGCAGCATCACCGAGGGCGCCGCATCGGGCAGCACCGTCACCCGGAAGCCGCGCCCGAGCGGGCCGCCGATCTCGATCACACCCGAGCGGACCGCCTCGAAATCGCGCCGCGGCACCGCATCATCGGACGCGGCCTGCGGCGGCGCGGCCGGGCTGGAGACGCTTTCGGTGAACGGCACTTCGGAGCCATAGAAACGGAAGGCGAAGCGGGTGCCTTCGGGCACGGTGATTTCGGCGGTGTCGAGGCTGTTCAGATAGAGGCCCGGCTTGCGGGTATAGCGTGGCGGCTCCGCCCAGCCTTCCCAGCTCGGCCCGAGCGCGGCCTGCGCCGGGCCGGTGGTGCCGGGCACGGGGCCGGGGGATAGCCCCGCGATCGGCGCGCCGAAAATCAGCGCGAGGACCAGCGCCGCAGCCGCCGTCAGCCGCAGGCCGAACGGATCGCGCCGGGCGAGATCGGGCGCGGGCGCCACCGCCCGCGCGCCCTGCGCAAGCCGCATCATCCGGCGCAGGTGCACCTGCCAGAGCGCGGCCGCCGCCGGATCCTCAGCGCCAAGCGCCAGCCCATCGACCAGCGCCGTCAGCGGCCGTCCGGGGAGTGTCGCATCGAGCCGCGCCACGGCGGCCGCCCGGCTCGGCCAGCGGAACCGCCACAGGCCGAACCCGGCCGCGGCGAGCACGGCCAGCCCCGCAACGCTCAGCGCCAGCCATTGCCCGAGCGGATCCAGCACGCGCCAGAGCCCGAAGGCCAGCGCGGCAAAGCACAGCGCGCAAACGGAGAGGAGCGGCCAGAACGCGCGTAGCCCCCGCTCCAGCACCATAGCCGCCCGCGTCAGCGCGATCGGGCGGGCGAAGGCCGCAAGCGGCGAGGGCGGAGGGGCAGAGCGTCGGCGCATCGGTCCTTTCCGGCGCCGGGCGGAATGCCTAGAGCCACTCGGGGATGGTATCGCGCCCGAGCATTTCCTCAAAGCTCGGTCTCGGGCGAATGACAGCGAATTGATCCCCGCTGACCAGCACCTCGGGCACCAGCGGGCGGGAATTGTATTCGGATGCCATCACCGCACCATAGGCCCCGGCCGAGCGAAACGCCACGACATCTTCGGCCGCGAGCGGCGGCAGGGCGCGGGCGCGGGCGAAGGTGTCGCCGGTCTCGCAGACGGGGCCGACCACATCGAGGGGCGCGAGCGGCGTGCCCGGCGCGGGCTCCAGCACCGGCACGATATCGTGCCAGGCGCCATACATGGAGGGGCGCACCAGATCGTTCATCGCCGCATCGACGATGAGGAAATTCCGCCCCTCGCCTTCCTTCAGATAGATCACCGAGGACACCAGGATCCCGGCATTGCCGGAGATCAGGCGGCCGGGCTCGATCTCGATCTCGCAGCCCAGATCGCCCAGCGTCTCGCGGATCACGCCCACATATTCCACCGGCAGCGGCGGCGCCTCGTTCGAGCGGGTATAGGGAATCCCGAGCCCCCCGCCCAGATCGAGCCGGCGGATATCGTGGCCATCGGCGCGCAGCGCCTCGGTCAGGGCGCGGACCTTGCGGAACGCCGCCTCGAAGGGCTCGAGCTGGGTCAGCTGCGAGCCGATATGCACATCGATCCCGATCACCTCGATGCCCGGCAGGGCGGCCGCCATCGCATAGACGTCGCGGGCCTTCGCAATCGGGATGCCGAACTTATTCTCGGATTTGCCGGTGGCGATCTTCTCATGGGTCTGGGCATCGACATCGGGATTGACCCGCAGCGCCACTGGCGCGCGCAGGCCAAGCTCCGCCGCGATCCGCGAAATCGCCAGCAGTTCGGGCTCCGATTCCACGTTGAACTGGCGGATGCCGCCGGTGAGCGCGAGGCGGATTTCCTCCGGGGTCTTGCCCACGCCGGAAAATACGATCCGCTCGCCCGGCACGCCTGCAGCCTTCGCCCGGCGGTATTCGCCACCCGAGACCACATCCATCCCGGCGCCAAGGCTGCCCAGAAGCTTCAGCACGGCGAGGTTCGAATTCGACTTGATCGCGAAGCACACGAGGTGCGGCATCGCGCCCAGGGCTTCGTCGAACAGGCGGAAATGGCGCGTCAGGGTTGCCGCGGAATAGACATAGACCGGCGTGCCGACAGCCGCGACGATCTCGGGGATCGGCACGTCCTCGGCGTGGAGGATGCCGTTGCGATAGAGGAAATGGTCCATGGCGCGCTCCCTGCTGTGCGCCGTTCGCTAGCGCAGAACCGGGAGCCGCGCAATCAGAAGCCGGCGCCGACGTGGATCGGGCCGAGATGGGTGCCCAGGAAACCGCCGCCGTGGTTGTTCACGCCCACGGTGACGGGCCCGACCCCGGAGGCCACCGAAGTGCCCACCTGCCCGCCCGCGCCGCGATAGACACCGACGCTCGGGCTGCGCACCGGCGGCGGGTCGGACGCGCAGCCGGCGAGCGCCGCGATGAGCAGCAGCCAGCGCATCAGAGCCGCGCCGAGACACCCGTCCTGGCTTCGCCCGAGATGGTCACACCGGGCTGCGCCTGTTGCGGCGGCTGCGGCGGGCCATCCACGCCGCAGCCAGCGAGCGCGGCGAGGGTTGCCAGGATCAGGATCTGTCTCACTTCAGGTATTCCTTCCAGCGGGCGATCTGCGCACGCACCTGATCGGGGGCCGTGCCGCCATAGGATTGCCGCGAGGCGACCGAATTATGCACCCCGAGCACGGAAAATATATCATCAGTGATCGCGGAATGCACCGATTGCATCTGCGCGAGCGTCAGTTCCGGCAGATCCACGCCGGTCTTCTCCGCCATCGCCACCAGCGAGCCGGTGACATGATGCGCCTCGCGGAACGGCAGCCCGGCCTTGCGCACCAGCCAGTCGGCCAGATCGGTGGCGGTGGAGAAGCCGCTGGAGGCCGCCGCCTCCAGCTTCGGCTGGTTCACGCTCAGGTCGGAGATCATCCCGGTCATCGCCGCGAGCGCCAGCATCAGCGTGTCGGCGGCATCGAAGACCTGCTCCTTGTCTTCCTGCATGTCCTTGGAATAGGCCAGCGGCAGGCCCTTCATCACGGTGAACAGCGCGACCGTGGCGCCAAGGATCCGCCCGATCTTGGCGCGGATCAGCTCGGCCGCATCCGGGTTGCGCTTCTGCGGCATGATCGACGAGCCGGTGGACCATTTGTCCGACATCGCCACGAAGCGGAACTGCGCCGAGGACCAGATCACCAGCTCTTCGGCCATGCGGCTCAGGTGCACCGCGCAGATCGAGGAGGCCGAGAGGAATTCGAGCGCGAAATCGCGGTCCGATACGGCATCGAGGCTGTTCGCCATCGGCCGGTCGAAGCCGAGCGCCTGCGCGGTGGCAAAGCGGTCGATCGGGAAGCCGGTGCCGGCCAGCGCCGCGGCGCCGAGGGGCGATTCGTTCATCCGCTTGCGCGCATCCCGGAAGCGCGACAGGTCACGGGCGAACATTTCCACATAGGCCATCATGTGGTGGCCGAAGGTCACCGGCTGCGCCGTCTGCAGATGGGTGAAGCCCGGCATCACCCAATCCGCCGTGGCCTCCGCCCGCGCGAGCAGCGCCCGGATCAGCGCCTCCAGCGCCGCGGCGGCGGCATCGCACTGGTCTCGCACCCAGAGCCGGAAATCCGTTGCCACCTGATCGTTGCGCGAGCGCGCGGTATGCAGCCGCCCGGCCGGTTCGCCGATGATCTCCTTCAGCCGCGATTCCACGTTCATGTGGATGTCCTCGAGCGCGGTCGAGAACGGGAAATCGCCCGCCTCGATTTCTGACAAGACCGTGAGCAGGCCTTCCCGGATCGCCTCGGCGTCTTTATCGGTGAGGATGCCTGTCGCCGCGAGCATCGCTGCATGGGCCCGGCTGCCGCGGATATCCTGCGCATAGAGCCGCTTGTCGAACGAGATCGAGGCGTTGATCGCCTCCATGATCGCGTCCGGACCGGCGGCGAAGCGCCCGCCCCACATGGCGTTCGAGGATTTTTCCGTGCTGTCGGTCATCGTTCGGCCCTTTCGGGAGGCATCATGCTGCGTCTGTTCGTCCTTTATACGGCCCTGAGCCTGTGCGCAAACGCTGCCACGGCGGCCGATCTCGCCGCATTGAAGGCGGGCGACATGGCGAAACTGGTGGTCTACGAGGAGCCGCTCGCGGTGCCGGAGCTGCCCTTCACCGATGAGGGCGGGGCCGAGCACAGCCTGAAGGACTTTCGCGGCAAGGCAGTTCTGGTGAATTTCTGGGCGACATGGTGCGCGCCCTGCCGCAAGGAAATGCCCGCGCTCGATGCCCTGCAGGGCGCCATGGGCGGCGCGCGTTTCGCCGTGGTGACCATCGCCACCGGGCGCAATCCGCAGGCGCAGATCCAGCGTTTCTTCGCCGAGGCCGGGGTGACACGCCTGCCCCGCTATCAGGACGAGCGCCAGCAGCTGGCCCGTGCGATGGGGGTCATGGGGCTGCCGGTCTCGGTGCTGATCGACCGCGAGGGCCGCGAGGTCGCGCGGCTGATCGGCGATGCCGACTGGAACGCCCCCGAGGCCCGCAAGGTGATCGCGGCGCTGATGGAATAGGGGCGCGGCGGGGCGACCAAAGTCGTTGCGCACGGCCGATAGTATCTGCCGGGCTATGTGGCTCCCCCGCAGGAAACCAGACAGCGGCCGCCGCAGTCGGTCTCTCCCGTGCCCCGATGGTTGGCCAGGCAAGGGGCGGTGCGCGTGGGCCTGACCGAGCGGTTATGCCACCTGGCGGCGCATCCGGCATTCCCCGCGCGGCGGACCCGCGCGCCGCTCCGAAAGATCAAAAGGCACTTCGAGGCACCAGTGCGCGCGCGGGAAACTCCCGGAGACGCAAAATGAGATCACCTGGCCCGGGCCGCAAAGAACCGCCCCCCCGATGCCGACCTCAGATCTGCGCATCTGGAGCGACTTCCCGCCTTAGGTTCTAACGGCATGAAAAGCCATGTTTCGAGGTCTCGTAGCCGTCCTTTGGTCCGTCCCCGGGATCTCTCCCATCGCCTCGCTGACCACCTCGGCATACCGGATGATCGCTTCCAGCCGTGTGCGGATTTCAGAATGGAAGGCGTCCAGTTGGTCGATCGTCGCGGACAGCCCCTCGCTCTCGTGCAGGCGGCTGCATTCGACCCGCCCCAGCACTCGGATCGTGTCGAGCCCCAGCATATGACGACGGATATCGGCGCTGGCGCGGCCAAAGCGGGCGGCAAATTCCTCGGCGCCGGCCATCGCGCTGCGCGATTCGCGGCCGATTCTGTCCGCAGTGGCGATCATCATCGTGCATTCCTCCTGCCACCGCTGATCCAGAGCCGGCGATTCGGCCTCTTGCCCGGCGACAGGGGTGAAATTCGTCGAACGCACATCGAGCAGCAGGCGCCGGGCCGCCATCTGGATCAGCATCCGCATGATCTGAGCCCGCAGTTGCTCGCAGAGGCTGTCGGGCGCACTGATGAAGCTCGCGAGCCGCTGCGAAATCGCCGCCGAAGAGGCTTTGTAATTCTCGGCGATGGCAGAAATCGGCCCCCCGGCGGGCTCCAGCCGCGATGCGACGATGCGCATATTGTTCGGGATCAGCTGCAGCGCATTGAAGCTGCGCATCAGTTCGATTTTTTCCTTCAGTGCATTGTCGAGCGCATCGCTGACCCGGTGCATGACATGAGCGCGTTGGTTGCGCGGCTTGCCCAACGCATCCGCGCGCGCGGGAAGCTCCTGACCGATGGCGTGAACGGAATAGCCCCCGTAGGCGGCGAACCCGCGCTGCAGCACCTGCAACTGGCTCGCACGGCTGCCCGTATCCGCATTCAGTTTGGCATAAAGCTCCGGAACGCCCGAAAATGTCTCTGCCAATGCGGGAATGCGCAGCTGTAGCAGCCCATCCTCGGTGGGAAGGTGGAACACCACCATCCAGACGTCGCGCCCCTCGGCCATGCGAATTTTCTGATAGGCAACGGCGGGTTCGCCCGCAGCGAGCGCCTCCGTGATCACGTCGGTCAGCACCTGCGGCTGGTCGCAGACCTGCATGACGCGCAGCGGCGCACCGATAAGATCCACTGCAGAAATGCCCAGCTGCCTGACGACAGACGGGCTGACCGCGCGCACGATTCCCGCCGCATTCACCCGCGTGTACAGGGGCGCCAACGCCTCCTGACCGACCGCCCGATCGGCGGAAATGTCTTTGCGGATGTTCATCTTCCCTCCGGGCCTCTGCTGCCCGCAGGCTAGGATGCCTTCCTTTCCAGCCGGTTAAGCGACCCCTGTTCACGAATTCTCGAAGTTTGGCCGCCGTTTACGGGTTGTTAGCCCGGTTGCCGGATCCTTGCCGGGCCTGATACGGAGTTTGTCATGTCCAAGAGCGTCTTCCCTCCCAAGGATCCGCTTGACCCCGCCCTGTGCAGCCCGCTCGACTACGCCATCGCGCGGCGCGACAGCGAAGTGCTGTCGATGGTGCAGCGCGCGCTGGACCAACGTCAGGTTCTTCTGGCCTTCCAGCCGATCGTACAGACCAGCAACCCGGAGCGCCCGGCCTTCCATGAGGGCCTGATACGTCTGCTGGACAATTCGGGCCGGATCATCCCCGCGCGCGATTTCATCGACGAGGCCGAGACAAATGAAACCGGGCGCCGAATCGATTGTCTGGCACTCGAACTCGGCCTCAATGCGCTGGCCGAAGATCCGTCTCTGCGCCTGGCAGTCAACATGTCCGCGCGCTCGATCGGCTATCCGCAATGGCAGCGCGTGCTCAACTCGGGCCTTGGCCGTGACACGACCATCTCCGAGCGCTTGATTCTGGAAATCACGGAAAGCTCGGCGATGCAGATGCCCGAGATCGTCATGGCCTTCATGGGAGAGCTTCAGGAACGCGGGGTCAGCTTCGCGCTGGACGATTTCGGCGCGGGCTACACGTCATTCCGCTACCTGCGCGAGTTCTACTTCGACATCCTCAAGATCGACGGCCAGTTCATTCGTGGTATCGCGGACAACCCCGACAATCAGGTCCTGACCGCCGCGCTGATCTCCATCGCGAAACATTTCGAGATGTTCACCGTCGCCGAAGCCGTCGAGAGCGCTGCCGATGCGGCTTATCTGACGGAAATAGGCGTGGACTGCATGCAGGGCTATTATTTCGGTGCCCCGAGCGTCCTGCCGCCCTGGAAGCTGGCCGAGGCATCGACGGTACGCAGCGCCTGACCTGCGGGGACGCGTGTCAGAAGGATTTGCCCAAACCGCCTCGCGGAATGGCCCGCAGCCCGGCACTCCAGACCAAGAAATCGTGCCGCCGCGTTGCCGCCCTCGGGTCTTCCGCAGAGCCTGACACCCTAGGCCGGATCATATTGATCCAGGATCTGACCCCGGCGCATCACACGCAGCCCCGGCGGCCCAAGCGCAGCGGCACGTCAGAGACCTTCGGCTGGCATACTCACCCTCCCACGCCCCCCGACCAAAGTCTGCGGGAACGATACAAATTGCCACCCCGTGGCAAATCCGCTTGACCTACCCCTCCTGTCGGGCATCCTCCTCCCCGATCCCGGTGCCCTGCCTGCCGGGTTTCCTTTGAGGAGAGGACACATGACCAACGTGGTAATCGTCTCGGCTGCGCGCACCGCAGTCGGCAGCTTCAACGGCTCCTTTGCCAATACCCCGGCGCATGAACTGGGCGCAGCGGTGATCGAGGCCGTCGTCGCCCGGGCCGGAATCGAAAAGGCGGATGTCTCCGAAACCATCCTCGGCCAGGTGCTGACCGCGGCCCAGGGCCAGAACCCGGCGCGCCAGGCCCATATCCATGCCGGCCTACCGGTCGAATCGGCCGCCTGGGGCATCAACCAGGTCTGCGGCTCGGGCCTGCGCGCCGTTGCCCTCGGCGCCCAGCATATCGCGCTTGGCGATGCTTCGGTTGTGATCGCCGGCGGTCAGGAAAGCATGTCGCTCTCCGCCCATGCGGCGCATCTGCGCGCGGGCCAGAAGATGGGCGACATGAAGTTCATCGACACCATGATC
>NZ_JAYRZN010000013.1:50803-83098 GCF_041916475.1 Paenirhodobacter sp.
GCCTGTGGGACGCCTTCAACGGCTATCACATGGGGCAGACGGCCGAAAACGTCGCGGCGAAGTTCCAGATCACCCGCGAGATGCAGGACGAATTCGCGCTGGCGTCGCAGAACAAGGCCGAAGCCGCGCAGAAGGCCGGGCGCTTCAAGGACGAAATCGTCCCCTTCACCATCAAGACCCGCAAGGGCGACATCGTGGTCGATGCGGATGAATATATCCGCCACGGCGCGACGATCGAGGCGATGCAGAAGCTGAAGCCCGCCTTCACCAAGGATGGCTCGGTCACCGCGGCCAATGCTTCGGGGATCAATGACGGCGCGGCCGCCGTGCTGCTGATGAGCGAGGAAGAAGCGATCAAACGCGGGCTCACGCCGCTGGCGCGCATCGCCTCCTATGCCACCGCGGGCGTGGATCCGGCGATCATGGGCATCGGCCCGGCCCCGGCCTCGCGCAAGGCGCTGGAGAAGGCGGGCTGGAAGGCCAGCGACCTCGATCTGATCGAGGCGAACGAGGCTTTTGCCGCCCAGGCCTGCGCAGTGAACAAGGAGCTGGGCTGGGATACCTCCAAGGTGAACGTCAACGGCGGCGCCATCGCCATCGGCCACCCGATCGGCGCCAGCGGCGCGCGCATCCTGAACACGCTGCTGTTCGAAATGAAACGCTCGGGCGCGCAGAAGGGCCTCGCGACGCTGTGCATCGGCGGCGGCATGGGCGTGGCCATGTGCCTCGAGGGACTCTGAGACCAAAGTCTGCGCGCAATAATCTTGCGCGCAGACAAAATACCGAATAACAATGTTGCCATCGAATTCGACATTAGGAGGAGTCATGTCGAGAGTTGCACTTGTCACCGGCGGCACACGCGGGATTGGCGCGGCGATTTCCATGGCGTTGAAAGACGCAGGCTACACCGTCGCGGCGAATTATGCCGGCAACGACGAAGCGGCGAAGGAATTCTCGCATGTCACCGGCATCCGGACGTTCAAATGGTCTGTCGCCGATTATGACGCCTGCGAGGAGGGGATCCGGCAGGTGGAGGCGGAACTCGGCCCGGTCGAGGTGCTGGTGAACAACGCGGGCATCACCCGGGACGCGCCGTTCCACAAGATGTCGCGCCAGCAGTGGAAAGAGGTGATCGACACCAACCTCTCGGGTCTGTTCAACATGACCCACCCGATCTGGGCCGGCATGCGCGAACGCAAGTTCGGCCGTATCATCTCTATCTCTTCGATCAACGGTCAGAAGGGGCAGTTCGGTCAGGCCAACTACTCGGCCGCGAAGGCGGGCGACCTCGGCTTCACCAAGGCTCTGGCGCAGGAGGGCGCGCGCGCCGGCATCACCGTCAACGCCATCTGCCCCGGCTATATCGCGACCGAGATGGTCATGGCCGTGCCGGAGAAGGTGCGCGAGTCGATCATCGCCACCATCCCCGTCGGCCGCCTGGGCGAGCCCGAGGACATCGCGCGCTGCGTCGTGTTCCTCGCCTCGGATCAGGCCGGGTTCATCACCGGCGCCACGATCACCGCGAACGGCGGCCAATACCTCACCTGAACCCTTGGCAAATCGCGTGGAGGCCCGCATGGTGCGGGCCTCTTTGCTTTGGGGGATGCATGTCGCGCGGTCAGGCAACGGTGATCGGTTTCTCGGCGGTGGCGCTCTGGGCGCTGCTGGCATTGTTCACCGTCGGCTCGGCGCCGGTGCCGCCGCTGCAGCTCAACGCGATCTGCTTCGCCATCGGTGGCGGGATCGGCCTGATCTGGGTCGCTCTCACCGAGGGCTTCGGCGTGCTGCGCCGGATCCCGATGAAGGTCTATGCCTTCGGCACCATCGCGCTCTTCGGCTACCACTTCCTGTATTTCACCGCCCTGCGCCTGGCGCCGCCGGCGGAGGCGAGCCTGATCGCCTATCTCTGGCCCCTGCTCATCGTGGTGTTCTCGGGCCTGCTGCCCGGCGAACGCCTGCGGGCGCTGCATGTGCTGGGGGCGCTCATCGCCTTTGGCGGCGCCGCGCTGATCGTCGCGCGCGGTGGCGTTTCGGCGCGGGCCGAGGCGCTGCCAGGCTACGGGCTGGCCTTTCTCTGCGCGCTGACCTGGTCGGCCTATTCGCTGGTCTCGCGCCGGCTGGGCGAAGTGCCCACGGCCGCCGTCGCGGTCTATTGCCTCGCCACGGCGTTCCTTTCGGCGCTGGCCCATCTGGCGCTGGAGCCCACGCTCTGGCCCGCAGGCATCAGCGGCTGGGGCGCGGTGCTCGCGCTCGGCCTCGGCCCGGTGGGCCTCGCCTTCTATACCTGGGATGTAGGGGTGAAGCGCGGAGATATTCAGCTTCTCGGCACGGCATCCTATGCGGCTCCGCTGCTGTCCACGCTGGCGCTCGTTCTTGCGGGCGTTGCAGCTGCCAGCCCGCTGTTGCTGCTGGCAGCTGCGATGATTGCGGCCGGCGCTTTTCTGGCGGCCATGGCAAGTAAATTGAAAAAGGGGGCTTCGGACTGATCGCCGAAGAGCTGCCTCAGGCCGGAACCTGTTCGAGACGCGTGATCTCCTCCTTGATGCGGAGCTTTTGCCGCTTCATCTCGGCGATCGTGAGATCATCGTACCCCGGCTTGCGATGCGCCCTGTCGACCTCCTCGGAAAGGGCGAGATGTTTCCTGCGCAGTTCGGCGATGTGCGAAGTCAGTGACATAGCAGTCTCCTCAGCTGTTTCGGTAAGCTCAGTGCACCACGTTTTCCGAGTCGTGTCACGAGAATGTCTTATTCATTTGGAAACAATCCACAGAACTCGCGAAATCTTGCGAAAGCCTTCTCAGAGAATGCGCAACTCTTCGCCGCGGCGCAGCACGGATTGCGCAATTTCCGTCAAATCTTCGGCATCCGCGGCATGTTCGCTCTGCGCATGCAGCACCAATGGTGCCAGCAGCCGGAACGGCGCGCGGCCGCCCTTGCGCACCCGCACGATCACCCGCCCCGCAGCACGCCCGGCCCGCGCCGCGATCGGCAGCACGGTGACGGAACCGCCCGGCAGCGCCGCGAGAATCGCAGGCAGCCGGTCTGCGTTCTGGATCATGGTCAGCCAGCCGCCCGGGTGCAGCCGCCGCAGCCCCGCGCCCAGCCAATCGGCCAGCGGCGTCGCCTCGCGCTGCGCGGTCTCGCGCCCGGCATCCGCGGCGGCGGTGCCCGTCCCCGCGCCGAAATAGGGCGGATTGGCGATCACATGATCGAAGCTCCGCGCCCGGAGCGCGGCAGGCATCCGCGCGAGATCGCCCTCAATCACCTCCAGCGCGATCCCGTTCGCCGCCGCATTGCGCCGCGCCAGATCGGCATAGGCCGGCTGCAGCTCCAGCCCGGTGAGCCGCAGCTCCGCCAGCCGCCAGCCGAGGCACAGGCTCGCCACCCCCGCGCCGCAGCCGAGCTCCAGCACCGCATCCCCCGGCCGTGCCGGGCAGGCCGCCGCCAGCAGCACCGGATCCATCGCCGCGCGGTAGCCATGGCGCGGCTGCGCCACCATCAGCCGCCCATCCAGGAACCGGTCCTGTGTCAGATCCGCCTCCGCAAACATCATTCCGGCCCGATCCCGTTGTCGCTCAGAATGGCGCGGGCGAGGAACAGGTCCCGCTGCGCGACCATCAGCCGCCGCGGCAGAATTCCGAGGCTGCCTTCGAGAATGCTCATGTGGACGTCGAGCTGAAAGGCCGTTATACCCTCGCCTTCAAGAAGGGCCGTCGCCAAAGCGATCTTGACCGGGTCCGTGGTGCGCAGAAGCTCTTTCATAGCCCTCACTTAGGGCCTGCGGGACAGGCTGTCGAGATGGGGGGATCGGAAGGAAGAATGATGAGCCTCGACGACAAGGCGACGAAGCCGCATGACAGACTGGCCCAGGCCCTCGCGGCCGATATGGACCAGGTCAACGCCCTGATCCGCGCGCGGATGTCCTCGGAGCATGCGCCGCGCATCCCCGAAGTGACCGCGCATCTGATCGAGGCGGGCGGCAAGCGGCTGCGCCCGATGCTGACGCTGGCCTCCGCGCGGCTCTGCGGCTACGAGGGGCCCTATCACCTGCATCTGGCGGCGACGGTGGAATTCATCCATACAGCGACCCTGCTGCACGACGATGTGGTGGACGAAAGCACCCAGCGGCGCGGCCGGCCAACGGCCAACCTGCTGTGGGACAACAAATCTTCGGTTCTGGTCGGCGATTACCTGTTCGCGCGCAGCTTCCAGCTGATGACCGAGGCGAACAACATGCGGGTGCTGAACATCCTCGCCAATGCTTCGGCGGTGATCGCCGAGGGCGAGGTGCTGCAGCTGACCGCAGCGCAGGATCTGCGCACCACCGAGGCGATCTACCTGCAGGTGATCCGCGGCAAGACGGCGGCGCTGTTTTCGGCGGCGACCGAGGTCGGCGCGGTGCTGGCTGGGGTGCCGGAGGAGCAGATCAAGGCGCTTTACGATTATGGCGACGCGCTCGGCATCGCCTTCCAGATGGCGGACGACCTGCTGGATTACGGCGGCTCCACCGCCGAGATCGGCAAGAATACCGGCGACGATTTCCGCGAGCGCAAGCTGACCCTGCCGGTGATCAAGGCGGTGGCCAAGGCCGATGCCGAGGAGCGCGCCTTCTGGACCCGCGTGATCGAGAAGGGGGACCAGCGCGAGGGCGACCTCGCGCAGGCGCTGGCGCTCATGGCCCGCCATGGCGCGCTGGAGGCCACCCGCGCCGAGGCGCTGGCCTGGTCCGAGCGGGCGCGGCATGCGCTGCGGCTGCTGCCCGAGCACCCTCTGCGCGAGATGCTCTCAGACCTCGCGGATTATGTGGTCGCGCGGCTGCGCTGAGGCCGTCTGATCGCCGAGCGCCCCGCAGGCGGCCCACCAGCTGGGCCGCGCGATGCGCACCCGCGCCAGCGCGGCCTCGGCCTCGACCAGCGTCGCATAGAGCGCGAAACAGGTGGCCCCCGAGCCCGACATCCGCGCCAGCCGGCACCCCGGCGTCGCGCGCAGCATCGCCAGCACCGTGCCGATCACCGGCGCCAGCGCCACCGCAGGCGGCTCCAGATCGTTGCGCCGCTCGCGCAGCCAGTCGATGCAGTCCACCGCGCCGCCGAAGGCAGGCAGCTCCGGCAGCGGCGGGTTCTCGCGCCAGCTGAGCGCCCGGAACACCGCGGGTGTCGCCACCTCCAGCCGTGGGTTGACCAGCACCGCGGGCAAAGGCGGCAGCGTCACCGGCTCCAGCTTCTCGCCGATGCCGCGCACCCGCGCCGGGCGCGGCACCAGACACATCGGCACATCGGCGCCCAGCCGCTCCAGCCCCTCGGGCGCGGCCCCGAGCGCGCGCAGCACCGCCGCCGCATCCGAAGAGCCGCCACCAATCCCCGAAGCAGGCGGCAGGTTCTTCTCCAGCGTGATCTCCGCCGTCCGCCCGGCCAGCGCGGCCGCCCGCAGCACCAGGTTCTCCGGCCCCTCGGGCACGCCCGCGGCCTCGGGCCCCGTCACCCGCAGCATCGGCGCCGCGGCCAGGGTGAGCCCGATCCGGTCGCCGAACGGCGCGAAAGCCACCAGCGAATCCAGCAGATGGTATCCGTCCGCGCGCTGCCCGGTAACATGCAGCGCCAGGTTCACCTTGGCCGGCGCCAGAACCTCAATCGGTGGCATGGAGCGGCTCCGCGCCCTCGTCTTTCAGCACCTGATCAAGGCCCACATCCAGCTTGCGCCGCACGCGCTCCATGTCCAGGTCCTCGCCCGGCCCGAGGCTCAGCGCCCGGCGCCACTGGAACTCCGCCTCACGCTTGCGCCCGACGGCCCAGTACACATCGCCCAGATGGTCGTTCAGCAGGGGTTCTGTCGAATCCAGCTCCACCGCCTTTTCCATATGGCCCACCGCCTCGTCGTAGCGGCCGAGCCGGTAGAGCGCCCAGCCGAGGCTGTCGAGGATATAGCCCTCCTCTGGCCGGGCGGCGACGGCGCGCTCGATCATGGAGAGCGCCTCGTCGAGGTTCTCCTTCCGCTCGACATAGGAATAGCCGAGGTAATTCAGCACCGAGGGCTGATCGGGGCTGAGCCGCAGCGCCTCGCGGAAATCCTTCTCCGCCTGCGGCCAGGCATCGGAGCGCGACTCCGCAATGCCCCGGGCGAAATAGACGAACCAGTCGCGCGGCTCCGGCGTGCCGATCAGGGCCACGGCCTTGTCATAGGCCTGCGCCGCCTCGGACCAGCGCTCCACCCGGCGCAGGTTGTCTCCCAGCGAAATCCAGACCGAGATCTGATCCGGCACGCTGCGCGAGAGCTTCTGCAGCACGTCGATCGCCGCATCGGTGCGCCCGGCCGCGACCATGGCTTCGGCCCGGCCAAGCTCCGTCGCCGGATGGATCGGGCTGTCTGCGGGCACCGCCGCGAACACGCCGATGGCGAGGTCATGCTGCCCCTGCGCCTCGAGGATCGAGGCCGCCAGCAGCGCCGCATCGCCGAATTGCGGGCGCAGCCACAGCGCCAGCCGCGCATGCACCAGCCCCACCGTGGAAGGGTCTTCCGCGTTCAGCGCCTGCGCCACCGCAAAGAACACCTCCGCCACACCATCGCGCGCGGAGCCCACCACGGTAAAGGGCAGCGCCTCGCCCTTCTCCAGCTGCGCGCGGATCGCGGTGAATTCGGGATCCAGCGCCGAGCCCATCGTCGTGTCGATCAGCTTGATGGCATCACCATCGCGTTCGAGCTGCGAGAGCACCTGCACATGCGCGAGGATCCCGCGCCGGGTGCCGTGCATCACCTTGGCCAGATGCCCGGAGAGGATCTTGTCCGCGCCCTCGTAATCGCCGACCATCGCGAGCGACAGCGCCTTGTGATAGGCCGCGAACCCCTCCAGCCCGCGCAGCTTGCCGACCTTGTCGAAGGCCTTCCCGGCCTCGGCCATCTGGCCTTCGCCCGCGCGCGCCCAGCCGCGATAGAGCCCGCCGACCAGATCGCCGGCATCCGCGCCCTTGTCCAGAAGCGCCACCGCCCCGGCAAAATCGTTGCGCTGCGCATGATCGGCCAGCGCCACCAGCACCGCGATCTGCCCGGCCTTGGCCCGCGTATCCGACACGACCACATCGGCCAGCCGCGCCGCCCGCTCATAATCCCCCATCGCCACATGGGTCACGAGCGCGCCTTCCTGCACATCCGGATTATCGGGCGCGGCCAGCAGCAGGCGGTCGTAATAATCCATCGCGGCCGCATAATCATTGGCGATGGAGGCCGAGCGCGCCGCCAGATAGGGCCCCGCCATATCCGCGGCCATCGCAGGCGGCGCCGCAGCGGTGCCCAGCAGCAGGGCGGCGATGGCAAGGCGCAGGAGCGGGAAGCTGACGGGCACGAGGAAGTCCTTTCCAAATTCGCTCCGACCCTAGCCAAGCAGGCCCGGCAAGGCAATGCGGGGCGCCCGCCGGGCGGGGGGCACTACACGGCGATGTGACGGCCGGGAAACAGAACGCCCTCCGGTGGGAGGGCGCCTGCTCACATGTTGGGATAGTTCGGGCCGTCTCCGCCCTGCGGCGTGGTCCAGGTGATGTTCTGGCTCGGGTCCTTGATGTCGCAGGTCTTGCAGTGGACGCAGTTCTGGAAGTTGATCTGGAACCGCGGCCCGTCCTCGCCCTCCAGCACCTCATAGACCCCGGCCGGGCAATAGCGCTGCGCGGGCTCGGCGAATTCGGGCAGGTTCACCCGCACCGGGACGGACGGGTCCTTCAGGCGCAGGTGGCAGGGCTGGCTTTCCTCGTGGTTGGTGAAGGAGAAGGCCACGTTCGTCAGCCGGTCGAAGCTGATCTTGCCATCGGGCTTCGGATAGTCGATCGGCTTGTAGTCCTTGGCATGGCCGGTAGCGAGGGCGTCGTTCTTGCCATGGCTCAGCGTGCCGAAGAACGAGAAGCCGAACAGGTCGTTCGTCCACATGTCGAGCCCGCCGAGCACGGTGGAGGCCACCAGCCCCCATTTGGACCACATCGGCTTCACGTTGCGCACCTTCTTCAGGTCCTGCCCCACGGGGCCGTTGCGCAGCTCGGTCTCGTAGGCGGAGAGCTCGTCGCCTTCGCGCCCGGCCTTGATCGCCTCGGCCGCGGCATTGGCCGCCGCAATCCCGGAGAGCATCGCATTGTGGTTGCCCTTGATCCGCGGCACGTTCACCAGCCCCGCGGAGCAGCCCAGCAGCGCGCCGCCCGGGAACACGACCTTCGGGATCGACTGATAGCCGCCCTCGGTGATGGCGCGGGCGCCGTAAGCCACGCGCTTGCCGCCCTCCAGCAGGTCCTTCACCAACGGATGGCTCTTGAAGCGCTGGAACTCCTGATAGGGGAACAGGTAGGGGTTCTTGTAGTTCAGGTGCACCACGAAGCCGATGAAGATCTGGTTGTTCTCGGCGTGATACAGGAACGAGCCGCCCCCGGCATTGCCGCCCAGCGGCCAGCCCATGGTATGGGTGACGGCGCCGAGCTTGTGCTTCGCCGGGTCGATCTCCCAGATCTCCTTCATGCCGAGGCCGAATTTCTGCGGCTCATGGCCCTTGGAGAGGTCGAATTTCTCGATCACGACCTTGCTCAGAGAGCCGCGCGCGCCTTCGGCCAGCAGCACGTATTTGCCGCGCAGCTCCATCCCCGGCTCGTAGCCCGGCCCCGGCGTGCCATCGGCCTCGCGGCCGAATTCGCCCGCGACGACGCCCACGACGCGCTCGCCCTCCCAGACCAGCTCCGAGCAGGACATGCCCGGGAAGATCTCCACCCCGAGCTCCTCGGCCTGGGTCGCCAGCCAGCGGCAGACATTGCCCATCGAGACGATGTACTTGCCGTGGTTCGACATGAACCGCGGCATCGGCCAGTTCGGCAGCCGCAGGGAGCCTGCCGGCCCGAGCACGAAGAAATTGTCTTCCTTCACCTCGGTTGAGATCGGCGCGCCCTTGTCCTTCCAGTCCGGGATCAGCGCATCGAGCCCGACCGGATCCAGCACCGCCCCCGACAGGATATGCGCGCCCACCTCCGAGCCCTTTTCCAGCAGGACCACGTTCAGCTCCGGGTCGATCTGCTTCAGCCGGATCGCCGCAGAAAGCCCCGCAGGCCCCCCGCCGACGATCACGACGTCATATTCCATCGATTCCCGCTCGATCTCGGACATGTGCTTGGCCTCCCGTCGGCTTGCCATACGCTTGCTTGGCCCCGTAGCTAGCCTACCCGCTGCAACGAAGCAATTGTGACGCTGCGATTGCGCGCAACATTCGTTCGCCATCCCATGCCCAACCGGCATATGGCCCTCCGGGAGCGACATCCCGTTCCCCGGAGGCGTCGCAACGGCAAAATATGACCACGCCCCTTGACTCGGGGGCGCAAGGACAGATTTACACTCGGTAATCAAAAGCAGGCAGCCGGGCATAGGCACCATGGAAAAGATACCGATGACGCGCGCCGGGTACGACGTACTCGACGGGGAACTCAAGATGCTGAAGACGGTCGAGCGCCCCTCGGTCATCAAGGCCATCGCCGAGGCGCGCGAACATGGCGACCTGTCGGAAAACGCCGAATACCACGCCGCCCGCGAGAAGCAGAGCTTCGTCGAGGGCCGGATCAAGGAGCTGGAATCGATCCTCGGCCTCGCCGAGGTGATCGACACCGCGCGGCTTTCGGGCTCGATCAAGTTCGGCGCCACGGTGACGATCATCGACGAGGACAGCGACGAGCAGCGCACCTATCAGATCGTCGGCGAGGCCGAGGCGGATCTGGAGCGCGGCCTGCTCAACATCCGCTCCCCCATCGCCCGCGCCCTGATCGGCAAGGACGAGGGCGACAGCGTCGAGGTGCGCACGCCGGGCGGGGTGCGCAGCTACGAGGTCATCTCGGTCCGCTTCGTCTGACGGGGGCCGGTGATGGAGGCAGACGCATCGGAGCCGAAACCGCGCGCGCCCCTGCAGGGGCTGAGCGCGCCTGCGCTCGGGCAGGCCGAGCAGATCGCGCTCGGGGTCAGCGCGGTCTGGCTGCTGCTGGTGCTGGCGTTCTGGCTGTTCATGCCCGCGGGCGATGGCAGCCTGTCCTCGGTCATCCTGACGCTGGTGGGCGTGGCCCTGCCGCTGGTGCTGATCTGGGTGGCAGCGCTGGCTGCGCGGACCGCCCGGGCGATGCGGGCGGAGGCACAGGAGCTGCGCGCCACGATCGAGGCGATGCGCGCCACCCTGGCCAGCCGCCCGGCCGCGCCGGCGGAGCTTGAGAAGAAGCTCGACGAAGTCGCCAAGACCGCCGAGACCGCGATCGCGACCTTCACCTCGCACCGGGACCGCAGCGCGACCGTCCCCTCGGCCGACCGCAAGGCGGCCCTGGTGGCCCCGAAGCCCACCGCGCCCGAGGAGGCCCAGCCCGCGCTCGCGCTCGGCACGCCCTCCGAGGCCCTCGCCGATCCGGTCTCGGTGAGCGATTTCGTGCGCGCGATGAATTTCCCCGACAATGCCGAGGACAAGGAGGGCTTCCGCGCGCTGCGCCGCGCTCTGGAGGACCGCACCATGGCCAAGCTGATCCGGGCCGCGCAGGACGTGCTGAACCTGCTCGCACAGGACGGCATCTACATGGACGATCTCGCCCCCGAGCACGCCCGCCCCGAGCTCTGGCGCCGCTTCGCCCAGGGCGAACGCGGGCGCGAAGTGGCGGCCGTCGGCGGCGTGCGGGACCGCTCCTCGCTCGCGCTCACCGCCGGGCGGCTGCGCACCGACACGATCTTCCGCGACGCGGCGCATCATTTCCTGCGCCAGTTCGACCGCACCTTCACCGATTTCGAGCGCAATGCCTCCGATCAGGAGGTGATCGGCCTGGCCGATACCCGCACCGCGCGGGCGTTCATGCTGCTGGGCCGGGCGGCGGGCATCTTCGGCTAGAGCGGCAGCGTCATTTCGTGGCAGGTGCGGAAGCCGTAGATCGCCTTGGTGAGGCGGCTGCGGCGGATGCCGCTGCGGCGAAAGCCGAGCCAGTCGTAAAGCTCCAGCGCCTGGGTATTGCCCTCCACCACATCCAGAAGCACCGCGCGGTAGCCCTCACCCCGAGCCCAGCCGATGAGCGCCTCTGCGAGCTGCGCCCCCACGCCCTGGCCGCGCGCCTCCGGCGCCACCACCAGCCCATCGACGATGATCGCGCCGACCGGCAGATCCTGCGCCAGAACCGAAAGCGCCCGGCTGCGCCAGAGCGCCCCCAGCCGCCCGTAAACCGCCTGCAGGTCCTCGTAGGTACCGCCGACGAAAGCGCCCTGCGGCGTGCGAAAGCCGATCACGCCCACCACCTGCCCGCCCGGATCCAGCGCCAGGAAGGCGTGGCCCGGCAGCATCACCCGCTCGATGAAGGCCAGCGCCCGGCGCTCCGGCCCCATCACCCGGCCGAGCTTGCGCCCGAAGGCCTGCCAGTACAGGCAGGCCGCCGCGGCCCGCTGCGAGGGCGCGATTCCGTGCTGAATGCTCACGGCGCGGGACATGACGGCCCTGCCTGCATTTTCCCCTCCCCATGCAGCCCTGCCCATTGCGCCCGATACAATCCTTCGCTTGGCCTGGCTGCACACTGCCCATAGAACTGTTGCACAAGACGGGTCCGAGCAAAAGAATGTCCGAAAAAATCGCGCTTCGTGCGGCATACCTGCGCGGCGTCGGCCAGGCGCTGCCCTTCATTCTGGTCATCGTGCCCTTCGGCATGCTGTTCGGCGTGGCCGGAATGGATGCGGGCATGAGCATCGCGCAGGTGATGGGCTTCACCATCCTGGTGATCGCCGGGGCCTCGCAGTTCACCGCGGTGCAGCTGATGAACGACCATGCCCCGGTGCTGGTGGTGGTGGTCACGGCGCTGGCGGTGAACCTGCGGATGGCGATGTATTCCGCGGCCCTGGCGCCGCATCTCGGCGCCGCGCGGCGCTGGCACAAGGTGCTGATCTCCTATTTCATGATCGACCAGAGCTTCGCCATTGCCGCGCAGGCCTATGAGAAGGCGCCGGAGCGGCCGCTGGCCGAAAAGCTCGCGCTTTTTGCCGGGGCCTGCACGCCCACCTGCATTCCCTGGGTGATCGCGACGCTGGCCGGCGCGGTGCTGGGCAAGGCGATCCCGCAGGGGCTGGCGCTCGATTTCGCGGTGCCGGTGACGTTTCTGGCGATGATCGCGCCGATGCTGCGCTCGGTGCCGCATCTGGCGGCGGCGGTGGTCTCGGTGCTGGCGGCGCTGGCGCTGTCGTTCCTGCCCTCGGGCACCGGGATCCTGATCGCGGCGGTGCTCGCGATGGCCGCCGGGGCGCAAACCGAACTCTGGCTGGCGCGGAGGGCGGGCAAATGACCACGGCCGCGTATTACGGCAGCCCCGCGATCTGGCTCATCATCGCGCTGCTCGGCATCGGCACCTTCCTGCTGCGCTATTCCTTCCTCGGCGTGGTCGGGCGGCGGCAGCTGCCGGACTGGGCTTTGCGCTACCTGCGCTATACCGCCGTGGCGGTGCTGCCCGGGCTGGTGGCGCCGCTGGTGCTGTGGCCGCAGGCCACAGGCGGCACGCCGGATCCGGCGCGGCTGCTGGCGGCGGGGGCCACGGTGGCCGCGGGCATTGCCACGCGCAACACGCTCGCGGCGATCGTTGCGGGCTTCGTCACGCTCTATCTCGGGCTGTGGCTGATCGGCTAGCGCGCGTTCGTCCGCCGCTCCGCGCCGCGGCTCTTCTCGATCTCCACCATCAGCACGCCCGAGTTGTCATCGGGGTCGTTGTCGTAATGCATTTCGCTGACAGCGCCCGGGAGCTTGCCGAAGGCATCCGACAGCTTCAGCGGGGAGAAGGTATGCGGCAGCGTCTCGAAGCCCGGCACGCTGCGCAGGATCTCCGATGTCGCCCGCGCGCAGAACATCTTGTTCACCGCGCCATAGGCCTCCGCCTGGCGGATCAGCGCATCGGCCTGTTCGCGCGTCACCGGCACGCGCTGCTCGCGCACGTCCCAGGTCTCGCGGGCATGATAGTCGATGTAGAATTTGTACATCCGGTCGGTGATGCCATAGTCCACGTCGTTGCGCTCCGGAACCCAGGGGTGGTTCCAGGTCCCAGCCGGATCGAAGATCACCCGCTGCGAGCCGTCGATCATCAGCGCCGAATGCCCGCCCTGCCCCGAGGTCTTGCCGATCACGGTGAACAGCGTCACCGAAGGCGGGTTGCCGGTGCGCACGATCGCCTTTTCCACGGCCGCATCGGGGGCCCAGACGGGCTGGGCACCGCAGGCGCCGAGCGCGAGCGGCAGGATCAGGCACAGGATCATTCGGCGCACTGCCGCACTCCTTCGTCATCCGGTCATGGCGGGGGCGGCGGCGCGGGGCGCCTAACCGTTTGCCAGCGCAAGAAAGACCAGAAACGCCAGAATGACAATCACCGCGACGGTGACAAAACGCACAAAGCCCGCGAATGTTCTTTCATGGTCACGGATTTCCATCTGCCCGTGCTGATGCTCGGCCATGATCTCCTCCCTCTCTCTCCCGAAGGCAAGGCTAGCCTGCGCCGCCCGGGCTGTCGAGCGTCCAGATCCAGATGCCGTCGCGGGTCTCGCGGCGCAGCTCGCCCAAATGCAGCAGGTGGTTCAGATGCGCCACCGCCTCGACCAGCGCCAGCCCGTATTCCGCCTCGCCGATCGGGCGCTTGAACAGCGCCGGGAAACAGGCCGTGGCCGGGCGCGGCCCCTCGGCCAGCAGCGCGCGCAGCCGGTTCAGCGCGCCCTCGTGGTTCTCGATCATCTGCCGCAGGCGCAAAGGCAGGCCGCTGAACGGCAGCTTGTGCCCGGGCAGGACCAGATGCCGCTCCTGCGCCAGCGGCTCGAACCTGCGGCAGCTCTCCAGCCAGTCGGCCACCGGATCGGCCGCGGGCTCAGTCGCATAGACCCCGAGATTGGCCGAGATGGAGGGCAAGAGCTGATCCCCGCCCAGCACGAGGTCATCGTCCTCGGACCACAGCGTCGCATGATCGGGCGCGTGGCCCTCGCCGATCCGCACCCGCCAGCGCCGCCCGCCCGCAGCGATCACGTCATCCTCCCGGATCCGCTGATAGCCGAGCGGCAGCGGATGCACCGAATCGGCGAAATTGAACGGCCGCTCCTGCGCGCGCCGCGCCAGAAGCCCCGGCTCCATCCCCGCCGCGCGCCAGAAGGCCAGCGTTTCCGAGACCGGCAGCCGCTGCTCATCGAGCTGCAGCATCCGCGCAAAAAGCCACGAGGTGCGCGTGGTGATCAGCGCAGCCCCCCGCGCCTGCAGCCAGCCCGCAAGGCCGATATGGTCGGGGTGGTAATGCGTCACGATCACCCGCCGCACCGGCCGGCCGGCCAGCGGCCCCGCCAGCGCCGCCTCCAGCGCGGCGCGGCAGGCGGGCGTATTGATCCCCGGATCGACCAGCGTCCAGCCATCGCCATCGTCGAGCGCATAGGCATTCACATGATCGAGCGCCATCGGCAGCGGCAGGCGCAGCCACAGCACCCCGGGGGCGATTTCCACCGCCTGCCCCGGGGCCGGGGGCTCGGGCCACGGATAGCGCAGCCCCGCCCTGTCCGGCCGCGGGCTCAGACTGCCAGCTCCGCGTCGCTCAGCGCATAGAGGCCGGCGGCGCCTTCCTTCGCCTCGGCGAGGCAGGCCGCAGCCTGCGGCAGCAGCCGGCGGATATAGACGGCCGCCAGCTTCGCCCGCGCCGATCCCGCGCCCTCTGCAAGCGCCGCGCGCAGGTGGTAATGCGCGCCCAGCACCCGCGCGAAGGCGCGCAGATAGGGCACCGCGCCCGCGAACCGGTCCTGCGTGCCCTGCGCCACCATCCATTCGGTATGCTCGCGCAGGCTCTCGGCCGCGTGCCACAGGTCTTCGGCCAGCTCCGGCAGCGCCTCGCGCGCGGCCTTGGCCTCGTCCTCCACCTCCTGCAGCAGGCGGAACGCGGCCTTGCCGCCGTCCATCATCTTGCGGCCCACGAGGTCCATCGCCTGAATGCCGTTGGTGCCCTCGTAGATCGCGGTCACCCGCACGTCGCGGTAGAATTGCGCGGCCCCCGTCTCCTCGATGAAGCCCATGCCGCCATGCACCTGAACGCCCTGATCGGCGACCCACATGCCGGTATCGGTGCCATAGGCCTTGGCGATCGGGGTCAGCAGCGCGGCACGCGCCTTGTAGGCCTCGTCGCCGGTCGCATGGCCCATATCGATCGCCACCGCACAGGCGAGCGCGATCGCGCGCGCGGCAAAGACTTCGGCCTTCATCTCCGCCAGCATCCGGCGCACATCGGCGTGCTGGATGATCGGCGCGAACTGCACCCGGTCCAGCGCGTATTCATAGGCTTTCTGATAGGCCGCCTCGGCGATGCCGATGCCCTGCACGCCCACGTTCAGCCGGGCGTTGTTCATCATGGTGAACATCGCGGCCATGCCCTTGTTCGGCCCGTCCACCAGCCAGCCCTTCGCGCCCTCGAAGCTCATCACGCAGGTGGGCGAGCCATGCAGGCCCATCTTGTGCTCCAGCGACACGACCTTCAGGCTGTTCGCGACGCCCGGGTTGCCGTTCTCGTCGGGGATGTATTTCGGCACCAGGAACAGCGAGATGCCCTTGGTCCCGGGCACGCCGTCGGGCAGCCGCGCCAGCACCAGATGGCAGACGTTCGTGGTCACGTCGCTGTCGCCCCAGCTGATGAAGATCTTCTGCCCGGTCACGGCATAGGTGCCGTCGCCGTTCGGTTCGGCCTTGGAGCGCAGCGCGCCCACATCGGACCCGGCCTGCGGCTCGGTCAGGTTCATCGTGCCCGACCATTCGCCCGAGGCGAGCTTCGGGATATAGAGCTCCTTGATCTCGTCCGATGCGTGATGCTCCAGCGCGTCGATCTGGCCCTGGGTCAGCAGCGGGTTCAGCTGCAGCGCGAGATTCGCCCCCGCCATCATGTCGTTCACCGCGATGGCTACCGTCAGCGGCAGGCCCATCCCGCCGTATTCCGCAGGCCCCGCGACCGAAACCCAGCCGCCCTCGGCGATCTGCGCATAGGCCTCCTTGAAGCCCGGCGAGGCGCGCACCACCCCGTTTTCGAGCTTCGCGGGCGTCAGGTCGCCGTTGCGGTTCAGGGGCGCCATCACCTCGTCGCACAGGCGCCCGGCCTCGGTGAGGATTGCCTCGACGGTATCGCCGGTGGCCTCGGCGAATTTCTCGGTCCCCGCCACGGGGGCCAGCGGCACGACCTTGTCCAGAATGAATTGCAGCTCGGAAACGGGCGAACGATAAGGCATGGCTTTCTCCTCGGGAGCCGTCAGGTGCTTGGCAACCGGGCCCGGCACGCTTAAGACCTGCGGTGTAACCCGGGCAACTTACCGCAAGGGAACGCCCCTTCAATCGCAACGCAGCGTCACGGATGCAAGGGAGACAGATGGCCGAGATCCTCAGCCCCGACGAAACGGGCCTTTCCCGCGCCGCGCGGCTGCTCTCCGAAGGGCAGCTCGTCTCCTTTCCGACCGAAACCGTCTATGGCCTTGGCGGCCATGCGCGCGACAGCCATGCGGTGGCCGCGATCTATGCCGCGAAGGGCCGCCCCGCCTTCAACCCGCTGATCGTGCATGTGCCCGATCTGGCCGCGGCGGAGCGGATCGCGGTGTTCTCCGATGCCGCGCGCGATCTGGCGCGGCGGTTCTGGCCCGGGCCGCTGACGCTGGTGCTGCCGCTGCGCCCCGAGGCCGGGATTTCCGATCTGGTCACAGCGGGGCTCGATACGGTGGCGCTCCGCGTGCCCGCGCATCCGGTGGCGCAGGGGCTGCTGCGCGCCTTCGGCGGGCCGGTCGCGGCGCCTTCGGCCAATCCTTCGGGCAAGATCAGCCCGACGCGGGCCTGCCATGTGGTGGAGGGGCTCGGCGGGCGCATCGCGGGGATCGTGGATGGCGGACCCTGCTCCGTCGGGGTGGAATCGACGATCCTCTCGCTCGATCCGCCGATGGTGCTGCGCCCCGGCGGCCTCGCGAGCGAGGATCTGGAGGCGGCTCTGGGCCAGAAGCTGCCCACGGGCGGCGATGCGGCAAAGCCGAACGCGCCGGGGCAGCTCCTCTCGCATTACGCCCCCGGGGCGCCGGTGCGGCTGATGGTGCGCGCCCCTGATCCGGACGAGGTCTGGATCGGCTTCGGCGCCTGCCCCGGCGCGGCGCTCAACCTCTCGGCCAGCGGCGATACCACCGAGGCGGCCGTGCACCTGTTCAGCGCCCTGCGCGCCGCGGACCGGATCGCCACCGAGCGCGGTGCGCGCGGCATTGCGGTGGCTCCCGTGCCCGAAACCGGCCTCGGGCGCGCGATCAATGACCGCCTGCGCCGGGCCGCAGCGCCCCGCCCGGCGGAGTGACCCAGCCCGGCCGCGCAGGATGCCTGGCCTTACGGGATGAAGGGAAAAACGCCCGGGGGGAGAAGCTTTGCAGCGCCTTCGGGCACAGCCCCTGAATTCGCCCCATCCAGGCCTTGCGAAGGGGCTTTTCCGCCGCCTCTCAGGCCCGCCCGGCCGCGGCAGAGAGCGTATGCGGGTCGATCCCCATCGCGGCCAGCGCCCGGATCCATTTGGTGGCATGGTCGCCATCGAGCGTGATCGCGGCATTGCCATCGGCCACCAGCCAGCCATTGGCGAGGATCTCCGCCTCCAGCTGGCCCGGCCCCCAGCCCGCATAGCCGAGCGCCAGCAGCGCCTGCTGCGGCCCCTGCCCGGCGGCGATATCCTCCAGAATGTCGCGGGTGGCGGTGACGCAGAGCTCGTCCGAGACCTCCATCATCCCGCCCTGGCCCTGCCAGTCGCGCGAATGCAGCACGAAGCCGCGCCCCGTCTCCACCGGCCCGCCGAACAGGATCGGTGCGGCGCGGCGCTGATCCGAGGCGGTGACCTGAATCCCGAGCTGCCCGAGCAGCTCACCGAGGCCCGGCTTCGCCATCGGCTTGTTCACGATCAGGCCCATCGCCCCCTCGGGCGAATGCGCGCAAAGTGCGACGACGGAATGTTCGAACCGGGGATCGTCCAGCCCCGGCATGGCGATCAGCATCTTGCCCGTCAGATCCATAGCCCAAGCCTCCCGGCGCGAAGGGCGCCTGCCCCCAAGGTGGCGCCGCCCGACCGCACGATCAAGCCCCGGGCGCGGCATTCACGCCACATCGCGGCGCTCTGGCGCGTTTGTGACTTGGAGCGCCCCCCGGGCGGCGCTATGCCCGATACATGCCCAGACTCGCCTGCCTCCTGATGATCTCCTGCCTCGCCCAGCCCGCCTCGGCGCAGGACGCGCTGCCCCCCGGCATGGCCGGGGCGCGGGTGCTGGATGGCTGGCGCACGCCGGAGGGCGATTATATCGCCGCGCTGAAAATCGAGCTGGAGCATGGCTGGAAAACCTACTGGCGCGTGCCCGGCGAGGCCGGCATCCCGCCGGTGCTGAATTTTGCCGGATCGGAGAACATTGCGGCTATCAGCGTGATCTGGCCCGCGCCGGAGGTCTTCGACCAGAACGGCATGCGCACCGTCGGCTATCACGACGAGATGATCCTGCCGCTCCGGATCCGGCCGAAGAACCCGGACGGGCCGGTGCGGCTCGATGCGGATATGGAGATCGGCATCTGCCGCGATGTGTGTGTGCCGGTGACGCTCGATCTGGAGGCGGGGCTGCAGGGCCCGGGCGCGCCCAACCCCGAAATCCGCCGCGCGATGGCCGCCGTGCCCGAGCCGCGCCCCGGCAGAGCGCGCTGCGCGGCCGAACCCATCGCCGATGGCATGCGCGTCACCGCGGTGATCGACCTGCCGCCGGAGCCGAACGAGACCGCGCTGTTCGAGCTGCGCTCGCATCCGGTCTGGGTCTCGGAGCCCGTGGTGGAGCGCGCGGGCGGGCTGCTGTTTGCCTCCGCCGAATTCGTGCCCGACGCGGCAAAGCCCTTCCCGCTCGATCCGCAAGACCTGCGCATCACCGTGCTCAGCGACAGCGGCGCGGTGCAGGTTGACGGCTGCCCGGAGGACTGACACACCGGTTGCCACCGCCGCCAGAGGTCCACCCATGCCGCTCTCGATCCCCGTCGCCCCCTTTGCCGGGCAGCCCGACCTCCCCGCCCGCACCGAGGTCGTCGTCATCGGCGGCGGCATCATCGGGGTCTGCACGGCGCTGACGCTCGCGGAACGCGGCGTGCCGGTGGTACTGTGCGAAAAGGGCGTGATCGCGGGCGAGCAATCCGCGCGCAACTGGGGCTGGGTGCGGCAAATGGGCCGCGACCCGGGCGAGATCCCGCTTTCCATCGCCTCGCGCGTCCTGTGGGAGGGGATGAACGCCCGCACCGGCGCCGAAACCGGCTTCCGCCGCACCGGCATCAGCTATCTGTGCTACACGCAGCACGATCTCGATCATTGGGGCGGCTGGCAGGCCAAGGGCGCGGCCGCCGGGGTCGATGCGCGGATGCTGAGCGCGGCCGAGGCCCATGCGCTGCTGCCTGGGGCGGAGCCCGGCCTGCGCGCGGCGCTGCATTGCCCGAGCGATGGCCGCGCCGAGCCCTGGATTGCCGTGCCCGCCATGGCCGAGGCCGCCCGCCGCGCCGGGGCCGCGATCCTCACCCAATGTGCCGTGCGCAGCATCGAGACCGCCGCCGGGCGCATCAGCGGCGTGATCACGGAGCGCGGCCCGATCGCCTGCTCGCAGGTGGTGCTGGCGGGGGGCGCCTGGTCGCGGCTGTTTGCGGGCAATATTGGCCTCGATTTCCCGCTGCTGAAGGTGATCGGCACGGTGGCGCGGGTCACCGGGGTCAGCGGCGTGTCGGAGATGCCGGTGGGCGCCGGGCGCTTCGCCTATCGCAAACGGCTGGACGGGGATTTCTCGGTGGCGCTGCGCAACGCCAATATCGCGCCGATCGTGCCTGACAATTTCCGCCTGCTCCGCGAATACCTGCCTTCGCTCGTCAGCTCCTGGCGCGAGCTGAAGCTCCGCCTCGGCCCGAGCTTCCTCGCCGAGGCACGGATGCCGCGCCGCTGGGCGCCCGATGCGGTGACCCCGTTCGAGCAGGTCCGCTCGCTCGATCCGGCCCCGAACCCGGGCTTCACCCGCACCGCGATGGCGCATCTGCAGGCCGCCTTCCCGGCCTTCCGCAGCGGCCGCATCGTGCAGGAGTGGGCCGGCGTGATGGACGTGACCCCCGATGCCGTGCCGGTGATTTCGCCGGTCGGCGCCCTGCCCGGCTTTCACATCGCGGCCGGGTTTTCGGGCCATGGCTTCGGGATCGGCCCGGCCTCGGGGCAGCTGATGGCGGACCTGATCATGGGCACGCCGCCGATTGTCGATCCGGCGCCCTTCGCGCTCCGCCGCCTGCGCCCGGATCTGGCCTGAGCGGCGTTTTCCGCCCGGGATGGTCGCGCCGGGAGCGGGCGGGCGGAGCCATCCGCGCTAGGCACGGGCATAGCCCACAGGAGCCGCCATGCCCGCCGATGCCACCCCGCTTGCCAGCCTGCTCAAGGGCTTCTCGATCGAGGTGACGCCGCGGACGCTGGCGCAGGCGGGCGATCTGCGCGCGCTGCTGCCTGCGGGCACGACCGTGTTCATCGCCCATATCGCGGGCACGCCGATGGCGCAAATGGTGCAGGCGGCAGGCGCGCTGCGGGCGCAGGGCTTCGAGCCGCAGCCGCATATCCCCGCGCGCCTGCTGCGCGACCGCGCCGAACTGGCCGATTGGCTCGCGCGCTACCGCGATGCGGCCGGGGTGCGGCGCGCGCTGCTTCTGGCGGGCGGTGTGGCTGCGCCTGCAGGCTGCTTTGCGGATTCGATGCAGCTGGTGGAAACCGGGCTCTTCGATGCGATGGACTTCGCGGGCCTGTCCTTCGCGGGCCATCCCGAGGGCAGCCCCGACATTGCGCCGGAGGCGCTGGAGGCCGCGCTGCGCTGGAAGCAGGCGCTCGCGCAGCGCACAGCGGCGCAGGTGGAGCTGGTGACGCAATTCGCCTTCGAGGCCGCGCCGATCCTGAGCTGGGCCGAGCAGATCGCGGCGGCGGGGATCGATCTGCCGCTGCGCGTGGGCCTTGCGGGGCCCGCCAAATTGCAGACCCTGCTGCGCTACGGGCTCAGCTGTGGCGTGGGTGCTTCGCTGAAGGTGCTGCAACGGCGCGCCGGAGATCTCGGCCGGCTTCTGCGCCCGATCACCCCCGATGCGGTGGCCGCGGATCTCGCGCAGGCACTGGGCCGGATCGCGGCGCTGCATCTGTTCCCGCTGGGCGGGATCGCGGCGGCGGCCGAATGGGCGCGCGCGGCGCGCAGCTAGCCCAGCCGCCCCCGCAACGACAGCAGATCCGCCCAGGCCTCGCGCTTCGCATGCGGCTGGCGCAGGAGGTAGGCCGGATGCGTCATCGGCAGGGCGGGCCGGCCGAAGGCCTCGGCCCAGGTGCCGCGCAGCCGCAGGATGCCGCGCTGCCCGAGCGCCGCAGCACAGGCCGCATTGCCCATCAGCACCAGGAAATCCGGGTCCGCCAGCGCCACATGCCGCGCGAGGAACGGCAGCAGCATCGCGATTTCGGCAGGCTCCGGGTCGCGGTTGCCGGGCGGGCGCCAGGGCAGCACATTGGTGATATAGAAGGCCTGCTCCGGCGCGGGGCTCTGGCGCGCAAGCCCGATCGCGCCGAACATCCGGTCCAGCAGCTGGCCCGCGCGGCCGACGAAGGGCTTGCCCTGCAGGTCCTCGTCGCGGCCCGGGGCTTCGCCGATGATCATCACCCGCGCTTTCGGATTGCCATCCGAGAACACGGTGTTGCGCGCGCCTTTCTTCAGCTCGCAATGATCGAAGGCCGCGATCGCCTCGCGCAGATCGTCGAGCGTGCGTGCCGCGGCCGCGGCCGCGCGCGCCACCCCCACCGGATCCACCTGCGGCTCCGCGACCGGCTGCGGGGCTGCCGCCGCCGCGGGCTTCGGCACCGCCAGGTGATCGGGCAGCGCATAGGCATCCACCGGATCGTCGCCCACGGCCGCATCGACGCCGAGCTCGATCAGCCATTCGAGCGCGGCGCGGGCGGCAATGGGGTCCAGATCGGCATCGAGCATCATTTCGTGACCCTATGCCGCCCGCGCGCGGGGGTAAAGCCGCTGGACGCGCCGCTGCCCGTTTGTCATAAGGCGGGCGGACAACATCGGAGGCAGGTCATGGCATTCCGCGCGCGGCACCTTCTGGGCATCGAACATCTGGCGCCGGAGGAGATCGTGACCGTTCTCGACCTCGCCGACCGCTATGTGGAGCTGAACCGGCGCACGGTGAAACGCACCGATGCGCTGGCGGGCATGACCCAGATCAACATGTTCTTCGAGAATTCGACCCGGACCCAGTCCAGCTTCGAGCTGGCGGGCAAGCGGCTCGGCGCCGATGTGATGAACATGTCGATGCAGAATTCCTCCGTGAAGAAGGGCGAAACGCTGATCGACACGGCGCTCACGCTCAATGCGATGCACCCCGACCTGCTGGTGGTGCGCCATGGCGCCTCGGGCGCGGTCGATCTGCTGGCGCAGAAGGTGAACTGCGCGGTGATCAACGCGGGCGACGGCCGCCATGAACACCCGACCCAGGCGCTGCTCGATGCGCTCACCATCCGCCGCGCCAAGGGCCGGATCCAGGGGCTGACGGTCGCGATCTGCGGCGATGTCGCGCACAGCCGGGTGGCGCGTTCGAACATGCTGCTGCTCGGCAAGATGGAAAACCGGATCCGCCTCGTCGGGCCGCCGACGCTGATGCCCTCGGGGATTTCCGAATTCGGCGTCGAGGTGACGGACGACATGCGCGCGGGCCTTGAGGGCGCCGATGTGGTGATGATGCTGCGCCTGCAGAAAGAGCGGATGGACGGCGGCTTCATCCCCTCCGAGCGCGAATATTTCTTCCGCTACGGCCTCGATGCCGAGAAGCTGAGCTTTGCCAAACCCGATGCGATCGTGATGCACCCCGGCCCGATGAACCGGGGCGTGGAGATCGACGGCACCATTGCCGACGACATCACCCGCTCGGTGATCCAGGAGCAGGTGGAGATGGGCGTCGCGGTGCGGATGGCGGTGATGGACCTCTTGGCGCAGAACCTGCGCGCGCTGCGCGGCCGGGCGCTGGTGGAGGGTATCGATGTCTGACAGCGGCCCCGGGGACCGGCCGCAAGGCCATCCGTCGCGCGACGCGTTGCGCGACGAGGACCCGGTGCTGCTCGGCCACGACGACCATACCCCCGCGACCGCCCCCGCCTTCTGGCAGGGCATCGTCGCGCCGCGCGAAACCATCCTGTGGCACGGACGGCCGGACCCGGCGCTGCGGCCCGCGCCGCGGGTACGGGTGGGGCCGCCGGTGCTGATCGCGGCGGTTGCCATCGCGGGGCTCGCGCTCGCGCTGCTGCTGCGCGAGGGCGGCGGGATGCCCGCAAAGGTGGTGGCGCTGTGCGTGCTGCTCGGCGCCGGGCTGGTGGTGATGCGCGCGCTGCCCTCGCGGCGGCGCCACCCGGCCGATATCTATTACCTGATCACCGACCGCGCGGCCTATATGGCCGGCCTGTGCCCCGGCGCGCCGCCCGATGTGCGCCGCCACGAAATCACGCCGCAAATGCCGGTGACCGCCAGCGACACTTCGGTGCGGCTCCAGGTGGGCACCCGCAGCCCCGGCAGCGACCGCCATGACGTGCCCGTCTACCTCGCCATCGGCCCGATCGCCGATGCCGCCGCAGTGCGCGCGCTGATCCGCAACATTCAGAAGGGGAAGCCATGACCCTGTTCCTAGAGAACGCCCGCCTGATCGACCCCGCCGCCGGCACCGAAAGCCGCGGCAGCCTGCTGGTGCAGGACGGCATCATCCGGGGCGTCGGCCTGGTGGAGGTGCCGGAGGGCGCCGAGGTGGTGGATTGCGGCGGAGCCTGCCTCGCGCCCGGGATCGTGGACTGGGGCGTGAAGATCGGCGAACCGGGCGAGCGCCACAAGGAGAGCTTCCGCTCCGCGAGCCTCGCCGCGGCGGCAGGCGGCGTGACGACCATCGTCGCGCGGCCCGATACCCTGCCCGCGATCGACACCCCCGAAGCGCTCGAATTCGCCACCCGCCGCGCGGGCGAGGCGCAGGTCCGGATCCGGCACATGGCCGCGCTCACCAAGGGCCGCGCCGGGCGCGAGATGACCGAGATCGGCTTCCTGATGGATGCGGGCGCGATCGCCTTTACCGATGCCGACCACGTTGCGACCGATACCAAGGTGCTCAGCCGCGCCTTCACCTATGCCCGGGCCTGCGGCGCGCTGGTGGTGGGCCATCCGCAGGAGCCGGGCCTGAGCCATGGCGCCGCGGTGACATCGAGCAAATTCGCCTCGCTGCGCGGCCTGCCCGGCGTGAGCCCGATGGCCGAGCGGATGGGGCTGGAGCGCGACCTCGCGCTGGTGGAGATGACGGGCGTGCGCTACCACGCCGATCAGATCACCACCGCCGCGGCGCTGCCCGCGCTGGAGCGCGCGCGCGCAGCGGGGCTCGATGTGACGGCGGGGATTTCGGTCCATCACCTGACGTTGAATGATTATGACGTCGGCGATTACCGCACCTTCTTCAAGCTGAGCCCGCCCTTGCGCGCCGAAGCCGACCGGATCGCGATGATCGAGGCGGTGGCCGCGGGGGTGATCGACGTGATCTGCTCCATGCACACGCCGGCCGACGAGGAATCGAAGCGCCTGCCCTTCGAGGAGGCGGCCGCCGGGGCGGTTGCGCTCGAAACCCTGCTGCCGGCGGCGCTGCGGCTGGTGCATGCCGGGCATCTGAGCCTGCCGCAGCTGTTCCGCGCGCTCTCGCTCAACCCGGCGCGGCGGCTCGGCCTGCCGCAGGGGCGGCTGGAAATCGGCGCGCCCGCGGACCTCGTGCTGTTCGATCCGGATGCGCCTTTCGTGCTGGATCGCTTCAAACTGCAGTCGAAATCGAAGAATACTCCCTTCGACGGCGCCCGGATGCAAGGAAAGGTTCTTGCCACGATCGTCGCGGGCGTGCAGGTATACAATAACAACCAATAACACCAACAACAAAAACACGAGGCAAGGCAATGCCGGGGGCAGAGAACGGGGCCATACTGTTGGTCGCGGTGGCGGTGCTGGGCTATCTGCTCGGCGCGATTCCGTTTGGAGTGGTGATCACCCGCCTGATGCGCCTCGGCGATCTGCGCCAGATCGGCTCCGGCAATATCGGCGCGACCAACGTGCTGCGCACCGGCAACAAGGCCGCGGCGCTCGCGACGCTGATCCTCGACGGGGCGAAGGGCGCGGCCGCGGTGCTGCTTGCGCGCTTCGTGCTGCATGACGAGACCGCCGCGGTGATTGCGGGGGGGGCCGCCTTCATCGGGCATCTGTATCCGGTCTGGCTGAAGTTCAAAGGCGGCAAGGGGGTTGCGACCTTCCTCGGCACGCTGCTCGCGCTGGCCTGGCCGGTGGGGATCGCGGCCTGCCTCACCTGGCTGGTCACGGCGGTGCTCTCCCGGCTCTCCTCGCTCTCGGCGCTGGTCGCGGCGGCGGCCTCGGTGCCGCTCGCGCTGGTGATGGGGTACCGCGAACTGATGCCGATGATGACGGTGATGGCGCTGCTGATCTTCTGGCGCCACCGCGCCAATATCCAGCGCATCGCCCAGGGCCGCGAACCGAAGATCGGCAAGAAGTCTTGATTTCCGGCCCCTTCGGGGGCCTGATGGCGCAAAGGAGTTCGCCATGGGTTTTCAGGACGCCGTCCGCAAGTGCTTCAAGGATTTCGCCACCTTCCAGGGCCGCGCGCCGCGGTCCGAATTCTGGTGGTTCATGCTGTTCATCTTCCTCGGCCAGCTCGCCTGTTCGGTGCTGGACCGGATGATCTTCGGCTCCGGCACCTTCGTGACCGGCACCGGCTTCGCCTATTACGCCACCAACGGCGGCCCGATCGGGACGATCTTCACCCTGATCTGCCTGCTGCCCTCGATCTCCGTCGGCGTGCGCCGGCTGCATGACACCAACCGCTCCGGCTGGTGGCTGTTCATCACGCTGATCCCGCTGATCGGGCAGCTGATCTTGCTGTTCTTCTTCGTGCAGAAGGCCCCCGACGCGCCGCAGGAGCCCAACCGCTTCGGCCCGGCTCAGTAGCTGTAGTCGGCGTAGATCCGGCTGAGATCGCCCTGCCAGTCGCCCGCATAGCGGTCGAGCAGGTTATCGGCCGGGGTCCGGCCCGAGGCCACGGTCTCCACCAGCGGATCGAGGAAATGCGCCTCGTCGGCGATCACGCCATGGGTGCGGCCGCGCGCCTTCAGGCCAGCGCGCGCAATCTCCACCACCTGGCCCGCCAGCGCGCGCATCTGCACCCCATTTGCCGCACCGGCGAGGGCGGATTTCGCCGCCTCCCGGCGCAGTCCGTCGCGGGTTTCGGCGTCCCAGCCCTTCACCAGGTCCCAGGCCGCATCCAGCGCGCCGCCATCATACATCAGCCCGACCCAGAACGCGGAAAGCGCCGTCAGCCGCCGCCACGAGCCGCCATCGGCGCCGCGCATCTCGATGTATTTCTTCACCCGCGCCTCGGGGAAGACCGTGGTCATATGGTCCGCCCAGTCCGACAGCGTCGGCTTCTCGCCCGGCAGCGCGGGCAGCTCGCCCTTCAGGAAATCGCGGAAGCTCTGCCCGAGCGCGTTGATATATTGCCCGTCGCGGTAGACGAAATACATCGGCACATCGAGGACATAATCCACATAGCGCTCGTAGCCCGCCCCCTCTTCGAACATGAAGGGCAGCATGCCGGTGCGCGCGGCATCCAGGTTTTGCCAGATATTGCCGCGCCAGGAGCGGAAGCCGTTCGGCTTGCCGTCGAGGAAGGGCGAATTGGCAAACAGCGCCGTCGCCACCGGCTGCAAAGCCAGCGCGACCCGCATCTTCTTCACCATGTCGGCTTCGGAGGCATAGTCGAGGTTCACCTGCACCGTGCAGGTGCGGTACATCATCGTCTTGCCCATGGTGCCGACGCGGTCCATGTATTCGGTCATCAGCCGGTAGCGGCCCTTCGGCATCATCGGCATCTGCTCCTGCGCCCAGACCGGCGCGGCGCCGAGGCCGATGAATTTCGCCCCGATCCGGTCGCCGACCTGCGCCACCTCCTTCAGGTGGTTCGCAAGCTCCGCATCGGTTTCGTGCAGCGTTTCCACCGGCGCGCCCGAGAGCTCCAGCTGCCCGCCGGGCTCCAGGCTCACGTTGGCGCCGTTGCGGGTCAGGCCGATGATATTGCCCTGCTCCAGCACCGGCTCCCAGTCGAAGCCGTCGCGCAGGCCTTCCAGCATGGCGCGCACCGAGGCCGCGCCCTCATACGGCAGCGGCAGCAGGCTGCGGGCATCATAGCCGAATTTCTCGTGCTCGGTGCCGATGCGCCAATCCTGCGCAGGCTTCTCGCCCGAGGCGATATATTCGGCCAGTTGCTCGAACCGCTCGATCGGGCCGCCGCCCTGCTGGGGAATGGACATGTGCCCTCGCTTGGTTGTGGCGCCAACAGGTGGCGCTATCGCGCGTCTGTGTCAAGATAGCCCGCACCGGGGCGCGACCAGAGGCTCTGCGCGACCGTTTCCTGCCCAAGCGCGTCGGTCAGGCGGCGCATGTCGATGCCGGGGAGCGTGGCGAAGGCATCATAGAGCGCCTCAGCGCCCGCAGAGGCGATGGGGATCAGGATCGCCTGGCCATCCGCCGTCTTCAGCCGCCAGTAGCGCGCCGAGCGCAGCCGCAGCAGGCGGATCTCCGACAGATCGTTGAGCGCGACATAGCCGCCGAGCGCCGCCCCCGCGCCAAAATAGCCGATGCGGCCCTCGTCGATCTCGACCATGCCCGGATCGGTGACCGGCCGGGCGAAGCGCAGCCGGCGCAGCGCGCTCGCCCCCCAGACCAGCGCCACCGCCGCGAGCCCGAGGCCCACCCCCAGCAGGAACCACCCGCCCAGGGCCGCGATCCAGATCCCGAGCATGGCCGCCACCCCGGCCGCGATCACCTCGCGGTGCCGGTGCAGGGCGGCGCGCAGCTCGGGGCGCATCAGCGCCAGTCCCCGAGGGCAGCCTGCCACAGCGTGATCGCCGCGCAGGCCGCGGTATCGGCGCGCAGGATCCGCGGCCCGAGCGACACCGGCACCACGAAGGGAAGCCCGCGCAGCCAGCCGCGCTCGGCCTCGGAAAACCCGCCCTCCGGCCCGATCAGGATGGCCCAGGGGCCGGGGGGCAGCCCCGCCAGCGCCTCCGCCGCGCCGACCAGGCTCTCATCGGCCCAGAGCACCCGCCGCGCCGGATCCCAGCCCGCCATCAGCCGCCGCAGCGCCACCAGATCCGCCACTTCGGGCACATAGGTGCCCAGGCACTGCTCCGCCGCCTCCAGCGCATGGGCCTGCAGCCGGTCCTGGCGGATGCGCTGCGCATTGGTGAACTCCGTCTGCACCGGCAGGATCCGCGCGCAGCCGAGCTCCGTCGCCTTCTCCACGATGAAATCGGTGCGTTCCTTGCGGATCGGCGCGAAGATCAGCCACAGGTCCGGCGGGTCCAGCTGCGGCGCGGCCTGGGCGAGGCAGGTGAGCACGCCGCCCTTTTTTGCCGCCGCAGAGACCTCCGCCGTCCATTCGCCATCGCGCCCGTTGAACAGGGCTGTGCGGCTGCCCACGCCCTCGCGCATCACCGCGAACAGGTAATGCGCCTGCTCGGGGGTGAGCGGCACGGCTTGCCCCGGCCCCAGCGGGTGCTCTACATGGAGTCTGATCTTGGCACGTTCCATGAGGCGCAGGTTATGCAAGGCTCCCGTCAAACGCCAGAGGCTCAGGGTATCGTGGCCGATGCCGTGCGCGGCAATTGGGTGGACCGGCTGGCGCCGCCCGCAACGCGGCCCTATCTGCGGCTCAGCCGGGCGGACCGGCCGATCGGCACCTGGCTCCTGCTGATCCCGTGCTGGTGGGCGGTGGCGCTCGCCGCGGCTTCGGATGCGCCGCGGTGGGAGGATCTGTGGCTCGTCATCGGCGCCGCCATCGGCGCGTTCCTGATGCGCGGGGCGGGCTGCACCTGGAACGACATCACCGACCGCGATTTCGATGCCGCCGTGGCGCGCACCCGCTCGCGGCCGATCCCGTCGGGCCAGGTGACGGTGAAGCAGGCGCTGGCCTGGCTGGTGGCGCAGGCGCTGGTCTCGGCGCTGATCCTGGTCAGCTTCGCGCCGGCGGCAATCTGGCTCGGGGTGGCCTCGCTGATCCCGGTCGCGGTCTATCCGTTCGCGAAGCGGTTCACCTGGTGGCCGCAGGTGTTTCTCGGCATCGCGTTCAACTGGGGCGCGCTGCTGCTCTGGGCCGCGCACAAGGGCGCGCTCGGCTGGCCCGCGGTGGTGCTGTGGCTCTCGGGCCTTGTCTGGACCCTGTTCTACGACACGATCTATGCCCATCAGGACAAGGAGGACGATGCGCTTATCGGGGTCAAATCCACCGCGCGGCTCTTTGCCGAACGCACGCCGCAATGGCTCGCGGGGTTCCTGATCGGCACGGTGGCGCTGATGGAGCTGGCGATCTGGCTCGCGGTGCCTGCGGGGCCGAAGCTCTGGATCGCGGCTCTGGCGCCGCTGGCGATGGGCGCGCATCTGCTGTGGCAGATGACCCGGCTCGATATCGACGACACCGACATCTGCCTGAAGCTGTTCCGCTCCAACCGCGATGCCGGGCTGATCGCTGCGCTGTTTCTTGCCGTTGCCGCGATCGTGTGATTGCCCCGCGCCGGTGGCCCGCATAAGACGTGCGGGACCCGAACGGCCGCGAGGAGCCCCCGCGCATGAGCGCCCGCACCAAGATCCTGAGCACCGCCGCCTTCGCCTCGGCCGCCGTGATCGCGGCCTTTGTCGCGGGCGGCTCCGCTTCGATCATCGAGATCCGCTCGCGCAAGGCGGTGCAGCTGGCGATGGAAACCTATGGCCACAGCTGGGTCGATGTGCAGACCGACGGGCTGCAGGTGGTGCTGCTGGGCACGGCGCCCTCCGAGGCCGAGCGGCTGCGCGCCATGACCCGGGCCGGTGCGGTGGTGGATTCGGGCCGGATCGTCGACAACACCGACGTGGAGAACAGCCAGCAGATCCAGCCGCCGGATTTCACGCTGGAGATGCTGCGCAACGATGACGGGATCTCGCTGATCGGGCTGGTGCCGATGGCGACGGACCGGGCGGCGCTGGTCGCGGGGCTGCGCGGCGCCGCGGGCGGGGCCGAGGTCACCGACCTGCTCGAGGCCGCCGATTACCCCGCCCCGCCGAAATGGCAGCGCGCGCTGGATTTCGCGATCGAGACGATCAAGGCGATGCCGCGCGCGAAAATCTCGGTGGAGCCGGGGCGGGTCTCGGTGCAGGCGATCACCGACAGCCCCGCCGAGAAGACCCGGATAGAAACCTCGCTCGCCCGCCGCCGGCCGGCCGATCTGGAGATCGTCTCGGCGATCTCGGCGCCGCGCCCGGTGATCACCCCCTTCACCCTGCGCTTCGTGATCGACGATCAGGGCGCGCGCTTCGACGCCTGCTCCGCCGATACCGAGCGCGCCCGCGACCGGATCCTGGCCGCCGCGCGCGATGCCGGGACCGAGGGCGCGCAGGGCTGCACCGTGGGCATGGGCACGCCCTCGCCGCAATGGGCCGATGCGGTGGCGATGAGCCTGCGCGCGCTGAAGGAGCTCGGGCGCGGCACCGTGGCGCTGTCGGATGCCGACATCAGCCTCACCGCCGCCCCCGGCGTGACGCAGGAGAGCTTCGACAAGGTGGTGGGGGAGCTGGAATCCAACCTGCCGCAGGTGTTCTCGCTGACCGCGGAGCGGGAGCGCAGCCTGGCCGAAACCAGCGCCACGCCGCAATTCATGGCGATCCTCTCCGAGAACGGCCGGGTGGAGCTGCGCGGCCGGGTCAGCGATCAGCGCGCCCGCGAGGCGGTGGAGACCTATGCCCGCGCGCGCTTTGGCGCGGTCGAGGTCTATGGCGCGACCCGGCTGGACGAAACGCTGCCGCAGGGCTGGGGTCTGCGGACGCTGGCGGCGCTCGATGCGCTGGATACGCTGGCGGAGGGCTCGGTGGTGGTGACCCCAGATCTGGTCCGTGTGAGCGGGCGCACCGGCGATGCGCAGGCGTCCGACACGGTCTCGCGGCTGCTCGCGCAACGGCTGGGCGAGGCGGCGCCGATCGCGCTCGATATCCGCTATGACCGCCGCCTGGATCCGGTGCTGGGCCTGCCCACGGGCCCGGAATGCGTGGACCGGCTGAATGCGGTTCTGGCCGAGCACAAGATCACCTTCGAGCCGGGCTCGGCCGCCTTTTCCAAGGAAGCGCGCGCGACGATGGACCTGCTCGCCGCGGCGATGAAGGATTGCCAGGATTTCCGGATGGAGATCGCGGGCCATACCGACAGCCAGGGCCGCGACGAGATGAACCTTGCGCTGAGCCAGGACCGGGCGGCCGCGGTGCTGTTCGGGCTCACCGAGCGGCGGGTGCTGACCGGCAACCTGAGCGCAAAGGGCTATGGCGAGACCCAGCCCATCGCCGACAACGGCACCGAGGCCGGGCGCGAGGCAAACCGCCGGATCGAATTCGTGCTGCTGGATGAAAAGCCGCTGCGCGACGAGCCCGCGCCCGCGCCGCCCGCCGAGGAGCCTGCCGTGGCACCCCCTGCCGAAGCACCGGCCGCCGACCCCGCCTTCCCGGACGAGACCGGCGACAGTGCGCCGATGGACGAAGCGCCCATGGACGACACACCGGCAGACGCCGACGCCCCCGCCGAAGCGCCAGGGACTGAAGCCCTGCCCGGGCAGGATCCGTCGATCGAGATCCCGGTCGGCCCGGCGCAGGCGTCTCCCGCGCGCCCAGATGCCCGCCCTGACGGGCTCAAGATCCAGCCCTAGGACCCCGAGGACCGCTCATGAACCGCACCGAATTCGTTGTTGCCACGGCGATCATCCTGTTCCTGTTCTTCTGTATCGGCTGGTTCGCCTGCTGGCTGATCCACCGCCTGACCCGGGTCTCCAAGGCCGATATGGGCGAGCTGGAACAGATGGCGCAGGCGCTGCACGAGGCCGAAGAGGGCCGCGATCAGGCGCTGAGCTATCTCGAAAGCCGTGAAGCCGCGCTTGGCAATCAGCTCGCGCAGAGCGAGGCCGAATTGCGCGCCGCGATGGAGGGCCTGCGCGAAGCCCGCCGCGAAGCGAGCGAACTGCGCGCGGAGTTGGAGCGCGCCCGCGCCGCGCCCTGAACCTCTCCGGTTTTTCCGGCGGCTTCACCTCCTGAGTAGGATGGAGCATCATGCGCAGGACGATGAACAATTTTCCCCTGAAGTGCGTGAAGGCGCGGTGCGCCTGGTCGACAATGAGGGTCA
>NZ_JAYRZN010000014.1:0-82479 GCF_041916475.1 Paenirhodobacter sp.
CTTGGTGGATGGGCACCGGATGCGCGTCAGCGGGAGCTATGATCCCGAGGCATTGGCGCGGCTGATCCGGGGTCTGACGGTTTGATCCCGGTTCCGGTCAACACGCAGGTCTGGCTGGCGGCGGGTGTCACTGACATGCGCAAGGGCTTTGCGGCCCTGGCCGCTCATGCCGAGGCTGTGCTGAAGCAAGACCCGTTTGCCGGGCATCTGTTCGTGTTCCGTGGCCGTCGGGGCGATCTGGTCAAGGTGATCTGGTGGGATGGCCAAGGTGCCTGCATGTTCATGAAGCGGCTGGAGAAGGGGCGGTTTGTCTGGCCCTCGGCCAAGGACGGGAAGGTCGCGCTGTCGCCTGCCCAGTTGTCGATGCTGCTGGAAGGCATTGACTGGCGGGCGCCGCAGCGGACGTGGCGGCCTCTGGCAGCGGGATAATCTGCTTACTCTACAATCTATGATTCCCACAACGAATACAGTGGGATAAACTCTTTGTATGCTGGATCAGAACCTGACCTTGCCAGAAGACCCCGAGGAACTGCGCAGCTTTACCGCGCGGCTTCTGGCCGAGGTGAAGGCGCAGGCGATCCTGATCGAGAAGCTCCGGCACCAATTGGCCGGACACCGCGCGCACCGGTTCGGGGCGTCGTCCGAGACTGCGGAACAGCTTCAGCTGGCGCTTGAGACCAGCGAGATCGCCGCCGCCGCGATGACGGCGCGCATGAAGCTGCCGGACGTCGAGGAGAAGGACAAACCGAAGCGCCGTCCGATCCCTGACCACATCCCGCGGATGGAAGTGGAACTGACGCCCGGAGCCGAGGCCTGTGCCGATTGCGGCGGCCGCCTGCGCCGCATCGGCGAGGATGTGACGGAAGAACTGGAATACGTCCCCGGACGCTTCATCGTGAACCGCATTGTCCGGCCCCGGCTGACCTGCGCCTGCTGCGAACGCTTCGTCCAGGCCCCGCTGCCGTCGCGCCCGATCGAGCGCGGCCGCCCCGGTCCCGGTCTCTTGGCCCATGTTCTGGTCTGAAAGTATGCCGATCACCTTCCGCTCTATCGCCAAAGTCAGATCTTCGACCGCGAAGGCATTGATCTTGACCGTTCCACCCTTGCTGACTGGGTCGGCAAGACCACCGCCCTTCTGGAACCGCTGGCCGATGCCATCGGGCGTCATGTCCTGTCGGCCGAGGCGATCTTCGCGGACGACACGCCGATCAGCATGCTCGCCCCTGGCACCGGCAAGACACAGACCGCAAGGCTCTGGACCTATGCCCGCGACGAACGCCCTTGGGGCGGCATCGCCCCGCCCGCGGCCTGGTATCGGTTCTCGGGGGACCGCAAAGGTCAGCATCCCAAGGACCATCTCGCCCGCTACCGCGGCTGGATGCACGCCGATGGTTATGCAGGCTTCGAGGATCTCTATCGGTCCGGCACCATCCGCGAGGTCGCCTGCATGGCCCATGTCAGACGCAAGTTCGTCGACATTCACCGGTCGCAAGGCTCGCCCATCGCCGAAGAGGCCATCGGCCGGATCGCGCAACTCTATGCCGTCGAGAAGGAGGCACGGGGATCATCACCGGATCGCCGCGCCGAACTCCGCCACTCCCATGCCGCCCCGGTCTTCGACGATCTGGAGCGATGGCTGGCGATGCAACTCACCACGATCTCGGGCAAATCCCCGCTCGCATCCGCCATCCGATACGCGTTGACCCGAATGGAACGCCTGCGCCCATACCTCGATCACGGCATCCTCGAATTGGACAACAACGCCGCCGAACGCGGCATGCGCGCCATCGCCCTCGGCCGCAAGAACTACCTCTTCGTCGGCTCCGAAGCGGGCGGCAAGGCCGCAGCCATCGCCTACACCCTGATCGAAACAGCCAAGCTCAACGCCGTCGATCCTAACGCCTGGCTCGCCGACACCCTTGCCCGCATCCCGGACTACAAGATCACAAAGGTCGATGACCTGCTGCCAGGGCAATGGAACCGGTAGCGGTCAGACCGGACGGTTACATCTGGGCCGCACCGAAGATCCGCCCGCCTCATCTTCTCCGGGCATGTGCTGCAAGGATCCTTCAACACTCTGTGCAATGACGCCCCGGCCCGCTGAAGCCCGCGGCATCCCGCCTCCAGAGTCACGGCGCCCGGAGAGCCTGCGCCCCGGGCGCAAAGGTGCCGCCTCACTCCGCCGCCAGCGCCCCCGGCCGGAACGCGCCCACCGCATGGCGCGCAGGCAGCAGGTCCCCCGCGCCAAACAGCCGGCTGCGCAGCGTGCCCTCGTCATAGGCGGTCTTGTAGACCCCCCTGCCCTGCAGCTCCGGCACCACCAGATCGGCGAAATCGGCATAGCTTTCCGGCGTCACGATCCGGGTCAGGTTGAACCCGTCGATCTCGCCCACCGCAATCCAGCGCTGCAGCTCGTCGGCCACCTGCGCGGGCGTGCCGCTCACCACCGGATAGCGCCCGCCAATCGCCAGCTGGCCCAGCAGGTCGCGCTTGGTCCAGCCGCCGGCCTGCGCCACCGCCGTCGCGGATTGAATCGCATTCGTCGGCCCATAAGGGATCGGGTCATCGAGCCCGTAGCGCGCGAAATCAATGCCGGTGGAGGCCGCGAAATGCGCCAGCCCCGCCTCCGGGCTCGCATGGAGCCGGTATTCGGCCAGCTTGTCCGCCGCCTCGCCCGCAGATGCCCCCGGGATCACGCAGATGCCCACCAGGATCTTCACATCCTCGGGCCGCCGCCCCGCCGCCCCGCCGCCACGACCGCCGCGCGCAGCGCGCGCGAGGTGCGCTGCGCCGCCTCCGGCGTGGCCGCGCCGATGAAGATGCATTCCGCATGGCGCGCCGCGAACAGCTGCCCGCGCCCCGAAGTGCCCGCCTGATACAGCACCGGCGTGCGCTGCGGCGAGGGCTCCGACAGATGCGGCCCCTCCACATCGTAGAACCGGCCATGATGCACCACCGGGCGCACCTTCGCCGGATCCGCATAGATCCGCCGGGCGCGGTCGCGGATCACCGCATCCCCGTCCCACGAGCCCTCCCAGAGCTTGTAGAGCACCTCGAGATATTCATCCGCCTGATCGTAGCGCAGGTCATGCGCGGTCTGCGCATCGCGGCCCACGGCGCGCGCGGCGCTGTCGAGGTAGCCGGTGACGACGTTCCACCCCACGCGGCCCCCGGTCAGATGGTCGAGCGTGGAGATCCGCCGCGCAAACGTGTAGGGCGCCTCCTGGTTCACGTTTACCGTGACCCCGAAGCCAAGCCCCTGCGTCACCGCCGCCATGGCCGAGACCAGCAGGATCGGGTCGTTGACCGGCAGCTGCACGCTCTCGCGCAGCGTCACATCGAGCCCGCCGCCATAGATGTCATAGGTGCCGAGGATATCGGCGAGGAAAATCCCGTCGAACAGCCCCCGCTCCAGCAGCCGCGCCAGATCGGTCCAGTACGAGAGCTTCGTATAGTCTTGCGAGCGGTCGCGCGGATGCGTCCACTGGCCATGGTTGATATGGCCGACACAGTTCATGTTGAAGGCGTTGACGATGATGTTGCGGCCCATCGGGTCCCCCTCAGATCGCGCCATGGCGCGGCGGGTTGATGCCGTTCAGCACATGGTTGCCGATGGCATGATATTTCCAGCGCACCGGATCGTGCAGCGTATGCACCCGCACATTGCGCCAGTGCCGGTCGAGGTTGTCTTCGGCCTGCGTAGCCGAGGTGCCGGTATATTCAAAGAGCTTCGAGGCCGCGAGCAGCCCCGCCTGCGTGCTCGCCGCCCGCGCCGCCGCGACCGCGAGCGAGGCCTCGGCCACGCTTGCCTCCGTCGCCTCGGCGATGGCCGCATCCACGGCCCGCCCCGCGCGCGCGAGCAACGCCTCCGCCGCGCGCAGCTTCACCGCCACCCCGCCCAGCCCCTCCAGCGTCAGCGGATCCTCCGCTGCGCTCGCCACCCCGGCATCGAGCCAGGGCCGCGCCCGCTCCCGGATGAAGGGCAGCGTCTCGGCAAAAGCCCCCTGCCCGATCCCGAGGTCGATCGCTGCATGCATGATCTGCGCCAGCGGCCCGATCGGGGTCGGGCGCTCGAAGCTCGCCTGGAACGGGATCACCCAGTCGGGCTCCACCGCCACCCGCTCGAAGCGCACGCTGCCAGAGCCCGTCACCCGCTGCCCGAAGCCGTCCCAGTCGTCGGTCACGCTCACCCCGGGCGCGCCGCGCGGGATGAACACCATCTGCTGCACGCCCGCATCATCGACCACCAGCGTCGGGATCCAATGCGCATAGATCGCCCCGGTGCAGTAGAATTTCTGCCCATCCACGAACAGCCGCCCCGCCTCGCGGCTCAGCCGGGTGCGGCGCTTGAAATCCCGCGCGCCGATTTCGGCCAGCGCATTGCCGAAGCGCAGCCCCTTCAGCGCCAGCCCGCCGAACAAGGCCTGCTGCGCCGCTGTCCCGCCCGAGCGCAGCACCTCCAGCGCATAGAAATGGTTCTGCGGGATCTGCGCGAGCGAGCCATCCGCCGCCGCGATCCGCGCGATCACCCGCGCCAGCGTTCCGGCCGAGACCCCTGCGCCCCCCTGCTCCCGCGGCACGGTGATGCCCCAGAGCCCCGAGGCCGAGAACCGCTCCAGCTCCTCCCAGGGCAGGATCCGGTCGCGGTCCCGCGCCGCGGCGCCGCGGGCGAAATCGCGCGCCAGCCGGTCTGCGGCGTCGAGCGCCTCGGTCTCGGTGCGGATCACACGGGTGTCTTCGGGCGGGGGCGCGATGCGCGGTGCGTTCATGATCTCAGTTCCATTGATGGCGGGCGGGCCGCGCCCCGTTCAGGTGCCAGTTGCCAAGCAGGTGATATTTCCAGCGCACCGGATCGTGCAGCGTATGCACCCGCGCGTTGCGCCAGATCCGCCCGAGGTTCGGCGCCGCGCGGGTGGCGGCCGAGCCCGCCAGCTCGAACAGTTTCTCGGCCGCGGTCAGGGCGATTTCCGTGGTCACGATCTTGGCCTCCGCCACCGCAACAGAGGCCCGCGCGCTGCTCTCGGCCGTCACCGGCACCGCCGCAATCCGGTCCAGCTCCGCCGCAGCCTCCCGCAGCACCGCCTGCGCCGCCCAGACATCCACCTGCAGCCGGCCGACATCGGCGATGATATGCGGGTCGTCCTGCGCCCGCTCCAGGCCCGAATCCGTCCAGGGCCGCGCCTTCTCCTGCACGAAGCGCACCGCCTCGCCGAGCGCGCCAAGCGCGATGCCGCTGTCGATCGCGGCCTGGATCAGCTGCGAGACCGGCCCCGCCAGCCCCGGGATCTCCGCCCGCTGCCAGACCGGGATCACCTGCTCCTCCGGGATCGGCACGTCGTCGAAGATCACCGTGCCCGATGCCGTGGTCCGCTGCCCGAAGGAGGCCCAGTCATCCACCACCTGCAGCCCCGGCGCATCATGGGGCACCCAGACCTGCACCGCCCGCCCCTCCGGATCGCTCGCCCGCGTCGGGATCCAATGCGCGAAAATCGCGCCGGTGGAATAGAACCGCTGCCCGCTAAGCCGCAACCCGCCTGCCCCCCGCCGCAGCGCGGTGCTGTTATGCGTGAGCGCGCGGCGCCCCTTCTCCGGCCCCGCGTTCCCGATCCTCGCCCCGGCCAGCACCGCGCCGAAGAAGCGCGCCTGCTGCGCCGGGCTGCCCGCTTCCTCCAGAAGCCGCAGCACGCCGAAATGGTTCTGCGGCACCTGGCCTGCGGAGCTGTCGGCCGCGCACAGGATTTCGAACACCTCGGCCAGCGTCACGAAGGACAGCCCCGGCCCGCCATGCATGCGCGGGATGGTGATGGTGCCGAGGCCCGAGGCGGTGAAGGCCTCGATCTCGTCCCAGGGCAGGATCCGCTCCGCATCGCGCCGCGCGGCGCCCGGCGCCCAGGCGGCGGCGAGGCTTTCAGCCGCGGCAATGGCCTCCTCATGCGAGGCGATCCGCCGGGGCGGTACCGGGGGCTTGAGGCGGGGATCTGGGCTCATGGCGGCGCTCCGAAACCGGCCGCTCGCGCAGGGGTCTGGCTGCCGGAGGGGCCTAAAGATCTACAATTCGTGTCGTGATTATGGTTACGCCCCGGCCCCCGTCAGGGCCATTCCAAATCCGGCGGCCAAAAGGGAAGCAGATCACCGCGCAGGCGCCGGATTGCAGGATTCCCTCCTCCGCGGCGGCCCGATAATTCGCCCTAAAGCGATGATTTGAAATGAAAAAGGCAGGGCCAGCGCCCTGCCCTTCCGGTCACTCGATCTCGTCGAGCATCCGCGCCAGAGCCGCCTCCAGGCGGCGTCGATCCATGGTAGAGAAATCCCGCCCGAAGCGGATCTCCAGCCGGCCATTGGCGGCGGTGCATTTCGCAGCCCCCCCCCGGGCCGAGACCTGGAACGTGGTCTTGGCCCGGCCGATGCGCGGCTTCGCGGGCGCCGCGGCCTCGGTCAGCTCCTCGCCCCCCGCGGCCTTCTGCAGCACGCCGATCTCATCGGTGACGGAGCGGTTGTCCCACCCGGCCAGCGCCGCGCGGATCTGCGCTGCCGCCTCCGGCCGCTCCTCCAGCACCCCCGCCAGCCGCAGCCCGAGCGCGCGCGGAATATGCTGGGCGAAGCGCAGGTCGTCCCCCAGCCGCTCCATCACCCGGATGAAATGGCGGATGTAGCTGCGCTTCTGATAGCCCGCGGACTGGAACAGCTGCGCCACGGCGCGGTCCGGGTCGGTCTCGGCGGTCTGCGGGTCGTGGGCGTAGTTCAGCGCCAGCATCGCCATCTCGGCGAAGGAGATGTCCTTGCGCACCAGGTTCTCGTCCACCATCCGGCGGTAGAGCCCGTCCAGGTCTTCCCCGCGGGGAAGAATGCCCGCCGGGATCCGGCCCCAGCGGTCGGCGTCGCCCGTCTCCTCCAGCAGCGCCCGATAGGCCGAGAGCCGCCGGTAGCCCTGGATCAGCTCGTAGCGGCCATCCTCCCGCGCCTCCACCCGGATCGGGTTCGACAGGCCCAGATCGCGGATCGAGGCGATCAGCTCGGCGAGCTCGAAATCGTCGCCCTTCACCCGGTCGCGCACCAGCTTCCAGGTCTCCACCGCCTCGAGCGGGATCAGATCGACGATCAGCCCGAGCTTCTTCATCCGCACATGCTCGGCCGCGAGCGCATCGTTCTCGGCCCGGATCTGCGCCTCGACCGCGCGGCGCTCGCGCAGGGCCTCCGCGTTTTCGGTGATCGCCGCCGCCATCGGCGAGCGCCGCGCGGGCTCCGTGGGCTCAGATTCCTTCCCCGCGGGGAAGCTTCCCTCCTCCTCCGGCAGGTCGATATCGAAGATGCGCCGCTTGCTCATGCCTCATCCTCCAGCTTGTCCCAGGCCTGCAGGAAGCAGGCGCGGAATTCCTCATAGGCGCGGTCGAAGGAGGCGCGGGCGCGCCGCCAGGTCTCGCGCGTCATCGTGCGGTAGTCGATCTCATAGACCGAGGACAGGAAGCGCCCGGATTGCTCCACCGCGCGGGTCATCTCGATCGGCTCCTTCGCCACCGTATCGCCGAACACCTTGCAGAAGGCCTCGTACATCGCGCGGTGCAGGTCGTTGTTGGGCTCATAGCGCGTCATCAGGAAGCGCAACTCCAGGAAGGTCTTCGGCAGGCGCGTCTTCCCCGCGGGGAAGGCTCCGTCAAACCCGGTCGCGAGATCCGAGAGCGCCTCGGCCAGCTGGCCGATGAAGGAGGTGGTGCTGTCATATTCCCAATAGCCCGGCCCGGAGGGGATATAGAGCACATCCGCCGCAAAGACCGCGTTCATGGATTGGTAGCCGATCGCGGGCGGGCAATCGAAGATCACCACGTCATAGGCATCGGGCGGCAGCGCATCGAGATAGCGCGAGACCGCCGCGAAGAAGGACCAGTCCGGGTTCAGGTGCCGGTACTGCGCCGAAGCGAATTCCACGAAGGCCGCATTGGCGCAGGAGGGGATGATGTCGATCGTGGGCCAGGCGGTGGGCTTGATGAAATCCGCGACCCGCAGGTCGCCGAGGCCAAGGTCGCGCACCGAGGCGGGCAGGCGGCGCTGCGGCAGCGCCGTGCCGCTTTCGGCCGCGCGCGGGGCCGCGTTCATGCGGTCGGTCTCGTGCACGAGGTCGCGCGCGATGATGCCCCAGACGGTCAGCTCCTCGCTGACGTCATGCAGGCCCATCGAATGGGTCAGCGTCGCCTGCGGATCGAAATCGATCAGCAGCACCCGGTAGCCATCGAGCGCGGCCGCATGCGCCATGTGCAGCGCCACGGTGGATTTGCCCGCGCCGCCCTTGAAATTGGAGATCGCGACCCGGATCGCGCGCTTGCCCGCCGGGCGCGGCGGCATCAGCGAATGGCGGTTGATCTTCATCTTCCGGCGCAGCTCGTTGATCTCGGCGAGGCTGAACCAGCGCTGGCGCCCGTCCTCCTCGACTTCCCCGCCGGGAAGGTCCGGCTCCGCCGCGAGCCGCCCGCGGAAGGTGGACTGGTTGATCTTGAAGATCAGCTCGGCCACCTCCCACGACGAGAAGCGGCGCAGCGTCTTCTCGTGCTCGGGCGAGAAGGTCTGGCGCCGGATATGGCCCTGCATCTTCAGCGACTGTGCCTGCAGCGCGGCGAGATCCTCATGGGTAAACATGTTCTTTTCCGTTTCTGGACGTAGATTATCGTTGAGAACAGAAATACGATGGATTTGCATTCTGCGCAAAGCCTTCCTTATACTAAACGGGCAAAGCCGCCGATGGCCGCATTTCCCTGCCAGAACAGGGCGCTGCGATTCGCACCGCGAAGATCTGGCGGGCGGCGGCATTGGGGGGACAGTTTGCCTCCGCCAACGCGCCTTTGAGGGGACATTTCCGCGCGATAGGGTGTCACCTAGGGTGTCCCCCATTACCAGAGAACCTGGTCTTGAAAGGAATTTCGGGAGCAGGATCCGAGGGCCCCGCGGCATACTCTTGACAGAATCGGAAAGCGCAACGCTAATCGGGGAGCAGTGATGAAAAGCGTTGGCTTGGGGTGGTTACGGCGTAATCCCCCGGACACGGCGCAAAAGCGGCCGGAACAACCGGTTGATCGAGGCAGAGTGGCGGCGGGGCATCCTGGTCCTGTCGATATGAGGGCAGGCATGTTCGTCAAGAAGGCGGTGGGGCGCGGCAGCGGCACGCGCAAGTATGATTTGCTGACAGTGCTGGCGGTGCATGCGCTGGCGCAGGACAAGGCCGTGCAGCGGCAGGCGCTGCGGCTGATTTCGCTGATCACGGCGCGCTACAACTGGCAGAACGATCAGCTCACGGTGGGCCAGGCGGAGATTGCGCGGCTGTGGTCGGTGGATGTGCGGACGGTGAAGCGCGAGATGGCGGCGCTGCGGGCGCGCGGCTGGCTGGTGGAGCGCCATCCTGCGGCGCGGGGCCGGGTTGCGGTGCATGGGCTGGGGATCGCGCGGATCCTGGAAGATACCCGGGGCGCCTGGGCGCTGGTCGGCCCCGATCTGGCGCCGCGGCTGGAAGCGCCGGTCGCGGAGCCCGAAACCGGGACGGTCATTCCCTTCCGCCCGGTCGCCTTGCCCGCCGCCGAAACGCTGTGGGGCAGGGTGTCGCGGCAGCTGATGGCGGACGACCAGAGCGTGCATCGGGCCTGGATTGCGCCATTGGAGCCGGTGGAGGAGGGGGCGGAGCTGGTCTTGCGCGCGCCGACGGGGTTTCACGCGAGCTATGTGCAGGGCCATCTTTCGGGACGCATCGGGGCGATCCTCGCGGCAATCGCGCCCGGGACCGGGCTGCGGATCATCTGAGGGCAATGAAATACGCGTTTTGGGCTGGAATAGGGACGATTCTCTGGCGAGCCGTGAGGGACTTGCACCCGCGCAGCGGTTCACGGCATAGTTACGCCAAACACAGAAACAATCGCTCCGAGGCGTAACAACGGGACAGAGAGCAGAACGATGGACCAGATCCGTATTGACCGCCTCGTAGGGGAGCATGCCGCACGGCTGTCGGAGCGCCTGCTGGCGCACCGGGCGCAGCTGTTCCCGCCGCATGCGATGAAACGGCTGCGGCGGTTCACCTCGGGGGAGGTGGCGGAGCTGCTGGGGGTGAAGGACGCCTATCTGCGCAAGCTGTCGCTGGAGGGGCGCGGGCCGCAGCCCGAGACCGGGGCAGGGGGGCGGCGGCTCTACACGCCGGAGGATATCATGGCGCTGCGAATCCTTCTCGAATCCGGCGCAAAAACGCCCGGGAGCTATCTGCCCGGGCGGCGGGCAGGGGATCATTTGCAGGTCATTTCGGTGATCAATTTCAAGGGCGGCTCGGGCAAGACCACGACCGCGGCACATCTGGCGCAGAAATGCGCGTTGGATGGCTACCGGGTGCTGGCGGTGGATTTGGACCCGCAGGCCTCGCTCTCGGCGCTGCACGGGTTTCAGCCGGAATTCGACATGCTGGACGGTGGCACGCTCTATGATGCGATCCGCTATGAGGACCCGGTGCCGCTGCGGCAGGTGATCCGGAAGACCTACTTTACCAATCTGGATCTGATCCCCGGAAATCTCGATCTGATGGAGTTCGAGCATGATACGCCGCGGGCGCTGGCGCAGCGTCAGGGGCAGATGTTCTTCACCCGGATTTCGGAGAAACTGGCAGAGATAGAGACGGATTACGACCTGGTGGTGCTGGATTGCCCGCCGCAGCTCGGGTTCATCACCATGGCGGCGCTGTCGGCCGCGACGGCGGTGCTGGTGACGGTGCATCCGCAGATGCTGGATGTGATGTCGATGTGCCAGTTCCTGCTGATGACGTCGAACCTGCTCGGGGTGGTGGCGGATGCGGGGGGCAACATGAGCTACGACTGGCTGCGCTATGTGGTGACGCGCTATGAGCCGGGCGACGGGCCGCAGAAGCAGATGGTGAGCTTCATGCGCGGGCTGTTTGGCGCGCATGTGCTGAACAATACGGTGCTGAAATCCACGGCCATCTCGGATGCGGGGATGACGAAGCAGACGTTGTATGAGGTCGAGAAATCCGCGCTGACGCGCAGCACCTATGAGCGCGCGATGGAGAGCCTGAACGCGGTGAACGGTGAGATCGAGGGGTTGATCCAGCAGGCCTGGGGAAGGGAGGCGCGCTGATGGCACGCAAGAATTTGTTGCAGGGGCTTTTGGGCGATTCAGTCTCTGTTCCTGCGGAAAATGCGGTTTCGCCGCGGATGGCGCGGGGGGCGATCGGGGCGATTTCGCGGTCGGTGGCGGAGCTGCAGGCGCGGGCGCTGATGGAGATCGACGCGGAGCTGATCGATGCGGGCGGGGTGCATGACCGGCTGGAGGCAGACCCGGCCGAAGATGCAGCGCTGCAGGCGTCGATTGCGGAATATGGCCAGCAGGTGCCGGTGCTGGTGCGGCCGCATCCGGAGGCCGAGGGGCGGTATCAGATCGTTTATGGCCGGCGCCGTGTGGCGGCGCTCAGGGCGCTGAAACAGCCGGTGAAGGCTCTGATCCGGCAGCTCGATGACCGGGACCTGGTGATTGCGCAGGGGCAGGAAAACACGGCGCGGCGCGAGCTGAGCTTCATCGAGAAGGCCAGTTTCGCCCGGCAGATGACGCGGGCGGGCTATGACCGCAAGACGGTGGGCGACACGCTGGCGATGGACAAGACGCTGGTCTCGCGGGTGCTGAGCGTGGCGGACCGGGTGCCCGAGGGGCTGATCGCGGCGATCGGGGCGGCACCTTCGGTCGGGAGGGAGCGCTGGCTGGCGCTGGCCGAGGCGCTGGACCCGGACGGGGTCGGGCTGGAGGCGGTGTTGGCGGCCGCAGACGCCACCGAGGGGCCTTCGGACCTGCGATTCGAGGCGGCGCTGCGCGCGGCGAAGCCGAAGGCGCCGCGGGAGCCGGGCGCGGCGGAGCAGATTCTGAGCGCGACGGGGATGCCGCTGGCGGAGGTGACGCGGCCGGGCGGGCGGCTGACCCTGAAATTCGACAAGCGGGTGCCGCGCGGATTTGAGGATTGGCTGGTGCAGAACCTGGCGGATCTTCATCGCCGCTGGGGCAGCGGCGGCTGAGAGAAAACGTCACTGTTCCTGCGGAAACAGTGACGAAATGGCGCGGAGTTGACAGCTGTCAACCAGAGTAGGGACGATGTGGAGGCGGGGATGATGATCGACAGGCGGACATTTGGCATGGGGCTCGGGGCACTAGGGCTCGCGGCCTGTGGCGGGCCGCGGATGAGCGTGGCGCCATCGGGGCTGCCCGATGACCTGCGCCCGGTGCGGGATGCGGGCTATGACGCCTGGGTGGCGGGCTATCGCGGCCGGGCGGCCGGGCGCGGGATTTCGGCGGCGACGCTGAATTCCGGGTTCCGCAGCGCCGGGTTCCTGCCTGGGGCGATCACGCGCGACCGGAACCAGCCCGAAAGCTCGCGCACGCTGGAGGACTACCTTTCGATCGCGGTGTCGGATGAGCGGGTGGCGAAGGGGCGCGCGGCCTTCGCGCGGCGCCGTGGCACGCTGGCCGCGATCGAGGCGCGCTATGGTGTGGAGCCGCAGGTGGTGGCGGCGGTCTGGGGGCTGGAAAGCTTCTATGGCGAGCGGCGGGGCGAGGTTTCGGTGATTTCGGCGACATCGACGCTGGCCTATGAGGGCCGTCGGGCGGAGTTCTTCGAGCAGCAGCTGACGGCGGCGCTCCGGATCGTGCAGCGCGGCGATGTGACCCCGGAGCGGCTGACCGGCAGCTGGGCCGGGGCGATGGGGCATACCCAGTTCATCCCGACTTCCTATCTGGCCTATGCGGTGGATTTCAATGGCGACGGGCGGGCCGATATCTGGTCCGACGATCCGACGGATGCGCTGGCCTCGACCGCGGCGTACCTCGCGCGCAGCGGTTGGGTGCATGGGCTGCCCTGGGGCGGCGAGGTGGGTGCGGGGGCGCCGGCGGGCCGGATCATCCAGCCGCAGGCGGGCGGGCCGCAGTTTGCGGTGACGCGCAATTTCGATGCGATCAAGCGCTACAACAATTCGGACCTCTATGCGATCGGGGTCGGGCATCTGTCGGACCGGATTTTGGGGGCGGGGCCGCTGCGGGGAAGCTTCCCGCCCGATGCCAACGGGCTGACCAAGGACGACCGCATTGCGCTGCAGCGGCGGCTGACGGCGCAGGGGTTCGACACCGGGGGCGCGGATGGCGTGCTGGGCAACAAGAGCAAGGCCGCGATCAGCGCTTATCAGCAGAGCATCGGGCAGGTGCCGACCGGGGTGCCTTCGGTCGCGCTTCTGCGCAGCCTGGGCTGACGCAGCTGATCGGGCCGCTGGATCATCTGGAGCGCAGTTTGCGGCGCTATGTGCATCAGCAGCTGGGCATTCCGATCCTAGTCAAGGAATATACGCGGCGGTTCATCGACCTGCAGATCCGGGACATCCAGCATAAAGATGCCTATCCGATGCTGCGGGAGAAGGGAGGGTTCGCGCTCCGCGACTGGGCGCATGAGGAGATCACACAGACCTATCGGGTACGGGATGTGCGCGCCAAGGCGGAGCTGTCCTGGCGGATGATCGACGGGCTGCGGGCCGCGGGCTGGCCCAATGCGGGCGTGCGCGACGATACCCGGCAATCCTTGACCCGCGAGCTGCGCGAGGCCTGGACCAGCGCGCTTTACCTGAATGACCTGATCGCGGCGCCGCGACAGGGCGGGGCGGGGCAGGCCGAAACGGCGGAGGATCGGCCCGCCGAAGCCCCCCCGAAGGCGGAGGCGGCGGGGGCCGCGGCGAGCCCGCCCAAATCCAAGCCTGCGGAGGCGGGGGCCGAGGTGGAGAGCCCACCCGAAGTTCAACGGACCCGGCAGGAGCAGCAGCTGGTGAATGCCGTCGACAGCATGGAGCGGCATCTGTACGAAATGGGGGCGATCTACGCGATCTATGCGCAGCGGGACCGCGAATTCGAGGGGATCCCGGATCCGGAGCTGCGCGATGCGGTGAATCGGGTTTTCGGGCGCGATGCCTATGGGCCGTCGATGCGGCAGGTGCTGTGCTGTGCGCTGGTGGTGTTTTTCGCTTATCTGGTCGGGCTGTACTGGACCAATCAGGACCTGATGACCTGGTTGCCGCTGAACATCTGGACCGCAAGCCTCTCGGCGCTTTATGAGACGCTGCGGACGCTGAGCATCTATATGTGGCCTGCGCTGGTGGCGGTCTATGCCACGACGCCGAACCTCGGGCCGCGCGCGGCCGCGCCGCCGGTGGCCGGGCGGGTGCTGTCGGCGCTGATCTGGGGCGGGTTGGCGGGCGCAGTGCTGATGGCGATGATGGCGCTGCTGTACACCTGGATGGTTGCGCGCAACAGCGACGTGTTCATACGCCAGATGTTTGGCCAGTTCTCCGAAGTGAATACATCGAGCAACCTGATGTATTATCAGTCCTTCGTGCCGGTTGCGTCGCTGGTATCCGCGGGGGTGGTGCTGGCGCGGCTGCCGCGCAGCATGGCGGGGCATGTCGGGGCGATGTGTGTGGTGGCGGCGCTGGCCGTGGTTCTGGCAAAGCTGCGCGAGGTGTTGCTTTACCCGACGGGGGGATGCAACTGGCCTGAGGGGCGTTTCGGCCTGCCGGAATGCCTGGCCTATAATTTTGTGGATATGGTGACCCCGGCGGTGGTCGTGCTGTTCCTGTGCCAGAACGCCGGGCGCGATACGGCGCTGCCGCGGGTACCGGGGCCGCTGCCGCGCGCTGCGGGCGTGGTGCTGCTGGCGGCGGCGCTGCTGGTGCCGATGGCAGGGCAGGGGCGCGCGGAGGAGCCCGAGACCGTGCGGATCGGGCTGCGTGCGGATGCGGCGCCGTTTTCCTATAAAAACACCTCCGGAGGGGGTGTCCAGTACAAGGGCTATATTGCCGATCTGTGTTTCGAGATCTTTGCGGGCAGTGCCTACAGGATTGAGGTGCAGGAGGTGGCGACCGAGGACCGGTTTCGCAAGCTGAACAGCGGGCCGGAGATAGATGTGCTGTGCGACCCGGTCACGCTGCGCTACGAAGACCGGGAACGGTGGGAGAATGCGCTGTTCTCGCCGGTCGTTTTTGCCTCCGCCGTGACCTATCTGCGCCGCAAGAACGAGGGCGAAGGCCGCGGGTCGCGGACGATGCTTCTGGGCTATGTGCGGGGGACCACGGCCGAAGCGGTGGTGAAGGAGCACTGCATGGTCGACGGTGCGGAGCATTGCACCTGGCCAGAGGACAATGCACCGCCGCCGGAGGCCTGCAATCCGGCGGAAACATTCACCGTGAGCGGGCGCATGAAAGCTGCTGCGGTGCGGGCTGAGAATTTGAGGTATGCCCTGTCGCAGCAAGGCTCGCCGGGGGAGCGGTTTGCCAGGGCTTTGCGCAAGGACGATGCGGGAGCCTTCGCGGCGGGCCCGGGCGGGCTTGTGTGGATCGGGCTGGGCGTGCAAAAGCTCTTCGGGATGGGGGATGCACAGAGCGCGCAGGTGACGTATGTGGGCTGTCCGAAGGCATCGCATCAGGCGCTGACAGAATGGTTCTGTTCGGCACCAATGCCGCGCAAAACCCGGTTCTATTTCGGTGACAACGAGATTATCAACCGGAGCCACAGCGACTGGGTGACTCGCAACGGCGCCTGCCTGATCGAGCCGGTGGGGCCGGCGCTGACCTATGAGCCCTATGCATTGATGACGACGCTGGACCGCCCGGTACTGGCGCAGTTCGTGCAGCGGCGGATTTATGAGATCTTCTCCGACGAGAGCCTGAGCCGGGGCGTTTTCAGCGCCAGTTTCGAGGGGCAGCAGATGACCCGGCCGCTGGCCTATCTGTTCTTGCTGAATGGGGTCGCGGGGCCGCGGCGGGTGCAGCAGGTGGATTGCCGTCCGGGTGCTGTGGATCCGGCCTGCGCGCGCTAGAGGCCTGCGGCGCGGGTGAGGTTCACGCGGAAGCGGTCGCGGCGGCGCTGGTAGCGGCGGGTCATTTCGGCGGAGGCGTGGCCGAGGTGCTTCTGCACGAAGCGTTCGTCGATTTCCGCGGAGGAGGCGAGGCCTGCGCGCAGCGAATGGCCGGCAAAGAGCGCGCCGCGCCCCGATTCGGGCAGATCTCCGCGCAGGCCGGCGGCGAGGGCTGCGCGTTTCACCAGGCGGGCGACTTCGCGGTCGTTCAGGCGCATGGGGCCGGGTTCGCCCGCGGTGATGCGGCGAAAGAGCGGGCCCTGGCTGATCCGGGCGAAGCGCAGCCAGGTTTCGAGGGCGACCACGGGGCAGGTGGCGGGGCTGGAGCCGGGGCCGATTTCCACTTCGCGCCAGCCGGTCTTGCCGCGCAGGGTGATCAGCAGGCCCTCGGGCAGGATCCGGATCCAGCCGCGGGCATCGGCGGATTGCTCGCGGTCCATATCCAGGCCGGTGATTTCGGAGCGGCGCAGCCCGCCTGCGAAGCCGATGAGCAGCATCGCCCGGTCGCGCAGGCCGCGCAACGTGCCCGGATCGCAGGTGGCGAGCATGGCGCGCAGGTCTTTGGGCAGGATCGCTTCTTTTTGCTTCGGCGGCGCGGCATGGGTGTTGCGGATGCCGGCGAGGACGGTGGCGATGTGGCGGTCGCGCCGGTCGAGCGCGAGGCCGCGCTGCGCATAGGCCCAGCACAGCGCCGAGAGCCGCCGTTCGATGGTGGAGACCGCGTTGCGCCGCCCGCCCACGGCGCGGCTGCCGCTGGCGCAGGCGGTGATATAGAGCCCGATCACCTGCGGCGCGGGCGGCAGCGGATCCAGCCCTTCGCGGCGGCACCAGGCCGCGAAATGGCGCCAGTCCGCGGCATAGGCGCGCCGGGTATTGGCGGAGCTGGCGGCTTCGGCATAGCTGCGCGCGCTCGGCCAGATCGCGCAGCGCGGGGGAGGCGGGATCGGCGGGGACGGGGGCTGTGCTCACGGGCGGTCCTTCTGTGGCGCGGGCTCAGGCTAGAGGGTTTTGCGCGCGAAGGGTATTGCGAATGCTGTGGGCGGTGCGCAGGGCCGTGCTGGCAGCAGATTCCGGAAAGGGCGCCGGGTGTGGCCGTGCCGGGAAGCCTGCTTGCAGAGGGGCGCTCGGGATGTGGGGTGGCCAGGCATCCCCGCCGGAGGGTGGCTCGGCGCCGGCATGCGCGGCGGGGCGAGGGGGCGCGCGTGCGGGAAGAACCCCGGGCTACATCAGCCCCGCGCCACGGAAGGAGACTTCGGAATCCTTGCCGATGACGATATGGTCGTGGACCGAAACGTCGATCGCCGCGCAGGCGGCCATCACGCGCTCCGTCATCGCGACGTCCTCGTGGCTGGGGGTCGGGTCGCCCGAAGGGTGGTTGTGCACCAGGATCACCGCGCTCGCGTTCAGCTCCAGCGCGCGCTTGGCCACTTCGCGCGGATAGACCGGGACATGGCCGATGGTGCCGGTGGAGAGCGCCTCATCGGCGATCACGGTGTTCTTGCGGTCGAGGAACAGCACGCGGAACTGTTCGGTCTCGCGGTGCGCCATGCAGGTCCGGCAATAGGTGATGAGCGCGTCCCAGGAGGAGACGATCTCGCGCTGGAGCACCTTCGCCTGGGCCATGCGCTGCGCGAAGGCATCGACGAGGCGCAGCTGCAGCCAGACCCAGCGATCGGCGCCTTCCACCTGCAGCACCCGGTATTTGGAGGCGGCGATCACGCCGTTCAGATCGCCGAAGGTGGCGAGGAGCCGCTTCGCCAGCGGCTTCACGTCGCTCTTGGCGATGGCGTTGAACAGCAGGAGCTCCAGCATCTCGTATTCCGGCATCGGCTGGTGGCCGCCCTCCAGGAACCGGGTGCGCAGCCGCTCGCGGTGGCCCCAGTAATGCGGCCGGGCGGCGCCGCTTTCGTCGCGCAGCAGGCCGCCGCCCGCGGCGACATCGGGGCGCAGGCGGTCGGTCATGCGGAAGGCAGGGGCGGCGGTGGGCTCGATCAGGGCATCGGCGGGCGGGATCCGGGCGTCGAGATCGTCGAGCCCGCGCAGGGCCTCTTCGGAAAATCCGGCGCCGCGGGGGGGCGCGGCCGGCTGGCCATTGTCTCCGGTGATCTGTTTGTCCTGGTCCGTCATCATTCTGTCCGTATGGTCTGTCGCCCGGGGTGGGTGCTCAGGGTCGTTGATCAGGGTAAATTAAGCCTTAATGCAGACAGGGCCATTCGCCCGTGGCATAACGGGCTTGCCGAGATGGGGCTTCTATTTCTGCGCTGCAGCATCGATATGCTGGGGAAACAGAAATGGAGATGACGATGAGCATGCAGATGCATGAGACCCTCACGGGGATGCCGAAATTCCGCCCGCTGGCCCGGATTGCGGCGCGGTTCGCGGGATACCGCGTCTATCGCGACAAGATGGCGGAGCTGGAGCTGGTGTCGGACCGGGAGCTGGACGAGCTGAACATCACCCGCAACGACCTGCGCGAGATTGCCCTGCAGGCCGCGCGGCGCCGCGAAGCCGAGCTGCTGGCGGCCTGATCAGGCGCTGTCGCGCGGGATGAGCGTGCCGGTGAAGGCGCGGCTCAGCCCGGGGCCGGTGTCGCTTTCCAGCACATCGACCAGATATTCGGCCATTTCCGTCAGCGGCTGGCGGTAGGTGGTCAGCCTGTAGTTCGGGCCGCGGGCCTGCGGCACGTCGTCGAAGCCGGTGACGGCGATATCTTCGGGGATGCGCAGCTTCAGGCTGTGGCGGATGGTATCGACCGCGCCCATCGCGAGCGCGTCGTTCTCGCAGACCACGATATCGGGCAGATCCGCGCGCGGGCGGCCGCGCAGCGCGCGCTCCAGCACTTCGGCGGCCAGGTTCGCGTCATAGGCATTGACCGCGATGCTCTCGGGCGGCGCGCCGAAGGCCTGCCGCCAATAGGCCTCGAAGGTCTCCTTCCGCTCCAGATGCGCCGAATGGGTGCGCGGCCCGGCCAGAAACAGCGGCCGCCGGTAGCCGCGCCGATACACATAATCGGCGATCTCGGTCATCGCGCGGACATCGTCCACCGCGATCGAGACGGTGTTCGGGTGCTGCGACATCCGCGCGAAGATGATCAGCTTGCGGAACCTGCGCGCATGGAGGGCTGCGGCCAGCACCTCGTCGTCGAACTGGATCCCGATCAGGATCGCGGCATCCACGCGGCGCTGGCTCGCGCCCAGAAGCGCATGGCCCGCGTCTTCGCGGTCGATGGTGTTGACAAGAAGCGTATCCCAGCCGCGCCGGCGCAGGGCGTGGGTCAGCCGCTCCATCATCACCAGCTTGTGCGGATTGGAGAAATCATCGACCAGCAGCGCGACCAGATTGGAGCGCGCCGAGGCGAGCGAGGCGGCCATCAGATCGGGCACATAACCGAGCGCCGCCGCGGCCGACATCACCTTCTCCCGCGTGGCGGGCGAAATCGAGGCGTGTTTCTTGAAGGCGCGGTTCACCGTCCAGCGCGAGACCCCCGCGGCCGCGGCCACGTCATCTGCGGTGATATTGCCGAATGCGTCGTCCGGCGAGCTGTCTGAGCGTGGTGCCATATCTGCCTCATACACCGGGGCGGGGGGCCGCGATAGATTGGGTGCGCTAACGCTAGCGTGTTTTGCACGCGTGTGCAAAACAGCTTGCACGCGCGTGCAAAATCGGTAACTTTTCCGATATGCGGCAGGAGGGCCGCAGATTCGGGAGGACAGATGTTGAAGATTGGTTTGCTCGGCGCGGGCCGGATCGGCCAGGTGCATGCGGTGAACATCGCGGCCAATCCGCGCAGCGCCCTGGTGGCGGTGTCGGATGTGAACGCGGACGCGGCTGCGGCGCTGGCGGCGCGGTTTGGCGCCGAGGCGCGCGCGACCGAGGCGATCCTCTCCGACCCGGCGATCGATGCGGTGCTGATCGCGACCTCCACCGATACCCATTCGAGCCTGATCGAGGCCGCGACGGCCGCGGGCAAGGCGGTGCTGTGCGAAAAGCCGGTGGATCTCTCGCTGGCGCGGGCGGAGGCCTGCCTGAAGGCGGCAGAGGCTACCGGCAAGCCGGTGATGATCGGCTTCAACCGTCGGTTCGACCCGAATTTCGCGGCGATGAAGGCCGCGGCCAATGCCGGCGAAATCGGCAAAGCGGAGCTGCTCTCGATCACCTCCTTCGATCCGGCGCCGCCGCCGGTGTCGTATATCAAGGTCTCGGGCGGGCTGTTCCGCGACATGATGATCCATGATTTCGACATGGCGAATTTCATCATGGGCGCCACGCCGGTGGCCGTGCATGCGGTGGGCACGTCGATCGTCAATCCGGAGATCGGTGCTGCGGGCGATGTGGATACGGCGGTGGTGACGCTGAGCTATGCCGATGGCCGCATCGGCGTGATCCGCAACAGCCGCCGTGCCGTTTACGGCTATGACCAGCGGGTGGAGCTGCTGGGCTCCGAGGGGCTTCTGTCGGCGGAGAACGTGCTGGAGAATACCGTGACGCGCGCGACGGCTGCGGGCGTGAGCAGCGCGAAGCCCACCTACTTTTTCCTCGAGCGCTACATGGCGGCCTATGCGGCCGAATGGGAGGCTTTCGTCTCTGCCGTGCTCGATGATGCGCCGGTTCCGGTGAGCCTTGCGGATGGGGTTGCGGCGCTGCGCGTGGCCGAAGCCGCGACCCGCTCGGCACAGACTGGCCAGACCGTCGCCCTCTAGGGCGGCGCGACCAGCCCGGTGGGGGAGCCGCCGGGTCAGACGTCCCGCCCGGTGCAGGAGACCGCGCGGGGAATTCATATCTCAGGGAGGAGAACATGAGCAAATTTCTGTCGGGTGTCGCGCTGGCGGCGGTCTGTGCGCTGGCGGCACCCGCCTTCGCGGACAATATCGTCGTGGTGGCCCATGGCCAGGCGAACGATCCGTTCTGGTCGGTGGTGAAGAACGGCGCGGCAGAGGCCGCGAAGGACACCGGCGCGAGTGTCGATTTCCGCTCGCCCGAGACTTTCGACATGGTGCAGATGGCGCAGCTGATCGACGCGGCGGTGAACCAGAAGCCGAGCGGGCTCGTGGTCTCTGTGCCGGATGCGGATGCGCTCGGGCCCTCGATCAAGCGCGCGGTGGCGGCCGGGATCCCGGTGATCACGATGAATTCGGGCGGTGACGTGTCGAAATCGCTCGGGGCGAAGCTGCATGTGGGGCAATCGGAGTTCGATGCGGGCAAGGCCGCGGGGGCGAAGCTGGCCGAGATGGGCGGCACCAAGGGCATCTGCGTCAACCAGGAGGTGGGCAACGTCTCGCTCGATCAGCGCTGCGCGGGCTTTGCCGAGGGCTTCGGCCATCCGGTGAGCGTGGTGCCGACGGAGAACGATCCGGCGGTGGTCGAGGCGAAGGTGCGCGCGGCGCTGTCCTCGGATACGGCGATCAACGCCGTTCTGGGGCTGAGCGCGCCCCTGGTGGGCGAGCCCACGGTGAAGGCGGTGCAGGCGGTCGGGCGCAAGGACGTGCTGGTGGCGAGCTTCGATCTCTCGCCCGGGTTCCTCGAGGATATCGCCGCTGGCAAGGCCGCCTTCGCGGTGGACCAGCAGCAGTTCCTGCAGGGCTATCTGCCGGTGGTGTTCCTGGCGCTGAACGCGAAATACGGGATGATCCCGGGCGGCGATGTGCCCTCCGGCCCGAACCTGGTCACGAAGGATACCGCGGCCAAGGTGATCGACCTGTCCTCGAAGGGCATCCGCTGACCCATCGCCCCCCGGCCGGGCGCGGCCTGGCCGGGGGCACAGCCTGGAGAAAGACATGACGATGCAAGTGGATTCGCAAATCGACGAACGGGTCCGGAGGGAGTCGCTGTTCGTGCGCCTGATGCGGCGTCCGGAGCTGGGGGCCGTGGGCGGTGTGGTGCTGGTGACGGTATTCTTCCTGATCACCGCCGATCCGGCGATGTTCACGCTCTCGGGGGTGATGAACTTCCTGACGCCGGCGGCGCAGCTCGGGATCCTGGCGATCGCGGCCTCGATGCTGATGATCGGCGGCGAGTTCGACCTCTCGATCGGCTCGATGGTGGCCTTCGCCGGGCTGGTGTTCGGGGTGCTGACGGTGAACGCCGGGCTGCCGCTGATCTTCGCGGTGCCGCTCACCCTCGCCTTCGCGGCGGCGATCGGGGCGATGAACGGGGCCATCGTGCTGCGCACGCGGCTGCCCTCCTTCATCGTCACGCTGGCGCTCCTGTTCATCCTGCGCGGCCTGTCTCTGGTCGGGCTGAAATTCTTCTCGGGCGGCTCCACGCAGCTGCGCGGCGTGCGCGAGGCGGTGGCGGGGGACTGGCTCGCGCCGGTGTTCTCGGGCGATGCCTTCGGCGGGCTGTTCACCTGGCTGGCGCAGAAGGGCATCATCGGGAGCTTCGCCGATGGGACGCCGCAGGTGCCGGGCATTCCGGTCGAGATCCTGTGGTTCGTGGGGCTGGCGGCGGTGGCGACCTATGTGCTGCTGCGCACCCCGGCCGGGAACTGGGTCTTCGCCACCGGCGGCGACAGCACGGCCGCGCAGAATTCCGGTGTGCCGGTGCGCCGGGTAAAGCTTACGCTGTTCATGCTGACCGCGATGGCGGCGGCGCTGGTTGCGATCATCACCGTGATCGAGGCGGGCTCCACCGATGCGCGGCGCGGCTTCCAGAAGGAATTCGAGGCGATCATCGCATCGGTCATCGGCGGCTGCCTGCTGACCGGCGGCTATGGCTCGGCCATCGGCACCTTCTTCGGCGCCATCATCTTCGGGATGGTCACCATCGGGCTGACCTATACCCGGTTCGATCAGGACTGGTTCCAGGTTTTCCTCGGCGGGATGCTGCTTCTGGCCGTGGTGTTCAACAACGCGATCCGCAAGCGTGTGACGGGGGAGCGCTGACATGACCGCAGATACCGCATTCCATCACGGCGACGCCGCCAAGGCGGCGCAGCCGATCATCCAGATGACGGATATCGAGAAGCACTTCGGCAATATCATCGCGCTCGCCGGGGTGAGCTTCGATGTGCGGCCGGGCGAGTGCCACTGCCTTCTGGGCGACAACGGCGCGGGCAAATCGACCTTCATCAAGACCATGTCGGGGGTGCACAAGCCCACCCGCGGCACCATCACCTTCCAGGGCAGGCCGATGTCATTCGCCAACACGCGCGATGCGATGGAGGCGGGCATTGCCACCGTGTTCCAGGACCTGGCGATGATCCCGCTGATGTCCGTCGCGCGGAACTTCTTCATGGGGCGCGAGCCGGTGAAGGGGCGCGGGCTGCTGAAGCGCTTCGACGTGGAGGCGGCCAATGCCGTGACCATGGACGAGATGCGCAAGATGGGCATCAACCTGCGCGGGCCGGATCAGGCGGTGGGCACGCTCTCGGGCGGGGAGCGCCAGACCGTGGCGATTGCGCGCGCGGTGTATTTCGGCGCGAAGGTGCTGATCCTCGACGAGCCGACCTCGGCGCTCGGGGTGCGGCAGACGTCGAATGTGCTCGCCACCATCGACCGGGTGCGCAAGCAGGGCGTGGGTGTGGTCTTCATCAGCCACAACGTGCGCCATGCGCTCGCGGTGGGGGACCGGTTCACCGTGCTCAACCGCGGCAAGACGCTGGGCACCGCCGAGCGCGGCGCGATCACGGCGAACGAGCTGCAGGACCTGATGGCGGGCGGGCGCGAGCTTGCGCAGCTGGAAGGCTCGCTCGGCGGCACGATCTGAAGTTCGACCGGCCCCGCGCAGGAGGCGCGGGCCGGGGTGCCGGGTCTGCCCGGAGGAGGAAACATGTCTTATCCAATGCCTGAGGCCCCGCTCGGGGTGGCGCTGATCGGCACCGGCTTCATGGGCAAGTGCCATGCCATGGCCTGGCGCAATGTGGCGACGGTGTTCGGCGGCGCGCATCCGCGGCTGGAAGTCTTGGCCGATGCCACGCCCGAAAGTGCGGCGCGCCATGCCGCGCAGTTCGGCTTCGCCCGGAGCAGCACCGATTGGCAGGCCGCGGTGGCGGATGCTGCGGTCGATGTGGTCTCGATCACCACGCCCAATGGCATGCACCGGCCGATGGCGGAGGCCGCGCTGAAGGCGGGCAAGCATGTCTGGCTGGAAAAGCCGATGGCGCTGACGCTGGGGGATGCCACGGCGATGGCCGCGCTGGCAGCCGGGCATCCGGGGCAGGTGACGATCCTGGGCTACAACTACACCCGCAGCCCGGCCTACCAGGCGGCGCGGGCGCTGATCGGGGAGGGCGCGCTTGGTGCTCCGCTCGCCTTCCGCGGGGTGTATGACGAGGATTATTCCGCGGATCCGCTGATCCCCTGGTCCTGGCGGCTGACCCATGCGGGCGGCGGGCTCGGTGCGCTTGGGGATCTGGGCTGCCATCTGGTGGCGCAGATGCTGGGGCTGATGGGGCCGGTGGCCGAGGTGACCGCGATGACGCAGATCGCGGTGCCCGAGCGGCCCTCGCCCGAGGGCCCAAAACCGGTGGAGAACGAGGACAGCGCGCTGGCGCTGATCCGTTTCGCCTCCGGCGCGCAGGGCAGCTTCGCCACCTCGCGCGTGGCGCGCGGGCGCAAGTGCCGGCTGCAATGGGAGGTGCATTGCACCGGCGGCACGCTGGTCTTCGATCAGGAGAACATGAACGAGCTTTGGGTGCACCGGGCGGGCGAGGCCGGGTTCACCCGGCATCTGAGCGGGCCGGAGCAGCCCGATTTCGCGGCCTTCTGCCCGGCGCCGGGGCATAATTTCGGCTTCAACGAGCAGAAGGTGATCGAGGCGCGGGACCTGTGCGCGGCGATTGCGGGGGGGCCTGCGGCCGCACCCGGCTTCGCCGCGGGGCTGGAAATCGAGCGCATCATCCATGCGATGGCGGCATCGCAGGGCAAATCCATCGCCATCGGGGGCGGGCATGACTGACAAGCATCTTGACGTAGTTACGATTGGGCGTGCGGGGGTTGATCTTTACGGGTCTCAGGTTGGCGGTCTTCTTGAGGAGATGGGGTCCTTCGAGAAGTACATCGGGGGCAGCCCGACGAATATCGCCTGCGGGACGGCGCGTCTGGGGTTGCGCTCGGGTCTGATCACGCGGGTGGGCGACGAGCATATGGGCCGGTTCATCCGGGCGCAGCTTCTGCGCGAGGGGGTGGATGTGCGCGGGGTGACGACGGACCCGGAGCGGCTGACGGCGCTGGTGCTGCTCGGGATCCGCGACGCGGACCAGTTCCCGCTGATCTTCTACCGGGAGAACTGCGCGGACATGGCGCTGTGCGAGGCCGATATCGACCCCGCGCTCATCGCCGATACGCGCTCGGTCCTGGCCACGGGCACGCATCTGAGCCATCCGCGCACGGAGGCTGCGGTGCTGAGGGCGCTGCATCTGGCGCGGGCCGCGGGGGCGCGGACGGCGCTCGATATCGACTACCGGCCGAACCTGTGGGGGGTGGCGGGCCATGGCGCGGGGGAGAGCCGCTTCGTGGAAAGCGCCGCGGTGACGGCGAAGCTGCAGGCGCATCTGGGGCTGTTTGACCTGATCGTGGGCACCGAGGAGGAGTTCCACATCGCCGGCGGCAGCACCGATACGCTGGCGGCGCTGCGCGCGGTGCGGGCGGTGTCGGGGGCGGTTCTGGTGTGCAAGCGCGGCGCGATGGGGGCGGTGGCCTTCGAGGGCGCGATCGCGGGCTGGGAGAGCGGCCAGACGGGCCCGGGCTTCCCGATCGAGGTGTTCAACGTGCTGGGCGCGGGCGACGGGTTCTTCTCGGGGCTGCTGAAGGGCTGGCTCGATGGCGAAGGCTGGCCGCGCGCGCTCGAATATGCCAATGCCTGCGGCGCCTTCGCGGTGAGCCGGCACGGCTGCACGCCGGCCTATCCGTCGCTGGCGGAGCTGGAATTCTTCCTGAAGCGCGGCGTGATCCGCCCCGACCTGCGCAATGATGCGGCGCTGGAGCAGATCCACTGGTCCACGAACCGGGCGCGGCGCGGCCTGCCGGACTGGCCCGATTACCGGATCTTTGCCTTCGATCACCGGCTGCAGCTCGAGGAGATGGCGGGCTATACGCCGGCGAAGGGCGGCGCGTTCAAGGAGCTGTGCCTGGCCGCGGCGCAGGCGGTGCAGGCGGGCCGGCCCGGCTATGGCATTCTGTGCGACAACCGGATCGGGCGGGCGGCGCTGCATGCGGCCTCGGGCACGGGGCTGTGGATCGGGCGGCCCTGCGAATGGCCGGGTTCGCGGCCGCTGGCGCTGGAGCCGGAGCTGGGCGCGGATTGCGGCGGGCTGGTGCAATGGGCGCGCGAGGATGTGGTGAAGGTATTGTGCTTCTGCCACCCGGACGACGATGCCGCCACGCGCGCGGCGCAGGAGGAGACGGTGCGGCGGCTGTGGCAGGCCTCGCGGCGCAACAATCTGGAATTCCTGCTGGAAATCATCCCCTCCAAGGTCGGCCCGGTGACGGAAGGGACGGTGGCCACGCTGATCCGGCAGTTCTACGCAGCCGGGATCTACCCGGACTGGTGGAAGCTGGAGCCGATGGCGGCACGGGCCGGATGGGCCATGGCCTGTGCCGCCATCACCGAGAACGACCCGCATACGCGCGGCATCGTGGTGCTGGGGCTGGATGCGCCGGAGGCCGCGCTGGCCGCGAGCTTCGCAGTGGCGGCGGAATTCCCGCTGGTGAAGGGCTTCGCCGTGGGCCGCACCATCTTCGGAGACACCGCCCGCAAATGGATGCAGGGCCAAAGCTCAGACGCAGAGGCCATCGCCGAAATGGCCGGGAAATACAGAAAATTGTGTGACATATGGGATGCACAGAGGGAGCGCGCGGCCAGCCATGTTCGATCTTGACGACCCGCGCTACCGTCCGCTGTGGCTGCGTGTGGCGCTGACGGCGGTCTGCCTGCTGTGGGGGGCGGTGGAGGTTTTCACCGGCAGCCCCGGCTGGGGCATGGGTTTCCTTGCGCTTGGCCTCTGGGTCGGCTGGCGTTTCTTCATAACCTACGACCCGGAGCGGCGCGACCGCTGACGCTCCGGGGGCAGGGGGCTCATCAGGCGAGCGGCGCTCCGGTGCGCAGGTGGTGCTCCAGGAAATCCAGCCGGTCCTGCCCCCAATAGGCCGCGCCATCGACGACATAGGTCGGCGCGCCGAACACGCCCAGAGCCACCGCCCGCGCCCGATCGGCCGCCAGCCTTTCGCTCACATCCGCTTGCGCGGAGCGGGCCGTCAGGGCCGCGCCATCGAAGCCCGTGGCATCGGCAATCTTGCGGCGGACGGCCGGATCGGCAATGTTTTCCCCCCGCGCCCAATGCGCTTCATGCAGGGCCAGCGCCAGCTCGAGCCAGTCCTGCCCATCCAGCGCCGCGGCGATCACGTCGCGCGCGGCCGGGGCCGGGTCGTCGGTCGGGCGGTTTTCCAGCGCGAGCGGCTTGCCCAGAAACGCGGACCAGCGCCGCAGATCCTGCCCGCCATAGGCCTGCCGCGCGGGCGCCTTGTCGCGCCCGGGAACCGCGCCGTTCTCGGCGATGATGCCCACCGCCCGCGGCACGATCCGATAGCCATATCGCGCGGCCAGATCCCGCAGCCGTGGCAGGCCGAAATAGGCCCAGGGCGACCCGATGGAGAAATAATAGTCGATCTCTTGCGCCATAGCCGCGCCTTTCCTTCCTGCGGGCGCCAGAGCGGCAGCCCCGCCCGAAGGACTAGCCGCGCGCCCTGCTCCGGGCCATTCCAAAGCGCCCGGCACAAAGGGAAGCGCCTCCTGTGCGCGCAGCCAGGGCGGGAAGATCATTTTCACCGCGCGAGGCCCGTGCGCAGCGTGTTCGCTCTCCGCCCGGGGCGGTTTTCAGCGGTTTGTTCCATGGGGGAGAAGGCTTCCTGCGCGGGGTGCGGGGCGCAGGATTTCATTGCTGCGCCGGGGCGAAAAACGATGTTTCACAGTCATTTACCCTGCGCGGTGGCTGCGCCTAGCATTTGGGGGAGAAGACACGCGCGGAGGATGTCATGGCCTATCGGCTCAGCCTGCTCGACAAATCACATATCGCCCCCGGGGTCAGCGGGGCGGAGGCGCTCGCAGCCACCGTGGCGGCGGCACGGCGGGCGGATGAGCTCGGCTATCACCGGTTCTGGCTGGCGGAGCATCACGGCTCGGCCACGCTGGCAAGTGCCGCGCCGGAAATCATGGTGGCGCATATCCTGGCGCAGACGCGGCGGATCCGGGTCGGCTCCGGCGGTGTGCTGCTGCAGCATTACGCGCCCTACAAGGTTGCGGAGGCGTTCTCGGTGCTGGCGGCGCTGGCGCCGGGGCGGGTCGATCTCGGGGTCGGGAAATCCCCGGGCGGCCTGCCGAGCGCGACGCGCGCGCTGCAGGCGGAGCTGACGCCTGCCGCGCGGGAGCTCGGGCGCAAGCTCACCGATCTGGAGGCCTGGCTGAACGGGCCGCACCGCGAGGCCGACATCCAGCCCCGCCCGGCGCTGCTGCCCGAGAGGTTCCTGCTCGGCAGCAGCACCGACAGCGCCGAGCAGGCGGCGCGCCTCGGCTGGGGCTTCGTGCATGCCGGGCATCAGGATGGTGACCCGGCCACCACGCGCGCAGCGCTCGACGCCTATGAGGCGATTGCCGGGCACCGGCCGGTTCTGGCGCTGACGTCCTTTGCCGCGCCCACGCGCGCGGAGGCCGAGGACCGGGTGGGCGCGCTGCGCATCGTCCGGCCGGTCTTTGCGGATGGCCATTCGGTCAACCTGCCCTCCGAGGAGGCCGCGCATGAATATGCCCGCCAGTATGGCAGCGAGGACTACCGCCTGGAGACCCGCACGCCCACGGTTCTGTCGGGCACGGCGGCCGATGTCCATGGGGCGCTGGAGGCGCTTGCGGCCGATCTGGGTGTCACCGAATTCATCATCGACCAGCCCGTCGCGGACCGCACGGCCCGCCTCGCCTCGATCGACCTGATTGCGAAATGGGCGCGCCGCGCGGCGGCCTGAGGAGGACCAACATGACCCAGACCATTCCCTTCGGCCTCATGCTGCACGGCGCCGGCGGCCACATGAATTCCTGGAAGCACCCGGGCGGGCCGGCCGATGCCTCGGTCAACCCCGGCTTCTACATCGCCCAGACCCAGAAGGCCGAAGCGGCGGGTATCGCCTTCGTGTTCGTGGCCGACGGGCTCTATATCAATGCGAAGTCGATCCCGCATTTCCTGAACCGGTTCGAACCGATCTCGATCCTGTCCGCGCTGGCCGCGACCACCTCGCGGATCGGTCTCGCCGGGATCATCTCCACCTCCTATTCGGATCCGTTCACGGTGGCGCGGCAGCTGGCTTCGCTCGACCTGATCTCGGGCGGGCGGGCCGGGTGGAACGTGGTGACGACGCCGCTCGAAGGCACCGCGCTGAATTACGCCCGGCCGCATCCGGATCACGCGCTGCGCTATGAGATCGCGGACGAATATATCGACGTGGTGCAGGGCCTGTGGGACAGCTGGGACGACGATGCCGTGATCCGCAACCGCGAAACCGGGCAGTTCTTCGACCCGGACAAACTGCATACGCTCGATCACAAGGGCCGGTTCTTCCAGGTTGCGGGGCCGCTGAATGCGCCGCGCTCGGCGCAGGGCCAGCCGGTGATCTTCCAGGCGGGGTCGTCGGATGCGGGCATCGGGCTTGCGGGCAAATATGCGGATGCGGTGTTCACCCATTCGCCCTCGCTGGAGGAAACCCGGGCCTTCACGCAGCGGGTGAAGGATGCGGCGCAGGCCCATGGCCGCCCGCGCGAGGCGGTGAAGGTGTTTCCGGGCATCGCGCCGATCGTGGCCGAGAGCCGCGCCGAGGCGGAGGCGAAATATGCCCGCATTCAGGGCCTGCTGACGCTGGAGGAGGCGCTGGCCTATCTGGGCCGGTTCTTCGATCATCACGATTTCAGCCAGTATGACCCGGATGCGCCCTTCCCCGAGCTGGGCGAGATCGGCCGCAACAGCTTCCGCTCCACCACCGACCGGATCAAGGCGGAGGCCCGGGCCAAGGGCCAGACCCTGCGCGAGGCCGCGCTGGCCGCCGCCACCCCGCGGCCGAATTTCCTCGGCACCGGCGCGGAGGTCGCGCAGGAGATCATCCGCTGGATCGACGCCGGAGCCGCCGATGGCTTCATCCTCGGCTTTGCGGCCTCGGCGGAGGGGCTGGAGGATTTCGTGCGGCTGGTGGTGCCGGAGCTCGAGGCGCGCGGGCGCTATTCGCGGAGCCTGACGGGCGCGACCTTGCGCGACAATCTCGGCCTGCCGCGCAAGGAAAGCCGTTACAAGACCGATCCGCAGCCGGTGGCGCAAGCGGGCTGAAGACCCGCGCGGGGGACGGCGGGCCGCCCTTCCGGGCGGCCCGTTTCATTTCAGCTCGGGGATGATCCGGGTGAAATCGCGCAGGATCTGGCGGTAATCCGCGGTCTCGAACTCATAGGGCAATTCGAGCCGGAAATGGCCGGCGAGCGGCAGCACCGGATCTGCGCGCAAGGCGGCCAGGATCTGCTCCGTCGTGCCGACGATATCGGGCAGATACATCGTCCGCCGCGGCCCGTTCGGCTGCAGGGTCCGGCCATGCCGCGCTGCGGCGAAGGCTCTGTATTTGTCCCGCTGGGCCGGCGTCGCGGTATCCGTCGGCAGGAGCACGCGCCCGAGGGCGACCTCCGCCCCGCGCCGCGCCGCGCGATAGGTGGCGATCAGCGCCTGCTGCGTGTGCAGGAAATCGGTGCTGGCCTCGGCGGTGATGACATTGCCCGTCAGCAGCCCCCAGCCGTTCTGCCCCGCCCATGCGGCCGAGGCCTGCGAGCCGCCGCCATACCAGAGCCGCGCGCGCTGCCCGCGCGCCGGCGGCATTCCCGGCCACGGCGGTCTCGGCCAGGGGGGCGCTTTGCCGGGCGTGCGCGAGCTTTTCGGCCGTGGCATAGCGCCCCTCCTCGGGCCAGTCGGGAAGGAAGCCGCGCAGCAATTCGGCGAAGGGCGCGGGGCCTGCGCTGACCCCCACATGCAGCCGCCCGCGCGAGAGGACATCCACCGTCGCGAGGTCTTCGGCGAGGCGGAACGGGTTCTCGTAGCCGAGCTGGATCACCGCGGTGCCGAGGCCGATCATCTGCGTGCGCTGCGTCGCCGCGGCGAGGAAGGTCGCGGCGGAGGAGACCCCACATTCGAGATGCCGCTGCCGGACCCAGGCGCTGTCATAGCCGAGCTCTTCGGCCAGCGTGAACAGCCCGAGCGTTTCCTCAAGCCCCGTGAACGGATCATCCCCGGCGTAATTGCCGGGGATGAGAAGTGCGAAATGGGATATCGGCATGGTCAGAACCTCGGAAGCCCGGGTGGGTTCACCCGCGATTGCTCCAGCGCCTCATCCTGCACATGCCAGCGCTGCAGGGTTTGCGCATAGCTGCCCTCCGCGATCAGCCCGTTGATCGCAACGGAGACCGGCTGCGCCAGCCCCGAGCCCTTGCGGAAGGTCGCGGCCACATCGGACCGCTCCGGCCAGCCGGCAGAAAGCGTGCCTACCTTGCGGAAATCGCCGTCCCGCTCCGCGATATAGACGAGCTGCGCATGCGGCTGCACCATCACATCGGCGCGCCCGGAGCGGATCGCGAGCAGCTTCGTCGCCTCGTCGTCGTAATAGACGAGCGTTGCCGGGGCGCGCCCGCGGGCGGTGTTCTCCTCGTTCCAGCGGTTCAGGATCCGCTCCTGATTGGTGCCGATCCCGACGATGATCGTCAGTCCGGCGATGTCGGCCGGTTCGTCGATCTTCTGCACCTTGCTGTTCTGGTGCACGAAGAAGCCATGCAGCCCCTGCCGGTAGGTGGCGAAATCGAACTTCTCCTTGCGCTCCTCGGTCACGCCCACGTTGGAGAGCACGGCGTCGATCTTGCCGGATTGCATCGCAAGCGGCCAGTCCGTCCAGGCCACGGGCACGATTTCCAGCTTCAGCCCGAGGCTCTCGGCGATCAGCGCGGCGATATCGGGATCCGCGCCCACCACCGTTGCGGTATCCGTCGCATAGGCGGCCAGCGGCGGGCTGCCCGGGTTGACCCCGACCGTCAGCGTCCCGGGCGTGACGAAGGGGAAATCCTTCGGCAGCGCGGCGATTGCGGCGGCATTGGGCCGGGTATGGGCGCGGGCAGCCTGCTCCGGGCTCAGGTCGAAGGGGCCGGCCTCCAGCGCCAGCACCGGCTGGGCCAGGAACAGGCCCGCAAGCAGCAGCGCCAGACGGCGGGTCAGGTAAGACATCGCGCGCCTCATTTCTTCGGCAGGCCGGGCGGGATCGTCTGCGACAGGGTGATCGCCTCCGCGCTCAGGCCCCAGCGGTCCAGCACCTTGGCATAGCTGCCGCTCCGGATCTCGCCATTCAGCGCTTCGGTGATGGCGGCGGCGAGGCCGGAGCCCTTGCGGGTCGCGACCGCGATTTCGGCCGTCAGCGGGAAGCCGCCCGAGAGCGTGCCGACGAGGCGGATCTTGCCATCCTTGCGCGCCTTGAAGGCGGAGGTGGCGTTGGGCCCGAGGTAGAAATCGATCCGCCCGGATTCCAGCGCAAGATCGAGCACGCTCTCATCGTCGTAGTAGGAGAGCTCGGTCGGGGCCAGCCCGTCGGCCTTGTTCTCCGCGATCCAGCGCAGCAAGATCTCCTCCTGGTTGGTCCCGGAGAAGACCGACCCCTTCAGCCCGGCAATATCCTGGCGCTTGGTGATGTCGTGGATCGGGCTCTGCGTGGCCACATAGAAGCCGAGCAGATCCTGTCGGTAGGTGGAGAAATCGAACTTCTCCTTGCGCTCCTCGGTCACGGTGACGTTGTGGATCACCGCATCGACCTTGCCGGAGGCAAGCGCGAGCGGCCAGTCCGCCCAGGCCAGTGGCACCAGCTCCAGCTTCAGCCCGAGGCCGTCGGCCACGATCTGCGCCAGGTCCGGCTCGCCGCCGATGGGGGTTTTGGTGTCGGTGGCATAGACCGCGAAGGGCAGCCGGTTCGGAACCGAGCCGACGGTCAGCGTGCCCGGCGTGGTCCATTTGTAATCCTTCGGCAAAAGCGCGATCGCGCTTTGCACCGCCTCGGCGCGGATCCGTCCGGGCTGCTCGGGGCTCAGGTCGAGCGTGGCTTCGGTCGCGGCCGCGCCGAAGGGCAGCAGCGTCACGGCCAGCGCGGCGAAAAGGCCGCGCGCTGTGGTGGCAAGGGTCATCTGAAATCCTTTCGATGGGATATGTGGGGATGCAGGCTCCGGCCCGGCGCCCCGCCGGGGGCCGGTGCCGCGATGATCGGCGGGGGCGCGCCTCCGGCAGGGAAAACCGGCTGCGCGCCCCGGCGCCTCAGAGCACTTTGGCGAGGAAGTCCGCGGTCCGCGCCTGCTGCGGGTTCGTCAGAACCTGCGCGGGCGTCCCGGTCTCCACCACCCGGCCCTGTTCCATGAAGACGACGGTATCGGCGATCTCGCGGGCGAAGCCGATCTCGTGGGTGACGATGACCAGGGTGATGCCAGAGCGCGCGAGCTCCTTGATCACATCCAGCACTTCGCCCACGAGTTCGGGATCGAGCGCGGAGGTCGGTTCGTCGAACAGCAGCACCTTCGGCTTCAGCGCGGGGGTGCGCGCGATGGCGACGCGCTGCTGCTGCCCGCCGGAAAGCTGCCGGGGATAGGCGCCGGCCTTGTCCGCGAGGCCCACGCGCGCGAGCAGGTCTCCGGCCAGCGCCTCGGCCTCTGTGCGGGGCAGGCCGCGCACCGCGACCGGCGCTTCGGTGATGTTCTCCAGCACCGTCAGATGCGGGAACAGATTGAAGTTCTGGAACACCATGCCGACATCGGTCCGCCGGCGCAGGACCTCGGGCTCGCGCAGCTCATAGAGCGTGTCGCCCTCGCGCCGGTAGCCCACCAGCTCGCCGTCGATGGCGATGAAGCCGCGGTCCACCCGCTCCAGATGGTTGATCGTGCGCAGCAGGGTGGATTTCCCGGAGCCCGAGGGCCCGATGATGGCGGTGACCGAGCCCGAGGGCATGGTGAGGGAGACCTCGCTCAGCACCTGCAGGCTGCCGTAGCTTTTCGAGACGTCGTGAATTTCCACGCGGCCGCCGCGGGGGAGCTGCGCGGTGCGCAGGGCCTGCGGGCGGGCGGGGGTCGCGGCGGGTGTGGGCGGCGCTTTCACCGGCGGATGCAGCTCCACCAGCCCGAAGCGGGCAAGGGCTGCGCGGAAGGCATTCGGCGGCAGCGTGCGCAGCGCGCCGCGGGCATAGTGGCGCTCGATATGGTACTGGATCACCGAAAGCACGGAGAGGATGATCAGGTACCACACCGTGGCCACCATCAGCAGCGGGATCACTTCGAGGTTGCGCCGGTAGATGATCTGGATCGTGTAGAACAGCTCCGGCAGCGCCAGCACATAGACGACCGATGTGCCCTTCGCGAGGCCGATGATTTCGTTGAAGGCGGTGGGCACGATCGAGCGCATCGCCTGCGGCAGCACGATCCGGCGGGCCTGGTGCGCTTTGGGCAGGCCCAGGGCGGCCGCGGCCTCATGCTGGCCCTGATCGACGGACAGGATCCCGCCGCGGATGACCTCGGCCGAGAAGGCGCCGAGGTTCAGCGTCAGGCCCAGCACCGCCGCGAGGAAGGGTGTCATCAGCTGCGTGGTGTTGTAGCTGAACAGCGAAATGCCGGTGAACGGGATATCCAGCCCCACGGTGGCATAGAGATAGCCGAGGTTGTTCAGGATCAGCAGCAGCACGATCAGCGGCAGCGAGCGGAACAGCCAGATGAAGCCCCAGGCCAGCCCCGCGAGCAGGGGCGAGCCCGAGACCCGCGCCAGCGCCAGCACCGTGCCGAGGGAGAAGCCGAACAGGGCCCCGAGCGCGGTGAGCAGCAAGGTCCGGCCGAGCCCGACCAGGACCGGTTCCGCGAAGAACCACTCCGCAAACACCGGCCAGCCCCAGCGGGGGTTGCCGAGGATCGATTGCGCGATCGCGGCGATGGCAAGTCCGGCGGCGAGGGTGCCGATGGCCCGCGCCCGGTGCCGGACCGGGACCACGCGCAGCGCGCCGATATCGGTGCGGCTGTCGGGGAGGGCGGCGTGGAGGTCTGTCGCGCTCATGCATGGGCTCCTGTGCTGGCTGCTTTCGCCTGGGCTACGGCAAAGGCCGCGGCTTCGGCCGAGGCGGCGGGCTGCTTCAGCGGCGCGGTCCCCGGCCGGCCTGCCAGCGCGCCGATGTGTTTCTCGAAGGGCAGCGTGGCATAGAGCTCGGGCGGCAGCCCGGTGTCGAACAGCGGGCGGTAGCCCAGCTGCAGATAGAGGCCCTGCGCCTCCGGCTGCCGGAACCCGGTGGTGAGATACACCCGCGTGTAGCCGAGCTGTGCTGCGCGTTCCTCCAGCGCCAGCACCACCTTGCGGGCCAGCCCCTGGCGGCGCAGGTCGGGGCGGGTCCAGATCCGCTTGAACTCCGCGGTGTTGTCGTCGGCGTGGCGCATGAAGGCGCCGCCGCCGATGGTCTCGCCCGCGCGCTGCAGCAGCAGGAATGCCCCCTGCGGCGCGACGAAGGCCTCGGTCGGATAGCGGAACACCTCGTCGCGGGCGCCGCCGGCGCTGAACAGGGTGCCATAGCGGCTGTCGTATTCGCGGATCAGGTCCTCGATCAGCGGGGCGGCGCGCGGGTCGCGCGGCGAGGTGTGGAGGATGCTGTCAGTCATGCGAAGCTCCGTTCAGGTAGCGCTCCGCGAGCGCGACCCAGAGGGTCGCGGCCGGGGCGATGATGTCGTCGTTGAAGCGGTATTCCGGGCTGTGCAGCGGGGCGCCCTCGCCGTTGCCGACGAAGAAGAAGCTGCCCGGGCGGTGATGCAGGTAGAAGGCGAAATCCTCCGAGGCCGTGCGCGGGGCGAAATCGGGCAGGATCGCGCCGGGGCCGAAGGTCTGTTCGGCCACGCTGCGCAGCAGGGCGGTCTCGCCGGGGGTGTTGATCACGCTCGGGAATCCGTCGGTCACGTCCACATGGGCCTCGGCGCCAAATGCGTCGCTCGTGGTGCGCAAGACATGGGCCACGCGTTTCTTCAGCTGTGCGCGGACCTCGGCGCTGTAGCTGCGCAGGGTCAGCTGCAGGTCCACCGCGCCGGGGATGACATTCGCCGCCGCCCCGCCGTGGATCGAGCCCACCGTGACGACGGCCATCTCGCGCGGGTCCACGCTGCGCGACACCACGGTTTGCAGCGCGCTCACGGCATGGGCCGCCGCAACCACCGGATCCACCGACAGATGCGGCTCGGCGCCATGGCCGCCGCGGCCGAGGATCCGCGCCAGGTACTGCGCCGCGGCCATCAGGATCGCAGTGTGCCCGTCGTGGCTGCAGGCATGCATCACCCCCTCGGTCCCGCTGGCATAGGGCAGGCCGGTGGCCTCGCGGATCGGCAGCGCGTCGATATCGGCGCGCAGCCCGAGGCGCGGGCCGGGGCCGTTTTCCAGCGTGGCGATGAGGCCCGTCCGGGTGATCTTTTCCACCCGGTAGCCCCAGTCCGAGAGCAGCCCCGCAAGCCGCGCGGTGGTTTCATGCTCGGCGAAGGCCAGCTCGGGCCTGCGGTGCAATTCGTGCCGCAGCACGACGAAGTCGCCGATGCTGGCGGCAATGGCCGTCCGGGCCCCCGAAGCGGGGGCTGCGGCCTTGGCAGCGATGTTCATGGGAAGGTCCTGGGCTTAGCTTCGGGGGGAGAGCGACGGGCGCGGCATGCGGCACATGCCGGTGCAGCACACGGGGGCAAGGGCGTGGCGGCAGGGCATGTCTGTCATGGCGCGGTCTCCTGGTTTCCCGTCCCGGCCGGGCGGGCTCTGTCTCTTGTCCAAGATACCAGTCCGGGCGGCCGGGTAAATGAAACAGGGCCACTCAATTCGGGGGCGGCGGGGCAGTTTGCTTCCCGCAGGCCCCCATTGCGGAGAAGGCGGCCGCTACCTGCGCTATACGGCCCGGATCAAGCCGTTGATTCCCGGTCTATTCGCCGCGCAGCCGAAGCCGCCCTCGGCTCAGAGCCGCAGGCTCCGCGCAAGGATCAGCGCATCTTCGGCCAGCACCTTCACATGGTCGCGCATCGCCTGTGCGGCCACGGTCCCGTCGCCCGCCAGCAGCGCCCGCGCGAGGATCTCGTGCTCCTGTTCGGCGGTCTGGCTGCGCTCCGGGCGGAAAGTGATGAACCGCCGGTAGGGCATCAGCCGCTTGTTCAGGAGCGCGATCTGCCGCTTCAGCGCGCCATTGTCGGAGGCGGCGTGGATCGCGGCATGGAACGCGTCGTTGCGGGCGATATAGGCCTCCACGTCGCCGCCCCGGCTGGCGCGGCGGCAGGCCTCATAGGCCTCGGCGATGCGGGCGCGGTGATGATCGGCCATCCGCTCGCAGGCCAGCCGCGCGGCCGCGGCCTCCAGCTCCCCCACCAGCTCGAACAGATCGACGATCTCGCCCACCGTCGGGCGCGCCACGACCGCGCCCACCCGCGGCGCGAGCGAGATCAGCCCGCTCGCCGCCAGCAGCCGCAGCGCCTCGCGGACAGGCGTGCGCGAGACGCTGAACCGGTTGCCGAGCGCCTGTTCGTCCAGCCGCTGGCCGGGCGGCAGCTCGCCGCGCATGATCTCCGCTTCCAGAGCGGCCGCGATTTCCTCGGCGCGTGTCGGCGGGCGCCCGCCCTCGGCCGGGTCAAACGCCTGGCTGCGCGGCATGTCCGCCGCCTCTCCGGTCTCGTCGTCGAAATCCACCGTCGCGACCTCCTGATCCTCCCGGCACTCTAACAGCAGTCTGGCCCCATGGATCGATCAAAAAATAGACGAAAAATGCAACCGTTCGAGTTTGCTTCATCTTTTTGTATGCACGCCGCATGCATTGTGGGAAACCCTTTACAGACTGAAACCGATCGCGCTGGCTGGCCCGGGCGGACCGTGGCCGATCTCTTGAAGGAAGGTTCGATGGATCTTGGACTTGGGGGCAAGCGGGTTCTGATCACCGGCGCGTCGCAGGGGATTGGCGAGGGTATCGCCGAAGTGTTTGCCGAAGAAGGGGCGGTCCTGCATCTGACCGCGCGCAGCGCCGACAAGCTGGAAGCGATCGCGGCGCGGCTGCGTGCGGCCCATGGCGCCGATGTGACCATTCATCCGCTGGACCTGACCGGCGGCGACGCCCCGGCGCGGCTGGCCGATGCGGTCGGCGATGTCGATATCCTGATCAACAACGCGGGTGTCATTCCGGGCGGGGATCTGTTCTCCACCGATGACGCCAGCTGGCGCGCGAACTGGGACCTGAAGGTCTTCGGCTATATCAACATGTGCCGGCTCTACTATGCCCGGATGAAGGCCGCGGGCGGCGGCGTCATCATCAACGACATCGGCAATGCCGGTGAGCGCTACGACCGCGACTATATCGCCGGCACCACCGGCAATGCGAGCCTGATGGCCTTCACCCGCGCGCTCGGCGGGCGCAGCCTGGAGGACAATATCCGTGTGGTCGGGGTCAACCCGGGGCCGGTGGATACCTCGCGCATCTACAAGCTGCTGCGGCGCCGCGCAGTGGACTGGTACGGCGACGAGAGCCGCTGGGAAGAGCTGCTGAACACCTATCCGCTGCGCCGCCCCGCCAAGGTGCGCGAGATCGCCGATCTGATGGCCTTCCTCGCCTCGGAGCGCTCGGGCTACACCACCGGGGCGATCTTCACCGTGGATGGCGGCATCGCCTCGCGCGCGTCGATCATCTGATGGGCGCGCAGGGGGCACCGTTCCGGCCGGTTCTGGATCCTGCGGTGGCGCAGGATTTCCCGCTGCATCTGGGCGGCGTCTGGCGCGCGGGCGCGTCTGGCGCGCGGCGCACGGTTTTGCGCCCGGCGACGGGGGCCGCGGGCTGGACGGTGGCAGAGGCGGATGCGGGGGATGTGGATGCGGCCTGCGGCGCGGCGGCGGCGGCGTTTCCGGAATGGGCCGGGCTAGATAGCGATGCGCGCGGCGCGCTCCTGCGCGCGCTCGCGGGGCTGATCCGGGCGCGGATGGGGCCGCTTGCGGAGCTCGAATCCGCGGTGACCGGCCGCCCGATCCGCGAGATGCGGGCGCAGATGGCGCGCATCCCGGAATGGCTCGAATATTTCGCGGGTATCGCGCTTGGGCTCGAGGGCGGGTCGAACCGGGTCAAGGGCGGCTTCCTCACCTATACCCGCTATCGCCCGCATGGGGTTTGCGCGCTGCTGACGCCCTGGAACCATCCGGTTCTGATCCTGGTGAAAAAGCTCTCGGCGGCGCTGGCGGCGGGCAATACCGTGGTGGTGAAGCCTTCGGAGCTCGCGCCGGTCACGCCGCTGCTGCTGGCGGATTGGGCGGTGGAGGCCGGGCTGCCGCCGGGGGTGATCAACGTGGTCTCGGGTGGGGCCGAGGCGGGGGCGGCGCTGGTGGCGCATCCGCTGGTGGCGCATATAGACCTGACGGGCGGCACTGAGACCGGGCGCCGGGTGGCGGCGGCGGCGGCCGGGCGGCTGGTGCCCTGCACGCTGGAGCTCGGCGGCAAGACCCCGGTTCTCGTGTTCGATGATGCGCGGCTTGATGAAGCGGTGGCGGGCGGGCTGTTCGCGGCCTTCGTCGCGGCCGGGCAGACCTGCGTCTCCGGCAGCCGCTTTCTCGTGCAGCGCAATGTCTACGACTGGTTCGTGGCGCGGTTCGCGGAGCGGGCGGCGGCGCTGCGGCTGGGCGATCCGGCCGATCCTGAAACCGATGTCGGGCCGGTGATCTCGGCCGCGGCCCGCGCCCGCTGCATGGGCCATATCGCGCGCGCGGAGGCGGGCGGGGCGCAGCTGGTGGCGGGGGGGGTGCTCCCCGATCTGCCAGCGCATCTGGCCGGCGGGTTCTACGTCCCGCCGACGGTGTTCGCCGATGTGCCGCCCGAGGCGGAGCTCTACGGCGCGGAGATCTTCGGGCCGGTCGTCTCCATCACCCCGTTTGACGACGAGGAAGAGGCGGTGGCGCTGGCCAATGCCGGGCCCTATGCGCTCGGCGCCTCGGTCTGGACGAGAGACATCCTGCGCGGGCACCGGGTGGTTGAGCGGCTGCGCGCCGGGGTGGTCTGGATCAACGACCATCACAAGAACGATCCGCGCACGATCTGGGGCGGCTCGGGAGAGAGCGGCTATGGCCATGAAAACGGCTGGGATGCGCTGCGGGGATATCTGATCAAGGGCGCCGTCACGGTGCGCACCACCGAGGCCTTTTCCGACTGGTTCGCGGGGGGCAACCGCTATGGCTGAGAGCGCCGTCGTGGTCGAGGGGCTGTCGCTCACCTACCGCACCCGCGCGCGGGATGTGGTGGCGCTCAGCGACGTGGACCTGCAGATCGCGCGGGGCAGTTTCGTGTCGCTGATCGGGCCTTCGGGCTGCGGCAAGAGCACGCTGCTGCGGATCCTCGGCGACCTGCTGGCGCCTTCGCAGGGCAGGGTGCAGATCAATGGCGGGCCCGCCCGCGCGGCGCGCAGCGCGCGGCGCACCGGCTTCGTGTTCCAGGAGCCCGCGCTGCTCGAATGGCGCACGATCCTCGACAATGTCGCGCTGCCGCTGGAGCTGCATGGCATGGCCCGGGCGGAGCGGGTGGCGCGGGCGCGCGAGCTGCTGGAGCTGGTCGGGCTCACCGGGTTCGAGGCGGCGGCGCCGCGCCAGCTTTCGGGCGGCATGCGCCAGCGCGCGGCGATCGCGCGCGCGCTTTCCACCCGGCCGGACCTGCTGCTGCTCGACGAGCCCTTCGGTGCACTCGATCAGATCACCCGCGACCGGCTGAACATGGAGCTCGCCCGGATCCATGAACAGACCGGCGTCACCGTGGTGCTGGTCACCCATTCGATCCGCGAGGCGGTCCTGCTTTCGGACCGGGTCGTAGTGATGACCCCGCGCCCGGGGCGGATCGACTGCATCCTGGAGAACCCGCTGCCGCGCCCGCGCAGCCTGGAGACCCGGGACCATCCCGGCTTCGAGCCGCTGGTCCGGGCCGGGAACCATGCGCTGGAGAAGGGCTATGGCCATGCGTGAGGCGCTCCGCCGCGACCGGATCGAGAATGCGGTGCTGGAGGCGCTGCCCTTCACCGTGGTGCTTGCAGGCTTCGTGGCGCTCTGGGAGGCGGCTTGCCGGGGCTTCGCGATCAAGGCCTATATCCTGCCCGCGCCCTCCGCGATCTGGGCTTCGGCCTGGTCGGGCTTCGGGCCCCTGATGGCCAATGCGGGCGTCACCGCTTGGGAGGCGGTGGCGGGCTTCGTCATCGGCTCCGCGCTCGGGGCGCTGTTGGGTGTGGCCTTCGCCTATTCGCGCTTCCTCGCGCGCGGCTTCCTGCCGCTGATCATCGCGGCCAATACCATCCCCGTGGTCGCCATCGCGCCGATCATCATCATCTGGTTCGGCCACGGTCTCGGCTCGAAGATCGCCGTCACCGCCTTCCTGTCGTTCTTCCCGCTCGCGCTGAACATGATGAAGGGCCTGCAAAGCTACGACCGGGTGGTGGCCGATGTGTTCTATATCGCGGCGGCCACGCCATGGCAGACCTTCTTCAAGATGCGCCTGCCGAGCGCGCTGCCCTATGTGTTCGTCGGGCTGAAGCTGAATGTCACCTTCTCGGTGATCGGCGCGATCGTGGCCGAATTCGTGCAGGCCGATCGCGGGCTCGGCTTCGTGATCATGACCACCTACCGGACGATGGCGATGCCGAAGCTCTGGGCGGCGATGCTGCTCTCGGCGCTGATGGGAATCGTGTTCTTCCTGATCGTGGCGGCGCTGGAGCGGATCTTCGTGCCCTGGCATGCCTCGATGGAGCTGCGGCCATGACGGGCGCCGCGCAGACCGGGGCCGCGGCCCTCAACCAGACCGGCCCGATCCGGCGTTCCAACCAACAGCACAGAGGGTTCAGAATGCGAAAGACGTTTTACGGAATTGTCGCGGCGGCCATCGTTGGGGCGGGGGCGGCGCAGGCGGAATCGATGCGCCTCGAATGGGTGATGCAGGGCCAGTTCGCGGGCCCGATCCTGGCCGCCGACCGCGGCTACTACAAGGACGCGGGCGTGGAGATGGAGCTGCGCCCGGCCGGGCCCGATATCAAGCCTTCGGTCATGGTCGCGACCGGGGTCGATACCTTCGGGATCGGCCATCCGAACCAGATCATCGCGGCGCGGGCGAATGGCGTGCCGCTGGTGATGGTAAGCCAGTGGGGCCAGAAATCCGCCACCACCTATATCGCGCGCAAGGATGCGGGCATCGCCACGCTGAAGTACATGCCCGGCCATTCGGCGGGGCTGTGGTTCGGTGGGGACGAGCATGAATTCATGGCGATGCTGGGCAATGCCGGGGTCAACCCCGCGGATGTGAAGCTGGTGAGCCAGGGCTACGACATCATCAGCTGGCTCAACAAGGATTACGACGTGATGCAGGTGACGCTCTACAACGAGCTGCAGCTGGTCTATCAGAACGGCTACATGCCCGCGGATCTGGTGTTCTTCGATCCGTCGGATTATGGCGCGGCGCTGATCTCGGGCGGGCTGTTCACCACCGAGGAGGAGATTGCCGAGCATCCCGATGTGGTGCAGAAGGTGGTGGATGCCTCGCTGCGCGGCTGGAAGGAAGCCTTCGCCGACCCGGAGGCCGCGGCGGCGGTGATGGTGAAATACAACAGCGAGCTCGACCGTGATTTCCAGGTCATGCAGATCACCGCGATGCGGGATCTGGCCTGCGCCGGGCCGACGCTCACGGGCAAGTTCGGCGAGACCGAGCCCGCCGCCTATGAGACCGCGCAGAAGATCCTGCTCGGCGCGAAGCTGATCGACACGCCGACGGATCTTGCGGCGGCCTATACCAACGCGTTCGTGGACAAGGCCCCGGCCGAATTCCGCGCCGTTGCCTGCCCGAAGTGAGGCCCTGATGAGAGAGATCCGCATCCGTCTTCTGTGGCACAAGCAGGCGCAGTTCGCGGGCTATCTGCTCGCCGAAGAGCTGGGCCTGGCGGAGGCCCGCGGGGTACGGATCCGCTGTGAGGGGCTGGATTTCGCCTGCAAGCATGTGAATGCGGTGCTGCGCGGGCAGGCGGAGATGGCCGTGGCGAGCCCCGCGCATCTGATCGAGAGCGCGGATCCGGCGGCGCTGCGCTGGCTGCTCACGATCCAGCAGGAGAGCCCGCTCGTGTACCCCGCGCGGCGCTCTGAGGGCATTGCCACGCTGGCCGATCTGGCCGGGCGCCGGGCCGGGGTCTGGCCCGGGCAGGAGGATCTGGAGCTGCGCTGGATGCTGCATCGCGCGGGGGTGGCGGATATGGAGCGGGTGGAGATGCCCGATACCGTAGGGCCGTTCCTGGCAGGCGAAATCGCCACCGCGCAGATGACCAATTACCACGAGCTGCATCAGGTGGAGGCGGCGCTCCCGGAGGGCGACCTTGTGGTGTTCCGCGCCGCCGACTGGGGCGCTGCGCTGCTGAAGGACGGGCTGATCGCGGGCGCGGGGCTGGTGGCCGAAGCGCCGGAGGTGGTGCAGGCGGTGGTCGATGCGGTGCTGGAGGGCTGGGCGCTGGCCTTCGATGATCCGGAGCGCGCGGTGGCGGCCTGCCTTGCGGCGCGGCCGGAGCTTGATGCTGCATCGCAGCATGCGCAGCTCGCGGCGATCCGCGCGCTGTCCCTTTGTGGCGGCACGCTGGATCATGGGCTGGGCTATCCCGACCCGCGGCACATGGCGAATGCCGCCCGGGCCATGACCGCGATCGAGGGCCATGCGCCCGAGACCGCCGCGCTCACCGATCCCCGCTTCTGGCAGGGGGCGCCCGCGGCCCTGCGCCGCAAGGAGTGGTGATGCAGCACCTGCCCGACAGCGCAGAGGTGGTGATCGTGGGCGGCGGTATCGTCGGCCTCTGCATCGCCGTGGCGCTCGCGGAGGCAGGTGTGCGGCCGCTGCTGCTGGAGGCGCGGGCCTTCGGCGCCGCGGTGACGGGCGGGAGCCTGGCGGCCCTCGGGGTGCATATGCATGGCATCCCGGAATTTCAGCTGATGCGGCACTCCTGCGCGCTGTGGCGGGCGGCCGCGGCGCAGGGGCCGGGCTTCGAATATGCGGCGCAGGGCCAGCTCGGCTTCATCCTGACCCCGGAGGCGATGGAAAGCGGGGAGGACTGGATCTCCGAGGAAAACGCGCTTGGCGCCGGGTATCGGCTTCTTACGCCCGCCGAGGTGCAGCGGGTGGAGCCGCGCCTGACCGGGCCGGTGCTGGGCGCGACCTTCGCCCCCGATACGGCGACGGTGAACCCGTTCCTCGCGGCGCGGGCGATGCTGCAGCGCGCGCGCGCGGCGGGCGCCACGGCGCTGGCGGGCGTGCCGGTGCGTGGGGTGGAGGTGGCGGGCGGCCGGGTGACAGGGGTCACGACGGATGCGGGCCGGGTCGCCGCCGATACGGTCATCCTTGCGGCCGGGCCCTGGACGCAGGATCTCGCCGGGGGCGCGGTGCCCCTGGTGCCGCGGCAGGCGCAGTGCCTCGCCTCGCTGCGCCAGCCCCGCGGCACCATCACCCGCGTGGTGAGCGCGGTGGAGCGTAAGGGCGGGGTCGACAGCGGCTATACCCAGATCCAGCAAAGCGCCTCCGGCCAGATCCTGTTCAACACGGTGATCCAGCCGGTAGAAGCACCGCCCGATGCGCGCGACCGGATCCGCGAGGCGCCGCCCGGTTTCGTCGTCTCCTCGATCGACATGCTGCTGCATCTGTTCCCGTCGCTCGGGGCGCTGAGCCTGCTGCGCTCCTGGGTGCGGTTCGAGGCGGTTTCGCCCGATGCGCGCTTCCTTGCGGGGCGGTTCGGGCCGGAGGGGCTGTGGCTCTGTGCAGGCGACAATGGCTCGGGCTTCTGCCGGGCGCCGATGCTGGGGCAGTTCCTGGCGGGCGAAATCACCGGCCGCGCGGGCATGGATGGCGCGCTGCGCGCCGATGCCCGCCGGCTTTATGATCCGCGCCGCTTCGCGGAGGCTGCGGCATGATGGTGCGGATCACCCTCGATGGCGTGGAGATGGAGGTCGCGGCGGGGCTGCCGCTGACGGAAATCCTGCAGGCGCGCGCGCCGGGCTGGCGGCGGAGCCCGCGTCTGGCGGCGCCGCGGGGCGCGTTCTGCGGCATGGGCCTGTGCGGGGAATGCGCGGTCGAGGTCGATGGGCTCTGGGCGCGCGCCTGCCTGCTGCGCAGCCGCGCGGGCATGGTCGTGCGTACGGAGACGGGGGCATGAGCGCGCGGCTGAGCTGCGATATCGCGGTGGTGGGGGCGGGCCCGGCGGGGCTCGCGGCCGCCTGTGCCGCGGCCGGGGCGGGCGCTTCGGTGATCTGCCTCGATCAGTTCCCGGATCCGGGCGGCCAGTATGCGATGCAGCCCTCGCAGCCCGGCAGCCCCTTTGCCCGAACCGCCGCCGTGCGCGGGGGCCGGGAGGCCGCCGAGGCCGCGCGGGCCGCGGGCGCGGAGCTCCTCACCGGGGCCGAGCTGTTCTGGGCGGCCGCGCTGCCGCAGGGCGGCTTCTGCCTTTCCGTGCAGAAGGACGGCGCCGCGCTGAGCATCACGGCGGGGCGGGTGATCGCGGCGCTCGGCGCCATGGAGCGGCCGCTGCCCTTCCCGGGCTGGACCCTGCCCGGCGTGATCGGCGCGGGCGCGGCGCAGCGCCTGCTGAAGACCGGCAGCGGCCGGATCCCCGGCGCGGGGAAGATGGTCATCGCGGGCTCCGGGCCGTTCCTGCTCGCAGTGGCGCAGAGCTGCGCGGTGGCGGGCCAGCCGGTGTCGGACCTGGTGGAGATGCGCCGCCCCGGCCTGCCTGCGCGCCTGTTCCGCGCCCATCCGGAGCGGCTGCCCGAGGCGCTGCGCCTGTGGCGCGACCTGCGCCGCACCGGTGCCGCGCGGCACATGGGCCATGTGGTCACGCGTGCTCTGGGTGGCGCGCAGCTGGAGGCGGTGGAGATCGCGCCGCTGGACGCCTCCGGGCGCCCGGATATGGCCCGCCAGCGCCGGATCGACGGGGTGAGCACGCTGGCTGTGGGCTTCGGCTTCCAGCCGGTGGTGGATATGACGCTCGCGCTCGGCGCCCGGCATGCGTTTGCGCCGGAGCTGGGCGGCTGGCATTGCGTGACCGATGCCGATGGCGCGACCACGGTGCCCGGGCTTTATGCGGCGGGCGAAACCACCGGGATCGGGGGCGCGCTGCCCGCGCGGCTGTCGGGGCGGATCGCGGGGCTCAGCGCGGCGGGCCTGCCGGTGCCCGAGGCGGAGCGCCACGCGCTGCGAAAGGCGCGCGATTTTGCCGCGCGGCTGGCGGGGCTGTATCCGCCGCCCGCGGTGCCGCCCGTCGCCCTGCCCGGGGATGAGATCCTGTGCCGCTGCGAGGATGTGCGCTTCTCCGACGTGCAGGCCGCCATCGCTGAGGGCGCGGGCGATGCCCTCTCGGTGAAGCTCTGGACCCGCGCCGGCATGGGGCCGTGCCAGGGCCGGATCTGCGCCGCGGGGCTTCAGTTTGCGCTCGCCTCGGCCGGCGTTGGCCTGCAGGATGCGGGCCTCAACCGGCCGCATCTGCCATTGCGGCCGACGCCGGTCGCGGTCGTGCGGGCCGCGATGGCGGCGCAGGAAGAGCTGGCCGGGGAGGGCCACACATGAGCATTGCATCCAGCCCGCGAAGCCAGGGCCGTTTCGTCACATTGCGGCTGAAGCCGGGGGATGACGTTCTGCGCATCTTGCAGGGCTATGTCGTCGAACAGGGGATTGCCGCCTGCGCCATCGTTTCGGCCGTGGGCTCGCTCACCGAGGCCGCGATCCGTTATGCGAACCAGCCCGAGGCCACGCTGCTGCAGGGGCATTTCGAGATCTGCTCGCTCAGCGGCACGCTGGAATGCGCGGCGCCCGGGGTGGCGCTGAACGGCGTGGCCGGGGCGGCCGAAGGCGGGGCGCATGTGCATCTGTCGATCTCGGACGGGGCGGGGCGGATGATCGGCGGGCACATGATGGCGGGCTGCCGCGTCTATACGACGCTGGAGGTCGTCCTGCTGCTGCTGGACGATCTGACCTTCACCCGCGAACACTGCAATATGTCGGGCTGGCCGGAGCTCGTCATTCGCGCCAGGCGCACTGGCGCATGCCATTCCGGAACATGAACATTGGGGACGTGAACATGAAATTCGATACGCGCACATTGGTGCTCATGGCGGTCGCGATCGTCATCAATATCGTCGTCGGCCAGATCGCGGTCTGGATCAAGCTGCCGCTCTATGTGGATGCGGTGGGTACGGTCCTGGTGGGGATCCTGGCCGGGCCGCTCGCGGGCGCGCTGACCGGCACGCTGACCAACCTGATCTGGGGCCTCGTCGCGGACCCTTCGGCCACCGCCTTCTTCCCGGTGTCGCTGGTGATCGGCCTGCTCGCCGGTGTCTTTGCGCGCCTGGGCTGGTTCCGCAGCGTCGCGGCAACGGTGGGCGCGGGCGCAGTCATCGGCGTCATCTCCACCATCGTGGCGGTGCCGATCATCGTTTACATGTTCGGCGGCGTCACCGGGGCGGGCACGGATTTCGCCACCGCCTATCTGCTGGCGGTCGGGCATCAGCTGGTGGAATCGGTCGCGGTCGCGAACCTGGTGCAGAACCTCGCGGACAAGATCCTCACCTGTCTCGTCGCCTGGGGCATCGTGAAGCGGCTGCCGATGCGGTTCACCTCCGGCTTCGCCTTCTTCGCCCATTCGAAGGCCTGAGCCATGGCCGTCGCGCGTGCCACCGGTGCGGACCATGCCCTGCTCTATGTGCCGGGCACGGGCTGGCTGCACCGGCTGAACCCCCTGACCAAGCTCACCGTAGTGCTGTGGATCGCGGTCGCGGCCTTCGTCCTGCCGCCGGTGGCGACGGTGACGATCGCCGTGCTCGCCACGGCGACGGGCGTGCTGGCGGGGGCGGGGGGCGTGTTCGCGCGGCGGCTGATCTTCACGCTGGGGCCGCTGGCGCTGGCGCTGTTCGTGGTGCATGGGTTGCTCGTCGATCACGGCGGGCGGTTCGGCTTCCTCGGGCTGGATCTGAGCCGCGACGGGCTTTTGTTCATGGTGCGGGTGCTGGGCCGGATCGGGGCGCTGCTCACCGGATCGCTGCTGTTCGTGACCACGACCCACCCGGCGCGGCTGCTGGCTGCGCTCGATGCGCAGGGCTTCCCGCCGGGCGTCGCCTATGTGATTGCGAGCCCGCTGCTGCTCCTTGAGCCCTTCACGCAGCGCGCCCGTACCATCCGCGAGGCGCAGATGACCCGCGGGCTGGATCTTCAGGGCCGGGTTTCCACCCGGATCCGGGCGTTTCCGGCGCTGCTGATGCCGCTGGTGACGCTGGCGCTCGCCGATATCGACGCGCGTGCGCAGGTGCTGGACGGGCGCGGCTTTCGCGCCATGCCGCGCCGGACGGTGCTGAACGCGCCGCCCGACAGCGCGGCGCAACGCTGGGCCCGGCGTGCGCTGGTGCTGAGCCTGCCCCTTCTGATTGCCGGAGGCCTGTTATGGCGCTGATCGAAATCGATGGGCTGAGTTTTTCCTATGAGGCTGCGGGGCCGGTGGTGCTGGACCGGGTCTCTCTGAGCATCGCGGAGGGAGAGCGGGTTGCCATTCTGGGCGGCAACGGCTCGGGCAAGAGCACGCTTGCGCAATGGATCGCGGGCTGGCTGCCGCGCGGCGCTCTGGCCGCGAGCTCAGGCACCGTGTGCGTCGAGGGCCAGCCCTGGGCCGCGCTGGCGCCGGCCGCGCGCGCGGGGCTCGTGCAGTTCGTGGGCCAGGTGCCGATGCAGCAGCTCTCAGGCTTCGCCTTCACCGTGTTTGACGAAATCACCTTCGGCCCGTGCAACCTCGGTCTGCCCGAAGCCGAGATCCGCGCCCGGGCGGAAGCCGCGATCGCGCTGTGCAACCTCGATCATCTGCGCGGGCGCGACCCGTTCTCGCTCTCGGGCGGCGAGCAGCAGCGGCTCTCCATCGCCGCGGCGCTCGCGATGGGCTCGCGCGCGCTGGTGCTCGATGAGCCGACCGGCAATTTCGATCCGGAATCGCGCGATGCGCTGCTTGCGCAGATGGCGGCGCTGCCTGCAGGCCTGACCACGATCTGGTGCGATGTGGTGCTGGGCGCGGCGCTGCGTGTGGCGCAGCGGTTCGTGCTTCTGGATGGTGGCCAGATCGCGTTTGACGGCGATGCGGCGGGCCTTCTGGGCCACCCCCGCACCGCAGAGATTTTCGGCCTGCCCGCTGTGGCCGAGGCCGCGCGGCTTCTGGGCGCGCAGGGGCTTTGGCCGGGCGCGCTGCCGCACGATGCGCAGGCCGCAGCCGCCCGGCTGGCGCCGATGCTGGAGGAGGCGCCATGACCGCGATCCGGCTTCAGGATGTGCGCTTCGGCTATCAGCCCGGGATGGCGCCGGTGCTGGATGGCATCGGTTTTGCCGTGGCGCCCGGGGAGGTTGTGGCGATCGTCGGGCGCAATGGCGCGGGCAAATCCACGCTGCTGCGGCTGCTCAATGGCCTCCTGCGCCCCGATGCGGGCCGGGTGGAGGTGAATGGCCGCGATGCCGCGGGGCTGAAGGTGAGCGAGATCGCGCGCCATGTGGGCACCGTGTTCCAGGCGCCCGAGAGCCAGATCTTCAACGCCACGGTGCGCGCCGAGATCGGCTTCGGCCCGGCGCAGTTCGGCATGCCGGATGCGGCGGCGCGGGTGGCAGAGGCGGTGGCGCGCACCGGGCTCGAGGCGCTGCTCGATCATCACCCGCTGGATCTGGATGCGGCGGCGCGGCGCTTCGTGGCGGTGGCTTCGGTGCTGGCCTGTGCGCCCGGTGTGATCTTGCTGGACGAGGCGCAGCGCGGCCTCGATGCGCTGCGCCGCGCGCGCCTCGGTGCCATCATCGCGGCGGAAAAGGCCGCGGGCCGGGCGGTGATCCTCGTGTGCCACGATATGGATTTCGTCGCCGCCCATGCGGACCGGGTGCTCGGCCTCGCCGGGGGGCGGCTCGCGGTGGATGCCCCGGTGCGCGCCTTCTTCGCCGATGCCCGCGCCACGCGCGCCGTGTCGGTGGAGCAGCCCGGGATCGTCGCGCTGGCGCAGGCGCTCGGGCGGCCGGTGGCGCTGAGCCCAGCGGAATTCGTGCGCGATATCGCGCCCAGGCTGAGGAGGCCCTGATGCGGCTGATCATCGATACCGATACCGCGGGGGATGACGCGTTCTCCATCCTGCTGGCGCTGAAGGCGCCGCATGTGACGCTGGAGGCGATCACCATCTGCAACGGCAATGTGCCATTCCTGCAGCAGGCGGAGAATGCGCTCTATACGCTGGAAGTGGCGGGCGCGGGCGGGCAGGTGCCGGTCTATCTCGGCTGCCCGCGGCCGATGCTGCGCGCGCCGGTGGATGCGACCGAATTCTTCGGCGCCGATGGCATGAGCGACGCGGGCTTCCCGCAGGCGCGCCAGCGCCCGGAGGCGGAGCATGCCGTGGACCGGATCATCGATCTGGTGATGTCCAACCCCGGCGAGATCGAGATCCTCGCGCAGGCGCCGCTGACCAATATCGCCACCGCCTATGTGAAAGAGCCGCGCATCGCGCAGGCGCTGAAGCATCTGTGGGTGATGGGGGGCACCGACAACAGCCTCGGCAATACCACGCCCGCCTCGGAGTTCAACTTCTACGTCGATCCGGAGGCGGCGAAGATCGTGGTGAATGCGGGGTTCCGCCTGACGCTCTCCACCTGGACGCTGACAATGGCCTCGGGGGTGCTGCCGGAGGCGGCGCTCGCCCGGATTGCGGCGCTGGACACGCCGCTTTCGCGCTTTTTCATGGCGGTGAGCCAGGCGCCGTTCAAGCGCACCGCGATGCGCTATGGCCGCCCGCTCTCCACCCACCCCGACAGCCTGACCTGCGCCTGCCTGATCGAGCCCGCGCTGATGCTGGAGACGGCCGATTGCCTCGTCGATGTGGAGACACAGGGCGAGCTCACCCGGGCCTATTCCTCGGTCTGTACCCCGCTGACGCCCGAAGAGGCCGAGATCGACAAGCTCTGGTACGCCGCGCCCGCCAATGCGCGGGTCATCCGCCGGGCGGATACGGACCGTTTCGCCGAAATGCTGATTGCCGCGCTGAAGGACTGAACATGACCACCGCCGAGGACCGCAACCGCTATTTCGATGCCCTGTCGGCCGACGATACGCTGATCTGGATGGGGCAGAACACGAACCACATTCCGGCGCATCCGGAGGTGACGGAGGCGATGATCGCGGCGATCCGCTCGGGCGCGTTCAACGCCTATGCGCCGCCCCTCGGCTTCGAGAGCCTGCGCGCGGCGATCGTGGCCGATCTGGGCGTGGCGGGGCGGGCGCTGGTGACGGAAGGCGGTGTCAATGCGCTGGCCACCTTGTGCCGCGCGCGCTGCCGGCCGGGGACCACGCTGGTGACATCGGATCCCACCTGGAAATGGCCCGGGCTGTTTGCGCGCCAGCAGGGCGCAGAGGTGGTGGAGCTCCCGATCTTCGGGCCGGAAACCGGCTACAAGCTGACGCCCGACATGCTTCGCCGCGCGGTGGACGGGCGTTGCGCACTGATCTACCTCGTCGATCCGAACAACCCGCTCGGCACCACTTATACCGCAGAGGAGATCGGGGATTTCCTGCAGATTGCGCGCGAATCCGGCGCACTTCTGGTGCACGACTGCACCTACCGCGATTTCGCCGAAGGCCATGTGCCGGCGCCGCGGCTGGATCCGGAGAACGCGGTCTGTTCGGTGAGCTTCTCGAAATGGCTGGGGCTCGCGGGGATGCGGGTGGGCGCGCTGGTGGGGGCGCCAGCGCTCATCGAGGAGGTCTCGGGCTATGCCAGCTCCATCCTCGGCGCGGGGGTGGTGGCGCAGCGCGGGGCCGAGGCCGGGCTGCGGGTGAAGGCGGAATGGATGGAGACGGTGCTGCGCATCAACCGCGCCAACCAGGAGGCGGTGAAGGCCGCGGCGGAGGCTGCGGGGCTGAGCGTTCTGGTCTGGCCGTCACAGGCGAATTTCCTGTGCCTCGGCACAACGGGCCTCGCCCCGGAGGCGCTGGTCGAGGCCTTCCGCCGCCGCGGCATCATGATCCGGCAGGGCACCTATCACACGGCGCGGTTCGGCCACAGCTTCGTCAAGGTCTCGACCACGGTGCCGGAGGCCTGGGCCGTGCGCTTCTGCGCGGAGCTGCCCGGGGCGATCGCCGCGGCGCGCAGCCTGACCGACATTCCCGCATTGTTCTGAAGGAGAGCGCGATGTTCGTGACTGCCAGGGATGGCGTGAAGCTCTATGTCGAGGAGGCGGGCTCCGGCCTGCCGATCCTGTTCCTCCATGAATTCGGCGGCAATTACGACGCCTGGGAGCCGCAGATGCGCCGCTTCGCGCGCCGCTACCGCTGCATCACCTATGCCGCGCGGGGCTATCAGCCCTCGGATATTCCGGCCGATCTCGAAAGCTATTCGCAGCGGATCGCGGTGGAGGATGCGCTGGCGGTGCTGGATGGGCTCGGGATCGAGAAGGCGCATATCGTCGGGCTGTCGATGGGGGGCTTTGCCACGGCTCATTTCGGGCTGATCGCGCCCGAACGCGCGCTCTCGCTCACCATCGCCGGGACGGGCTATGGCGCGGAGAAAGCCTTCGAAGAGTATTTCCGCGGCGTGTCGCTGGCCGTGGCCGAGAACTTCGAGCGCCTGGGCGCGAAGGCGTTTTCCAAGGTCTATGCCCTGGGTGCCAGCCGGGTGCAGTTCCAGAACAAGGACCCCCGCGGCTGGGCCGAATTCGCCGAGCGTCTGTCGCGGCATTCGGATATGGGGGCTGCGCTCACCATGCGCGGCGTGCAGGCGCGGCGGCCCTCGCTTTATGACCTCGAGGCGGAATTCGCGCAGATGGCGGTGCCGACGCTGATCCTGACCGGGGACGAGGACGACCACTGCCTGCAGACCGCGATCTACCTGAAAAAGACGATCCCGGCGGCGGGGCTCGCGGTGCTGCCCAAGACCGGGCACACGCTCAATCTGGAGGAGCCGGAGCTGTTCAACACCCTGCTGGCCGAATTCCTGGCGCAGGTGGAGGCCGGGGCCTGGGCCCGGCGCGACCCGCGCGCGGATCCGGGCCAGGTGATGCGGACGAAATGATGCAGATCGACCGGGACAGGCTCTGGGCGCGGCTGATGCGGCTCGGCGAAATCGGCGGCTATCCGGAGGGTGGGGTCGACCGGCAGGCGCTGAGCGATGAGGAGCACGAGGCCTGGCGGCAGATGCTGCTCTGGGCGGATGCGGCCGGGCTCGTCCCCGAGACGGATGCGGCGGCGAACCTGTTCCTCACGCTTCCGGGGCAGGACCGCAGCCTGCCGCCGCTGCTCGCGGGCTCGCATCTGGACAGCCAGCCGACGGGCGGGCGCTTCGACGGGGCCTATGGGGTGATGGCGGCGCTGGAGGCGGTGAGCGTGATGGCCGAGCAAGGCTTCCGCCCCGCGCGCGATGTGACGGTCGTGTCCTGGATGAACGAGGAAGGCTCGCGCTTTGCGCCGGGCATGATGGGCTCTGAATATTTCGCGGGCACGCGCCGCATCGCGGTGATCCGGGCTGCGCGCGACGCGGAGGGGATCGCCTGTGGCGACGAGATCGACCGCCTTCAGGCGGCGTTCCCGGCCTTGCGCCAGCGCCGCCCGTTCCGCCCGGCGGCCTATCTGGAGCCGCATATCGAACAGGGCCCAGAGCTGGACAAGGCCGGCGTGCCGATCGGGATCGTGACGGGGATTCAGGGAAAGGTCACCTGCGAGGTGACCATTTCCGGCGCCCGCGGCCATGCCGGGACCGAACCGATGCGCGGGCGGCGCGATGCCGTGATCGCCTTCGCGCGGGCGGCGGTCGCGCTGGAGGAGCGGATCGGATACCGCGATCCCGAGATCCGGTTCACCATCGGCCGGGTCGAGGTGACGCCCAATGCGCCGTCGGTGATCGCGGGGGAGGTGCGGTTCCGGATCGACCTGCGTCATCCGTCGAATGCGGTGCTGGAGGCGGCGGCAGGCGAAATCGCGGGCATTGTCGCGGCGGAGGCGGCGCCTTGCGCGGCACAGGTCCGGGTGCTGGTGCATGCCCCGTCCAACGAATTCCACCCGGCCTTGCGGGCGCGGATTGCCGATGCGGTGCTGCGCCGCGGCTATGCGGCGCGCCCGATCGCCTCGGCCGCGGGCCACGATGCGCGGCATCTCGCGGGGATCTGCCCCACGGCGATGATCTTCATCCCGTGCCGGGACGGCATCAGCCACGACCCCGCCGAGAGCGCCGAGGAGGCCGATGTGGCCGCGGGAGCACAGGTGCTGCTCGATGTGCTGAACAGCCTCGCGGAGGGCTGAGATGGGCGGGCGGATCGCGCTTGTGTCGAATTGCCTCGCGAACCAGAACGCGAAGGTGGCGGAATACGAGGTCTGCCCGGGCGGCATGGTGCCGCTCCTGCAACTGCTGCGCGCACGGGGCTTCGCGGTGATCCAGATGCCCTGCCCGGAGATGACGTTTCTCGGCTGCGGGCGCTGGTGGCAGGTGCGCGCACAATATGACACGGCGGGTTATCGCCGGCACTGCCGGATGGCGGCCGGGACCGTGGCCGATGCGCTGTCGCAGGCCGGGGGCTGCACCGATCTGGTGCTGCTCGGGGTGGACGGCTCCCCCTCCAGCGGCGTGCAGGTCACGGACAGCGGCGCGGATTGGGGCGGCCGCCCCGGCCCGCGGGAGGTGGCGCTGGTGCCGGGGCAGGGGGTCTGGATCGAGGTGCTGTTGCAGGTTCTGGCCGAACGCGGGCTCGGGCGGCCGCGGCTGATCGGGATCGGCAGCGAGCTTCCGGGCTATGATCCGGAGGCAGAGCTGGCGCGGCTCGATCGGTTCTTGCAGGGCGCGGAGGCCACCCTGCCAGAGATCGGGGAGGCCCCGCCGCCTGCGGCCGTGCGTGGCCGCGCGGTTCTGGTCGTACCGCAGGAGGGCTTCGCAGACCCGGATGTACTCGCGCTGGCGGCGGACTGGGGCCTGCTGCAGCTGCCGGGCCCGGAGGCGGGCGCGGCGCTGGAGCTGCTTGCCGATCAGGTGGAGGACTATCGCCGCCACGGCTACCGGGTGGCGGGCCTGCCCGGGCCTGGCCTTGCGCAGCTGAACGCGGAGCTCTCCCGCCGGGGCGGGGCGCCGCTCAGCGCGCCGGGGCCCGATCCGCGCGGATGATCGCGTCGCGCTCGCGCGCCCGGGTCTCGGCGCCTTCGGTGATCGGGCCGTAATCCGCGGGCTCGCGGTGCAGCGCGAAGTTGAAGATGTTGCGCCGCAATTCGCTGCAGCGGTCGAGGTCGATCTCGGCGGTGGCGATCTCGTCGCCGAGGCCCAGCACGCGGGCGACGATCTGGCCGGTGGGCGCGATGATAAAGCTGCCGCCGATCAGGTCGCAGCCCTCCTCGCGCCCGGCCTTGGCCGTGCCGATCACCCAGCAGCCATTGGCATAGGCCCCGGCCTGCATGCTCAGGTGGTTGTGGAAATCCTGCAGGTGGTCGTGCTCGGGGGCCATCGGGTAATGCACCGGCGTATTGTAGCCCAGCATCACCAGCTCCGCCCCGCGCAGCCCGAGCACGCGGAAGGTCTCGGGCCAGCGGCGGTCGTTGCACAGGCACATGCCGATCTTGCCGCCCATCGCCTCATAGACGGGGAAGCCGAGGTCTCCGTGCTCGAAATAGCGTTTCTCCAGGTGCTGGAACGGGCGCCAGTCTTCCGGATTGAAATGGCCGGGCAGATGCACCTTGCGGTAATTGCCCACGATCCGGCCCTCGGGCGAGACGAAGATCGACGTGTTGAAGCGCCGCGCGGCCGCGCCCTCCCGGATCAGCTCGGCATAGCCCATGTAGAACCCGATCCCGAGCCGCCGCGCGGCATCGAACAGCGGCTGCGTTTCCGGCCCGGGCATTTCTGTTTCATAAAAGCGGTCGAGCTCGGCTTCGTCCTCGATGTACCAGCGCGGGAAGAAGCTGGTGAGCGCGAGCTCCGGGAACACCACCACCTGCGCCGCGCGCCGGTGCGCCTCCTCAAGCAGGGCGATCATCCGCGCGATCACCTCCGCGCGGGGCTCGGTGCGGGCAATCGGGCCCAGCTGGGCGGTGGCGGCGATGAAGCGGCGGCTCATGTCCTGTCCTGTCTGTGGCCCGCGCGCGCGAGCGCCACCTGCGCCAGCAATTGAACGCCGGGCAGGATCTGTGCGGGGGAGGTGTATTCGCGGATGTTGTGGCTGACGCCGCCCTGCGAGGGCACGAAGATCATCGCGGTGGGGCAGAGGGGGGCGAACATCTGCGCGTCATGCCCGGCGCCCGAGGGCATCTTGCACCCGCTCAGGCCCGCGCCCGCGGCGGCCTGCGCGATTTCCTCGACGAGATCCGGATCGAAGCCCACCGGGGCGAAGCGCGCGAGGCTGCGCTGCGTGAGCGTGCAGCCCTCCGCTTCGGCCAGGGCGCGGGCGCGCTCGGCCAGGCGGGCTTCGGCGGCGCGCAGCGTGGCGTCATCGGTGTTGCGCAGGTCGACCGTCAGCTGGGCGCGCTCGGGCACGACGTTCACGATATCGGGCGCGAATTGCAGCCGCCCCACGGTCGCCACCTGCGGCGGGCCGAAATCCCGCGCGATGGCGCGGGCCTCCGCCACGATCCCGGCCGCCACCACGCCCGCATCGCGGCGCATGTCCATCGGCGTGGTGCCGGCATGGGCGGCGGCGCCCTCGATGGTGAATTCGCTCCAGGAGATCCCCTGCACGCCGGTGACCGCGCCGATGGCTCGGCCTGCGCGCTCCAGCACGGGCCCCTGTTCGATATGCAGCTCCAGATAGCACGAGGGCCGCAGCGCGCCTGCGGGCTCCGGCCCGGCGGCGCCGATCCGGCTCAGGGCTTCGCCGACGGTCATGCCGTCAATCCCGGGCTGCGCCAGCATGGCGGCCAGGTCCAGCGCGCCGGTGGCGACGCCCGATCCCATCATGTCTGGCTGGAAGCGGGCGCCCTCCTCATTGGTGAAGAAGGCGACGGCGAGGGGGCGTTCGGTCTCGATCCCGGCTTCGGAGACGGCCTCGATCACCTCGATCCCGGCCAGGACGCCAAGCGCGCCATCATAGAGCCCGCCGGTGGCCACGGTATCTATATGCGAGCCCATCAGCACCGGCGCGGCCGTGGTGCCGCCGCGCCCGGGGCGAATGGCCCAGGTGTTGCCGAACTGGTCGCTGTGCAGCTCCAGCCCCAGATCCCGAAACCAGCCAGTGACGAGCGCGCGGCCCTCGGCATCCTCCGGGCTCAGCGCCAGCCGTTTGCAGCCGCCGCCCGGAAGCGCCCCGATCCGGCCGAGCGCCGCGATACGGGCCGAGAGCCGGTCGATGTCTATCCTCACGCTCATGCGCCTGCCCGGACGGCCGCCGCGCTGCGCCCGACGAGCTGCTCATAAAGCGCGGGGTCGGTATCGCCTTCGGTGGCAAAGCAGAGCACGCGGGAGCCGCCATCCAGCCCGAGCGCGCGCGCGGCCGCCGGATCCGCGGCCACGGCCAGCAGCGCCGCGAGACCGGCAACGGCGGATTCCCCCGCCACCACCGCCGGATCCCCGGGGAGCGGATCCGCCAGCCGCCGCATCACCGCCACCGCATCGCGGTCCTCGACCGAGACAGCGGCGAAGGCCAGCGGCTCCAGCACCTGCCAGGCCAGCTGCGAGACCTCGCCGCAGGCGAGCCCCGCCATCAGTGTATCGAGATCGCCGGTGATGGCCACCGGATGCCCGGCGCGGAAGCTCTCGACCCAGCAGGCGGAGCGGTCCGGATCGGCCAGGATCACGCGCGGGGCGGCCGCCCCGTAGCGGCGGCGGAACTGCGCGGCGATGGCCGCCGCCGCCCCGCCGACCCCGGTCTGGAGGAACAGATGGGTGGGGGGCAGGGGCAGGGCCTCGGCGGCCTCGGCCGCAGTAATCTCGTAGCCCTGCATCACATCCTTCGGCACATCGACATAGCCAGGATAGGACGTATCGGAGACCACGAACCAGCCCTCGCGGCGGGCGGTCTCGTCGGCCTCGCGCACGCTGTGGTCGTAGTTCCCGGCGCAGCGGCGGACCTCGGCGCCATAGGCGGCAATTGCGGCGGCGCGGCCTTCGGAGACGGTCGCATGGACGAAAATCACGCAGCGGCAGCCGAAACTGCGCGCGCCCCAGGCGACGGAGCGGCCATGGTTGCCATCCGTCGCGCAGCACACGGTCAGCCCGGAGAGAAGCGCGGCATGCCGCCCCGCGAGCACCTCCGCCACCGTGGGCACGCTGCCGGTGCGGGCCGCGATTTCGCGCAGGAGCAGGCGCAGCACCGCATAGGCCCCGCCGAGCGCCTTGAAGCTGCCGAGGCCGAAGCGGCCGCCTTCGTCCTTCAGATGCAGCGCGCCGATCCCCGCCTGCCGCGCCAGGCCCGGCAGCGCATGGAGCGGGGTCGGCGCATATCCGGGCCAGGCCGAAATGGTGGCGCGCGCCTCGGCGTAGGCGGCGTCATTCAGGACGGCATCCTGCGTGGCGCTCCAGGCCGCGTCGGGGTGGAAGGCGCGGTTGAACACGACCTCCGTCTGCGCGCCCTGGCCCAGGGCATTTTTGAAGTGGATCGGGGCGGGGGCGGTATGTGCGGCGGGCATGGCGGGCCTTTGGTCGACTCGGTTTCGTCATTGAAAGCAAATTTCCGATGCAATAATCAATATGAAAATATATTTTCATATGAGGGTAAGATGACCGGCGATGGCTCCCTGCTGCAGCGGCTCCACGAAGTCTATGCTGCGCTTCCCGGGCAGGAGCGCCGCGCCGCGGATCTCATCCTCGATCAGCCGCAGGAGATGGCGGTCTGGACGGCGGTGGAGCTGGCCGCGCGGGCGGGTGTCTCCAATGCCACGGTGAGCCGGCTGATGCAGCGGCTGGGCTATCCGAATTTCGAGGCCGCGCGGCAGGAGGCGCGCAAGCTGCGCGAGACCGGATCGCCCTTGTTTCTGCGCAAGACCCCGGGCGGGCCGATCGGCGCGCTGATCGCGGCGGAGGCGGGGCTGATCGAAGCCGCGCTGAGTGCGGTGGATGCGCAGATGGTGGAGGATATCGCGGGCGCGCTGGCCACGGCGCCGCGGGTCTCGGCGATCGGGTATCGCAATAGCCGGTTTCTGGCGGATTACCTGCTGGCGCAGCTCGCGCAGCTGCGCCCGGGGGTTTCCCGGCTGGGGCAGGAGGGGCAGACCGCGGCGGAGGGGATCGCCGCGCTCGGGCCGCAGGATGTGGTGGTGATCCTCGGGCTGCGGCGGCGGCCGGCGGGCTTTGCCGCGCAGGTGCAGGCCATCGCGGAGCGGGGCGCGCGGATCGTTCTGCTGGCAGATCGCAGCCTGCGGGTGGTGCCGGCGCTGGCGCGCTGGCCGGTGACCTGCCCTGTGGAAACCGGCTCGAGCCAGGATTCCTACGCGGGCGTGATGGCGCTTTTGCGGCTGCTGGTGATGCGCTGTGCCGAGGCTCTGGGCGAGGCGGGGCAGCAGCATCTGCAGACGGTCGAAGCGCTGCGCGAGAGGCTGGGCGAGCTGGAGCCGCCGCTGCGCCGCGCCCAGCCGGAAGGCGATAATCAGCACGCCGATGAGAAGAATCGCTTCTAAACCCGCCGAAACCCGGGAGGAGCGATCAATTCATACTCATAATCGAAATTTTATGCGCAAATTATAGGCATTGTGTCCGGCTGGTAAAAAACCATGCCGATCTGGGGGCAGGCGGATTGTGCATCCGCGGCGGACGGAGGCCTAACCTTTGGGGCGAAGCGATCACCTGACCGTCCAGCCACAACAGAAGGAGGCCCCCTTGTCCAAGTTCTTCTCCGGTATTGCCGGTATTGCCATCGCCGCAGCGCTCGCCTGGTCCGGCCCCGCGGCGGCCCAGGGCACGCTGCGCATCGGGATGACGGCGTCGGATATCCCGCTCACCACGGGGCAGACCGACCAGGGCGGCGAGGGGATGCGGTTCATGGGCTATACGGTCTATGACGCGCTGATCAACTGGGACCTCTCGAGCGCAGACAAACCCTCGACGCTGGTGCCGGGGCTCGCGACCGAATGGGCGCCCGATGCTGCCGACAAGACCAAATGGGTCTTCAAACTGCGCGAGGGCGTGACCTACCACGACGGCAGCGCCTTCACCGCCGAGACCGTGGTGTGGAACCTCGACAAGCTGCTGAAGCCCGATGCGCCGCAATACGACTCGCGCCAGGCCGCGCAGGGCAAATCGCGGATCCCGGCCGTGGCGAGCTACCGCGCGATCGATGCGCATACGCTGGAGATCACGACGAAGGAGCCCGATGCGACGCTGCCCTATCAGCTGGCCTGGATCATGATGTCCTCGCCCGCGAACTGGGAGGCGCAGGGCAAGAGCTGGGAGGCGGTGGCGGCGCATCCCTCGGGCACCGGCCCGTGGAAGCTCACGGGCTTCGTGCCGCGCGAGCGCGCCGAGCTGGTGCCGAACCCGGATTACTGGGACAAGACCCGGGTGCCCAAGCTCGACAAGCTCGTGCTGATCCCGCTGCCGGAGCCTAATGCGCGGGCGGCGGCGCTGATGTCGGGGCAGGTGGACTGGATCGAGGCGCCCGCGCCCGACACCATCCCGGCGATGCAGGCCAATGGCTTCGTCATCACCTCCAACACCTATCCGCACAACTGGACCTGGCACCTCTCGCGCCTCGATGGCTCGCCCTGGAACGACATCCGGGTGCGCAAGGCCGCGAACCTCGCGATCGACCGCGATGGCATCAGCGCGCTTCTGGGGGGGCTGATGATCCCGGCCAAGGGCTTCATGCCGCCGGGCTCGGCCTGGTTCGGCCACCCGACCTTCGATGTGAAATACGACCCGGAAGAGGCGAAGAAGCTTCTGGCAGAAGCCGGCTACGGCCCCGACAAGCGGCTGAAGGTGAAGGCGCTGATCTCGCCCTCGGGCTCGGGGCAGATGCTGCCCTTGCCGATGAACGAATACATCCAGCAGAACCTCGCGGAAGTGGGCATCGACGTCGAATTCATGGTCGTCGAATGGAACCAGATGATCAACCTGTGGCGCGCGGGCGCGGCCGATGCCGCGGTGGATGGCAGCCAGTCGATCAACTTCACCTATGCGATCCAGGACCCGTTCACCGGCTTCATCCGCCACCTCGACTGCAAGCTCACGGCACCGAACGGCACCAATTGGGGCCATTACTGCGACCCGGACATGCAAAAGCTGTTCGGCGAGATCAAGACCACCTTCGACCCGGCGGAGCAGGAGAAGGTGCTGCAGAAGGTACACGAGAAATTCGTGGACGATGCCCTGTTCCTGATGGTGGCGCATGACGTGGCGCCGCGGGCGATGAGCCCGAAGGTCAAGGGCTTCGTGCAGGCGCAGAACTGGTATCAGAACTTCTCCAGCATCACGATGGAATGACCTCTCCGGCCCCGCCGCCCCATGGTGGCGGGGCCTTTCAAGGAACCTGTCCGAAAGGATCCGGCACCCGTGCTCAGCTACCTTCTGCGACGCCTGACCCTGGTTCTGCCGGTGGCGTTCGGTGTCTCCGTCATCTGTTTCCTGCTGGTGCAGATCGCGCCTGGCGATCCGCTGACCTCGATCATGCCGGTCGATGCCTCGGCCGAGCAGCAGGCCGAGATGCGCGCGGCCTATGGCCTCGATAAGCCCCTGCCCGTGCAATATGCGATGTGGATGGGCAAGCTCCTGCAGGGCGACATGGGGCAGTCCATTGCCACCGGCCGCCCCGTCGCCGGAGAGGTCTTCGGCGCGGTGCAGAACTCGCTCCTCCTCGCGCTTGCGGCGGCGGCGATCGCGTTTCCGGTGGGGATCTTCCTCGGCTTCCTCGCGGGCTATTTCCGCGACACGATCCTGGACCGCGGTGTCACCGCGCTTGCCATTACCGGGGTGTCGCTGCCGAACTACTGGCTCGGGATCGTGCTGGTGATCGTGTTCTCGGTCACGCTGGGCTGGCTGCCCTCCATGGGCGCGGGGCCGGGCGGCTCCTCCGAATGGGCCTGGGACTGGCTCCACCTGCGCCATCTGGTGCTGCCCGCGGTGACGCTTTCGGTGGTGCCGATCGGGCTCGTGTCGCGCACGGTGCGGGCGCTCGCGGGCGATATCCTGTCGCAGGATTTCGTGCAGGCGCTCTATGCCAAGGGCATGAGCCGGGGCGACGTGCTGCGCCATGTGGCGCGCAATGCGGCGGCGACGGCGCTCTCGGTGATGGGGCTGCAACTGGGCTATCTGCTCGGCGGCTCGATCCTGATCGAGACGGTGTTCAACTGGCCCGGCTCCGGCTTCCTGCTCTCCAATGCGATCTTCCAGCGCGATCTGCCGCTCCTGCAGGGCACGATCCTGGTGCTGGCGCTGTTCTTCGTGACGATGAACCTGATCGTCGATGTCGCGCAGGCGGCGATCGACCCGCGCATCAAGAGGAGCTGAGCCATGACCGCGGCGGATACGACCTCCCTCCCGGCCCCGGCGGCGCCGGTCTCGCGCGGCTACTGGTCCGGGGTCGGGCGCAGGCTGGTGCGCGACCCGGTGGCGATGCTGTGCCTCGGCGTTCTGCTGGCGCTGATCCTGGCGGCGGTGTTCGCGCCCTGGCTGGGCCTCGCAGACCCGTACAAGGCCTCGATGATCGCCCGGCTGAAGCCCATCGGCACCGCGGGCCATCTGCTCGGCACCGATGAGCAGGGCCGCGACATGCTCGCCCGGCTGGTCTATGGCGGCCGCCTCACGCTGATGATCGGGCTCTTGCCGGTGGTCTTCGCCTTCTTCATCGGCACCGCGCTCGGCATCGTCGCGGGCTTCGCGGGCGGGCTCACCAATACGCTGATCATGCGCACCGTGGATGTGTTCTTCGCCTTCCCCTCGGTGCTCCTTGCCATCGCGATCTCGGGCTCGCTCGGCGCCGGCATCGTGAACAGCCTCGTGTCGCTCACCATCGTCTTCATCCCGCAGATCACCCGCGTGGCCGAAGCCGTCACCTCGGGGGTGCGCGCGCTCGATTACATCGAAGCCGCCCGCGCCAGCGGCGCCAGCGCCCTCACCGTGATCCGCGTGCATGTGATCGGCAATGTGCTCTCGCCGATTTTCGTCTATGCGACCTCGCTTACCAGCGTCTGCATGATCCTGGCAGCCGGGCTGTCCTTCCTCGGCATCGGGGTAAAGCCGCCCGAGCCCGAATGGGGGCTGATGCTGAACACGCTGCGCGCGGCGATCTATGTAAACCCCTGGGTCTCGGCGCTGCCGGGGGTGATGATCTTCATCACCTCGCTGTGCCTGAACCTGCTGAGCGATGGCGTCAGGAGTGCGATGAATGTCCGCGATTGATCCCCGGGCCGACCAGCTGCCCGATACCGGCGGGCCTGCGCAGCCGCTGCTGACGGTGAAGGAGCTGAAGAAGTACTTCCCAATCCGGGGCGGGCTGATGAACCGGGTCAGCGCGCATGTGCAGGCGGTGGATGGCGTGTCCTTCGAGGTGCGCAAGGGCGAGACGCTGGGCATCGTGGGCGAATCCGGCTGCGGCAAATCCACCACGGCGCGGCTCCTGATCGGGCTGATGCCGAAGGATGCGGGCGAGGTCATCTTCGACGGCAAGGCGCTTGGGGACGGGCTGTCGCTGCGCGAGCTGCGCCGGGGCGTGCAGATGGTGTTTCAGGACAGCTACGCCTCGCTCAATCCGCGCATGACCATCGTCGATTCCATCGCCTTCGGCGCGCAGGTGCAGGGCCTGGACCGGCCGCGGGAGCGCGCGCGCGACCTGATGGCGCGGGTGGGGCTCGATCCCGCGCGCTTCGCCGACCGCTACCCGCACGAGCTCTCGGGCGGGCAGCGCCAGCGGGTGAATATCGCGCGCGCGTTGGCGATGGCGCCGCGGCTGGTGATCCTCGACGAGGCGGTCTCCGCGCTCGACAAATCGGTCGAGGCGCAGGTGCTGAACCTGCTCAACGACCTGCGCGCGGAATTCGGGCTCACCTATGTGTTCATCAGCCACGACCTGAACGTGGTGCGCTATATCTCGGACCGGGTGCTGGTGATGTATTTGGGCGAGGTGGTGGAGGTGGCGCCGGTCGCGGCCATGTATGACCGCCAAGCCCATCCCTATACGCGCTCGCTGTTCCAGGCGATGCCCTCGATGGACCCGGACAACCGCACCAAGGAGCCGCCGCTCACCGGCGACCCGCCGAACCCGATCAACCCGCCCGCGGGCTGCCGCTTCCATACCCGCTGCCGCTTTGCGGAAGATGTGTGCAAGGCGGTGGCGCCGCGGCTGCGCCCGCTGCCGGGCGCGCCCGACCACCTCACCGCCTGCCACCTGCATGACCCGGCCTCGGGCCACCGCCGCGCGCTATCGGAGGCCGCCGAATGACCGAGACCACACCGATCCTGGAGATCGACCATCTGAACGTGCGGTTCCGCGGCGAGAAGGTGCTGCATGCGATCAACGACCTGTCGCTGCGGCTGGAGCAGAGCGAGACGCTGGCGCTTCTGGGCGAGAGCGGCTCGGGCAAGAGCGTCACGCTCAAAACCCTCCTGCGCCTGCTGCCGCCCAAGCGCAGCGAGATCGAGGGCGATATCCGGGTGAACGGCACCGATATCCTCACGCTCTCTGGGCGCGTGCTGCAGCGCTATCGCGGCAGCGAAGTCTCCATGGTGTTTCAGGAGCCGGCGCTGGCGCTGGATCCGGTCTACAAGATCGGCCAGCAGATCGCCGAGGCCGTGCAGCGCCACAAGGGCATCCGCCGCGAGGAGGCGATGGATGTGGCGCTCGACATGCTGCGCCGGGTGCGGATCCCCTCGCCCGAACGGCGGATGACGAACTATCCGCACGAGCTTTCGGGGGGGATGCGGCAGCGGGTGATGATCGCGCTGGCGCTGGCCTGCCGGCCGCGGCTGTTGCTGGCCGATGAGCCGACGACGGCGCTCGATGCCACGGTGCAGATCCAGATCCTGCTGCTTCTGCGCGAATTGCAGCGCGAATTCGGCATGGCGGTGATCTTCGTCACCCATGATATCGGCGTGGCGGTGGAAATTTCGGAGCGGATCGCGGTGATGTATGCCGGGGCGATCATCGAGGAGGGTACTACGCGCGAGATCATCACCAACCCGCAGCACCCCTATACCAAGGGGTTGCTGGCGGCGAACCTGCATGATGTGGCCAAGGGCACGCGGCTCAATGCGATCCCGGGCGCGCCGCCGGCGCTGCACGAGCGGCCGACGGGATGCTCCTTCGCGCCGCGCTGCCCGGTGGCGATGCCGGAATGCAGGGCCAGCGTGCCGCCGATGACCGCGCTCGGGCCGCGCCGCCGCGTGGCCTGCCTGCGCGCCGCGGCAGCGACCGTCTGAGCCGATGACTGCCATCGAAAGCCGCCTCGCCGCCCTCGGGCTGAGCCTGCCGCGAAGCGCCCCGTCGCGCGCGCTGTTCCTGCCCGGCAAGATCTCGGGCAACCTGCTGTTCCTGTCCGGGCAGATCTGCGAATGGGAAGGGGTGCCGCAGTATTTCGGCCCCGTCGGCCCGGGGTTCGACATTGCCGAGGGGCAGCGGGCGGCGCGGATGTGTGCGCTGAACCTGCTGCATGCGATCCGCACCGTTGCGGGCTCCCTCGAGCGGGTGACGCAGGTGATCCGGCTCGGCGGCTTCGTCGCGGCGCCGCCGGGCTATGGCGAGGGGCCGTTCATCGTCAACGGTGCCTCGCAGCTGTTCATCGACCTGTGGGGCGAGGCCGGGCGCCATGCGCGCACGGCGTTGAATGTGGCCTCGCTGCCCGCGAATGCGCTGGTGGAGATCGAGGCGGTGGTGGAGATCGCATGATGAGCGCGCCGCTCCTGATGAACCCGAACGGCAATGCCGCGACGACCGAGGCGATGCTGCGCATCGCGCGGCGCACGCTGCCGGAGCTGACAGGCTGGACGGCGCCGGGCGGCCCGCCGCTGATCACCGATATGGGCCTGCTTGCGGCGGCCGGGGCGGCGGTCGCCGCGGCCACGATCGCGCCCGATTGCCCGGGGGTGATCGTCTCGGCCTTCGGCGACCCGGGCGCGGAGGCGCTGCGCGCGCGGCTTGCCGTGCCGGTGGTGGGGATCGGGCAGACGGCGGCGGAGGTCGCCTCCGTGGAAGGGCGCAGCTTTGCCGTGGCCACCCATACGCCGGGCCTCACCTCCGGGATCGACCTGTTGATGCGGCGCCATGGCGGGGCGGCCTATCGCGGCTGCTGGCTCGCCGAAGGCGACCCGGCCGGGTTCGACGATCCGGCGGTGCTCGATGCCGCAATGCTCGATGCGGTGGAGCGGGCCTGGGGCGCGGGCGCGGAGGCGGTGATCATCGGCGGCGGCCCGCTGGGAGAGGTGGCGCTGCGCATCGCGCCCGATGCGCCCTGCCCGCTGATCCAGCCGATCCCGGAGGCGGCGGCGCGGCTGCGCAGCCTTCTGGGCTGAGGCTCAGCCCAGCACCACAGGGCCATAGGCCGAATACATGTCCCCCGGCCCCGGATTGGCCGGATCGGTCGCGCCACCGAAATGCCTCATGATCCCCCAGACCGCATTCAGCGCCGTCTGCACCGCGCCCTCGACCCAGGCCGGGGTCCAGCTGATGCCATCGCCCGCCAGGAAGATCCCGCGCTCCGCCGCGGGCAGCCCCGCCTGCATGAAATGGCCATACATGCGGTGATTGTAGCGGTAATGGCCCGGCAGCGCGCCCTTGAAGGCGCCGAGGAAGTTCTCGTCCGTCTCCCAGCTCACGCAGATCGGGTTGCCGCGGATATGGCCGGCGATGTCCACCCCCGGATAGATATGCCTAAGCGCTGCGAGCGCGAGCTCCACCCGCTTCTCCGCATCATGCGGCAGCACCTTCAGCGCATCGGTCATCCACGAATAGGACAGGCAGATTACCGCCGGCCGGTCCGGCCCGTTGTCGAAGAAATAGGTGCCGCGGGTGATCCGGTCGGTGAGCGTCATCGACATCAGCGGCCGCCCGGTGGCCGGGTCTGTGTCGTTCCAGAACGGGCGGTCGACCATCACGAAGGTCTTCGCGGCCTGCATGTAGCGGGTGCGGTCCAGCGCCATCCACAGCCCCTGCGCGAACAGCGCCTCATCGGTCTCGATCGCGGTGGTGAGCAGGTGGCTCTGGCAGGTGACGAGGACGGCCTCATAGGCATCGGTGCGGCCCCAGCAATCCGTCACCGCGATCCGGCCATCTGTACCGCGCGCAATCCGCGTCACCCGCGAGCGGGTCGCGCCGCCGTTCAGGGCGCATAGCGTGGTACGGCCCCAATGCGCGCAATCGGCCTCCTGCCGCCAGAGCCGGTGCAGCACATTTTCCACGCCGCCGCGGATATAGCGCTGCGCGTCGTCCAGTCCGCAGAGGTTCACCCGCAGGATTTCCAGCATGGAATTCGGGAAGTCGCTGTCCCAGCCGCCGGTGCCGAAGCCGACCTGGCCGAAGACTTCGCGGTGGCGGAAGCTCAGCGCCCGGAACGCCCGCGAGGAGGTGATGAAATCATAGAAGGTCCGCTCGTCCCATTCGGCCACGAGCCCGTCCCAGAGGGCCTTCACGGCGGCCGCATCGCGCGCCCGCATGGCGCCCTGAAGCGCCGAGAACTGCGCGCCTTCCTCCAGCGCCGCGGCATAGGCCTCGGCCACTTCGCGGTAGAGCGCGGGCAAATCGTCGAGGCTGCGGGCGAACAGGCTATCGCCCTCCAGGTCGATCACGGTCGAGCCCGCGGCGGCGGTGAGCGGGTTCGGGAAGGGCGCGCTCTCGCAGCCGACCAGATCGACGTAATGGTAAAAGCCGCGCGAGCTGACCGGGAAGCGCATGCCGCCCAGCTCGGCAATCACATCCTCGGTGCCCTCGAAGGTCTCGGAGCGCAGCCGCCCGCCGAATTTGCCGGATTCGTAAAGCACCGGCCGCAGCCCGAGCTTCATCAGCTCATGCCCGGCAATCACCCCGGCGGCGCCCGCGCCGATCACCGCCACCGCGGCGCCGCGGCGCGCGGGCGGGATCTGGCCCAGCCCCGCAGGGTGCTGCAGCCAGCTGTCATAGGCGAAGGGGAAATCGGGGCCGAAGGCGGAAAGCTCTGTCATCGCGGGTCCGGGCTCAGGGTGATTGCCCCGCGGCCCGGCGGATGCCAGAATTGCGGCGCATGATATGGAGCCAAGCGTGAAACTCCTGCTTTCGCAACCCCTGCCGACGGATGGTGCCCTCACGGAAGCCTTCGACCATGCTGCCCATTGCCTGAGCGTGGCCGCGGCGGCGGGGGCGCGGCTGGTGCTGCTGCCCGAGCTGTTCCTGCCGGGCTACAACCGGCCCGATCTGCATGCCGCGCTGGCGCAGCCCCTTGAGGGCGGCTGGATCGCGCGGCTGCGGGAGATGGCGGCGGCGCATGGGGTGGGGCTCGTGCTCGGCTGGGCGGAGCGGGAGGGCGCGGCCCTGTTCAATGCGGCGGTGGCGATTGCGCCCGACGGCGCGATTGCCGCGCAGTACCGCAAGATCCAGCTGTTCGGCGCCATGGAGCGGGCCGTATTCACGCCCGGGGCCGCGCCCGCGCCGGTGTTCGCGCTGGAGGGGCGGCGCTTCGGGCTGCTGATCTGCTATGATATCGAATTTGCCGCCCATGCGGCCGATCTGGCGCGGCGGGGCGCGGAGGTGATCCTGGTGCCCACGGCCAATCCGGCCGGGTTCGAGCATGTGCAGGACGTGCTGGTGCCGGCCAGGGCACATGAGGGCGCGCAGGTGATCGCCTATGCAAACTACAGCGGCGCGGAGGCCGGGCTGCAGTTTGGCGGGCGCTCGCTGATCGTGGGGCCGGATGCGCGGCCGCTGGCGGCGGCGGGGGCGCGGCCTGCGATACTGATCGTGGATCTGCCGGAGCGGGCGGATTATCCGGCGGCGCTGCTTTCCACCCAGGCGCAGGATCTGCGCGATCCGGGCGCCCGTTAGCCATATCCTCACCATTTCCGCGCAGCATGGCCCGGTTGCCTGCTGGGAGAGTGCCGTGCGGAAGTCCTGTCTGATCGTCCTGAGTGTCGCGCTGGCCGCCTGTGGCGGGCCGAAGGCCGATGCGCCCGCACCCGGCAGCGAGGAGTGGTTCGCGACGGCGACGCCGAAGGCACAGGCGCAGTTCTTCCGTGCGGCCTGCGAGGTCTATGGCCTGCGCAAGGGCAGCCCGGAATTCGCCCAGTGCATCCGCGAGGAGGCCGACCGCCGCCATGCCCAGAACCGCGCCATGGAGGAGCGCGCCACCGAGGCCCGCCGCGCGGTGCTCACGCAGAACCGCACGACCGAGACCCATTGCTCGGACTTCGGCTCTACCCGGACCTGCGAATCCTACTGAAGCTGCGACTTTGGTCCAATGGAAATGCGCCGGTCGCCGCGCGAGGCTCCGGCCATGGTTCGTGCTGTGCTCATATGGTTGTTGCTGGCGCTGCCGCTCTGCGCGGCGCCGCTGACGCGCGCGGAGCTGGAGCCGATGATCCTTGCGCCCTATGCGCTTGGCGAGCCGGTGAACGACAAGGGTGTCTGGAGCCTGCGCAATTCCGGCGGCGGCGAGGCGGGCTATGTGTTCGAGACCGGGCCGCTCGCGCCTCTGCCCGGGTTCTCGGGGCAGCCGATCAACATGCTGGTGATGCTCGATCTCGACGGGCGCTTCATCGATGTGCGCCTGCTGCACCACAACGAGCCGATCTTCGTCTCCGGCCTTGGCGAGGCGCCGTTCCGGGCCTTCCTGGAGCAATACCGCGGCCATGCGATTTCCGAGCCGCTGGTGGTGGGCACGCCCTATGGCGCGGGGGGGGCGGCGTCGGACAATGTCTATCTCGATGGGGTCACGAAGGCGACGGCCTCGGTCCGGATCGCGCATGAATCGATTCTGGCCGCCACGCTCGCCGTGGCCAAGGAAAAGATGCAGGGCCTCTCCGCGGGCCCCCCGCCCCGGCCGGACCCGGCCCATGCCGAGGATCTGGATTGGGCGGCCCTGCTGGAGCAGGGGCTGGTCGGGCGGCTCACCATCAGCAATGCCGCGCTCGATGCGGCCTTCGCCGGGACGAAATGGGCCGATGACGGCGATGATGGCCCGCCCGATGCGCCCTTCATCGACCTTTATGTGATCGACCTCGGCCCGCCCGCGCTCGCGCGCGCGGTGCTGGCGCCCGAGACGCTGGCCGAGGTCGCCCGCTTCGGCAGCCGGGCGCCCGATGACGAGCTCTATCTGCTGATCGAGGCCGGCCACCATGGCCTCGTCTCGCCCGATTTCGTGCGCAACACCGCGCCCGACCGGCTTTCGGCCAAACAGGACGGCCTGCCGCTTGCGCTGCGCGATGCGGATATCCTGCCCGCACTGGCCGCGGATGTGCCGGAGGCGCTGCGCGACGCCACCCGGATGGTGGTCCGGCTGGACCGGCGGCTGGGCTTCGATCCGACGCGCGACTGGGAGCTTTCGCTGCAGGCGGTGCGCATGCATGGCGTGTTCCAGCCGGAGCCGGGGCAGGCGCATTTCACGCTTGCGCTGAAATCGCCGGAGCGGTTCTTTCAGCGGCCAGAGGCGCCGCGGCCGCTGTCGCCCTTCGGCGAGGCGCTGCGGAACCGGGCGGCGGATCTGTGGTGCCTGGGGGCGGGCCTTGCCGTGCTGATCGGGGCGCTGCTGGCGCAGTCGCGGCTGGCGGGGCTGCGGGCGTTTACGCCGGTGCGGCTCTGGGTGCTGGCGCTGGTCACCGGCTTCATCGGCTTCTGGGGGCAGGGGCAGCTCTCCATCGTCACCGTGCTGGCGCTGCTGCGCGGGCTGCGCGAAGGCGGGCTCGCGGTGCTGCTCTATGATCCGTTCGGGCTTCTGGTCTGGGCGGCCGCTATCCTCGGCTTCCTGCTCTGGGGGCGGGGGTTCTTCTGCGGCTGGCTCTGCCCCTATGGCGCGCTGCAGGAATTCGCCCATCACATCGGGCGCCGCCTCGGCCTGCCGCAATGGGAGCCGCCGCGGAGCCTCGGCCGCGCGCTGCTCTGGACCGGGCCGCTGGCGCTGGCCGGGCTGGTGATCATCGCCTTTGCGGCGCCCGGCCAGGCCGAAAAGGCGGCCGAGATCGAGCCCTTCAAAACCGCGATCACCATGCATTTCGACCGGCCCTGGCCCTATGTGCTCTGGGCGGGCGGCTGGATCGCGGTTTCGGCGGTCTGGTTCAAGGGCTTTTGCCGCACGCTCTGCCCGCTCGGGGCGGCGATGCGGCTTGGCGGGCTGTTGCGGCTCCGGCGCTGGATCCCGCGGCGGGCCGAATGCGGCAGCCCCTGCCAGCTGTGCCGGGTCCGCTGCCGCTACGACGCGATCGCGAAAGATGGCGCGATTCGCTATTCCGAATGCTTTCAGTGCCTTGATTGCGTGAAGATCCACGATGACCCGAAAACCTGTGTGCCGCTGGTGCTGGCGGCGCGGCGTGAAAGGCGGGCGGCATGAAGCGGCGGCGGTTCCTCACCATCATAGCCGCCGCCGCAGTGGCGCCACGGGCCGCCCCGGCGCAGGAATGGCGCGGGGAGGCCTTTGGCGCCGATATCTGCCTGCAGGTGGATGGCGCGGCGCCGATGGCGGAGATCCGGGCCGAAATCGCGGAGATCGAGGCCACCTTCTCGCTGTTTGCTGAGAGTGAGCTCACCCGGCTGAACCGGGCGGGGGGTGGCCCCCTGTCCGCGCGAATGCGCGGGGTGCTGCAGGCAGCCGCACAGGTCCATGCGGCGACGGCGGGCTGCTTCGATCCGACGGTCCAGCCGCTCTGGCAGGCGCTGGCCACCGGGGGCGATGCCACTGCGGCGCGGGCGCTGATCGGCTTCGATCGGCTTCAGCTCGGCACGGAGCTGCGGATGGCGCCCGGCCAGGCGCTGACGCTGAACGGGATCGCGCAGGGCCATGCCGCGGATTGCATCGCGGCGCTGCTCGCGCGCGCAGGGCATAGCAACTGCCTGATCGACATGGGCGAATTCGCGGCGCTCGGCGGGCCCTGGCGGCTCGCGGTGGAGGACCCGGGCGCGGGCCGGATCGGGACCCGCAGCCTGTATGGGCCCGGCGCGATTGCCTCCTCCTCGCCCGGCGCGCTGGCCTTGCCCGGCGGCAGCCATATCCTCGGGCCGCGGGGCGAGGCGCCGCGCTGGTCCACCGTGAGCGTGGAAGGGCCCTCGGCGATGATGGCCGATGCCGCCGCCACCGCCTTCGTGCTGATGGAGGAGGCCGCGATCCGCGCCGCGCGCGCGCGCCTAGGCCTCGGCGCGGTCACGCTGGTGGGCTTCGACGGCGACGCCCGCGTGATCTGATCAGCGCGCGGGCGCCATGTAGGAAACTCCGTATTTCGCGAAGATCGCCGGGATCCGGCCATCCGCAAGGCCCGCCGCGATCGCATCGTCCACGGCATAGGCCAGCGGCCGGTGCTGGAACGAGACGGCGACGCCCAGCGTCCACTTGTTGCGCGCAAGGCCGAGGAGCGGCGGCTCGTGCACCTTCTGGGCCGCGCCCATCTGGGCGTCGATCTCGGCGCGGGGCCCCATCACCGCCATCACCTCATGCGCCTTCAGCCCTGCCATCGCGGCCGCGGTGCTCTTGTAGCGATGCACCTTGTCGATGGCGCCATGCCCGACCGAGGTCAGGAAGAAATCCGAGATCGAATCGTTCTCCACGCCCACCGGATCGTAGCGGAACACCGGCGTGGTCGGCCCTTTTTCGGGATAGCTCTCGGCATCATAGGCCACAGCCAGCCGTTCGGTCGCATATTGCCCGGTGAACACCACCTGATCGAAGCGGCAGGCATAGGCCACGTCATAGGGCACATGCAGCATCACGTTGGAAACATGGCCATCCACCGCAGCACCGCGATAGACGTAGTTCAGAAGATCGGCATCCAGCGTTTCCCCGGACGGGACCAGCCGGATCCGCGCTTTCACACCGAGATCGGCCGCGATCATCTCCGCCAGATCGACATCGATACCGCGCGGCGTGCCGTTTTCATCCCAGGACCAGGGCTGGAAATTTTCGTAGAGCGCGAATTCGATCCATCCATCCTCGCGGATGCGGTCGAGCGAGCGCCCGATATCCTCGCGCGGCGTGTTCTGCAGCCGCTGCTCGGGCGGCATCCCCTCACAGGCGGCAAGGGCCGGGCGGGGGTTTCCCCCCGTCCAGCCCAGAGCCGCGAAGGCCAGCGCCAGGAGGACCCGGCGCCCGATCTGCGGCCCCGTCATCTCACTGCGCCGCCGAAAGCCCGATGGTCAGCAGTTCGGCCGCATGCTTGTAGCTTGCCGGATCGCTGCTGAGCACATTGGCCGCGCGGCTGACGACGCTGTCGGCGACCGGGGCGCCGGAGGCGGTCTTCACCTCCTTGGCGATCCCGTCGAGCTCCGTCTTCAGCGCGGGGCCATCGCCCTTGCCGGCGGCGAGCTCGTCGCGGATCTCGTGCAGGCGGGCGGCATGGGCATCGAGCGCGCCGTCTTCGGGGCGGGTCTCGATATAGGTCCGGATCGCCCAGCCCGCCTTCTGCCCGAGGATGTCGCCGAAGGCGGGCATCTTCGTGGTGCCGTCCTGGGTGTAGCCGTGGCGGAACCGTTCGACGAACCATTCATCGCCATATTCCTCGGCCTCGAGGAAGCGCAGGTCGGGCGCCAGGCCCCCCGAGACCGCGCCGAGCCCGTGGCAGCGGGCGCAGTTCTGGTTGAACCCGGAATCCCCGATCTGCACCGCCTTGGCCCAGACCTCTTCCCCGGCCTTGTCGGCCCGGTAGGGGTTCTCCGAGAGCCATTCCTCGCCCACTTCCGGCAGGGCGTCGGTATTGATCGGTTGCGGCGCCACGTCGCCATGCGCCAGGACTTGTGCCGGTACCACGAGCCCAAACATCATCAGCGCCGCGAGAAGGCGGCTTGTGCGGCTGTCGAGCATGTTTCCCTATCTCCCTTGCTACCCGGCACGCGTCTCCCCCGCGGTCCTGCCGGTCCATGGCGCGAAACTGCCGCGAATGCCGCGCTGCGGCTATTGGCCATTGGTCGCATAGAGGCGCGGGGTGGGCGGATTTACTCTGAAGGCGGGAAATCGGGAGGAGATCATGTTGCAGTGGTTGAGCCGGGTGCTGTGTCTGGCGCTGGCGATGATCGGTCTCGCGGCCATCGCCCGGGCGGAGCTTCCGGTGCTGCGGGTGGCGGCGCTGGAAGGCGGCACGGTGACCTGGGAGCTCGATACGATCCGGCACTACGGGCTGGACCGGGCCGAAGGCTTCGTGCTGGAGGTCATGCCCGTGGCCGGCAATCCGGCGGCGCAGGTGGCGCTGCAGGGCGGCACCGCCGATGCCATCGTCAGCGACTGGCTCTGGGTGGCGCGGCTGCGCGCCGAGGGGCGCGATTTCCGCTTCCTGCCCTATTCGCGCGCGGTGGGCGGGCTGATGGTGCGCGATGGCGGGGCGGTCCAGCGCCTTGCGGACCTCAAGGGCCGCCGGATCGGTATTGCCGGCGGGCCGCTCGACAAGAGCTGGCTGATCCTGCGCGCCTATGCCGCCCGCGAGGGGCTGGATCTCGCCGCGCAGACCGAGCAGGTCTATGGCGCGCCGCCGCTGATCGCGCAGGCGGCGCTCTCGGGCGAGGTCGATGCGGCGCTGAACTTCTGGCATTTTGGGGCGAAGATGCAGGCGGCGGGCATGCATCCTCTGGTGACGGTCGCCGATGCGGCGCAGGCCCTCGGGCTCGATCCGCAAACGCCGCTGCTGGGCTATGTGCTGCCGGGCGCGTTGGTGGCGCAGCAGCCGGATCTCGTCGCGGGCATTGCGCGGGCCTCGCGGGCGGCAAAGGCGCGCCTCGCCACCGATGATGCGGCCTTCGCGCGGCTGCGGGGGCTGATGCATGCCGGCTCGGAGGCCGAGTACAGCGCGCTGGTCGCGGGCTATCGCGCGGGCATTCCGGCGCCCGGGCCGGTGGACGTGGCCGCCGCCGGGCGGATGCTGCAATTGATGGCGGAGCTTGGCGGGCCGGATATGGTCGGCCCGGTGCAGGCGCTGCCGCCGGATCTGTTCCTGGCGCCCTGAGATGCGGGCGGTGCTCTCGATCGGGCTGCTCGTCGGGCTCTGGGCGCTGATCGCCTGGGCGGTGGCCGACCCCTTGCGCGCGCCCGGGCCACAACAGGTGCTGCCCGCGCTCTGGCAGGGGCTGGCCTCGGGGCGGATGTGGCCGGATATCGGCGCAACCCTGTGGCGGGTGGGGATGAGCTTTGCGCTCGCCATGGCGGTGGGCACGGCGGGGGGGATCGTTCTTGGCCTGTTGCCGCGGCTGGATCGCTGGCTCGATCCCTGGCTGGTGGTGGCCAACAATATCCCGGCGCTGGTCACGGTGGTGCTTTGCTACCTGTGGATCGGGCTGAACGAAGGCGCGGCGATCGCGGCCGTGGCGCTGAACAAGATCCCGCTGGTGACGGTGATGCTGCGCGAGGGGGTGCGGGTGCTGGATCCGGGGTTGATGGAGATGGGCCAGGTGTTCCGCATGGGCTGGCCTGCGCGGCTGCGCCACCTGGTGCTGCCGCAGCTTGCGCCGCAGATGCTGGCGGCGGCGCGGGCAGGCATCGCGCTGATCTGGAAAATCGTTCTGGTGGTGGAATTCCTCGGCCGCTCCAATGGGGTCGGCTTTCGCATCCATCTCGCCTTCCAGATGTTCGATATCACGGCCGTGCTGGCCTGGGCCTTTGCCTTCGTGGCGGTGATGCTGGCGGTGGAATGGCTGGTGCTGGCGCCGCTCGCCGCCCGGGCCGCGGGCTGGAGGCAGGGATGATCGCGCTCGATCTTCAGGCGAAGCGCTTCGGGGCGGAGGTGGTTCTTGGCCCGATGCGGCTCGAGGTAGCGGCGGGCGAGGTGCTCGGGGTGGCGGGGCCGTCTGGGGTGGGCAAGAGCGCGCTCCTGCGCATCCTCGCCGGGCTCGACCGGGATTTCGAGGGCCGCCTCAGCGCCTCGCCCCGCCGCCCCATGGTGTTCCAGAGCCCGACCCTGATGCCTTGGCGCCGGGTGCTGGCGAATGTCACGATCCCGACCGGGGCCACGGCGGCAGCGGCGCGGGCGCTGCTGGAGCGGGTGGGCCTTCGCGGGCTGGAGGATCACTATCCGGGGCAAATCTCGCTCGGGCAGGCGCGGCGGGTGGCGCTGGCGCGGGCCTTCGCGGCGCGGCCCGAGGTTCTGATCCTGGACGAGCCCTTTGCCTCGCTCGATGCGGAGCGGATCGGCGATCTGCTGGCGCTCACGGCGGCGCTGATCTCGGAGCTGCGCCCGGCGGTGATATTGGCTTCGCACAGCGCGGCCGAGCTTGAAGCCCTGTCCACCCGCCGCGTCCGGCTGGAGGGGCGGCCCGCGCGGCTCATCGAGGATCAGCGTGCGCGCGTGCGCGCCGGCTCATAGCCCCAGAGCGCCAGCCCGAAGAACAGCGCGCAGGCCAGCGCCGTCCAGCCGAGGGCGGGCAGGTTCAGCTGCCCGTAGAGTGCGAAGCGCACCAGCTCCACCGCATGGGTGAACGGGTTCGCCCGGCACAGCGTGGCGAGGAGGGGCGAGCTCTCCTGCATCTTCCACAGCGGGTAGAGCGCGCTCGACATGAAGAACATCGGGAAGATCACGAAATTCATGATGCCGGCGAAGTTTTCCAGCTGCCGCACCCGGGCGGAGAGAAAAAGCCCGAGCGCGCCGAGCATCAACCCCGCCAGCACCACCGCGGGCAGGGCCGCGAGATAGCCCCAGGCGGTGAACCGCAGTCCATACATCCACGCCACCACCAGAAAGGCCGCGACCTGCAGCACCCCCACCAGCGCGCCCGCAAGGAGCTTCGCCCCGAGCAGGAACCAGCGGGGCCAGGGCGCGGTGAGCATCAGCCGCATCGCACCGCTTTCGCGGTCGTTCACGAGGCTGAGCGAGGACTGCATGCCGGAGAACAGCAAGATCATGCAGCACAGCCCCGGGACGATATAGGTCTCGTAGGTGATATAGGTCTGATAGGGCGGGATGATCGAGAGGCCGAGCGCCGCGCGAAACCCGGCCGCGAAGACGAAGAGCCACACCAGCGGGCGCACCAGCGCCGCGAAGAAGCGCTCGCGTTGGGTGAGGAAGCGCGACAGCTCGCGCCCGAGGATGGCGCGCAGGGCGATGAGGGCCATCATGCGGCGGCCCCGCCGGTCTGCGCGAGGAACCAGCTGGCCAGCGGCGCGCCGCCGGTTACATCGCCGATCCGGCCAGCCGCCGCCACCTGGCCGCGGTGCAGCAGCACGAGGTCATCCGTCTCGCGCAGCTCATCCACCAGATGCGTGGCCCAGAGCACGGAGATCCCGGTCTCGGTCAGATCGTGCACATGCGCGGTGATCGCCGCGCGCGAGGGGGCATCGAGGCCCACGGTCGGCTCGTCCAGCAGCAGGAGGCGCGGGCGGTGGATCAGCGCGCGCGCGATCTCCATCCGGCGCCGGTGCCCGCCATTGAGGCTGGCGACCTTCTCGCCCGCGCGCTCCGCCATGCCAAGCCGCCCAAGCGCCTCCGCGATCCGCGGCTCCGGGTCGCGCACGCCGTGCAGGGCCGCGAAATAGCGCAGGTTCGCAGCGACGGTCCGGTCCATGTCATAGGTCGGCTGCTGATACACCACGCCTGTTTGGGCAAGCGCGGGGCGCGGTTCGCGGGCCATGTCGTGGCCCGCGATCGTCACCACGCCCGGCGCGGGCCGAATCAGCCCGGTTAGCACCGCCATCAGCGTGGATTTGCCCGCGCCGTTTGGGCCCAGAAGCGCACAGAAGCGCCCGGCCGCGACGGTGAACCCCACATCGCGCAACGCCGGTTTCCTGCCCCAGTCGTGGCTCAGCCCGGCGACGCGCAGTGCTTCAGTCAATCACGATCTCCAGCTTCTGCCCCTCGGCGGTACTGCCGGGGATTTGCAGAGTATAGCTGCCGGGCTTCACCGCGACAAAGCCGATCTCCATCGTGCCGGCCCGGTCGAACTCCACCGAATGCACGCCCATCGGCCGGATCTCCAGCCCGTTGATCACGATCTCGTCGACCCAGATCGCGCGGAAGAAATCGCTGCCCGCAAGGCCGATCTCGCCGGTGCCATCTGCGGTGATCTCCACTTCGTAATACTTGCCGGATTTCAGCTTCCACGGCCCGCCGAGCGGCTCACCCACCGACAGGATCACCTCGGGCAGGCCCTCCTTGTTCGGCCCGGCGAGGAGGCCCGCGGGCGGCGCGTCGTCGTCATCGTCTTCGGCCAGCGCGGCAAAGGGCATCAGTGCGGTCAGCGCGGCCAGCGCCAGAATGGACGTGAATCGCATGGGTCGGTCTCCTCAGTTCGGGGTCGGGCGGGCGGCCGCGCCCCAGGGGAAGCGGCCGACCTTGATCGTCTTGATCGGTTCGAGCGTAGCGAGGTCGATCGCGGTCACATCGCCCGAAACGCCGTTGGTGGTGAACAGGCGGGTCTTGTCGGGCGAAACCTCCATGTGCCAGACGCGGCGGCCGACCAGGATGTATTTCTCCACCTTCAGCGTCTTCGCATCGACCACGGCGATATGGTTCGCGGGCCCGAGCGCCACGAACACTTTCGCCGCATCGGGCGAGAAGCGCATGCCCACCGGCTGGATCTTCTCGGGCTGGATGCCGGTGATCTCGAAATGGATCTTGCCCTTTTCGGACTGGTCCGCGGCCTCGAAGACGGTCACCGTGCCCCCGATTTCGGAGCTGACCCAGAGTTCGGCGCCATCGGGGCTGAATTCGGCATGGCGCGGGCGGCTGTCGACGAGGCTGTTGGCCACGATCTTGTGGGTGGCGGTGTCGATCCAATGCGCCATGTTCGTGGTTTCCGAGGTGGTCACCTGGATCTTGCCGTCGGGCGAGATGCCCATGCCTTCGGGCTCCACGCCCACGTCGATCTGCGCCACGACCTTGCGGCTCTCGGTATCGACGACGGTGGTGATCGCGTCGTCCTCGTTGGCGATGTAGAGGTGGCGGTCATCGGGGGCGAGGACGAACTGCTCCGGATCCTCGCCCGAGGGGAGGTCATGCAGGATCTCGCCGGTATCCGGATCCAGCACCTGCACCGCATCGCTGTCGGAGGCGCAGACATAGAGCCGCTTGAAGTCCTTGGAGAAGGTGATGCCGCGCGGGCGCTGCCCGGTCTTGTGCGTGGCGATGACCTCCATCGTCTTCGCGTCGATCACGCTCACCGTATCGTCGAGTTCGTTGGTGACCCAGATCTCGTCGGCGAGGGCGGGGGTGGCAATCAGGGTACTGAGCAGCAGGGCGCGGATCATCGGGCCTCTCCGAAAGCGTGGCATTGGGATTCGGGCCGGTCGGTGCCCAGGGTGTCGAGTTCGCTGGTCTGGTGCAGGAAGCCTTCGAGCGGCGGCATCGCGATCACGGCGCGTTCCGTCACCAGCGGGATCGGCTGGCGCAGCTGGCCGTCCCAGTCGCGGAAGCTCAGGGGCTGGCCGAGGAAGGCTGAAATCCGCGCCTTGGGCGAGAGCAGATAGCCCCGCAGCGCCGCCGCATCGGTGGTTTTCGCGCGCGTCGCGGCTTCGCCAAGCGCCGCCACCGCGACCCAGGCCGCGAAATCCTGATCGGTCATCTCGCGCCCGGCGAGATCGTGGAACCGGCTTTGCAGTTGCGAGGCGCCGAAATGCTCTACCGGCGGCGCCCAGCCCAGGGGCTTCATGCCCTCGGTCCCGGCGAGGGGGCGCGGCAGCCAGGTATTGTAGGCCATGTAGCGCGCAAAATCGCCCGGTACATCCGCCACCAGCATCACATCGTGCTCCGGCAGGTCCTGCGTGAACAGCGGCATTTCGGCCGCCGCCACCCGGCGCATATCGGCCGCGATGCCCCAGGTCTTCTCGCCCGCGAGCTTCAGCCCGAATTTCGCGAGCGAGGCCTTCAGCGCGGCGGCATAATCGGCATCTCCCGCGCGGTTGCCCTCCACCAGCACCAGCTTCGTCCAGCGTTTGCTGAGCAGGAATTGCGCCAGCGCATCGGTGCGCATCTGATAGGATGGAACGGTATGCAGCACGTTGGCGCGGCAATCGGCGCCGCGCAGGCTGCCTTCCGGCGCCTCCGTGTTGAAGATCAGAACGTCCTTCGCCTCGGGCAGATCGGCGAGCGCGAGCAGGTCCGCGGTCGGCGCCCGCAACACCAGCACCCGCGCCCCGCCCGCAATTGCGGCCTTCGCCGCGGGCAGGAAATCGCCCTCGGGCGGCACCACGGTTTCCACCAGCTGATAGGTCATGCCGGTGAATTTGCCGGTGGTATTGATATCCGCGACCGACAGCCGGGCCCCGTCCAGCCCGAGCGTTGCGGGCTGCTTCTCCATGTTCGACAGCACCGGCGGCCGTACGACCTGGCGTTCCAGCCAGTCGATCCGCAGCGCATCTGCCCGGGCCGGTACGGTCCAGGCTGTGGCTGCAAGCATCGCCAACGCCGCGGCAATCCTCCATTGTCGCATGCGCGTCCTCCTCCTTGGCACCCTGGGCCGGGCGACTTTGCCCGCGCAATACGACCAATGTCTAACGCGGGACCTGCGCGCGCGCATGCGAGGATGGCGCAGGGAGGAACCAGCCATGCGTTATGCGATCCTGATGTGCCTGTTGGCATTGCCGGTTCAGGCGGAGGACAGTTCGGGGCTCGGTGATCTGAACCCGGAGGAGCTGACGCTCAACCGGGTGATGCGCGATGTGGCCCGGGGCGAGACCACAATGACGAATTGCGCCACCGGCTATTACATCACGAAATCGGGCCGCCACGGGCTCGCGCGGGAGCTGTTCGAGCGCTGCGCGCAAAATGGCTGGACCGGGGCGATGACCTGGATGAGCCAGCTCGACGACAATGGCCTCGGCGCGCCGGAGGACCCGGGGCGCGCGGCCGAGTGGGACCGGCGCGCGGCGGATGCGGGCGATCCGGTCGGGCAGTTCAACTATGGGCTCGATCTGATGCGTGGGCGCGGCGTGGCGCGCGATACGGCCGCGGGGCGGGCGCTGGTGGATGAGGCGGCGCGCCGCGGCCTGCCAGTGGCGCGGCGCCTGCAGGGGACGGGGTATGACCTCGACGAGGTCACCCCCGATGCCGACAACTGGAAATATGCCCCGCAGTCGTAGTCCGGCGGTCGTAAGACCAATGGACAATATACCTCTCGCGCGGGTCACAGATACTTGAAACCGGGCCTGCTTGGGGAAGCGGGCGGGATCTTTCGGGAGGACGACAGCGATGAACAGATTTGTTCTGGCCACGGTGATGGCCCTTTGCTGCATGGGCGCAGCCCATGCCGGCGTGACCGAGGAGGACCTGGCGAAAGACCAGCAATCCACCGGCGACGTTCTGACCAACGGCATGGGGCGTGGCCTGCAACGCTTCAGCCCGCTGGAGACGCTGAACAAGAAGAACGTGAAGAACCTGGTGTCGGCCTGGGCGTTCTCGCTCGGTGGCGAGAAGCAGCGCGGCCAGGAAAGCCAGCCGATCGTCTATGACGGCATGATGTACATCACCGGCTCCTATTCGCGGATTTATGCGGTCGACCTCAAAACCGGCAAGGAAGTCTGGCAATACGACGCCCGCCTGCCCGAAGGCATCCTTCCCTGCTGCGACGTCATCAACCGCGGCGCCGCGATCTTTGGCGACAATGTCTATTTCGGCACGCTTGACGCCCGCATCGTGGCGCTGGACCGCAAGACCGGCGACGTGAAGTGGAACAAGAAGATCGCCGATTACAAGGAAGGCTACAGCTACACGGCCGCGCCGCTGATCGTGAACGGCCTGGTCATCACCGGCAACTCGGGCGGTGAGTTCGGGGTCGTCGGCGAAGTGCAGGCGCGCGATGCCGAGACCGGCGAGCTGGTCTGGACCCGGCCGATGATCGAAGGCCACATGGGCACCTTCAAGGGCAAGGAAAGCACCATGACCGGGACGCTGAACGCGACCTGGCCGGGCGACATGTGGAAATCGGGTGGCGGCGCCACCTGGCTCGGCGGCTCCTATGATGCCGATACCAACACGCTGATCTTCGGCGCGGGCAACCCGGCGCCCTGGAACAGCCACCTGCGCAACGCGGGCACGCCCGTCGAAGGCAACAAGGGCGACAACCTCTATGCGGCCTCGCGCGTGGGGATCGACCCGGCCAATGGCGAGATCAAGTGGCACTTCCAGACCACCCCGCGCGAGGGCTGGGACTTCGACGGTGTGAACGAGGTCGTGCCGTTCGTGGATGCCAAGGGCAACAAGCGCTTCGCCACCGCGGACCGCAACGGCTTCTTCTACATCCTGAACCGCGAGGACGGGAAGTTCGTCCAGGCGACGCCCTTCGTGAAGGACATCACCTGGGCCAAGGGCATCGATAAGACCGGCCGCCCGATCTACAACGAGGAAAACCGCCCCGGTGCGCCGGATGCGGCCGCCGAAGGCGGCAAGGGTCAGCAGGTCTTTGCGGTGCCGTCCTTCCTCGGCGGCAAGAACTGGATGCCGATGGCCTACAGCCAGAAGACCGGCCTGTTCTACGTCCCCTCCAACGAATGGGGCATGGACATCTGGAACGAGCCGATCAGCTACAAGAAGGGCGCGGCCTACCTTGGCGCCGGCTTCACCATCAAGCCGCTGTTCGAGGACCATA
>NZ_JAYRZN010000015.1:0-37575 GCF_041916475.1 Paenirhodobacter sp.
GGCGCAACGCGAACAGCAAGCCGGCGAGAAGAACCGCCGCCACCCCTCCCAGAACGATGGCAAACGCAGGCACCGGAGCGAAGCTCCAGCGCGCCTCCATGACGAAGCGCAGCGCCGCCCAGGCCGCAGCGCACCCGATCCCCACCGCGATCCCCCCCGCCGCAGCGCCCATGAGCGCCGCGCGAAGCGCGAAGGACCGCAACACCATGCCCCGCGTCGCCCCGAGCGTGCGCAGCAGCGCCGCCTCGCGCATCCGCTCGGGCTCGCCGGCCGCCGCCGCGCCAACCAGCACCACGATCCCTGTCGCGAGCGTCACCCCCGCCGCCAGCGCCACCGCCCGCGCGATGGTGCCAAGCGCCTCCGAGACGCGGGCCAGCGCATCGCGCACCCGGATCGCGGTGACGTTCGGGAAGGCCTTGGCCACGGCGCGCAGGATCGGCGCTTCGGCCTCCGGCGCGGCATAGACGGTCGCGATGCTGGTATGCGGCGCACCCGCCAGCGCAGCCGGGTTCAGCGTCAGGACGAAACCGATCCCGGCGGTGGAGAAATTCACGTCCCGCAACGAGGTGATCGTGGCGGTGATGTCGCGGCCAAGAATATTCACCGTGACGGTATCGCCCAGCTTCAGCCCCAGTTCCTGCGCCTCCTTGGCGGCGAAGCTGGCCTGCGGCGGGCCACTATAGCCCGGCGGCCACCAGGTCCCGGCGGTGAGCGCCTCACGCGGCGCCTCGGCGAAGGTCACGCCCCGATCCCCGCGCAGGACCCAGTGATCGCCGCGGCCCTCCCGCGCCGGACGGCCATTGATCTGCGTGATCACGCCACGGAGCATTGGCGCGGTCTCCACACGGCTCACCCGGGCGTCGCCTTTCAGCAGGCCGAGGACCGCGTCGGATTGATCGGGCTGGATGTCGATCAGGAAATAGGCCGGAGCCTGCGCCGGCAGATCACGCGCAATCGCGGTGCGAAGCGAGGCTTCGATCTGGCCCACGGCCGACAGCACCGACAGCCCGAGCCCGAGCGAGAGCACGACCGCCGTCACCTCCGAGCGTGGTGCCGAGATTGCGGCCAGCGCGGCATGCAGCGCCACCCGACCGCGCGCGCGCGGCCGCAGCCCCCGCGCGAGCCGCCGCAGCCCCCATGCCACCAGCGCAAACAGCCCGAGCGCCGCCCCGACCCCGGCCAGCACCGCCACCGTGAGCCCCGGCCGCCCCGAGAGCGCCGCCGCTGCCGCGACCAGTGCCGCGGTCATGGCCCCCGTCAGCACCCAGGCGCGCCAGCCCGCCCGGGCCTGCCCGCCCCGGTAGAGCCATGCCGCGCGCAGAGCCGTCATCCGCATCAGCGGCCCGGCGGTGAAGATCGCGGCCGTGAGCGCGCCATAGAGTGCGGCCTCCAGCAGCGGGCGCGCCGTCAAGCCAACCTCCACCGGGATCGGCATCACCGCGCGGATCGGCCCCGCCGCCGCAAGGATGACACCTGCGGCCAGCACCAGCCCCGCCGCAATCCCCACAAGCCCGACGACAGCGAGCTGCATCAGGAACGCAGCCCGGATCGTACCCCCGGTCGCGCCCAGAGCCCGCAGGGTGGCAATGGTCGCGGCCTTGCGCGCGATCCAGGCATTGGTCGCGGCCGATATCCCGACACCGCCGACCGCGAGCCCCGCGAGCCCGACCAGCACGAGGAAATCCGCCAGCTGATTGGTGAACCGCTCCACCCCGGGGGCCGCGCGCGTACTGTCGCGCCAGCGCATGCCGGCGCCTTCGAACCGGCGTTCGGCCTGGGCGCGCAGGGGGCCGAGGCTGTCTTCGGGGCGCAGCGCGATGCGCACTTCGGTCTCATAGAGCGAACCGGGCGCCAGCATCGGCGTCGCGTCGATTGCGGGCAGCGAGACGATGCTGCGCGGCCCAAAGGCAATGCCCGCCCCAGTGGAATCCGGTTCGCGCAGGATCCGCGCCATCATCACGAAGGGCTGCCCCGCGATCTGGAACCGGTCTCCCACGGCAAGGCCCAGCCGGTCGGCCAAGGCCGGATCGAGGAATGCCCCCGGTACGCCGCCCTGCCCCGCCAGCGCCGCCAGCGGCACCGGAGGATCGAGCTCCAGCTTCCCGGTGAGCGGGTAGGCCGCGTCCACCGCCTTCACCTGAGTGAGGGTGCTGTCTGCCTCTGTTGCGGCCATGGAGCGGAATTCCACCACCTCGGACACGGCCGCGGCATGGCTTTCGATCCAGCCACGCTCTTCGGGCGTCGGGCGGCGATAGGTGAACTCATATTGCGCATCGCCGCCGAGCAGCACCGCGCCCTGATCGCGCAGCCCGCCGCGCACCGCATCGCGCACCAGCCCCACCGCGGCGATGGCCGCGACCCCGAGCATGAGGCACAGAATGAACACGCGAAACCCGCGCAAGCCGCCGCGCAGCTCGCGCGCCGCAATCCTAAGCGCGAGCCTCATGCGAGCCGCCCGTCGGCCAGATGCAGGACCCGGCTGCAGCGCGCGGCCAGCTCCGGCGCATGGGTCACGAGGATCAGCGTCGCGCCGTAATCCGCCTGGAGGCCGAACATCAGATCCATGATCGCCGCCCCGTTTGCGGCATCGAGATTGCCGGTGGGTTCATCCGCGAGGAGCAGGGTCGGGCGCGGCGCGAGCGCACGGGCGAGCGCCACGCGCTGCTGCTCGCCGCCCGACATTTCGGTGGGGTAATGGCCAAGCCTGTGGCCCAGCCCCACCGCGCGCAGTTCTGCCTCCGCGCGGGTCCAGGCCTCCGCCACCCCGGCGATCTCCAGCGGCAGCGCGACGTTTTCCAGCGCGGTCATCGTCGGCACCAGATGGAACGACTGGAACACGATCCCCATCCGCCCGCGCCGGAACCGCGCCAGCGCGTCCTCGTCCATCGCCGAGAGATCCTGACCGAGCGCAACGACCCGGCCCGACGTCGCCCGCTCCAGCCCGCCCATCAGCATCAGCGCCGAGGATTTGCCCGATCCGGAGGGGCCGGTGAGCCCGACACTCTCGCCGGCATTGATGTTCGCCGAGATGCCGCGCAAGATCTCGACCGGGCCGGCGCTGCCTTGCAGCACGAGCCGCACATCGTCGAGAGAGAGGACCGTCCGCGTCATGAAACCCCGCATTTGTCTTGGTCTTTCCATCGGATATGGGCTGTGCAGCCGTGCAGACAACCGCCTTGCCGCGATAATTTCCGCGCTTTTCCTCGCAGCTGCGGCACAGGCGGAGCCGGTGACGGTCCTGGCCCTGGGCGACAGCCTGACCCAGGGCTACGGCCTGCCGCAGGGCGCGGGGCTGGTGCCGCAGCTGCAGGGCTGGCTCGACGCGCAGGGCGTGGCGGCAAAGGTGCTGAACGCGGGCGTCTCGGGCGATACCACCGCGGGCGGCAAGGCCCGGCTCGGCTGGTCGCTGACGCCGGATGTGGGGGCGGTGATCATCGAGCTCGGCGGCAACGACCTGCTGCGCGGGCTGCCGCCCGAGCAGGCGAAGGCCAATCTCGATGCGATGCTGGCCGAGGTGACCGGGCGCGGCCTGCCGGTGCTTCTGGTCGGGCTGGCGGCGCCGGGGAATTATGGTGCGGCCTATCAGCAGGGGTTCGATGCGATCTGGCCGGAGCTCTCCGAGAAATACAACACCCTGCTCTTGCCCGACCTTCTGGCCCCGATCGCGCGGCTCACGCCGGAGGAGCGCGCGGCGCAGGGGCTGATGCAGGGCGACAATATCCACCCCTCGGCCAAGGGCGTGGGTCTGGTCGTGCAGGAACTGGGGCCGAAGGTAATGGAGCTGGTCGACGAGACCCAGGGAGACTGAGGCAGCTCAGGCGCGGCGCCGGTCCAGCAGCAGAAGCGCGCCCGCCCCGGCCACGGCGAAAGCCGCCCCCATCACGGCGGCGAGCCCATAGCCCGAAAGCGCGACGCCGAGCGCGAAGATCGCGGCGCAGAAGGCATCGCCCACCAGCTTCTGCAGCGCCATCAGCGACGCCCCCGCGCCCGGGCGCGCGCCCAGCAGCTCCTGCAGATAGGCCATCGGCTGGGTCAGCACCACCGCGCCGCCCAGCGCCGCGAACAGCGGCAGCACCCAGACTGCCGCCGAGCCCGCCAGAAGCGGGATCCCCGCCAGATGGGCCGCATAAAGCACCGTCCCCCACAGGATCAGCTGCGCCTGCGGCACCCGCCCGAGCAGGAGCGGCAGCGCCAGCATGAACGGCACCTCCAGCCCCGCCGTCAGCCCGGCATAAAGCGCGGTATCGGCCGCCCCCCGCCCCGGCGTCGCGGCGAAGATCAGCCCGATCACCACCAGATAGAGCGTAACCGCGCCGTTGATCGCACCGAGCGAGACCACCCGCGCCAGCACGCCAGGATCCGAAATCTCGCGCAGCGACTGGCGGAAGCTGAGCCCGGATTTCGGATCGGGCCAGCGCGTGGCCCCGTCCCGCGGCCAGAACAGCCAGCACAGCACCAGAAGCGCCACCGCGCAGACGAGGCAGACCGGATAGACCAGCGTCAGGCTGGCGCCCCCGCGAAACACCCAGGCCCAGACCGGCAGCACCATCACCCAAGGGAGCGCGAACAGCGCCCGCAGCGTGGACTGGATCGCGGGGCGGTCGGCCTCCGGATGCAGCGTCGCGGCCAGCCGCGCCAGGGCGAAGATCTGCCCGAATATCGCACTCGACAGCGGCAGGAACAGCCCATGCGCCAGAACGAAGGCCCCGGCCCCCGGCGCCAGCACCATCAGCGCGGTGCCGATGGTCAGGCTCAGGCCGGTGGCGAGCGCGATGCCGCGCCGGTTCGCGCGCTGATCGGCGAGGATGCCGAAGCCGACAGACGTGGTCACCGCCACCGCAGAGGCCGCCAGCAGAACCAGCGAAAACTGGCCATCAGCCAGCCCGAAGACGGTGACCGCCAGCGCCGAGGCATAGGGCAGCACCGAGGCCAGATGCACCCCGAACAGCACCAGAAGCACCGCCGCGAGCAGCAGCGTCGGATCGGAGAGGATCGGGCGGAAGGGAGCGAGTAGGCGCATGGCAGGTCCGGTTGATCCGCGCCAGATGCGACGCTTTGGCGCGGAATGCAAGCCCGCTCAGGGCAGGACCTTGCCCGGGTTCAGGATGCCCTTCGGATCGAGCGCCGCCTTGATCGCGCGCATCACCTCGAGCGCGACCGGGTCCTTGTGCGCGGCCATGGTCTTGCGCTTCGAGATCCCCACGCCATGCTCCGCGGAGAAGGTACCGCCGAGCGCCACTGCCTCCGCGCTGATCGCCGCCCGGATCGCCGCCATCGTCTCGGCATCATGGCGCGCGGGATAGGCGGTGTAGTGGATATTGCCATCGCCCAGATGCGCGACGATGAGCTCCGAAGCCTCCGGGTCCAGCGTGGCCAGCCGCGCCGTCATCCGGGTCAGGAACGGCTCCAGCCGGTCCAGCGGCAGCGCCACATCGGTATCGACGAGATGCGGTTCGGTGAAGGTGATCTCGGCCGCGGATTCGCGCATTTCCCAGAGCTTGCGGCGCTGCGCCTCATTGGCGGCGATCACCGCCTCGCTCACCGCACCGCGCTCCAGCGCCGCGCCAAGGATCTCCTCCAGCCGCGCGGCCGGGTCCTCGCCCGCAACCGTGGTCGCGGTTTCGACCATGATGTTCACCGGCTGCGGCGGGAACGGGCAGGCCAGATCCGGCTTGTGCCGCGCGAGCCGCTCCATGTAGCTCCGCGGCATCAGCTCGAAGGCCTCCACCGCGCCGCCGGTCCCGGCCTGGATCTCGTGCAGGAGCCGCAGCGCCTCGGGCAGGGTCTCCATGCCGAGCAGCGCAGTCGCATGCGCGACCGGCGCCGGCGCCAGCCGGAACACCGCCGCCGTGATCACCCCAAGCGTGCCTTCGGCGCCGATCAGCAGGTCGCGCAGGTCGTAGCCGGTGTTGTCCTTGTGCAGGCCGGTCAGCAGGTTCAGCACCCGGCCATCGGCCAGAACCGCCTCCAGCCCCAGGCACAGCGCCCGGGTAACGCCGTAGCGCACCACGTTCGAGCCGCCCGCATTGGTGGAGAGGAAGCCGCCCACCATGGCCGAGCCCTTGGCCCCGAAGGTGAGCGGAAACATCAGCCCATGATCGGCAGCGAGCCCCTGCAGCACCTCCAGCACCACGCCGGCTTCGGCCGTGACGGTGCGCGCTTCGGTATTGAGCTCGCGCACCCGGTTCAGCCGCGCGAGCGACAGCATCAGCGCGCCTTCGGCATAGGTGCCGCCATTCAGCCCGGTATTGCCGCCCACCGGCACAACCGGGGTCGCGGTATCATTGGCCAGCCGCAGCACCGCGGCGACCTCGTCCACCGAACCCGGCCGCACCACGCACAGCGGCGTCCAGTGATAATGCCCGGTCCATTCGCGCCCGAAAGCGCCCGCGTCCTCCCCGGTCAGGACATGCGCGGCCCCGACGATCCCGCGCAGCCCCTCGATCAGCGTTTCCATGCGAAGAACCCTTTCGGCGCCTGCGCGAGCAGCCCGCGCGCCAGATCCGCCCCGAGCGCGGCCGCCTCCGCCAGCGGCGCGCGGGCCTCGGCGCGCAGCGCTTCGGAGCCATCGGGGCGCAGGATCTCGCCGCGCAGCCAGAGCGTGCCGCCCTCCAGGACCGCGAGCCCGGCAATGGGCGTCTCGCAGGAGCCATCCAGCGTGGCGAGGAAGGCCCGCTCCGCCGCGAGCCGGTGCCCGGTGGCCAGATCGTGAATGGGCTCCAGGAGCGCCGCCACGCGGGTGTCCTGGCTGCGCCGCTCCACGCCGATCGCGCCCTGCGCCACCGCGGGCAGCATCTCCTCAGGCGCGATCGCCGAGCGCGCAACCTCGGTGCGGCCAAGCCGCCGCAGGCCCGCCATGGCCAGGAAGGTCGCTTCGGCCACACCATCGTCGAGCTTCTTCAGCCGGGTCTGCACATTGCCGCGAAATTCCACGAGCTTCAGATCCGGGCGCCGGTTCGCAAGCTGCGCGCGCCGGCGCAGGCTGGAAGAGCCCACCACCGCCCCCTCGGGCAGATCGGCGATCCGGGCGAAGCGCGGCGAGACGAAGGCATCGCGCACATCCTCCCGCGGCAGATAGCAATCGAGCAGCAGCCCCGGCGGCTGCGCCGTCGGCATGTCCTTCATCGAATGCACGGCGATGTCGATGGCGCCCGACAAGAGCGCCTCCTCGATCTCGCGGGTGAACAGCCCCTTGCCGCCCAGCTCCTTCAGCGCCTTGTCTGCCGCGATGAGCGCGGCGTCGTCGCCGGTCGTCTTGATCACCACGATCTCGAAGGCGGTTTCGGGCAGGCCATGCGCCGCCATCAGCCGGTCACGGGTCTCATGCGCCTGTGCCAGCGCCAAGGGGCTGCCACGGGTGCCGATCTTCAGGGGGGGCATCTGTTCCATGCCCTTGGCATAGCCGCGTCATATGGCCCGTGCAAGGCGGGTTGACATTCCGCCGCACCCCGCGATGAAGGACCGAAAGGAGGCCCCCATGACCGACAAGACCATCCTGCGCGCCCTTCGCGGCGAGGTTCTGCCCACGCCGCCGGTGTGGATGATGCGGCAGGCGGGCCGCTACCTGCCGGAATACCGCGCCACCCGCGCCCAGGCCGGGGACTTCCTGTCGCTGTGCTACAACCCGGAGCTGGCGGCCGAAGTGACGCTGCAGCCCATCCGCCGCTATGGCTTCGATGCCGCGATCCTGTTTGCCGATATCCTGCTGCTGCCGCAGGCGCTCGGGATGGATCTGTGGTTCGAGACCGGCGAAGGCCCGCGGCTTTCCACCGTCACCACGCCCGCAGAGCTGGGCGCGCTGCGGGGCCCGGGCGATGTGCACGACCGGCTCGCGCCGATCTATGAAACGGTGCGGATCCTGCGCGGCGCATTGCCACGCGACACCACGCTGATCGGCTTCGCCGGGGCGCCCTGGACGGTAGCGACCTACATGATCGCCGGGCGCGGAACCCGCGACCAGGGCCCGGCGCATGCGCTGAAGGCCGCGGACCGGGCCACCTTCGCAGGCATCATCGACCTGCTGACCGAGGCGACGATCGAATATCTCTCGGCGCAGGTCGAGGCCGGGGCCGAGGTGGTGAAGCTGTTCGACAGCTGGGCCGGAAGCCTGAAGGGCCAGGATTTCGAGGATTTCGCCGTGGCCCCCGCGGCACGGATCATCGCGGCGCTGAAGTCGCGCCATCCGGGCCTGCCCGTCATCGCCTTCCCGCGCGAGGCCGGCGCAGGCTATATCGGCTTCGCGCGCAAGACCGGCGCGGATTGCGTCGCGATCGACAATTCGGTCAGCGCCAGCTGGGCCGCCGCGCAGGTGCAGGTGGAGGGCTGCGTGCAGGGCAATCTCGATCCGCGGCACATGGTCACCGGGGGGCAAGCGCTGATAGACGCGACCCGCGATGTGGTGCGGGCGTTTGCGAACGGGCCGCATATCTTCAACCTCGGCCATGGCATCACACCGGATGCGGACCCGGCGAACGTCGCGCTGATGATCGAGACGATCCGGAACGGCTGAGCACGGCCTGCGTGCGGGGGCTCGCCCCCCCCGCGCCAATGAACCACCGCTGCGTCAAGCGCTCCCATAGCCTCTGGCCAGGATGCGGCCCTGGCAGGCTGCGCCTGAACGCGGGCGCAGACCGATGCGGCACAGGCCATGCGTGCTCTCGCCGCCGGCAGCCTTATCCGTTGCAGATCCCGCGCTGGTTTTACGGGCCTCTTGGCGCGCTGGCCTTTGCCCGGCCTCATCTGCGGCCCGCTCTGCCCGGCGCCTGCGGATGCGCTTCTCTGAGGCTGTGATGCACCCTCGCCGATCGGGGCATAAGCCTCCTTGCCCTTCGACATCGGCCGCATGCCCTGAATTCGTCGTCTCGTGTCCCCGGAGATGCTCTCCCGGCCAAGGCACCGCTGCTGCCGCGCCGCGCACTGGCACGAAAACATCCGAAACAAGGTGGACCGATACGAATGCCATGGAAGCCCCGCAACGTGGCAGCAAAGAGCAGGGCGCGGCCTCTGATCGCCAAGCCCGACAAAACGATACGGGCGTCCGCCCCAGCCTGAGGACGAGAATGGCACCCGGAGAGGCGTAACCTGTCGCCAGGAGCCACGCTCGGCAGCAGGCTGTGGGGGCGTCCGGGTGGAGCCCCCCGTGGACGATCCCGGTACGGTGAGGCCAGATTGCAAAGGAGGGCTCGGATCTTTGCCTGGGCGGGCCCCGAGAACGCCTCAGGCCGGATCGGCATGCTCCGCACCCCGTGGCCCTGATCCCGATGGAGCGCCCCCGGCTCTCTTTCTGACCGCGCAGGCAGCTCGAGGCGGGCACAGCCGCGCAACGGGCCCCAGAGCGCTCCGAACCCCGGCCCTGATGCCTGCCAACCGCGTTTGCGCCCCCTATTTCCGTGCGCGCGCAGCCTGCCCGGACGGCTCAGGCAAAGAACGCTCGGGGCAAATCCGAACAGATCGCCGGGGGCCAAGGCGAACAGTAGCCTCGCTACCCCCACAACCGGGGCAGCGTCCCGATCAGAACGGAATCGCACCGATCACGCCCGAAGCGCCATCGGACGGATCGTCAGAGCTGCAGCTTCGCACAAATTTGGCCGCAGCGTGAAACGCGGAATTGGCAAGGGAGCCGCACATTTCCCAAAACCGTAAGATCGGAGTCGAACTGAACGGGGACGCAGCGGGCGGCAACACCACCGCCCAGACCATCAACTTCACCGTGAACAGCCCGGACTCAGACGGCTTCCGCCGCAGCCGGGCACAGATCGAAGCCGACCTTGCGCGCGCAGGCCAGCGCAGCCTTGGGAAGAACGGATAAGGAGTCCAGTATGAGCGGTTACGTATACGCAGGCGCGCCATCACCTCTTGGAATGTTCGATGACCTCGCGACCCAGCGAAAAACCCAGAGACTCCGCGAACTGTTTGAAGCTGGCGTGCCGGTCATCGCGTCCGGTGACGACTTGACCACCACGCCTGCGCCGAATTCTGGACCGCGCCCGCCCCGCGATGAATGGGAAGACAGCGCACCCGCGCCGGGAGTACTTGGCACGGCGGAATGGTAAGGGGCCTTGTGGACCATGCCCACCCGCTGACGCGGGCACTGACCCCGAGACTTGACCGCCCCCTTCCTGTAGCCTGCCCGGATCACCACATACCGGGCAGGCCAAGCAGTGAGGTAACCATGGCTAAACAAGTGACGATCAAGAGCGGGACAACCTTCAAGACGTTGAGGACAGCTCAAGAGCATCTCAGCAAGATTCGGGAAGCAACAGGACTTGGCGACCGCGTTGCCGAACCCGACAAGTCGGACTTGCTGGACGTTTACCGCCGCTACTGCGCCGCCACCAACTGGCAGGCGGAAGACGCGGTGGACGTCACCACTGAGTGGGATAACCGGCAGCGCGCGGCGGGCAATTATGCCCAGACGAAAGCCTTTGCAGTCGTCACCGCTTCCGGCGCGACAAGCGTTTTCAGCATCGACAAGGCACTTGCCGCGGTTGCAGTCTGACCGCGACGGAAAGGACGGTTAGCGCCCGCGTCAGCGGGCGTGATTCGGCTTCAAGCTGACTTTGCCGCTGATACGCGGGAGATGATGCACGCGTGGCGGCGATGTATCAGTATCAGATCAGACCCAGATGGGTTTTTTCTAAGTACCTGATTTTGTTTGATGAAATGGTGGACCCGGAGCGATTCGAACGCCCGACCCTCAGATTCGTAGTCTGATGCTCTATCCAGCTGAGCTACGGGTCCACTGTGAGGACGGCGTTTAAGCCCCCCGACGGGCATTGGCAAGGGCAAAAAATGCATCCGCGCCAACATTCTTCAAAATGTTCGCTACGGGCCATCACGCGGGGAGCGGCGCCGCCGCGAGGTCCAGCGCCTCGGGCAAATGCAGCTTGAACTCGGTGCCCTCGGCATCGCTGCGCACCAGCTCCAGCCGCCCGCCATGCCCCCGCACCAGCTCGGCCGAAATCGCGAGGCCCAGCCCGGTGCCCCCCTTCTTCACGCTGCCGGAGAACGGCTGGAACAAGTTTTCCTTCGCGCGCTCGGGCAGACCCGGCCCGGTGTCCTGAACGCGGATCCACCAGCCCTCGGGCTCCTCCCCTGCGCCGATCTCGATGGTGCCGGGCTTCGCGGTGGCTTCGATCGCCTGCCGCGCATTGCGCACCAGATTGGACAGGACGCGGTACATCTGCTCGCGGTCCGCCCGCACGACCAGATTCGGCGCCACATCGACGACGAAGTCGATCTGCGCCGCATCCGCGGGTGGGCGCTCACTGTCGAGCACCTCCTGCACCAGCGCATGCAGCATGAACCGCGACAGCGACGGCGGCGGCTCCTCGGCCTTGCCGAAGGCCAGCGTCGTCTCGCACAGGTTCACCGCGCGCGAGATCGAATTGATCAGCTTCGGCGCAGAGCGCTTCACCGCCGGGTCGTCCGAATCCTCCATCCGGTCGGCAAACAGCTGCGCCGTGGTCAGGATGTTGCGCAGATCGTGGCTGATCTTCGCCACCGCCTGCCCCAGCTGCGCCAGCCGTTCGCGCTGTTTCAGTGCCGCGGTGAGCTGGCGCTGCATGGAGGCCAGCGCATCCTCCGCCACACGCAGCTCGCCGATCCGCGCCTCGGGCTCGATGATCCGGCGCGCATCTTCCGGCGCCTCGGCATAGGAGGCCATATGCGCCACGACCCGCTTGATCGGCACTACCATCAGCCGCCGCACCGCGAGGAACAGCAGCATCGCCGTCGCGACCGAGATCAGCGCCGAGAGCGTGAGCAGCCGCAGCCCGTATTCCACCATCTCCACCCGCATCGGCCCGGTGGCGAGCGTAACCTCGATCACCTGCCCGCCCTTCTGCACCGGCTGGCCGATCACGCGGATGATCTGGTTTTCCGAAGTCAGCAGCTCCGAGAGCGCATCGCGGATCAGCCCGAAGAAGGTCGATTCGCGCATGTCGAAGGTGCGCGCGATCGCCTCCGGGATCGGCGACGAGAGCACAAGCTGCCGCGCCGCATTGCGCCGCAGCACCACGTTATAGACCCCGGCGTTGTTGAGCAGCTCCCGCTCCAGATCCGGCTCGATCATCTGTTCGGAGATCAGCAGCGTCAGCGAGGCGATCTGCGCCCGCTCGAGCCGGGTCCGCAGATAATCCTCGCGGAAATTCGCCAGCCCCGGCACCAGGATAAGCACCTCCGCCAGCACGACGAACAGCGTCGTGAGGATCAGGAATCGGCCGGAGAGCGTGTTCAGTTTCATCGTGTTCCGTGTTGCGGACGTCCCTCCGCGGGGCCTTTGCCTGGTCCCGGCCTCCCTGCGTCTGAAATAACAGGTGTTTGCACGAATAAACAGATCCACCGCAGCGCCATCCTGACGCAACGGCGCCCGCACGCCGCGGTTCCCCCGCCACCGGCGCAAAGTCGCGAAAAAGACTCACGGGTCGATTGACTTGGCGCGCCGTTGCCCCTAAAGACCGGGCCTCGAATATGAGCGGCAGCCGAATCCGGCAGGTTTTGCGTTGCCCGACCGTAGAACGAACTCGGAGTAACCGCGATGAAACGCACCTACCAGCCGTCCAACCTCGTGCGCGCCCGCCGTCACGGCTTCCGCGCGCGTATGGCGACCAAGGGTGGCCGCAAGGTCCTGAACGCCCGTCGGGCGAAGGGCCGCAAGGTCCTGTCGGCGTAAGGCCGATACCCGGAACCGCCATGATGCCGCCGGAGGCTCCCGTGACCGACCCGCTGGGCCGGGGTGCGGGCAGCGCACCGGCGGTTTCCGTTTGTCCGCCCGTGCGGATCGAGGTGCTGCGCAAGCGCCCTGATTTTCTGCGTGCGGCTGCGGCCCTGCGTCAGGCGGCCCCCGGGTTCCTGCTGCAGGCGCGTGCGCGTCAGCCCGGCGAGGCTGCCGCGCCCGAGGCCGTTCGCGTGGGCTATACCTGTTCGAAGAAGCTCGGCAATGCGGTGGCCCGCAACCGCGCGAAACGCCGCCTGCGCGAGATTGCGCGGCTGGTGCTGCCGGGGCTCGCCCGGCCCGGCTGGGACTATGTGCTGGTCGGGCGGCCCGAAGCGACGGCATCCCGCGATTTCACGGATCTGCAGGCCGATCTGCGCCGCGCGATGGCGCAGGTGCATGATGGCAAGCCGCGCCCGCCGCATGATGGCGCCCCGCGCGGGCGCCGCGGGCGCAAGGGATGAGCCCCCTCGCCCATGTCCTTGCGGTGCCGGTCCGCGCCTACCGCCTGCTGCTGAGCCCCTGGGTCGGGCATGGCTGCCGCTACCAGCCGACCTGCTCCGCCTATGCGCTGGAGGCGCTGGAACGCCACGGCGCCGTGAAGGGCGGCTGGCTCGCCGCCGGACGGGTGTGCCGCTGCCACCCCTGGGGCGGCCATGGCTACGATCCGGTGCCCGGCGCCGATCCCGAATTCGAGAGGCACCGCGATGCTTGACGACGAAGACGCCCCGATCCATCCGCTGTTCGCCGGCGCCCCCTCCTCGACCGAATTCAAGAAGCTGCGCAAGCGGATCGTGCGCGAGACCCGCGATGCGATCGAGAAATACGGCATGATCGAACGTGGGGCGCGCTGGCTGGTGTGCCTTTCAGGCGGCAAGGACAGCTACACGCTGCTGGCCATCCTGCACGAGCTGAAATGGCGCGGGCTGCTGCCGGTGGAGCTGCTGGCCTGCAACCTCGATCAGGGCCAGCCCGGCTTCCCCGCCACAGTCCTGCCGGAGTTCCTGGAGCGGATGGGCGTGCCGCACCGGATCGAATACCAGGACACCTATTCCATCGTGAAGGAGAAGGTGCCGGAGGGCCGCACCTATTGCGCGCTGTGCTCGCGCCTGCGCCGCGGCAACCTGTATCGAATCGCGCGGGAGGAAGGCTGTTCGGCGGTGGTCCTTGGCCATCACCGCGACGATATCCTCGAGACCTTCTTCATGAACCTGTTCCACGGCGGGCGGCTGGCCACGATGCCGCCGAAGCTGCTCAATGAGGATGGAGATCTCTTCGTCTATCGCCCGCTGGCCTTCGTGGCCGAGGCCGATTGCGAGCGTTTCGCCCGGGCGATGTCCTATCCGATCATTCCCTGCGATCTGTGCGGCAGCCAGGAAGGCCTGCAGCGGATGCAGGTGAAGCAGCTGCTCGATTCCTGGGAGACCCGCACCCCGGGGCGGCGCCAGGTGATGTTCCGCGCGCTGATGAATGCGCGCCCCTCGCATCTGTGCGACCCGGCGATTTTCGATTTCGCCGGGCTGATGCGGCAGGCAAACACAGAGCATTTTACTGAAAACGTGCCCAAAATTCGGGACACGGATTAACTCTCGACACAGTTTTGCCCCCTAGCCTCCCCTTGTCAGGCCGAAAGCCGGAAAGGGATTCGAATGGATTGGGGGCGCATCCGGGCATCGCATGCCACAGCCTTTGCGCAGGGGGCCAGCGCGATTCTGCTGCGCCGGGAGCTCATCCCGTTCCTGCCCGCCATCGCACTGGCCGGCCTCTGGTTCGGGCGCGAGTCGCTTCTGTTGCTGACGCTGACGGCGCTTGCCGTTGCCTGGCTGACCCGCCCCGCGGCGCTGGAGGACGCGGATGAGGATCCGGTCACCGGCCTGCCGCAGCGCGCGGAGGCGGAGGCCATTCTCGAGACCCTGCTGGATACCGCTGCGCGCACCGGGCTCGGGACGGCCTGTCTGGTTGTCGGGCTCGACGATGCCGATGCCGCGCGGGGACGGCTCGGCCGTGAGGATTATGAAACGCTCTTGCAGCGGGTCGCGGAGCGGCTGCGCACCACATTGCGCGAAGCCGACCGGATCGCCCGCCTTGACGGCGCGCGATTCGCCATCCTCCTGACGCCCACGCCGCGCCCTGATCTCGAAAACATGATCCAGCTCGCCGTGCGCCTGCAAACCGCCTGCGAATTGCCGGTGCCAATCGCGGGACGCGCGTATGACCCCACGGTACATATCGGCATCTGCCTGCGCGAGCGTCTCCCGACGGCACGGGCCACGGCGATGCTGCTGGCGGCCGAGACCGCCGCGGCCGAGGCAGAAGCCCAGGGCGCAGGCACGATCCGTGTCTTTTCCGACGGGATGCTGCCCGAGGTGCGGGCGCGCGAGGAACTGGCTGGCGAAATCGCCGCCGCGCTCGATCATGAACAGATCATCGCCTATTTCCAGCCGCAACTGAGCACCGACACCGGCGAGATCTCCGGCATGCTGGTCGTGCCGCGCTGGCTCCACCGCACGCGCGGCGTGCTTGGCGCCGAGGAGACCCAGACCGCGGCGGCTGCGCAGGGCCTGACGGACCGGTTGAACGAGGTGATGGTCAACCAAGCACTCGACGCCCTGCGCAACTGGCGCCGCAAGGGAATCGATCCCGGTCCGGTGTCGCTGGTGGTCACGCCGGAGGTGATGTCGGAGACGAAGATGGCCGACCGCCTCCGCTGGGAACTGGACCGCCTCGATATCGACCCTGCGAAAATCTGCCTCGTGCTGGAGCAAGATGTGCTGGCGCGGTTCGACGAAGCGGCCGTATCGCGCAATATTGCAGCATGCGCTGCGATGGGCTGCCCGATAGAGCTCGCGGGCTTCGGCGCCGGCCCGGTTTCGGTTCAGGTGATCCGCAAAGCGCTGATCCATCGGGTACGTTTGCCGAGATCGCTGATCGCGCGTGTGGACCGCGACGTCGATCAGCAGCGAATTGTGGCCGCGATCATCTCCATGGCGGAAGGTCTGGAGATCGAGACGCTCGCCGAGGGGGTTGCCACCCTCGGAGAGAATGCTCTGCTCGCCCAGCTCGGCTGCCGCCATCTGCAGGGTGACGTTATCTCTCCGCCGATGCCATTCGACGAAACCCCCGCCTGGATCGCGGCACATCAGGTCAAGCTCGACGCGACGCCGCGCATTCCAACGCGCCGCGGCGCATGAGCCGGGCTGCATCGTCGGCGGATTGCCGAGCCTCCGCCCCCGGCGGCCACGACTTCGGGGAAAACCGCTTGACCTTTGGCCGCCCCTTCTGTTGAACCGGGCGAGACCCGGACCGGCAGGCGGAAACCCCTATGGAAAGCCAGAACAAGAACCTCATCATCGCGACCGTGCTTTCGGTCCTCGTGCTGATCGGGTGGACCTATTTCTTCCCACCGGCGCCCACCGCGCCCGGCAAGGACGCCACGGCGTCTGAACAGAATGCGGGCCTGACCGCACCGCAGACGGCCCCGACGGCTGAGACGGTCGCCGGTGCGACGCTCGACGCAGCCAGCACCGAGACCGCGACAGAACAGGCCGTCGCCGCCGCGCCGCGCGTCAAGATCGACACGCCGGATCTGACCGGCTCGATCTCGCTTGTGGGCGGCCGGTTCGATGACCTTTCGCTAAAGAAGTACAAGGAAACGCTTGCCGAAGATTCTCCGCTCGTCCGGCTGCTCTCGCCGGTCGGGGGGGCAGCAGGCGCGGCGCATCCCTATTATGCCGTTTACGGCTGGTCGCCCGCGGGCGGGCTCGATCCGGCTCTCGTGCCTGGGCCGAAAACCGTCTGGACGGCCCCAGAAGGCGCCGAACTGACCCCGGCCACCCCCGTCACCCTCACCTGGGACAACGGCCAGGGCCTGACCTTCACCCGGACGATTGCGGTCGACGACAATTACCTGTTCACCGTGACGCAGGGCGTGCAGAACGCAACCGGCGCGCCGGTCCGCCTCGCGCCCTATGGCATTGTCGCCCGCCATGGCATCCCGGACAGCCAGCGCGTTTATGTGCTGCATGAGGGCGCCGTCCGGATGACCGACGGCAAGCTGCAGGAAATCAAATACAAGAACATCACCAAGCTCGATGCCGTGCAGGGCGAAGGCCAGGCAGATGTTCTGCAAGGCACCGAGAACGGCTGGATCGGCTTCACCGACAAATACTGGATGACGACGCTGGTCCCCTCGGATGGGGCCTTCACCTCGGTGGTGAAATATACGCCTTCCGCCAACATCTATCAGGCCGAAGTCCGCCTGCCGGTGATGGAGGTGGCGCCCGGCGCCAGTGCCAGCGCCGAGACCCGCCTCTTCGCCGGCGCGAAGGAATGGGAAATCATCAAGCACTATCAGGATGACACCGGCATCACCCGCTTCGTCGATTCGATCGACTGGGGCTGGTTCTTCTTCCTGACGAAGCCGATGTTCCGGCTGCTGCACTGGCTGCACGGCGCCATCGGCAACATGGGCTGGGCGATCGTCGCGCTGACCTTCATCATCAAGCTGATCGTGTTCCCGCTCGCGCGCAAATCCTACATCTCGATGGCGAAGATGAAGGAGCTGCAGCCCGAGATGGAGAAGCTGAAGGAATCCGCGGGCGGAGACCGGATGAAGATGCAGCAGGGCATGATGGAGCTCTACAAGACGAACAAGGTGAACCCGGCTGCGGGCTGCCTGCCGATCCTGCTGCAGATCCCGATCTTCTTCTCGCTCTACAAGGTGATCTACGTCACGATCGAGCTGTATCACGCGCCGTGGTTCGGCTGGATCCGCGACCTGTCCGCACCCGATCCGTCCTCGATCCTGAACCTGTTCGGCCTGCTGCCCTTCGCGACGCCCGAGCCGCACTCGATGTTCTTCATGTTCTCGCTCGGCGTGCTGCCGATCCTGCTGGGGATTTCGATGTGGTTCCAGCAGAAGCTGAACCCGGCCCCCACGGATCCGAGCCAGGCCATGATTTTCGCCTGGATGCCCTGGGTGTTCATGTTCATGCTGGGCAGCTTCGCCTCGGGGCTGGTGCTCTACTGGATCGCGAACAACACGATCACCTTCATCCAGCAGTACACGATCATGTCGATGCACGGGCACCGGCCGGATCTGTTCGGCAACATCCGTTCGGGCTTCAAGCGCAAGAAGCCCGAGCCCGCGCCGAAGAAGAAATGACAGCGGAGCTCGCCCATATCTTCCGGCATCCGATCAAATCGATCGGGTATGAGGAAATCCGGACCGCGTCCCTCTCGGAGGGGCGCGTTCTGCCTTTTGACCGGGTCTGGGCGGTTTCCACGGCACAGGCGAAGTTCGAAAGCCCGTTGCGGGACTGGGCCTCGAAGATGAATTTCGTGCGCGGCGTGGCGGCGATGGGGCTCGCGGCCGTCACCGCGCGAGTGCGGGAGGACGGCCGGATAGAGCTCACCCATCCCGATCTGGCTGCGCTTTGCATCGACCCCGACCTGCCGGCGGATCAGGCCGCGCTGATGCGCTGGATCGCGCCTCTCTGGGGGCCGGACCTGCCCGCCCCGCGCGCGGTGGAGCGCCCCGGCACTGCGCTGACGGATCAGCGCGAGCGGCGGCTCTCGATCCTGTCGATGGCATCGCTCGCGGATCTCGCGGAGCGCACCGGGATCCCGATGGCCCCTGCCCGCTTCCGCGGGAACCTTTGGGTCTCCGGCTGGGCGCCCTGGGCCGAACGCGACCTGACCGGGCGCCGCCTGCGTATTGGCGCCGCCGAAATCGAGATCGTCGAACCGATCGGGCGCTGCCGCGCCACCCATGCCAACCCCGAAACCGGGCGCGAGGATCTGGACATGCTGGCCGCATTGCGCGCCATCCATGGCGATCAGACCTTCGGCCAGTTCGGCATCGTGACCCGCGCCGGGGCCATTGCCCGCGGCGATGCGGTGGAGATCCTGTGATGCAGATGCAATTCACCCTGGCCCCCGAGCCCGACGACATCACCCGCGAGCGCGGCCGGCTGCTGTTTGCAGCCCCCGTGGAGTTCCTGAAAGGCGTCGTGGCCATGTCCGGCATGCCGCCGGGGGACCGGCTGGAGGTCTGCTTCGCCGGGCGCTCCAATGTGGGAAAATCGTCGCTCATCAATGCGCTGACCAACCGCAAGAACCTGGCGCGGGCCTCGAACACCCCGGGCCGGACTCAGGAGATCAACTTCTTCACCACGACGGACGGGCCCTATCTGGTGGACCTGCCGGGCTACGGCTTCGCCGAAGCGCCGGTACCGATCGTGAAGAAATGGCAGGAACTGCTGAAGGCCTATCTCTCGGGCCGGGTGAATCTGCGCCGCGCATTCGTGCTGATCGACGCGCGCCACGGGGTGAAGAAGGTCGATGAGGAGATCCTGACGCTGCTGGACCGCTCCGCCGTGACCTTTCAGGTCGTGCTGACCAAGGTCGACAAGATCAGCAATGCCGACCGGGAGAAGGTGATCGAGCAGGTCAAGGGGGCGCTGGCCAAACACCCCGCCGCGCATCCGGAGATCGTCGTCACCTCCTCAGAGAAGGGCGAAGGCGTCGAGATCCTGCGCAGCATCATCTGCACACTGGTCTAGACTGCTGGGGTCTAGACGTGCTGGCCGCCGTTGACCTCGATTTCCGTGCCGGTGACATAGCTCGACGCGTCATTACACAGGAACCAGATCACGTCGGCCACTTCCGACGGCTGGCCCAGGCGGCGTAGCGGCAGCATCTCGGCGATTTTCTCGGTGCCGGGCGACAGGATCGAGGTATCGATCTCGCCCGGCGCAATCGCATTGACCCGCACCCCCAGCGGCCCGAAATCCAGCGCCATTTCCCGCGTCAGCGCCTTCAGCGCCGCCTTCGAAGTGGAATAGGCGGCGCCCGCAAAGGGGTGCACGCGCGACCCGGCGATGGAGGTGACGTTCACCACCGCCCCCTGCGCCGCCGACAATTCGTCCTGCAGCCCGCGCGCGAGCACGATCGGCGCGAAGAAGTTGACGTGGAACACCTGCCCCCAGGTGCGCAGATCGGTCTCGATCGAATTCAGCCGCGCCCCGCCCGGCCCCTTCGGCGAGATCCCGGCATTATTCACCAGCGCATGCAGCTTGCCGTTCAGCCGGCCACGGATATCCTCGATCGCCTCCATGGTCTGGTTCGGATCGGCGAGGTCCAGCACGATATGGTCCTCGGCGCCGCCCCAGGGGCATTTCTCGGAAAACGGCTGGCGCGAGCAGGTCAGGATCCGCCAGCCCTCGCGCGCGAATCGCTTCACGGTGGCATGCCCGATGCCCCGGCTCGCCCCCGTCAGCAGCAATACCTTGCGATCGTCCATGCACGCCTCCTGTTTGCCCGCCAACCTAATCTCCTGCGCGGCGATGGCAATGGCCTTGGCCCTTGGCAGGGCCGATGTTTGGCCGTAACACTTGGCCCGGTTTCCCCGGGGGCAGAGGATGAGAAAACAGACGATGGACCGCGACTGGACCGCCACCGCCCGGACCCTGTCCGAGGCGCTTCCCTATCTGCAGCGCTACACCGATGCCGTGGTGGTCGTGAAATTCGGCGGCAATGCGATGGGCGATGACGAGGCCATGGCCGAGTTCGCCCGCGATATCGTGCTGATGAAACAGGTCGGCATGAACCCGGTCGTGGTCCATGGCGGCGGCCCGATGATCAATGAAATGCTGGGCAAGCTGGGCATCCAGTCCGAATTCGTGCGCGGCAAGCGGGTCACCGACAAGGCCACGGTCGAGGTCGTGGAGATGATCCTCTCGGGCCTGGTGAACAAGCGCATCGTGCAGGCGATCAACGACCAAGGCGGGCGCGCCGTGGGGATCTCCGGCAAGGACGACGACCTGATGGTCTGCGAGGCCGACAACCCGGAGCTGGGTTTCGTCGGAAAGCCGGTCGAGATGAACGTGCAGGTGATCCGCGACCTCTACTCCGCGGGCATCATCCCGGTGATCGCGCCGGTGGCGACCGGCGTGAAGGATAACGAGACCTTCAACGTCAACGGCGATACCGCCGCGGGCGCCATCGCGGGGGCTTTGCAGGCCGATCGCCTGCTGCTGCTGACCGATGTGGCCGGGGTGAAGAACAAGGCCGGCGATGTCATCACTCAGATGACGCCCGAAGAAGTGAACGGGATGATCGAAGATGGCACCATTTCCGGCGGCATGATCCCGAAGGTGGAGACCGCGCTGCAGGCGGTGAAGGAAGGCGTGCGCGCGGTGGTGATTCTGGATGGCCGGGTGCCGAATGCGGTGCTCCTTGAGCTGTTCACCGAACATGGCGCAGGCTCGATGATCCGCTCGACCACGCCGCGGGTGAAGCCGCGCCGCCGGTGATCCCGGGGGCCGGTGCGCATCAGCTGTTCGTATCGGGCGTGCTGCACGAGGCGGAAGAGACCATCGTGCTGCTCTCGCCGGCCGAGCCCGGGTTCTGGGCGCATGTGCGTGCCCAGCCCGAATTCGCCGATGGCGCGCCGGATCCGCTCGACCGCTGGTCGGCGCGGGTGATCGGCGCGCTGGCTGCGGCAGCGGGCGGGCGCGCGGCTTTTCCCTTCGGCGGGCCGCCCCATGCGCCTTTCTATGCCTGGGCTTTGCATTCGGGGCAGTTTATCGCCGCCCCGATGCGGCTCCTCGTTCATCCGGAGATGGGGCTCTGGGCGTCGCTGCGCGGGGCCGTCGTGCTGCCCGGGCGGCGGGATCTGCCCCTGCCCGCAAAGTCTCCCTGCACCGGCTGCGCCGCGCCCTGCCTGCACGCCTGCCCTGCCGGAACCATGTCCGCGCAGGGCTATGATGTCCCGGCCTGCCACGCCGCTCTCGGGGGCACGGATTGCCTCTCGCAGGGATGTGCTGCGCGACGGGCTTGCCCGATCAGCCGCGGCTATGGCAGGCTGCCACAACAATCGGCTTGGCATATGAGGCACTTTCACACATGACACCAGCAGGATACCGTCGCCTGATCCTCACGCGCCATGCAAAATCGAGCTGGGACGACTCGGACATGGCCGACATCGACCGCCCCCTGAATGCCCGTGGCCAGGCGGCGGCGCGCGAGCTCGGGGATTTTCTGGCCTCGCGCGGGCTGGAGCCCGAAGAGGTGCTCTGCTCCACCGCGCTGCGCACGCGCGAGACCTGGGACGGCGTGCAGGCCGCGGTGCTGGAGACCCTGCCCGAGATCCGCTATATCGACGAGCTGTACCATGCCACGCCGGAGATGATGATCTCCGTGCTGAAGACGGCTGCTCAGCCCACGGTGATGATGATCGGGCACAATCCCGGCATCGCCACGCTGGCGGCCATGCTGCCCTCCCGGCCGATCTTCGATCCGGATTTCCGCAAATACCCGACCTGCGCCACCCTGATCGTGGATTTCCAGATTGACAGCTGGGCACAGGTCCGGCCCGGGTTCGGCTCCATGCTGGACTTCTTCACCCCCTCGAACCGGAGCAAATAGGAAAGGGGGCCGAAGCCCCCTTCTCAATGCCCGAGAATCTGGCTGAGGAACTGCTTCGTGCGCTCGCTCTGCGGGTTGTGGAAGAAGTCGTGCGGGTTGTTCTGCTCGATGATCTGACCCTCGGCCATGAAGATCACCCGGTTCGCCACCGCCTGCGCAAAGCCCATTTCATGGGTCACGCAGAGCATTGTCATCCCCTCCTCGGCGAGCTGGATCATCGTGTCCAGCACCTCCTTGATCATCTCCGGATCGAGCGCCGATGTGGGTTCGTCGAACAGCATGATCCGCGGCCGCATGCACAGCGAGCGCGCGATCGCCACCCGCTGCTGCTGCCCGCCCGAAAGCTGGCCCGGGTATTTATGCGCCTGATCGGGGATTTTCACCTTCTCTAGGAAATACATCGCCGTTTCCTCGGCTTCCTTCTTCGGCACTTTGCGCACCCAGATCGGCGCGAGGGTACAGTTCTCCAGAATGGTCAGATGCGGGAACAGGTTGAAGTGCTGGAACACCATGCCCACCTCGGAGCGGACCTTGTCGATGTTCTTCAGATCCGAGGTCAGCTCGGTGCCATCGACGATGATCTGGCCCGACTGGTGCTCTTCGAGGCGGTTTATGCAGCGGATCATCGTGGATTTCCCCGACCCCGAGGGCCCGGCGATGACGATCCGCTCGCCGCGCATGACCGTGAGGTCGATATCGCGCAGCACGTGGAACTGGCCGTACCACTTGTTCATCTGGATCAGCTGGACGGCGATCTCGTCGGAGACCTGCATTTTCTGGGCTTGCGACATGAGAGGCTCCTTAGCGATGGTCACGCTTCAGCTTGCGCTCGAGATACATCGAATAACGCGACATGCTGAAGTTGAAGAGGAAGAACAGGGCACCGACGAAGACGAAGGGCTCCCAGTAGATCCCCTTCCAGGCGAAATCGGCGCGAATCGTATCGGGGATCGACTTCAGCGGATCGAACAGGCCGACGAAGGTGACCAGCGTCGTATCCTTGAACATGCCGATGAAGGTCGAGACGATGCCCGGGATGGAGATTTTCAGCGCCTGCGGCAGGATGATCAGCCGCTGCGCCTTCCAGTAATCCAGGCCGAGGGCGTCGGCCGCCTCGTACTGGCCGCGCGGCAGCGCCGCAAGGCCGCCGCGGATCACCTCGGCGATATAGGCCGCGGAGAACAGCGTGACGAGAATCATCACCCGCAGGATGATGTCGAAATTCGTCCCCGGCGGCAGGAAGTAGTTCAGCAGCAGCGAGGCCACGAACAGCAGGGTGATCAGCGGCACGCCCCGGATGAATTCGATGAAGCCCACCGAGAAGGCCTTGATCAGCATCATGTCCGATTGCCGGCCGAGCGCCAGGATGATGCCCAGCGGCAGCGACATGGCGATGCCGCCCGCGCCGATGACGATGGCGAGCAGGAAGCCGCCGAACTGCCGCGAGGGCACCGGCTCGAGCGCGAGCGGCACGATGCCCGAGAGCAGATCGTCGATCGGCCCGCTGAGAAACAGCCAGAACAGGATCGGGACCAGCACCGCGGCGATCCCGCCGAGGATGGCGCTGCGCGCCGCCAGCAGGCGGAACGCCAGCGCGCCGAGGCCGAAGCCCACGGCAATCATCGCCACCGGCCAGATCGAGCCGCCCCAGAGCAGCCAGATCGCCAGCAGAGGATAGCTGAGCGTGAGCCACAGCAGCTTGCGCGGCAGTTCGGAGAACAGCACCGGCGCGATCGCCGCGAACAGCAGCACGAAGACCAGCACCGGCCGCCAGTAGAGCGCGGGCGGATAGAAGCCGAACATGAACTGCGTCCAGCGCGCCCGGATCACGGCCCAGCAGGCGCCGCTGGCGCCCTCGCCCCAGCGTTCGGCGACGATCTGCCGGCATTGCGCGAGCGAGTCCGCGTTCCAGACCCCATGCAGGAACCAGGGCGCGAAATGGCTGACGAGCACATAGATCAGCACCGCGCCGATCAGCGTGAGGATGGTGTTGGTCCAGCCGGAGAACAGGTTCTCGCGCAGCCATTTCACCACGCCGGAATCGCGGGCGGGCGGCGGCTCCGCCTGGAGCATGGTCTTGCGCACGAAGGGGGCGTTGGGGGAGGTTTTCCCGATCATCTCAACGCTCCTTCAGCCGGACGGATTTGTTGTACAGGTTCATCGCGCCGGAAATGGCCAGCGAAATCGCGAGATAGATCAACATCATCAGCAAGATGCATTCCAGCTCGCGGCCGGTCTGGTTCAGCGTGATGCCGCCCAGCGTGCCGCGCAGGTCCATGTAGCCTACGGCGATGGCCAGCGAGGAGTTCTTGGTCAGGTTCAGGAACTGCGAGATCAGCGGCGGCACGATCACGCGCAGCGCCTGCGGCAGGATCACGAGGCTCATCGTGCGCGCCGGCCGCAGGCCGAGTGCGAAGGCCGCCTCCGACTGCCCGCGCGAGACTGCCATGATGCCCGCGCGCACGATTTCGGCGATAAAGGCCCCGGTATAGAGCGACAGCCCCGCCCAGAGCGCCACGAAGGAGTTCGACACATTGGTGCCGCCGACGAAGTTGAAGCCCTTCAGCTCTGGCTCATGCATGCTGAAGCCAAGCGCGCCCAGCAGGAGCGCCACCGGCAACAGCACGATCAGGATGCTGCCCCACCAGGTTTTCGGCCGCTTGCCGGTCTTTTCCTGCACCGCATCCGCCCAGTGGGTGAAGCGCCGCTTCGCCCAGATCGAGAGGCCCAGGACCACCAGAACCGCCAGCCAGTCCAGCGAGATCGGCGCAAGCGGCGTATCGAGCACCCCGAGCGAGCGGGCGAAATCCCCGCTCGGGATCGCGGTGTAGCGATTCGTAAAGGCGACCGAATCGAACAGGATCATGGAGGCATTGGCGGTGCCCGTGGCCGGGTTGATCTTGTAGGCATTCGGCGCGGGTGCGGCTTCGGTCAGCATCGCGATCGCCACCAGGATCCACAGCAGCAGCGGGATGTTGCGGAAGGTTTCCACATAGATCGTCATCAGCCGCGACACGAGCCAGTTCGGCGACAGCCGCAGCACGCCGACGACGATGCCGATCGCCGTCGCGGTGATGCAGCCGAGCACGGAAATCCAGAGCGTGTTCAGCAGCCCGACCAGCATCGCCCGGCCATGCGTGCTGTCGTTCGAATAGGGGATCAGATACTGCGCAATGTCATAGCCCGCGCGGTTGCTCAGGAAGCCGAAATTGAAATCCTTGCCGAGGACATTCAGGTTCCGGATCGTGTTGTCCACGAGCCAGGCCGCGCCGGCCATGACCAGAAACAACACGACCACCTGGATGGTCAGCGATCGGTAGCGGGTGTCGTATATGAGCTGACTCAGCCGGAACCCGTGTTCCGGCGCATCGGGTGCGCTGGTCATGTATGCTTCCCCTGTTCCTGTCCGGCGTCCGGGCTTGTGCCCGCATTATGAAGGACTTGGCCGGATCAGGTCGTGTTGCTGTTGCGCAAGCGGGGCGCATCCTTCCGGACGCGCCCCGCGATCGTTCTCAGCGGAACGGCGGCGTGTAGAGCAGACCGCCCTGGGTCCACTGCGCGTTCAGGCCACGCGCGAGGCCGATCGGAGTGGATTCCCCGATGGTCGCGGCGAAGATCTCGCCATAGTTGCCGCCAGCCTTGATCGCCTTGACGGCCCAGTCGTTCTCCAGGCCCATCATTTTGCCCAGCTCGCCTTCGACGCCGAGCAGACGGTTGATTTCCGGGTTCTCGGTGCCCTTGGCCATTTCGTCCACATTGGCCGCGGTCACGCCATATTCCTCGGCGGCGACCAGCGCGTTGAAGGTCCAGCGGACGACATCGCCCCAGTTGCTGTCGCCATGGCGCACGGCCGGCCCGAGCGGCTCCTTGGAGATGATTTCCGGCAGGATGATGTGGTTCTGCGGATCGGCGAAGGCGGCGCGGGTTGCGGCCAGGCCGGAGGCATCCGTGGTATAGGCGTCGCAGGCGCCGGCGATATACTGCTGCTCGCCTTCGGCGTTGGAGTCGATCGCGATCGGCTGGTAGGTCATGCCGTTCGCCTTGAAATAGTCGGCGAGGTTCAGCTCGGTGGTGGTGCCGGTCTGGATACAGACCGAGGCGCCGTCAAGCTGCTTGGCCGAGGTGATGCCCGAATCCTTGTGCACCATGAAGCCCTGGCCGTCGTAGTAGTTGATCGCCGGAAAATCCATCTTCAGGTCGGTATCGCGCGAGAAGGTCCAGGTGGTATTGCGCACGAGGACATCGACTTCGCCCGAGGCCAGCGCGGTGAAGCGGGTCTGGCCGGTGGTGGGGACGTATTTCACCTTGGCCGGATCGCCGAGCACGGCGGCCGCCACGGCCTTGCACAGTGCCACGTCGAAGCCCGACCAGTTGCCGTTCGCATCCGGGGCCGCGAAGCCCACCAGGCCGGTGTTCACGCCGCAGTTCAGCACACCGCGGGATTTGACGTCGCCGAGCGTATCCGCCGAGGCCAGGCCAGCGCCCAGGCCCGCCGCGACCAGCGCGCCGAAGAATACCGTTTTCTTCATTTCTACCTCTTCCTGAGTTTCCGCACTGCGGCGGTCCGTGGTGCCCCGTATGGGGTCTGGCTATTGTTGGGCATGAGGTCCCAATGCCGTCAGTGTGGGCAATTCCTTACCGAGAGGTCAAGAGCGCCGCGCCAATATTTCGGCGCCACATGCCTGCAGGACGGGCATTTGCCCATACAACGCGCAGCTTCAGGATGAGAGCCAGGGCCTATTGCGCGTGGCGCAGCGCCCAGAACCGGGCGGCATCCAGCAGCGCTGCGCGCCGCAGCGCGGCGTGCTCGGCCGCTTCCTCGTCCAGGCCCCACTGCTCGGCCTGCCAGTCTTCGTCGACGCGCGACAGGGTCCAGGCCTCCTCGACCGGGATCCGGCCATGAGCGACAGCGAGCCCCAGCACCAGCGAGCCGGTGAGCCCCACGAGATCATGCAATGCCGACAGCTGCCATTCATCGAGTGCCGCGACCTCCGCCTGAAGCGCAGCCAGCGCCGCCTCGGATTGTGCCACCGGCACTACGCCGCGGGTCACCGCGAGTGGCGCCCGCAGCGCCTGTGCGGCCCAGTCGAGCAGCGGATCCCAGAGCGCTTCCTGGCGCGCAACCAGCGCATCGGGCGCATCGGCGCGGTAGCACAGCAGGTCCGTGCCACCATAGGCCGCAACCAGCTCCGCCACTTCGGCGCGCTGCGGGCGGACCTTGTCGATCGCCGAATTGGCGGTGCGTGTGGTGGGCATGGTGGCCGGGTTCACCAGCTCCGCCTGCGCCTCCCATTCCGCGGCCAGCGCCTCGGCCAGCGCCCGCGTCGGCACGACCAGCGCCGCCTTCGCGGGCGTTTTTACCGCGCGCCCGTCGAGGGCAATGCCATAGCCGCCTTCGGCCTCCACCACGGATGCGGCCTTCCAGAACCGCTTCGGCGCCCAGCCGCTCATGCCAGTATCTCCTGCACCGCACGCTCCAGCGCGGCGAAATCCTCGACGATGACCCGCGCCCCGGCCGAGCGCAGATCGGCCACCGGATGATAGCCCCAGGCGACACCGATGGTCGCTACCCCGGCGGCGCGGCCCATCTCGATGTCGTAGGTGGTGTCGCCGATCATCACCGCCGCGCCCGGCTCCACGCCAGCCTCGCGCAGCGCGGCGCCGATCATCGCCGGATGCGGCTTCGACGGATGGTCATCCGCCACCTGCCGGGTGCAGAAATAGCCGCCGATGCCGTGATGCGCGCAAAGCGCATCGAGGCCGCGGCGCGATTTCCCCGTGGCGATCCCGAGCAGCATATCCGCCCGCCCCGCCAGCCGGTCCAGCGTTTCCACGGCGCCCGGATAGAGCGGCGCCGGCTGCGCCAAGCGTTGCAGATTGTAGCTCGCCTTGTAGGCCTCGACGACGCCCGCCCGTTGCGCGGCCGTGGCCTCCGGGGCCAGCTGCGCCATCGCTTCGGGCAGCGACAGCCCGACGATCGACAGGATCCGCCCGCGCTCCGGCACCGGCAGCCCAACCTCGGTGAACCCATAGGTCACCGAAGCAATGATATGGGCCTGACTGTCCGACAGCGTGCCATCCACGTCGAAGATCGCGAGCTTCATTCCAGCTCCTCGAACGGATCGGCTGGCACGTCGTTCTCATGCCAGCCGAGCGTCCTCCACGTCCGCTTCATATGCTCGGGCAAGGGCGCGGTGACGGTGATGCGCTTCTTCGTGATCGGGTGGTCGAAGGCGATCTGGCGCGCATGGAGGTGCAGCTTGCGGCTGATCTCGCCGCCCAGCTGCGCGCCCCAGCCATCGCCGAGGTTCTCCTGCCCGGAGCCGCCATATTTGCCATCGCCGATGATCGGATGGCCCAGCTCCGCCATATGCGCCCGCAGCTGGTGCGTGCGCCCGGTGATCGGCACCAGAGCCACCCAGCTCGCGCGCGAGCCGAGCGCATCGAGCACCGCATAATCCGTGGTGGCGCGCTTCGCGTCGGGGTATTCGCTGATTTTCGCGGGGTGGATACAGATCATCTTCTCGCCCTCGCCGCCCCGGCCGTGGCCCGGCGCCTTCATCAGGCCATAGCGCACCGTGCCCATCCGCGGGCTCGGCACGCCCGCCACCGCCGCCCAGTAGATCTTGCGCGTGGTCTTCAACCGGAACGCCTCCGAAAGCGCCCGCGCGATCCGGTCGGTGCGCGCGATCAGCAGCACGCCCGAGGTATCCTTGTCCAGCCGGTGCACCATTTTCGGCCGGTCCTTGTAGCCGAAGCGCAGCGCATCGAGCAGCCCGTCCACATGCCGGTCGCCCTGCCCCGAACCGCCCTGCGAGGGCAGGCCCGGCGGCTTGTTCAGCGCGATGATATGCTCGTCCTTCCACAGCACGCAGGCCTGGATCATATCGGCATCGATATCAGAGATCACCCGGCCCTCGCGGCGCTCCTCGGCGCGGCGCGGCGCGGCATCGGGCAGTGGCGGCACCCGCACCTCCTGCCCCGGCGCCACCCGCGCATTGGCCTTCACCCGGCCGCCATCCACGCGCAGCTCGCCCTTGCGGCACATCTTCTCGACCATGATCTGGCTCAGCTGCGGAAACCGCTTCTTGAGCCAGCGGTCGAGCCGCTGCTCGCCCTCGGCCTCGGTCACCTTGATCAGTTGCACACCGCTCATGCCAGCACCCACCGCATCCCATATACCCCCGCGACCAGTGCCATCAGCGACACCGCCACGGAGAGCCCCACATAAAGCCCCGCGAGGCCGATGTCACCGCGTTCGAGTAGCCGCCAGGCCTCCAGCGAGAAGGACGAAAACGTGGTGAAGCCGCCGAGGACACCCGTCGCCAGGAAGGCGTTCCACTGCGTGAGCCCCCTCTGCCCGAGGAAGGTCACCAGCATCCCCATCGCCAGAGAGCCCGCGATATTGACGAACAGCACCCCAAGCGGCAGCGGCTGCGGCCCGAACAGGCGCATCACCCCCACCCCGGCCAGATAGCGCAGCACGGCGCCGGCGGCGCCGCCGATCGCGATCTGGGCTGCGGTGAACATCATGGATCTCTCCTTTTCACGGCCAGTGCCCCAGGCGCGGAGGGAATGTCAACCGTTGCGCTTCTCGCGCAGCTTGGCAAACCATTCCACCCGCTTCTTCAACTCGCGCTCGAAGCCGCGCTCCACGGGCGCATAGAGCACCGGCCGGCGCAGGCCCTCCGGGAAATAGTTCTGCCCGGAAAAGCCATCCTCCGCGTCATGGTCATAGGCATAGCCCGCGCCATAGCCCTGCTCCTCCATCAGGCGGGTCGGGGCATTGAGGATATGCTTCGGCGGCGGCTCGGAGCCGGTCTTTTTGGCCAGCGCCCGCGCCGCCTTGTAGGCGGCATAGCCCGCATTGGATTTCGGCGCGAGCGCGAGATAGACGACCGCCTGCGCCAGCGCGAGCTCGCCCTCGGGCGAGCCCAGCCGCTCATAGGTTTCCCAGGCATGGAGCGCGTGTGTCTGCGCCTGCGGATCGGCGAGGCCGATATCTTCCACCGCCATCCGGATCAGACGCCGCGCCAGATAGCGCGGATCCTCGCCCCCCTCCAGCATCCGCGCGAACCAATAAAGCGCCGCATCCGGATCCGAGCCCCGCACCGATTTGTGCAGCGCGGAAATGAGGTTGTAATGCTCATCCCCGGATTTGTCGTATTTTGCCGCGCGCCGGGCCAGCCGTTGCCCGAGCGCCTGGGTATCGAGCGGCTGCGCAAGCTTCCAGGCCATCACCTGCTCGATCAGGTTCAGAAGCGCCCGGCCATCCCCATCGGCCATCTCCAGTAGCGCCTCACGCGCGGGCCCCTTCAGCGGCAGGGCACGGCCGAGAGTCTGTTCGGCGCGCTGCGCGAGGCGCTCGAGGTCTCCAAGGCTCAGGCGCTCCAGCACCACCACCTGTGCGCGCGAGAGCACGGCGGCATTGAGCTCGAACGAGGGGTTTTCCGTGGTGGCCCCCACAAGCAGGATCGTGCCGTCCTCCATATGGGGCAGGAAGCTGTCTTGCTGGGCCTTGTTGAAGCGGTGGATCTCATCGACGAACAGCAAGGTGCCGCGGCCCTGCTCGCGGCGCAGCCGGGCGGCATCGAACACCTTTCGCAGCTCCGGCACGCCGGTAAAGATCGCCGAGATCTGCACGAAATGGCGATCTGTGGCATGGGCGAGTAGCCGCGCGATCGTGGTCTTGCCAACCCCGGGCGGCCCCCAGAGGATGACCGAGGAGAGCGACCCGGCCGCCAGCATCGCGCCGAGCGGCCCTTCCGGCCCCAGCACCTGCTCCTGCCCGATCACCTCGGACAGGGATTGCGGGCGGATCCGGTCCGCAAGCGGGCGCGGCGCCTCCGGCACAGAGTTCTCGGATTTAGGCGTATCGAACAGATCGGGCATGGCATCCTCTTTCGCCCAATGAATGCTCTCCGGCCGGAAAAGGGAAGATCTCTCGGCTCGGGCATGAGGCATGGGCCGCATTGCGGGGGATGGCGCCGGGCGGCAGCCGGATCAGATGGAGCCACCCTGGCCCGAAGCAGCGCGCCGGGCCGGAAGGATCCCCCCGAAAAGGTGCAGCGCGCGCGATCAGCTTTCGCGGAACGCGCGGGCGAAGTAATCCGTCACCGGTTTCATGAGATAGCTCATCGCCGAACGGCTTCCAGTCGCGAGCATCACCTCGACCGGCATCCCCGGCAGCACCTGCACCGCGCCGAGCTTCGCGGTCTCCTGCGGATCGAGCGCAATCTCGGCGCGGAAGTAGCTCTGTCGGCTTGCCTCATCCTCAAAGGCATCGGCAGACACCACCATCACCGCGCCCGTGAGCTCCGGGGTCATCCGGCTGGAAAACGCAGTAAAGCGCAGCTTGGCCAGCTGCCCGGGGTGGACATTGTCGATATCGTTCGGGGACACGCGCGCCATCACCACCAGAGGCCGGTCCAGCGGCACGACATAGCCCAGCGTTTCGGCCGGGCGCACCACCGCAGACGGGCCGGCAACGCTCAGGCCATAGAGCGTACCGCCAACAGGGGCACGCACTTCCAGCCGCGCGATCTGCTCGGAAAGCGACGCGCGTTTTTCGGCCAGCTGCAAGGCCTGCACGCCGAGGTCGCGCAGCTCCGTCGTGGCATCCTCGCGCCGCTTCGCGTCGAGATTGAGGATTTCGAGGCGGGTTTCCACGATACGGCCCCGGGCTTCGGCCATCTGCGCAATCAGCGCGCCCCGGTCCCCGCCGAGCCGCGCGGCCTCCCGGTCCAGTGCCATGACCGTCGAGGCTTGTGCCAGGCCGCGTTCGAGCAGGCTGCGCTTATCGGCCACCTCACGCGCGATCAGGGCCTCCTGCCGCTCCAGCGAGGCGATCTGCGCGGCATAGCCCGACAGCTGGCTCTCGATCTGCGCGATCCGCTCGTTCATCTGTTCGCGCTGGCCCGAGAGCGTCTGCGCCCGCGCCGCGAACAGGGAGACATGGCCCCGCATCAGCTCGGCGACCGATGCATCCATGGCGGCGCGATCCCGCAGCTCCGGGCGAAATTCCAGATCCTGGCGGCCATCGCGCTCCGCTTCCAGGCGCCCGCTCCGGGCCAGAACCTCGAAATATTGCGCATCCGTCATCGCCCGCTCCGACAGCAGAGCCGTACCGTCGATCTGCAGGATCGGCTGCCCGGCCGCCACCACATCGCCTTCCTTCACGAACAGTTTTTCGACCATCCCGCCGTCGAGATACTGCAGGATCTGGCGCTGGTTCTGCACTTCGACCCGGCCAGAGGCGACCACCGCCCCCGCAATGGAGGAAAACGCAGCCCAGCCTCCCAGCCCCAGCACGAGCACGGCCAGCATGGCAAAGCCGGCAATCACCGGCCTGGTCACCGAACCGGTCATGACAGGCCTCCGGCGCGGCTCGCCGGGGTGACGTTGCTCGCCATGCGCACCCTTTCGCGCAGGATTTCGTCGCGCGCGCCGAAAGCGGCCTGGCGTCCACGTTCCAGCATCAGCAACAGATCGCATTCCTGAAGCGCCGCCGGGCGGTGCGCCATGATCAGCGCCACACCTCCCATCGCCTTCACATCGCGGATTGCCGCGTTGATCGCCATGGATCCTTCATTGTCGAGGTTCGAATTCGGCTCGTCCAGCACGAGCAGGACCGGATCGCCATAGAGCGCGCGCGCAAGCCCGATCCGCTGCAGCTGGCCGCCCGAGAGGCGCCCGCCCTCCGCGGTAATCCGGGTATTGTAGCCATCGGGGAAGCCGAGGATCATCTCATGCGCCCCGGCGCGCTGCGCGGCGCGCAGAACGGCCTGCGAATCGTAATCGGGCGACAAGCGGGCTATATTCTCCGCGAGCGTCCCGTCGAACAGGCTGACCCGTTGCGGCAGATAGCCGACCAAAGCGCCCAATGTCTCCTCGCCATATTGTTCGATGGATACGCCGCCGAGCCGGATCGCACCGCCAGCGGGAGGCCAGATCCCGGTGAGCGCCCGCGCAAGCGAGGATTTTCCGGCGGCAGATGCCCCGATCACCCCCACGGCATTTCCGGGCTCCACTGCGAAGCTCACCCTGTGCAGCACCGGCAGCCTGTCTCCCGGAGGCACGAGAACCAGTTCCTCCACCTGCAGCCGCGCCGCAGGGCGGGTGAGCGGCATCGGCGCACGGTTTCGGGCCTCTCCGGCAAGGAGATGCCCGAGCCGCGCCCAGGACAGGCGCGCCGCCTGCATCAGGCTCCACTGCCCCACCAGCGTCTCGACCGGGGCGAGAGCGCGGCCCAGCAGCACCGACGAGGCGATCATCACCCCGGAAGAGACTTCGTGGCGCAGCACCAGCCAGGCGCCCAATGCGAGCATGGCCGACTGGAGGAACTGCCGGAAAATCTTCGTGGCCGAACCGAAGACGGTGCCCAGATCTCCGGCAGCGGCGGTGCGCTGCAGCATATCGCCACGCGCCCCCTCCCAGCGATCATGCGCTGCCCGGCGCATGCCAAGCGCGCCCAAGGGCCCCGCCTCGGCACGGAACTGTGCGGCCAGACGGTCGGTCGCGATCCCGGCGCGCGCGGCTTCGCTGCGCTTGCGCCCGGTCGTCACCTGGTTCGCTAGGGCCAGGGCCAGCAGGATCACCCCCCGGCAACGGCAAGCCCCCCCATCGCCGGATGAAAGAAGAAGATCCCGGCCAGGAACAGCGGCGTCCATGGCAGGTCCACCAGCGCCAGCACCACGGAGGAGCCGAGGAACTACCGCAAGGCATCCACGTCCCGTTCGCCCGACATCGCCGCCGGGTCATCCGGGACCAGCGCCTGCCGGCGCAGCGCGGCGTCGAAGACCCGCCTGTCGAGCGCCGCCTGGAACCGTATCCCCGCGCGCGCGAGGATCTGGCTTCGCACCACATCCAGCACCGCCATGGAGCCGTAGAGAAAGCTCACCAGCACGAAAAGCGCCAGCAGGGTGGCTTCGGACCCACTGCCCAGGACGCGGTCGTAGACCTGCATCATGAACAGTGGGCCGGTAATCATGAGCAGGTTCACGAAAGCCGAAAACAGCACGACCAGGAGCAACAGCACCCGCTGCCGCCCGAGCACCTGCCGCAATTCCGCCCGTCCGTGCGCATCCGAAAATGGTCGTGCCATGCTCACTCCCCGCCCGCGCCGCCGCCGGGGCCAAATGGCGCCGCCCCCCGCGCCGAAGGGCGGCGGGGACGGACGCAGGATCGGCCCACAGGACAGCTCGGATTGTCTCAAACCTTCGGGGCGCACCCCGTCGCGGCGAGATTGGCACCACAGCCGTGAAGGCGCGGTAAATGGTCAAAATTGCTTAAACTATGAATGACTTCCGGATAACGAAACAGGGCCGCCCCGCAGAGCGGCCCTGCGTATTGCCCGGATGCAAAGGCCTCAGGCGAGGCCCATCTCGGCCATCATCGCCTCGATTTTCGGCACGTCGGAGGGGTTGTTCAGCTCCCAGAACTGGCGGCCGCGCGCCTCGACCTCCACGCACAGAACCGGGCGGTGATTTTCCAGAAACCGCAGCTGCTCCAGCCCCTCGAGCCCTTCCAGCGGCCCCGCCACCCAGCCCGGATAGGCCGACAGCGTCTCCGGCCGGTAGGCATAGACGCCGACGTGATGGAACACCGGGGTCGGCTCTTCGGCGCCATAGCCCTTGCCGGTATAGGGCACGACTTCCTTGGAAAAATACAGCGCCCGGTTGCCCGCGCCAAAGACCGCCGTGGTGCCGCCGACGCGGCCCTGGGCACGGTCCTCGCGCAGGCTGTCGAGCATCGCGCCCTCGCAGCGCAGCACCGGCGTCGCCAGCTCTGCCCAGGGGTTGGCGCGCAGCCCCGCCACCAGTTCCTCCACGAACCAGGCAGGCGTCAGCGGCGCATCGCCTTGCAGGTTCACCACGATGTCGTAGCCCCCGCCCAGGACCGCCAGCGCCTCGGCGCAACGCTCGGTCCCGTTGGCGCAATCGGGCGAAGTCATCACCACCTCAGCGCCGAAGCCCTCTGCCTCGGCCTTGATCCGCGCGTCGTCTGTGGCCACCACGACCCGGTCCACGCCCTGCACGGCGCAGGCAGCGTCCCAGCTGCGCCGGATCAGGGTCCGCGCCTCACCGGTGGCACCGGTGAGCGCTACGAGCGGCTTCGCCGGATAGCGGGTGGAGGCATAGCGGGCGGGAATTACGATCAGGACAGACATCATTTCACCAGAAGAACGCCCGGAGCATGGGCGATGAAGAAGGGGTTCTCGAAACCGGGTTTGCCATAGACGAAGAGGGCGTGATCCTCCAGCCGGACCATCTGTCCGCCCGCGCCGCGCAGCACCGCATCGCCCGCCGCCGTATCCCATTCCATGGTGCGCCCGAGGCGCGGATAGAGATCCGCCTCCCCCGCCGCCACCAGGCAGAATTTGAGCGAGGAGCCTGCGGAGGTCAGGTCCCGCACCGCATAGCGGGCAATGTAATCGTCCGTCGCCTGATCGCGGTGCGATTTGGAGGCAACGACCATCAGCCCGCGGTTGTCCGGCATCGAGACCGAGAGCGGCTTCCGGGCGCCGGGGCGCTCCTTGTCGAAGGGGCCCTCCTCCTCCACCGACCGGCCATCGGCCAGCGTGTAGAACAGCCGCCCCTTCGCCGGCGCATAGACCACGCCGCGGACCGGCACACCATCCTCGACATAAGCGATGTTCACGGTGAAATCGCCCCGGCGCTGCACGAATTCCTTGGTCCCGTCCAGCGGATCCACGATCAGGAAGGTGCTGACGTGCTGGGCGTGGCTGGCGGACTGCTCCTCGGTGACGAGCGGAACCGGCGGGAAAGCCTCGGCCAGCCCCTCGGAGATCAGGGCATCGGCGGCCTCGTCGGCCTCCGTCACCGGGGAGGCATCGGATTTCGCGCGCACCGCGAAATCGGGCGCTGCGTAGATCTCCATGATCCGGTCCCCGGCCTCGAGCGCCAGGCGGCGCATCACGGTTACCAGGCGGTCGTAGTCCATGTCGCTCTCCTCCGCAGGGCGGCCGGTTGTCTGCGACCGGCGGTGAACTTATGATCCGGCGTCAAGGGAACGGCAACCCATCTGTGCGACGATGGCCAGGCCCGGTTACGGAGACGGCATGTTCAGACGGGAACAGAGCAGCACGGCCACAGGCTCCGCCCTCGCGGTGATGGAACTGGTCTATCATGCCACGGTGCGCAACATCCGCCGCTCGCAGGGCAATGCGGTGCTCGGGCTTTTGCGCAACATTTTCCAGACGGTACTGCTGATTCTGACGTTCTATTTCCTGATGACGATTCTGGGCATGCGGCATGCCGCGATCCGCGGCGATTTCGTGCTCTATATCATGACCGGGATCTTCCTGTTCATGACCCATACGCGGGCGATGGGCGCCGTCTTCGGCTCCGAAAGCCCGACCTCTGCGATCATGAAACACGCACCGATGACCACGGCGGTTTCCATCGCCTCCGCGGCTCTGGGCGCACTTTACCTGCAGCTGCTTTCGGCCACGGTCATCCTCTATGTGTATCATGCAGCCTTCGTGCCGATCACGATCGACAACTGGGTGGGCACGCTCGGCATGCTGCTTCTGTCCTGGTTCACCGGCGTGGCGTTCGGCGTCCTGTTCCTGGCGATGAAGCCCTGGGCGCCGGGGACCGTGGCCATGATCCAGCAGGTCTATGCCCGGACCAACATGATCACCTCGGGCAAGATGTTCCTTGCCAACACCCTGCCGCACAAGACGCTGGTCCTGTTCGACTGGAACCCGCTGTTTCACACCATAGACCAGTCGCGTGGCTACGCTTTCATCAACTACAACCCGCATTTCTCGAACTGGCACTATCCGCTCTGGTTCGGCGTGGCCGTGCTGATGCTGGGGCTGATGGGCGAATTCTACACCCGCCAGCGCGCCTCGATCAGCTGGAGCGCGCGGCGTTAGGCCTTGCGGATCGTATCGCCGAGCTGCAGCACCGGGGTGAGCTCGATCACCTCGCCGCCGATCAGGCCGGAATGCGGGCGGCCGGCGATGATCTCGGCGGCCTTGCGCCCGATCTCGCGGCGGCACGAATCCATCGTCGCGAGGCGCCGCGGCAGGCCTTCCAGAAGATCGACGCCGTTGAACCCGGCAAGGCCCAGCCGCCCCGGCACGTCATAGCCGTTCTCCAGACACCACAGCAGGCCACCGGCCCCGATCATGTCGTTGGAGTAATAGAGGAAGTCCAGATCGGGGTTGCGCGTCAGGATCGCCTCGGTCATCTCGCGGCCCTTCATGAGCGCGGAGCCGCCCTGATAGAATTCCGTATCCGCGAGCGCGAGGCCTGCTTCCGCAAGGCCTTCGGTGAACCCCTCCAGCCGCTTGCGCGCCCGGTGATCGTCCGGCATCTTCGTGCCGAGGAAGCCGATCCGGCGGTACCCCGCCTTCACGATCGCCTCCGCCATCGCCCGCCCCGCCCGCCGGTGCGAGATGC
>NZ_JAYRZN010000015.1:37585-81799 GCF_041916475.1 Paenirhodobacter sp.
TGCCGACGACGGAATCGACGCCCTCGCCATCCACATCCATGATCTCGACGATCGGCACACCGGCATTGAGCAGCATCGCCCGCGCCGCCTCGGAATGCTCGATCCCGGCCACGATGATCCCCGAAGGCCGCCAGGACAGCATCTCGTAAAGCACCGCCTCTTCCTTCTCGGAGGAATAATTGGTGACCCCGACGACGGGCTGCAGCCCGGTATCCTCCAGCTCCTCGGAGATACCGGTGAGCACCTCGGGGAAAACCAGGTTCGACAGGGACGGGATCACCACCCCCACGAGGTTCACCCGCTGCGAGGCAAGGGCACCGGCGATCTTGTTCGGCACATAGCCGAGCGCGCGCGCGGCCTCGAGCACCTTCTCGCGCGTGGCATCCGAAACATCGCCCCGGTTGCGCAGCACGCGGCTCACGGTCATCTCCGAAACACCAGAGGCTTCGGAAACATCGCGCAGGGTCAGCGGACGGCGGGGGTCGACGGGAGGACGGGCCAATCGGAAACCTTTCACTGTTCCCTTTCTCCTTACCGCCAAACATTTCTGTTGCGCAAGGATCAGAACGCGCCTATGTTAGCGATAACGGCGAAGGGCCAGACTCCGAAAAACCCGACGCCGGCCAGAGCTGCTTCGCGTGTAGACTCCGATCGCGATGCGGACTTTCGAGAGGGGGAGCTAAGGGCCACTGCTCCCCCTTTTCGCATGATCATCAGCACATGACCGGACAGTATCAGGGGCGCAGAGCGCATAGGCATAGCCCCCGCCCGTTTGCGGTAGCACCCGGCGATCCCGGCCGCGCAGGCTGAAGCGCACAGACGCACGCCGTCCACCTCCCCCAGCCCCACTTGGCCCTGACCGCGCGCGCCGGCTACGCACGAAAGACTGCCCAAGGCAGCAGAGCCACCCGGATAAAATGAAATGCCGTGGCCGGCACTGCTCAGCCCGACTCGGCTCCGTGCCTTATCAGCGCCCGCAGAGCCCGCCGTAACGGCCAACGCTCCCGACAGCCCGGTCGGGGTGACGATTTTCGTCATTCTGTTCCTCTCGGTCATGATCATCGGCGTCGCCGCGAATTTCAGCGACATTTCTGTCGCCTTCTTCCGCAAGCGCTCCGGCATGAGCCGCGTCATCACGCAGACGATGACCATCGGCTTCGGCTTCTTCGTGGCGCTGATGTTTTATAATTTCGCCCTGCGCGGATACCTCTCGGCGATCCTGCGCGGCGCGACCCTCGCCGTGCTGGTGATGGGCGGCGTCGGGCTGCTCGAATTCTCCACCTGGTACCATATCCCCGGCACGAGCCAGCTCTACGAGGCGCTGTCGCTGATCATTCACGACGAAACCAGCGATTACTATCCGATCCGCCTGCGCACCACGGCCTTCGAGGTCTCCTGGGCGGCCGTGATCCTGACCTTCCTGTTCCCGTTCAGCATCGCCTCGCTGGAGATGAAGAAGCGCACGCGGCTCGTGTTGTTCTTCGCTGTCTATGCGATCATGGCGCTGGCGCAGTCGCGCACGGCCTTTCTGGTCATCGGGCTGCAAAGCGCGATCTACCTGTTCTTCCTGCTCAAATCGCGGCTGGATAAGGTGGTCTATGGCCTGACCCTGATCAGCTGCCTCGCCTTCGCCGGCATGGTGACCCCGGGCGTGGGCCCGGTTCTCACCGAGAAAGTGTCGAACATCATCGAATACGGCTCAATGAGCGGCAGCGTCGAGACCGACCGGGTTTATGAGAACGTGTCCAACGTCACCCGCCTGGCCGCGATCCGTGCCGGGCTGGAGATGTTCAAGGAGCATCCCTGGCTGGGCGTCGGCCTTGGCCAATACGGGTTCAATTACCCGCAGCATCTGCGCGCCGAGGATTTCCGCAGCTGGGAGGTGCGCGAATATGTGCTCGCCGGAGACGATTCCTACGGCTGGTCGCCGACCTAATCGATCCATATCCGCCTGCTCGCGGAAACCGGCCTGATCGGCTACAGCCTGTGGCTCGGGCTGGTTGTTTTCCTGAGCCTGCGCTCGCTGGCCAGTGCCGATGCCTTCTCGCCCATGGGCCGGGTGCATCTCGCGGTGGTCATGGTGCTGGTCGGCTGGCTGCTGCTCGGCCTCAGCATCGACAGCTTCCGCTTCTTCGGGGGATGGATCACCATCGGCATCGCCTGCGCGCTGCCCACGCGCCGCGCCCTGCAGGCAAAGCAGGCCGCAGCCCCCTGAGCAGGGGCTATCCCGCCGCCGCCCAGGCAAGCCGCGCGCTTGCGGCAACGCCATCCACCAGAGTGATGCCGCTGCGCGCCGCCAGATCCGCGCGCAGCGCCGCCATCCCGGCGCAGCCCAGTACCACCACCGGCACCGCATCCTCTTCCGCCGCCGCCCGGATCTGGCGCGCAAGATCGGCCCGGGTCTCCTCGCGCCCCTCATCGACCTCCAGCACCGGAATGCCGCTCGGGCGCACCCGCACGCAGCCCTGCGCCCCGAGCCGCGCAATATTGCCCTCGATCACCGGCACGGAGACGGCGAGCGTCGTCACCACCGAAAACCGCGCCCCCAGCAGCCCGGCCATGAGATAGGCCGCCTGCCCGATGCCCAGCACCGGGCAATGCGCCGCCGCCCGCAGCGCGCCGAGGCCGGTATCGTCGAAACAGGCGATGACGATGGCATCCACCCCCTCCTGTGCCGCCCGCGGCAGCATCGCGAGCAGGCCCGGCACCGCCGCATCGCCATCGGCCGCGCCCTGGATCGCGGGCGGGCCATCGGCATTGGTCCAGCCGATGACCTCCACGCCCGGGGCCGCAGCGCGCGCCACCTCCACGACCGATCGCGTCATCGCCTCGGTCGAATTCGGGTTCATGTACAGGAGTTTCATGCCTTGCGCCGTTTCCCCAGCAGCCAGACTGCGCCCAGGAAGCCGCCGATCATCACGAAGGAAAAGATCGTGGTCAGCGTGCCCAGGGCATAGATGACCGGCTTCGTTACATTCGTGGTCATGCCGAAGATCTCGAGCGGGAGGGTGTTGTAACTGCCCGCCGTGAGCAGGGTGCGGGCGAATTCATCGTAGCTGAGCGAGAAGCCGAACAGCGCCACCCCGATCACCGAGGGCAGGATGATCGGCAGCACCACATGGGCGAAGGTCTGCCAGGCGGTGGCGCCCTGATCGCGCGCGGCCTCCTCGAAGCTGGGGTTGAAGCGGTTGAAGACCGCGAACATCACCAGAAGGCCGAAGGGCAGCGTCCAGGTCAGCTGCGCGCCGAAGCCCGAGGTGGCCCAATGCACCTTCAGTCCCAGCCGGTCGAACACCAGCCCGGTACCCAGCGAGACCAGGATCGAGGGGATCACCAGCGACGCGATCGCCAGGTAGAACAGCGCGCCCGAGCCCAGGAACCGCTTGCGAAACGCCAGCCCCCCCATGATCGCGACCACGACCGTCGCCGCCATCACCATCAGCCCGAGCACGAAGGAGCGCCGGAACGCCCCCCAGATATCGCCCACCGCCTGCTGCTCGAACAGGTTGTGAAACCAGTAGGTGGACACGCCCCGCATCGGGAAGGTGAGCCCCCCCTCCGGCCCCTGGAAGGAGAGGATGCCGATGGTCAGCGTCGGCCCATAGAGGAAAAGCACGAAGAGCGCGAAGAAGGCGGTCAGCCACCAGAAGCTGCGCGGACGCGGTTCCATTCAGAGCTCCTTGCGAATGTTCACGAAGCGCATCAGCACCCCGATGATCATGAGGACGGTGACGAGCAGCACCATGGAGGTGGCCGAGGCGGAGGGATATTGCAGCAAGGCGATGTCGTTGGAGATCAGCCGCCCGACATTGGCGCTCTGCGAGCCCGACATGAACCGCACGGTGATGAAATCGCCCATCACCAGCGTCAGCACGAAAATGGTGCCGATCATGATCCCGGGCTTGGAGAGCGGGATGATCACGCTGCGCAGGATCTGCCAGTCCGAGGCGCCATTGTCGCGCGCGGCCTCGATCAGGGAACGGTCGATGCGCATCATCGTGTTGAAGATCGGCGTGATCATGAACAGGGTGTTGAGGTGCACGAAGGCCAGCAGCACCGCGAAATCGGAATAGAGCAGCCATTCCAGCGGCTGGTCGATCACCCCCACCCCCATCAGCGCCTGGTTCGCAAGCCCGTTGCGGCCCAGAAACGGGATCCAGGAGATCATCCGGATGATGTTCGAGGTCAGGAACGGGATGGTGCACAGCAGGAACAGCGCCATCTGCGCGGTGGCCGAGCGGATATGGAAGGCCAGGTAATAGGCCACCGTGAACCCGATCAGCAGCGTCAGCGCCCAGGCGATGAAGGCATAGCGGAAGGTTGCGAGGAACACCTGCCAGGTCACCGCGGAGGTGAACAGGAATTCGTAGTTTTCCAGCGTGAAGGCCGGGATGATGGAAAATTCGGTCGCCTGCCAGAAGCTGACGACGAAGATCGTGCCGATCGGCACCACCAGGAAAGCCAGCAGCACCAAGAGCAGCGGCGAGGCGAGCAGCCATCCTATCACGTCGGATCTGCGGATCATGCGATCCCTCCATTGGGCGGGCGTGGGGTGCGGGGGCGCTCGGCCCCCCGCAGGAGCGGGCCGCCGCCAAGCATGGCGGCGGCGCCTCAGTGCATCAGGCGGCGATGAACTCGTTCCATTTGCGGACCATGTACTGGTTCTCGTCCATCACCGAGTTCCAGCAGGCAACGTGGCCCATCCGCTCATAGAACGAGCCGCCATCGCGCACGTCGCCCGCCTTCGCCATGACCTGGCCGAAGGGGTTGGCGATATCGGCGGTCGCGGGCTTGCCCTCGAACCAGTAGCCCCATTCGTTGGCGTCCATGAATTCCTTCGAGGTCTCCGGCACCGCCGAATAATAGCCCTGCCGCATCAGGAAGCCGCCAACCCAGCCCGAGAGGTACCAGTTGATGTATTCATAGGCCGCGTCCAGCTTCGCCCCGGTGAGCGACTTCGACAGGCCGAGCCCGCCGCCCCAGGAGCGGTAGCCCTCCTTCAGCGGCTGGAACACGCAGGGAATGCCGCGGGTCTTCACCGCCGTCACCGCGGGCGACCACATCGACTGGATCACCACCTCTCCCGAGGCCATCAGGTTCACGGATTCATCGAAGCTCTTCCAGAAGGCGCGGAACTGGCCGGCCTTCTTCGCCTCGGTGAAAATCGCCATAGTCTGGTCGATCTCGGCGCGGGTCATGTTGCCCTTGTCGCCGTATTTGATCTTGCCCATCGCCTCGCAGACCATGGCCATATCCATGATCCCGATTGAGGAAATGTCGAGGATCGAGGCCTTGCCCTTGAATTCCGGGTTCAGCAGCTCCGCCCAGCTCCCGATCGGCCGGCCGATCAGGTCGGGGCGGATGCCCAGCGTATCGGCGTTGTAAATGGTCGGGATCAGCGTCATCCACTGGGTCTGTTCCTTGGCGAACTTGGTCGCGCCCGGCTCCTCGACGAAGCTCACCGTATGCGGCGCGGTGCCCTGCGCGATGACGCTGTCGGGCGTAAGCTTGCCGTCGCGGAAGATGCCCACGATCTTGTCGTAATTCTTGATCTTCTTGGTATCCATCGCCTGCAGGTTGCCGGTGGGCCAGACCTTCTTGCAGATCCAGTATTCGATATCGGCCACGTCGAAGCTGTCGGGCTGGGTCGCGGCGCGCTGCGTGACGCTGTCGCTGTCGAGCGCGGTCATCTCCAGGGTGAAGCCGAGGTCTTCCTTCACCTTCTGCGCCACCTCGTTGAGGTTCGACACGCCGGTGCCGAACTGGCGGATGGTGATGTCCTTGATCTCCTGCGCCCAGATCATCGGCGCGGGCAGGGCCGAGGCGGCGGCGGCCGCGACGCCGGTCTTCAGCAGCGAACGGCGCGAATAACGCATTTTCGACATGGTGTTCCCCTCTGTGTCGGATGTTTCAGGCTTGCAGGCGGTGCATCCGCCCTGCGTCCCAGTCGAGGCACACCGCCTCGCCCGGGTTTATCGGCGCCGCGAAGAAGCGGCCTTCGGGCACGAGGGCCACGATCTCCTCGCCCGCGTCGTTCTTCGTGGTCACGGCGACGCGGTCGCCCTGATACTCGACCCCGGTCACCGTCGCGGCGAGGCCCGCCGCATCCACGCGCACCTCGTCCGAGCGGATCGCATAGCGCGCGCCCTCCCAGGTGATGACATTGTGCCCGCCCATGAAGCGGGCCACGAATTCGGTCCGCGGCTGCGCCCAGACCTCGCGCGGGGGGCCGGCCTGTTCGATCACCGCATTGTTCATCACCACGCATTCATCGGCGAGCGCCAGCGCCTCGTCCTGGCCATGGGTGACGTGGATGAAGGTGATGCCGAGCTCGCGCTACAGCCGTTTCAGCTCCGCCCGCATCCGGATCCGCAGGAACGGATCCAGCGCCGAGAGCGGCTCATCGAGCAAGAGCACGCTCGGCTCGTTCACCAGCGCGCGGGCCAGCGCGACGCGCTGCTGCTGCCCGCCCGAGAGCTGCGCCGGCAGCCGCTCCGCCAGATGGTCCATCGCCACCAGGCTCAGCAGCTCCATCGCCTTGGCGTGCCGGGCGGCCTTGTCCACCCCCTTCATCCGGAGCGAGAAGGCCACATTGTCCTTCACTGTCAGATGCGGGAACAGCGCATAGTTCTGGAACATCATCGCCGTGCCGCGCTTCGCAGGCGGCAGATGCGCGATATCGGCGCCATCGAGCAGGATCGCGCCCGAAGTCACGCTCTCATGCCCGGCGATCATCCGCAGCGTGGAGGATTTGCCGCAGCCCGAGGGCCCCAGCAGGCAGATGTAGCTTGCCGGCGGAAAAACGTGGCTGACATCGTTCACCGCCACCGTCGCCCCATAGGCCTTGGTCAGGTGGACGAGTTCAAGGTCGCTTCTGGTCCGCATCCGACACCCCTTTTGCTCTGCGCTGCCCCGAAGCTGCTGTGATTCCGCGCAAAGCCCCAGCCAAATCCGCGCCGGAGCCCGCCCGGAACAGGGTCTGCTGAATGTTTCAGCGATCGCAGGAAGTCTGTGCACATTTTTATCGACAGAATCGTATACAATCTTGTGGCCACAGACGGCGCCTTGCATCGGCCCGCCCCAGATCGCAGAATCGCTTCAAGGAGGCCCAATGGACGCGGTCGGACAGGACAATACAGCCGAGAGCATCGCCACGGATTTGGCGCTGGCCATCCACGAGCACCGCCTCGCCCCCGGGGCGAAGCTCTCGGAGGATGAGGTCGGCGAGATTTTCGGCGTGTCGCGCACGGTGGTGCGGGCGGCCTTGCAGCGGCTTTCGCATGACCGGCTGGTGGAGCTGCGCCGCAATCGCGGCGCCTATGTCGCGCAGCCCACGGTGCGCGAGGCGCGCGAAGTGTTCGAGGCGCGCGCCCTGCTGGAGCCCCGGACCGCCCGCTCCGCGGCCGAGCGGATCACCGAGGCCGATGTGGCGATCCTGCGCCACCATATCGTCGAGGAACATGCGGCGATGGCCGCCGGCAATCTGGGCCGTGCGCTCTATATGTCGGGTCAGTTTCACGTCGAAATCGCCCGCATCGCCAATCAGGCGACGATCGAGGCCTTCGTCACGCAGCTGGTGGCGCGCTCGTCGCTGATCATCGCGCTCTACTGGCAGCGGCGCGCGGCCATGTGCGAAAGCCATGCCCATCATGCGCTGCTCGATGCGCTGGTGCAGGGCGACGGCGCCCGCGCCGAGGACCTGATGAAAAGCCACCTGCTGGATCTGCTCAGCTCGCTCGATCTGCGCAACACCACCTCGGCGCCGCAATCGCTGCGCGAGGCGCTGCGGCCCTAGCTGTCGGGCCGGGTGAAGACGAACGCCATCGCCCCCGCGATCCCCGCCGCCACCAGCAGCGCCAGCGGCCACGGCGGCGCCGCAAACAGGAAGATCACGAAGCCCGAGCCGCTGCCCACCAGCGCCATCCATTTCGCATAGCGCGGGATCGCGCCGCGCTCGCGCCAGTTGCGCAGCAGCGGCCCGAAATGCGGCTGCGCCAGCAGCCAGGCCTCCAGCCGCCGGGAGGATCGCGCGAAACAGGCCGCCGCCACGATCAGGAACGGCACCGTCGGCACCACCGGCAGGAACAGCCCGATGAACCCGAGCCCGGTAAAGAGAAGCCCGAGCGCCGCAAACACCACCCGCACCAGGATCGTGGTCTGGATCATCGGATCCGCTCCGTGCGGAAGCCCATCCCAATCAGCCGCCCCATCAGATGCGCCAGCGCCGGCATCCGCGCGATGGCGCGCACGAAGCCCGGCGGGCGGGGTGCGGCCTCGCCGCGGTCGTTGCGCTTGCGCCGCATCATCCGCTGCAGCCCCTGCGTGGCGCGGGTCGGGAACAGGCGCCGCGCCTGTACGGCCGCCAAATCGCGCGTACCCACCTGCCCCGCGCGCAAGGGCCCCGCCAGGATCCGCGCCACCGCCACCGCATCCTGAATCGCCAGATTGACGCCGAAGCCCCCCACCGGCGACATCGCATGCGCCGCATCCCCGATGCAGAGGACGCCCGGCGCCCACCATTGCTCCAGCCGGTCCATCCGGATCTGCAGCAGATGCACCTGATCCCAGCTGGTGATTTCGTCGAACCGCTCCGCAGGCAGCGGCGCCAGCGCCGCCAATGCCGCCCGGAACGCCAGGATCCCGCGCGCCTTCAGCTCCTCATGGCTGCCCTTGCGGATCACATAGCCGCATTGCCAGTAGTCGCCGCGGTCGATCAGCACGAGGCCCTGCTGCGGGCCGGCATGGCTCATCGCCGGAGCCGGATCATCCGGGCGGCGCGAGAGCTTCAGCCAGAGCACATCCACCGCCGAGCCGAAATCCCGCACCACCAGCCCCGCCTCCCGCCGCACGACCGACTGCCGTCCGTCCGCGCCGATCACCAGGGCCGCGCGCGCCGCGCCCCCTTGCCAGCGGATCCCGGCGATCCGGTCCGCCGCGCGGATCAGCCCGGTCGTCTCCACGCCCATATGCAGGCTGAAGCCCGGCAGCGCCTGCGCCTTGCGCGCCAGGAAATCCAGAAAGTCCCATTGCGGCATGAAGGCGATGTAGCGGCACGCAAGCGGCAGCCGACGGAAATCCGCAATCGCCACCTGCCGCCCGCCGATTTCGGCATGGAGCGTGGGCGCCTTCTGATGCGGCAGGCGCAGGAATTCCTCCAGAAAGCCCAGCTCCTGCATCAGCTGCAGGGTAGACGGGTGGATCGTATCGCCCCGAAAATCGCGCAGGAAATCCGGGTGTTTTTCGAAAACGGCCACGCGCACCCCGGCCCGCGCCAGAAGCAGCCCCGCCATCATCCCCGCGGGCCCACCCCCGACGATGATGCAATCGCTCTCCAGCTGCTCCATATCGCTCCCCGTCCTGCGCGGCCCCCTCGTAGTTGTCTCCGCACGGGCGAAGGTCAAGGGCGCATAATGCCCCGCGCAAGGAAGCGCCCGCCGCCCGGGCCGCCCACGGGCTGGCCCCCGGCATACACGCGGCGCCCGCGCAGCCAGGTGATCATCGGCTTTCCCGTGACCTCCATGCCCTCATAGGGGCTGTAATCATTCGCGTCCCACAGCTCGGCATGGGTCAGAATGCCGCGATGCGCCGGGTCCCACAGCACCAGATCGGCATCGGAGCCGATCGCAATCGCCCCCTTGCGCGGATAGAGGCCGAACAGCTTCGCCGGACGCGTGGCCGTCAGCGCGACGAATTCGCCGATGCCGATCCGCCCCTTGGAGACCCCTTCGGAAAAGATCAGCCGCATCCGCGTGGCAATCCCCGGCACGCCATTCGGCACCCTGTCGAACGGGGCGCCCTCGCCCGCGACCTTCTTTCCCTGCGGATCGTCGAACCGCATCGGCGCGTGATCCGAGGAAATCACCGACAGCACGCCCCGCCGCAGGGCGCGCCACAGCGCCTCGTGGTCCTGCGGGCTGCGCGGCGGCGGGCCGAACATCAGCTTCGCGCCCTCGAACCCCGGCCGGTCCAGATCCGCGGCGGTGAAGGTCAGGTATTGCGGGCAGGTTTCGGCGCTCAGGCGCACGCCGCGCCGCTGCGCGCGCTCCACCTCGGCCGCGGCCTCCGCCCCCGAGACGTGGAAGATATGCACCGGCACATCGAGCAACTCGGCATAGGTCGCGATCCGCCGGATCGCCTCGGCCTCGCCCAGGATCGGTTTCGACTGCGGGAAATACTTCGGCGATGCCTTGCCCTCGGCAATCAGCCGGCGCGTCAGATGGCCAATCAGCGCGTCATCCTCCGCATGGACGCAAACCAGCGCGCCATTGGACCGCGCAGCCTCCAGCACCTCCAGCACCTGCGCATCGCTCAGCCGCGAACCGGCATAGGTCATGAAGATCTTGATCGAGCTGTTGCCCGCCGCAATCAGCGCGGGCAGCTCGTCGCGCAGCACCGTGTCCGTGGGGTCGGTGATGGTCAGGTGAAAGGCGTAATCCACCCGCGCCGCCGCCGCCCGCTGGTGATAGGCCGCCACTTCCGCGGCAAGCGACGTGCCCGGCAGCTGCCAGGCGAAGCAGACGACCGTCGTCGTGCCCCCCGCCGCGGCGGAGGTGGTGGCTGCGGCAAAATCGTCGCATTGGCGGACGGCGCCTTCGGGCGGCTGGTCGATATGGGTATGCGTATCCACCCCGCCCGGCAGCACCAGCATCCCCGCGGCATCCACCTCCTCCGCAGCCGTGCCCGCAAGGCCCCGCGCCAGCGCCACGATCACGCCACCGCGCACCCCGATATCGGCCTCGAAGCTGCCATCGGTGGTGGCGACGGCACCGTTGCGGATGATCAGGTCATAGTCCATCAGGGGCCTCCTCGGTCAGCGGCAGGATCCGGCTGACCCGGTTCGGGTTCATTTCGGCGAAATAGATCGTGCCGTCCGGCGCGCCGCACAGGCCATGCGCCCCGTTCAGCACCGGCCGCGCCCGGCCCAGCACCGCGCCCTCGGCGGTGACGCGGCTCAGCGCGGGCATGCTGTCGCTCACATGCAGCACCCCCTCGGCATCGCCCCAGATATCCATCGGGCCACGAAACAGCGCGATCACCCGCAGCAGGCCGCCATCGGGGGTGAAGATCTGCACGCGGTCGTTCTCGCGGTCGGCCACGGCCACGCGGCCATCGGGCAGGACACAGAGCCCATGCGCGTTGCGGAACTGCCCCGGCCCGGTGCCATAGCTGCCCCAGCGGGCAAGCTCGGTCCCATCCGGGGCAAAGCGCCAGACGGTATGGCCCGCATACCCCTCGCAAACATAGATCGACCCGTCCGGGCCGATGGCGATACCTGTCGGGTGGTTGAACGGCTGCCCCGGCCGGTGCCGCCCGCCAAGCCCTCCCACCCGGAGCCCGTCGCGCAGGATCAGGACCTCATGCGCATCGCGGTCAACCACATAGAGCCGCCCGTCCGGCGCGGCGGCCAGCATATGCGCATCGGCAATGCCCGGATCTGTTTCCTGCAGCACCCGGCCCGCGGCGTCCAGCGTCACCAGCGTGGCACAGGGCGGATCGGCCAGCGGGTCGCGGCGCAGCAGCACATGGATGCGGCCATCCGGCCCTACGGCCACATCGCTCACCCCGCCGGCCTGCGGGCTGTAGAAGGCGCGGTCGGTGCGGTAGCGGCGCGCGCCGAGCGCCACCCTCAGGCCCGCGCTCATGCCCCCACCTGCGCGACGATGCGCCCGAGTGCCGGCCCGAGCCCGACCGAAGGCTTCGCGACCGGCTTGCAGGCCCGCGCGCCGAAGCTGCGCCGCGCCGCGATCCGGGCCAGCGCCATCGCCTGCGAGACCGCCGCCGCGATCGGGTCGATCACCAGCGCGGGCACCTCCTCCGCGATCTCTCCCGCGAGCCCGGCGAGCGGCGCGCCCCCCAGGATCACCACATCCGCGCCATCCTCCAGCGCCGCGCGCCGCGCGAGATCGGCCAGATCATCGCGCAGGGTCTCGCGCAGGCCCGAGACATCGAGCGGATGACCAGGCGGCGTGCGCACCCCGGTGCAGCGCGCCGAGAGGCCGCTGTCGGCCACGCAATCGAGATACCAGCGCCGCATCACCGGCGAGAAGGTGACGATGGAGAACCGCTCGCCCAGCATGCTGGCGCTCATCATCGCGGCTTCGGCCATGCCCACCACCGGCAGGTCGAACAATTCGCGCGCCCCGCGCAGGCCCGGATCGCCGAAGGCCGCGATGATGACCGCATCCGCGCCTTCCAGGTTGTCCGCGATCATTTCGAGCGCAATGCCGCCGCCGATCTGCGCCTCTGCGCGCGAGGCGATATAGGGAAAGCCGCGCGGCGCGGTGAGCGGCACGATTTCGGCCGCCGTGCCCGCGATCCGGCGGGCGATGGCGGCCATGTCGCGGGTCATGGCTTCGGTCATGTTCGGGTTGACGAGAAGAAGTCGCATGGCTGGTCTTTCAGGTGGCGGGCCAGAGGCCGGCATCGGCAAGGATCGTCTCGAAGAGGGCGGCTGCGCGCAGCAGCATCGCGTCGCGCCCGGGCGCCGCGCCGATCTGCAACCCCACGGGCAGGCCACACGGCGCGCGCCCGCAGGGGATGGAAATCGCCGGCGCCCCGGCATGATTGTATTGCGGAGTGAAGGCCGCATGGTCGCGCGGCTGTGCGGGATGGCCGCCGATGGTCTCGGGGCCGAGCCGGTCATGCGGCCAGGCCAGAGCGGAGCTGGTGGCAGAGATCAGCAGGTCGTGCCGCGCAAGGAAGCCGCACAGGGTTTCCTTCATCTGATGGCTGTTCTCGAGGGCGTGGGCCACAACGACGCCGCTGAGCGCAAGCCCCGCCTCCAGCGTGCCCGCCAGATCGCGGGAATAGAGGCCCGGGTCCGCCCGCCAGCGCGCGCCATGGATCATGGCGAGGCCGGCCGTCTGGATCGGCATCACGCCCATCTGCGTCGCGCCCTCGGGCCAGAGGGGGGCCTCATCGGCCACCTCGAGCCCCGCCGCCCGCAGCGCCGCAACCGCCGCAGATACAGCCGCCGCCACGGCCCCGTCCATCGGCTGCGCGAGGCCCATGGTGGGCGCGAAGGCGATGCGCAGCGGCGCCTCCGGGGCCTCCTCCGCGCCTGCCAGCACCGAGAACATCAGCCGCGCATCGGCCACGTCGCGCGCGATCGGCGCCAGAACCGAAACGCCCCAGAACGGCTCGGTGAAGGTGGGGCCATAGGGGATCGCGTCCTGGCTGGGCTTGAACCCCACCACCCCCACATGCGCGGGCGGGCGCCGCGAGGAGCCCCCCGCATCCGTCCCGAGCGCGATCGGCGCCATCCCGGCCGCCACGGCCACCGTCGGCCCGCCGGAAGAGCCGCCGGGCGTCAGCCGCGGGTCCGCCGGATGCCGGGTCGCGCCATGAAGCTCGGTCGTGGTCACGCCGCGGCATGCAAGCTCGGAGCAGGTGCCGATGCCCAGCACCACCGCCCCTGCCCGGCGCAGCAGCGCCACCGCGCGCGCATCCTCAGGCGCTACGAAGCCCGCATAGGCGCGCGAGCCCTGAGTGATGGGCATGCCCCCCACCCAGATGTTGTCCTTGATCACCACCGGCACCCCGGCGAGCGGCAGATCTTCCTGCGGCAGCCGCGCGGCCACGGCGGCAGCCTCCGCGCGCACGGCCTCCGGATCCACATGGCACAGCGCATTCAGCGCCGGGTTACGCTCGGCCACGCGCGCCAGCGCCGCCTCCGCCACCTCCAGCGGCGAAAGCCCCGCCCGCACCCGCGCCGCAATCTCGCGCGCGCTCAGATCCATCAGGGTCATGCATGAGCCTCCAGCCAGCATTCCGCGATTTGCCGCCGGGTCGCGAACCATACGCCCGGACGGTCCATATGCGCCAAAAGCGCCTCCAGCCCGGAAATCCGGCCCGGCCGCCCGATGATACGCAGATGCAGCCCCACCGACAGCATCCGCGCCTGCCCCGCCCCCTCCGCCCAGAGCCGGTCGAAGGCGCCCGCGACATAGCGGGTGAAATCCTCGGCCTGCACGAAGCCGCCGCCCGGCGAAAAGCGCATGTCGTTGGTATCGAAGGCATAGGGCAGGATCACATGGCGCGTACCCGGCACAATACGCGGCATGTCGTCGTCATAGGCATCGGAATCGTACAGGAAGCCGCCATGCGCCTGCAGCAGCGCCCGGGTGGCTGGCGATGCGGCCGAGCGCGTGTGCCAGCCCACCGGCGCCACCCCGGCCACGCGGGCGATGGCGGCATGGGTGCGGGCGATAACCCCGGCCTCGAGGGCGCGGTCCATATTGGCGTGGCGCTCCCACCGCCAGCCGTGGCAGCTGATCTCATGGCCGCGCCCGGCGGCATCGGCGATCAGCCAGGGCAGGCGCTCGGCCGCCCGGCCGCAGGCGGAGAAGGTCGCGCAGACACCATGGCGGGCGAAGGCCTCCACGATCCGCGCATAGCCCCGCCGCGGCCCATAGGCGAAATGGGTCTCCATGCAGGGATCGGGCACGCCCGCGACCTCCTCGCGGATCTCGTAGACGGATTCGTTTGCGCCATCGCCATCGCCGATCGACAGCTCCGCCCCCTCTTCGACATTGACGACGAAGGAGACCGCCAGCCGCGCCCCGCCCGGCCAGCAGGGCGCCGCCTCGGAGCCGATGAAATTCCGCCGGTCCGTCATTGGATCATCCTGTTCAGGCCCACCGTGCGCGCACCAAAGACCAGCACCGCCACCGCGAGCAGGATCAGCGCGCTCGACAGTGCCGCGATGGAGGGATCCGGCTGCTCCTCCAGGATCTGCAGCATCTTGATCGGCAGGGTCTTGTTGCGGGCATCGGTGAGGAAGATGGAAATCGGGTAATTGTCCATCGAGGCGAGGAAGGCGAACAGCCCCCCGGTGAGATAGGCCGGCGCGAGGTTCGGGATCAGCACCTTCAGCACCGCGCGCGGATAGCTGAGCCCGAGCGTGCGCGCCGCATCGATCATGGAGAAATCGAACGCCCCCAACGCCGCCAGCAGCGTGCGCAGGATGAAGGGCAGCGTGATCACCACATGGGCGAGCAGCAGGCTGCCATAGGCATCGCGCAGGCCCATGTCGCGGAAGAACTGCAGCATCGCCACGCCCAGCACCAGCCCCGGCATCATCAAGGGCGAAACGGCGAAGGTGGCAATCGCCGCCTTGCCACGGAAATTGCCGCGCGCGACGCCGATGGCCGCGGCCGTGCCCAGCACAAGGGACACCACCGTGGACACCAGTGCGAGATTGAGCGACAGGCCCACCGCCTCGATCAGCCCGGTCTTGCGCCCGAGCGCCAGATACCAGCGCAAGGACCAGTCCGGCGGCGGCAGCGTATAGACCGGGGAGCCCGAGAACGAGACCACCAGCGTGATCGCGATCGGCAGCAGGAGGAACAGGACACAGAACAGGCCCATGCCCCAGGCGAACAGGCGGAAGAAGCGATCGGTCCCGGTCATGCCCTGCCCCCCAGACGGCTGGCGAGCCAGCTGCTGCCCAGCACCACCGCGATTGCGATCATCAACAGCACGGCCGAGAGCGTCGAGCCCAGGGTTTCATTGCGCAGGTACAGGAACGAGCGCGCGACCAGCATCGGCAGCGTCTGTTGCGTTTCGCCCAGGATCAGGCTCGGGATCACATACATGGATATCGCCATGGAAAACACGAAGGCCGCCCCCGCCACCAGCCCCGGCAGGGTGAGCGGCAGATCGACGTGGAAGAACCGGTAGAGCGGCCCGGCCCCAAGGCTCGCCGCTGCATCGGGCAGGCTCGGGTTCTGCTGGCGCAGCACCGAATAGATCGGGAGCACCATGAACGGCAGGAACACATTCGCCGCCCCGACCACCAGCGCGGATTCCGTGAACAGCATCCGCACTGGCGCATCGACGATACCGAGGCCCATCATGGTCTGGTTCACGATGCCATTGCTGCGGAACAGGATCGACCAGGCAAACGCCTTCACCACCACGCCGAGCGACATCGGCAGCACCAGCGCCACCAGGAACAGCGTGAGCCAGCCCCCCTGCGCGCGCCGCATCGCGACCGCGGTCGGCCAGGCGATGAAGAGCGCCAGCGCCGTCACCAGCGCGGCGACGCGGAGCGTGCGCGCCAGCACCTCGATCTGAAACGGATCGGCGAAGAAGGCCGCATAGGCCGCGAGCGACAGCCCCTCCGGCCCGCGCAGGCTCTTGGCCAGCAGCAGCACCAGAGGCAGCGCATAGACCACCGCCAGAACGGCCAGCGCCGGCACAACCAGAAGCCCGATGCGATCACGGCTCATGGCTCGCCTCATAGACCAGCGTATCCTCGACCGGCCAGCACAGCGCCACCTCCGCGCCGCGCGCGAAGCCCGCGCGGATGCCGGGCAGCTCGCACATGAGCCGCTCGCCGGGCGCCGCGCGGCCATGCAGCACCGTCTTGGCGCCCAGCACCGCGACATCCTCCAGCGTGACGGGGATCCGGTTGCCGCCCGGCACCGGATCGAGCCCGACGAGCTCGGGCCGGACGCCCACCAGAACCTCGGCCCCGACCGGCACCCGGGCCCGCGCGGAGAGCTCCCCGAGCCGGGTCGCGATGCGCACCCGGCCGCCCTCCGCGGCCAGCACCTTGCCCGCAAGCCGCGTGGACAGCCCGACGAAATCCATCACGAAGGGCGATGCAGGCCGGGAATAGAGCATGGAGGGATCGGCGAACTGCTCGATCCGGCCGGCATTCATCACCGCGATCCGGTCCGAGACCGCCATCGCCTCCTCCTGGTCGTGGGTGACGAAAATCGCGGTGATGCCACGGTCGCGCAGCAGCGATTTCAGCTCCACCTGCATCGTCTCGCGCAGCTTGCGGTCGAGCGCGGAAAAGGGCTCGTCGAGCAGCAGCAGGTCTGGCTGCACCACCAGCGCCCGCGCCACCGCCACGCGCTGCTGCTGCCCGCCCGAAAGCCGGGCCACCGGCCGGTCGGCGAAGGCCTCCATCCGCACCAGCGCCAGCGCCTCGCGCACCGGCGCCGCCGTTTCCGCCCGCCCCCGCCCCCGGGCGCGCAGCCCGAAGGCCACGTTTTCCGCCACGCTCAAATGCGGGAACAGCGCGTAGTTCTGAAACACGACCGAGACATTGCGCCGGTGCGGCGGCAGCGCCGTGATGTTGCGCCCCGACAGGATCACCGAGCCCTGATCGGCCGTCATCAGCCCGGCGATGATGCGCAGCAAGGTGGTCTTGCCGCAGCCCGAAGGGCCGAGGAGCGAGACGAGCTCGCCCCGCGCCATCCGGAAGTTCATCTGGTCCATCACGGTCACGCCGCGAAAGGCCTTCTGCACTGCCACCACGTCCAGGTAGCGGCTGTCGCCATAGCTCGTCTCGGTCGCGGGCTGCATCACACCGCCATCAGCTTGTCGAAGCGGTCGTTCCAGGCCTTGCGGTTCTTCGCGACGAAGGCCCAGTCCGGCGAATGCACCGCGACGCCCTCGGGCACGCCCGCCGCCACCTTCACCGCCGTGTTCGCCGCCAGAGACTGGGTGAATTCGGCCAGCGTCGTCTGCAGGTCTGCGCCGAGCATCTCGTTCACATAAGCTGCCGCCAGCTCCGGGTTCGGCCCGCCCTTCACGAGGCAGATGCCGGAGGGCATCGCGAAGATCCCTTCCTTCGGCGCCGCCAGATCGACGGGCACGCCCTCGGCCTTGCGCGGCAGCGTATAGGAGGAGAAGTTGCCTGCGAGCATGGTGATCTCGCCCTGCTCCAGCAGGTTGAACGCCTGGCTCATCACCGAATAGGCGGTCAGCACGTTGGGCTTCAGCGCCGCGAGCTTCTCGAAGGCGGCATCGACCTCGTATTGCGCCTCGGCGAAGGGCTTGCCCGTCGCCAGCATCGCCGCCGCGAACAGGGTCCACATGCCTTCGGTGTTCTGCAGCGAGGGCACGATCACCTTGCCCTTCGCCTCCGGCGCCCAGAGGTCTTCCCAGGAGGCCACGCCCTTGCGCAGATCGGAATTATACGCAACCCCCGCCCAGGGCTGCACATAATTGGCCCACATCCCCTCCATATGCACCGCATCCGGCCGCAGCGCGCCGAGGTTCGGCACCAAGGCCCGGCTCATCTGCGTGAGCAGCCCCTCCTCCACCGCCTGGATCATCACCGGGTCATCCATCTGCACCACGGAGAGGTAGGGCTTGTCGCGGTTCGACGCCATCTTCTCCAGGTTCACCGAGGATTTGGTCCCCTCGAAGATAACCTCGGCCCCGATCGCCTTCTTCATATGCGGAACGACGATCTGCTCCATCCAGGCGGTGTGGCTGCCCGCGCAGCCAACGACCAGCTCCTGCGTGCCGGCAGCACGCAGGATCGAGGGCATGGCAAGGGCGGAGGCGGCCAGAGCGGAGCTTTGCAGCAGGCAGCGGCGGGTCAGCAAACGGGTCATCGGGTCCTCTCGGCTCTGATTTCGGGCGCGCGGTTCAGCGTGCAGCAAAATGGCATTCCATTTGACATGTCCTAGACCAAAGGGCAGCAATGGCAACGACGGCGCGGCCGTCCGCGCCAGAAATTCCACAACGCGCAAATAATGGGCGCAAAACATGCGCCCATGCTGAAGAGGAGACCTCTGTGACTATACAAATGGCATTCCATTTTAAGAACCTGCGCCTGCTGACCGGCGATTCGGATCTGTCCGCGCCCACGAGCCTGTCGGTGCGCGGCGGCCGGATCGAGCGGATTGGCGATCTGGGCATGCCACCCGAGGGAACAGAGGTCATCGATGCGCGCGGGGCGCTCTGCCTGCCCGGGATGGTGAACACGCACAACCATTCGCCGCTGATGATCGTGCGCGGCATGGTCGAGGACCTGGGCTTCGCGCCCGCCTATACGCCGGGGGTGCCGCAGGGGCACTGGCTGTCCGGGGAGGAGACGCTGGCGCTGGCGCGGCTTGGGGTGATGGAGATGCTGATGGCTGGCGCCACGACGATTGTGGACTACTACCGCAAGCCCGATGCGCTGGCGCGTGCCGCAGCCGAGCTCGGGCCGCGGGCGCTGATCGGGGGCCGGGTGATGGATGCCGATACTGCGGCGCTGGCCGAGGGGCGCTTCGTGCACGATCCGGCGCTTGGCGAGACCACGCTGCGCGATGCGCTGGATCTGATCGCGCACTGGGAGGGCAAGGCGGGAGGGCGGATCTCGACCATCCTCGCGCCGCACGCGCCCGACACCTGCTCGCGTGGGATGCTGCGCACTTTTGCCCGGCTGGCAGAGGAGACCGGGAAGCAGGTTCACACTCATCTGGCCCAGTCCCGCATGGAAGTCGCGCAGATTCAGGCGCGAGAGGGCATGAGCCCCGTCCAGCTGCTAGAGGATGTGGGGCTGCTGAACGCGGATCTGATCGCCGCGCATTGCATCTTCCTGAGCGACGACGACATCGCCCGGATGGGCCGCAACAAGGTCGTCGTCGCCCATGCCCCGATCGGCAATGCGAGCTTCGGCGCAGCCGCGCCGATCCTGGCGCTGGAGGCCGCGGGCGCCCGGATCACGCTCTGCACCGACACGAAATCCGCCGATATGTTCGAGGCGATGCGCACCGCCATTGCTTCGGCGCGCCGCCGCGCGGAGATGGAATTTGTGCTGGGTGCGCGGCAGGTCTTCGGCTGGGGCACGGCCGCCGGGGCGGATGCCCTGCGCGGGCACGGCGCCAGCGGCCGCATCGCGGAGGGCGGGCCTGCGGATTTCATCCTGCTCGACCCGGATGCGCCGAACCTGCGCCCGGCGATCGACGGCTATGGCATCATCGTCCACTCCGGATCGGCGGCCAATGTGCGGACGGTGGTCTGCGACGGCGAGATCCTGGTGCGCGACGGGCGCCCGACAAGGGCGGACCCGGCCGAAGTCATCGCCGAGGCGCAGCGGGTGGCCGAGCGGCTCTGGGCGCGCGCCCGGGCCTAGCTCAGGGCCTGCCCTCGTCGCGAAGCACCGCGGCGAGGGTCTCGCCGGTATGGCGCAGATGCGTGGCCCAGATCGCCGCGGCGGCATCCGCATCGCGCGCGCGCAGGGCCTGCATCAGGATCTCGTGCTCCTCCACCGATTGCGCCCACCGCGAGGGGCTCATGATCGCCATGAACCGGCCCCTGCGCGCCATCAGCATCGTGCGCTGGTGGTGCCCCACCAGAACCGGATTGCCGCAGGACGCAACGATCAGATCATGCGCGGCCGAATTCGCCTCGAAATAGGGCTCGATCTGCGAGCGCCGATAATGGAACAGGATGCGGTCATGCAGCCCCTCCAGACGCTCCATCACGCCGGCATCCGCCTCGGTGGCCAGCCGCCGCGCCGCTAGCCCTTCAAGCACACCGATCACCTGGAACAGGTGCAGCGCCTCCTCCGCCGTGAGGCCGGTGACCTGCGCGCCCTTGTTGCGGGAAATGCGGATCAGCCCGTCCGCCTCCAGCAGCTTCAGAGCCTCGCGCACCGGCGTGCGCGAGACCGCGAGCTCGGCCGAAACGCGGCGCTCGACGATCCGGTCCCCCGCACGGATCTGCCCGTGCACGATCCGGTCACGCAGCACCTGCGCGACATGAAGCGCCGCCGCATGGGCATCCGCCGCAGCGGGCGTTACGGGATCGAGTTCACTCAAGGCACACCTGACCATAGATGGCATTCCATTCAAGGATAGAGCCGATCCGCAGCGCGCCGTCAACGGCGGCGTTCATCGGGCGCAGTGCCCGGGCAGCGGGTGCAGATATAAAGAAACCCGGCCGAAGGGCCGGGCTTCCAGATCTCAGCAGCACCTTGGGCTCAGTGCAGGCGCGCCTTCACCTCGGCGATGGCGGCGTCGATGGTCTTGCCCTTCTCCGAAGCGCTCAGCTGCTTCGCCAGGACTTCGCCTGCCGCCGCAACCGCAACCTGAACCGCCTGATCCTTGACCGCCTTGACGGCCTGGGATTCGGCCGAAGCAATCTGATCTTCCGCAGCCTTCAGGCGGCGTGCGATCGAGGTCTGCAGATCGGCCTTCGCCTGATCGGCCGCCGCCTGCGCATCGCGCTTGGCCGCGGTGACGATGGCATCCGCCTGCGCCTGGACTTCACGGGCCTTGCGCTCATAGGTGGCCAGGATCGACTGGGCCTCCTCACGCAGCGCGCGCGCTTCGTCCAGATCCGACTTGATCCCCGCAGCGCGCTTGTCCAGCAGGCCGGAAATCTTCGCCGGAACCTTCGCCCACAGCACGATCGCAACGAACACCAGGAAGGCGATCAGCACGACGAAATCGGTGTTGTGCAGCGAGAAGAACGGCCCCGAAGCAGCCAGCGCCGGATGGGCGGCAAGGATCAGCAGAAGCGAAAGTTTCTTCATGTCCTTACCCCTTCACCCGCGCACCGACCGCAGCGGCGACAACCTCGGCATCAACCTTGCCACCGAGGGCGGCAACGATGGCTTCGGCGGTATCCTTCGCGACGGCTTCCACCGCAGCAACCGCGCCGGCCCGGATCTCGGCGATCTTCGCCTCGGACTCCGCGGCGCGCTTGGAGATTTCGGCATCGGCCTTGGCGGTCGCAGCGTCGAGGTCTTTCTGGATCTCGGCGCGGGTCTCGCCCACGATCTTCTGCGCCTGGGCGCGCGCGTCGGCCAGCGCCTTTTCATAGGCGGCCTCGGCGTCTTTCGCCTTCAGCTTGTAGTCCTCCGCGGCGGCGATATCGCCCGCGATGGTGCCCTGACGTTCCGACAGGATCGCCGCGATGCGCGGCAGCGCGATGCGCGACAGCACCAGATAGATCACGACCAAGGCGACCAGAAGCCAGAAGATCTGGTTCGGGAAGGTCGAGATATCCAGTTGCGGCATCCCGGCGCCCGACGCTGCGTGGGCTCCCTCGACCGCTTGGTGTGTTTGTTCCATATCGTCCCCCTGGACCCTCATAACACCGGATGGGCCCTACAGGACCCATCCGACGGAAAGGTAGTGATCAGGGATCAGACTGCGAACAGCAGCAGCAGCGCGACGAGGAACGCGAAGATGCCCAGAGCTTCGGCGAAGGCCATGCCGATGAACAACGTGGCGGTCTGGCCGGCGGCGGCCGACGGGTTGCGCAGGGCGCCGTTCAGGAAGTTGCCCGCGACGTTGCCCACCCCGATGGCGGCGCCCGCCATGCCGATGCAGGCCAGGCCCGCGCCGAGGTATTGACCGAATTCGGAGATGCTGCCTTCCATTTGGATGCTCCTTAAGGATTGAAAGGGTTACAAGGGTTTCTCGGATCCGGCCCTCAGTGGGCCGGATGCAGCGCGTCCTTCAGATAGACGCAGGTGAGAATGGTGAAGACGTAGGCCTGCACGACCGCCACGATGATCTCGAGGCCATACATGGCGGTGATCGCCAGGACCGAGAGCGGGGTGACGATCACGCCGACGAAGGACATCAGGATCAGCGGCGCGAAGGCGGCGAAGACCTTGATCACCGCGTGGCCCGCCATCATGTTGCCAGCCAAACGAATGGAGTGGCTGACCGGGCGCACGAAGTAGGAGATGATCTCGATCACCGCGAGCACCGGGCGCAGCGCCAGCGGCGCCGATTTGACCCAGAACAGCTCGAGGAAATGCGCGCCGTTCTTCACGAAGCCGATCACCGTGACCGAGACGAAGACCAGAACCGCCAGCACCGCAGTGACGGCGATATGCGAGGTCGGCGTGAAGGCTTTCGGCAGCAGGCCGAGGATGTTCGAGCACAGGATGAACAGGAACACGGTCAGGATATAGGGGAAGAACTTCAGCCCGTCCTTGCCCGCCACGTCCTCGACCATCTTGTGGACGAAACCGTAGATCAGCTCGGCCAGGGACTGGCCCTTGCTCGGCACGATCGACCGGCGCGCGGAGCCCACGACCATCAGCAGGATGATCGCGACGATACCGATCGCCATCCACAGGGTCACGTTGGTGATCGTGTACCAGTGGATCGGGCCCTCGCCAAACAACGGTTTGACGGTGAACTGATCCATCGGGTGGAACGCAAGACCTTCGCCGCTCTCAGCCACGTTTATCTTCCCTCTTCATCGGCCGCCCCGGAAGCGGCCCTCGCCTTGTTCATTTCGGCGGCCGTGCGCATCATCACGCGCACCCCCGCCACCAGGCCCAGGATCGTGAACACCAGCATCAGCCAGGGCTGCGTGCCCAGAAGCACATCGAGCCCGTATCCGATACCGAAGCCGATCCCCAGCCCCGAAACCATTTCGATCACCATCCGCCATGCCATATCGGCCTGACGGAACCGGTCATCGGCTGCGGGCTTCGGCGCCTCGGCCCTGCGCCTTGCGGCGAGCTTCTCCTCCAGCGCTTTCAGGCGCTCGGGATCCGGCTCGTCCGTCGGACGTTCGGCCATGACAACCACCCCCGCGACAACTCTTGCGCTTGATAGTCGTCACGGCCGCGTGAGTCAATTCCGTTAGCGCCCGCAGAAAACGCCATAACCCATTGAAACAGCCATATTTCCGAATTTCGCGCGCAGCCGCGGCGGGGCCTGCGCCGGATTCGGGGCGGTTTCGCATATTCAACCGGAAGGTTGACGTTTTCCGCCCCGCCCCGCATCACTGAGGCCATGACATCCGCGCCCTCCCCTCTCGACACGATCTTCTCGGCCCTGGCCGACCCGACCCGCCGGGCGATCCTGACGATGCTGCTGGAGGATGACATGGCCGTCACCGATGTGGCGGAGCCCTTCGCGATGTCGCTGGCGGCGATCTCGAAGCACCTGCAGATCCTGGCGGAAGCGGGGCTGATCGCCCAGGAAAAACGCGGCCGGGTGAAATGGTGCAAGCTGGAGCCGCAGGCGATGGCGGGCGCGATCACCTGGATCCAGAGCTTCGGCCTGCTGGAGCCACTGGACCTCGATGCCTTCGAGCGCTTCCTGGAGCAGGAATTGCAAGGCCCCGCCGAAGCGGGGCCTATGGAGGATCAGATGTCCATCGCCGTGCGCGGCGAGAACTGATAGGTCCAGGTCTCGGTCAGCGGCACGCCATCCATCGCCATATACATGCGCAGCTCGGCGGTCTCGTCCGCGCCGATCTCGATGTCGAAATTCGCGCGCCAGACGTTGCCGTTGGGCACCGGCTCGGAGAAGACCCGGCTGATCGTGCCGGCGCTGGAGGTGACCACCACCTCCGGGAACACGCCCCACGGGATCCGCTGCATCACCGTCGGCCGGTCGAATTCGACGCCGAAGTGATACACCCCCGGCGGCCGCGGCAGGCCCGGCGTACCGCCGCGCCCGATCCGGGTCGCGATGGTCTGGGCGATGTTCTCGGCCGGATGCGGCTCTGTGTTCTGCCAGTAGAGCCGGTAGTGCAGGTCGTAGCGGCTGCCCGCGGTGGCCGGCGCCTCCGGCACCCAGAAGGCGCCGATATTGTCGTGGATCTCGTCGTCGGTCGGGATTTCCAGCAGCTGCACGGTGCCGCGGCCGAAGGGCGCGATCGGCTCGACCCAGAGGCTCGGGCGGCGGTCGTACATGACGCCATCGAGGAAGTGGTCGAAGTTGCGGTCGCGCTGCAGCAGGCCGAAGCCGCGCGGGTTCTCGTCGGTGAAGGCCGAAACGCGGGTGAAGGCCGGGTTGTTCAGCGGGCGCCAGATCCGCTCGCCGGAGCCGGTCCACATCGCGAGGCCGTCGGAATCGTGCACTTCCGGGCGCCAGTCCGACAGCCGCAGCTTGCCATATTCGCCGAACCAGAACATCGAGGTCAGCGGCGTCAGGCCGAGCCGGGCCACATCCTTGCGCAGGAACACCGAAGCCTCGATCTCCATCTGCACGCCGCCCGAGCGGTCGAGCCCGCGGATCATGTGGAAGCGGTAGGCGCCGGTGGCGCTCGGGCTGTCCAGCACCGCACAGATCACCACCGGCGCGTTCGGATCGGTGGCTTCCTGAATGTAGAAATCGGTGAAATCGGGGAATTCCTCCGGCCCGTTCGGGTCGGCGGCATTGAGCGAGAGCCCGCGGGCCGAAAGCCCATACTGCCCCGCCGCACCGATGGCGCGGAAATAGGAGGCGCCGAGGAAGGCCACCCAGTCCTGCCGCGGCCAGTCGGCCTCCGTGTACCATTCCTGCAGGCGGAAGCCCGCGAAGCCCGCATCCGGCGGCAGCTGCCGCGCCGGGCTGTCTTCGGGCATCTCGAAGAATTCGGTGCTGTAGGGGATTTCCGTCGCCTGGCCGTTCACCACGCTGTGCATCCGCACGCGCTTGGTGAAATACTGGCCCAGGTGGAAGAACTCCAGCGGATAGCCCGCCGGCAGCCCGGACCCGGCCTGGCCCGCAAACAGCGCCTTATCGGGGCGGAACTTCAGCTTGCCATGCTGGGTGTAATCGATCTGCTTCGTCACCTCCGGCATCGGCTGATAGGGCGGCACATAGGCCGTTGCCGCACGCTGCTGCGCATCCTGCACCAGCGCTTCGTAGCTGAAGGGAACGGGGGCGGTCTGTGCCGTCAGACGGACCGGAAGGAGCATCGCGCCCGCAATCGCGGTGGCTCCCTGCAGAAGGGCTCTCCTGCTCAACATGAAGGGACTCTCCATTACCGGGACCACCCCGGCCTCGATCCCTCCATATGCGCGAACGCGGGCCTTGAAAACGGGGATTCTGCGAGTGCGGGCAGAGTGTTGCCGCAGATGCATGGGTTTGGGCGGATTGAGTCCCACCGGCCACACCCACACCCCTGCATCTGGTATGTGGATAATTGTGCTACCCAAGCCATCGGTGCCTCCCTATAGTCTCGTCGCAAACGGGGCGTAAGACCCCATATCCGGCGGAAAATTTGGAGAGGGATCGCGATGCGCTGCCCATTTTGCGGCAATGTCGATACGCAGGTGAAGGACAGCCGTCCGGCAGAGGATCACGTGGCCATCCGGCGCAGGCGCTTCTGCCCGGCCTGCGGCGGGCGCTTCACCACCTATGAGCGGGTGCAGCTGCGCGACCTGGTGGTGGTGAAATCCTCCGGCAAGCGCGAGGATTTCGACCGCGCCAAGCTGGAACGCTCGATCCGCATCGCCATGCAGAAACGCCCGATCGAACCCGAGCGGATCGACCAGATGATTTCCGGCATCGTGCGGCGGCTGGAAAGCCTCGGCGAGACCGACATCCCCTCGCGCACCATCGGCGAGATCGTGATGGAAACCCTGGCCCGGATCGATACCGTCGCCTATGTGCGCTTCGCCAGCGTCTACAAGAACTTCCAGGCCGCGGGCGATTTCGACAAATTCGTCTCCGAGCTGCGCCCCCATACCGGGGAAAGCGAGTGAGCGAGGCCGACCGGCGCTACATGGCGCTGGCGCTTTCGCTGGCGTCGCGGGGGCTGGGGAATGTCTGGCCCAATCCGGCAGTGGGCTGCGTGATCGTGAATGAAGGGCGCATCGTCGGCCGTGGCTGGACCCAGCCGGGCGGGCGCCCCCATGCCGAGCGCCGCGCGCTGGATCAGGCGGGCGCGGCTGCGGCAGGCGCCACCGCCTATGTGACGCTGGAGCCCTGTGCCCATCACGGGCAGACCCCGCCCTGCTCCGAAGCGCTGATCGCGGCCGGGGTGGCGCGGGTGGTCTCGGCCCATGAGGACCCGGACCCGCGGGTGGCCGGGCGCGGCCATGCGCTGCTGCGGGCGGCGGGCGGCACGGTGGAGACCGGGGTGATGGAGGCCGAGGCGCGGGCGCTGCAGGCCGGGTTCCTGAGCCGGATCACGCGCGCCCGGCCTTGGGTCGCACTGAAGCTCGCCACCAGTTTCGATGGCCGCATCGCGCTCGGCAATGGCGAGAGCCAGTGGATAACCTCGCCCGAGGCGCGGGTGCGGGTCCATGCCCTGCGCGCGCGCTTTGATGCGGTCTTGGTGGGCGGCGGCACCGCACGGGCCGATGACCCCCTGCTCACCGTGCGCAGCTTCGCCCCGCTGCGGCCGCCGGTACGGGTGGTGGCGGCGGCGCATCTGGGCCTGCCGCATGGGCGGCTGGCGGCATCGGTGCCGGAGGCTCCGCTATGGCTGCTGCACGGGCCACATGCGCCCGAAACCGAGCGCGCCTATTGGCGCGATCTCGGCGCAGAGGTGATCGAAGTGCCCGAGCGCGAAAACCAGCTCGACCCGGAGGCGATGCTGACGTCCCTCAGTGCGCGCGGGCTGACCCGGGTGTTCTGCGAGGGGGGCGGCGTGTTCGGGGCGGCGCTGCTCCGCGCGGGGCTCGTCGATGAGCTGATAGGCTTCACCGCCGGCGTGGCGCTTGGCGGCGATGGCCGGGCGGCGCTCGGCCCGCTGCGGCTCGAGCATCTGGCCGATGCGCCCCGCTTCACGCTGCAATCGGTGGAAACCCTCGGCGGCGATATCCTGCACCGGTGGCGCCGCTAGCGCCACAGATGCGCCCGGCTGGCCATGAGCCCCTGCAGCCGCGCCAGCACCCGGTTCTCGCGCGGCAGGCCGCCCCGGATCAGCCGCTCCACCACCACTTCGGGCGGGCAGGCCCGCCCCGACAGCGGATCCAGATACCGCGGATAGGCGATCAGGACCGCATGGGCCAGATGCAGCAGATCCGGCCGCGCGCATCGCCGCGCGGGCACCGCGCCCAGATCCCGCGTGAGGCCCCAGCCCGCATAGAACGGCGCGCCGGTGACGGTGACGGGGATGCCGCGCAGCAGCGCCTCGAAGCCGAGAAGCGATGTCATCGTCCAGACCTCGTCCACCGCATCGAGAAGCGCCGCAGGATCTGCCCCATCCAGCACCGCATCGGCATGGCGCAGCGCCTCGCCCCGCGGCACCGCGCCCGGGCGCAAGCCAGCCTCCACATCCGGGTGAGGTTTGAAAAAGATAATTGCTTCGGGATTTTTGGCGCGAACGAGGCGCAGCAAAGACAGGTTTGTACAAGTCTCGCCGCCACCAAGGCGCAGCGAAGCGTCATCCTCGACCTGCCCGGGCACCAGGATCCGATGGCCCAGTGGCAGCTCCGGCACCGCGCCGCCGAGATTGTACTTCGAGAGCCCCCCGGCCCGGATCGCCGCGATCAGCCGCTGCGCCCGCGCCCGCCCGCCGGGCGGCAACGGCGCCGCGATCAGCCGCTCCAGCTCCGATGGGCGCGTCGAATCGTAATAGATGCCCAGCCCGTCCACGACCAGCGACAGCGGCGGCACCAGCGCCGCGCCAAGCCCGCGCGAGCGCAGAAACCCGTCCTCGACATGCAATGCCTCCCCCGCCCCGCCCCAGACCATATACCCGCGCCCGGAACGCGCCGCCACGCGCGCCGCCCGCGACGGCGGCTCGACGAAACGCACCGGCCGCTCGGTGCCGAAAAACCTCTGCAGGTGCCGCCGCTTCCAGAGCCGCATGCCGGAGGCGACATGCCCGGCCCGGTCCTGCCGCCAAGCCCGCACCTCGGCCTCCAGCTGATCCACGGCGTCTTCAAAACTGCAGGCGCGCGCGCGGCAAGGATCATACCAGCTCGGGGCCAGCAGATGGCTCGCTGCGAACAGCTGCGCCGCACTGCGCGGCAGGCGGCGCGGGACCGGCACGGCATCGGTGCTGAGCCCCCATCCGGCATAGAACGGCGTTCCGAACACATGCGGCCGATGCCCCGCCAGGATCGCCTCATAGCCCAGCTGTGACGACACAGTATAGACCGCGATCGCCCCCTCCAGCAGCCGCCAGGGCGATACCGCCCCCGCGCAGATTTCGGTACGGGCATCGCACTGCGCCCTGCCGAAATGGCCTGCGCGCAGGCCTGCCTGAGTCTCCGGATGGGTTTTGATCACGATCCGCGCATCGGGATGGGCGCGCCGCGCGGCGGCAAGCATCGCCGCGAACAGCCCCGGATCCGGCGCGGAGGCATCGCCGCGGACCTGATCCACCACCAGAACATAGCCGGGCGCAGGCGGTGCTTCGTGGTGAATGTTGTATTTTGACAGATCGAGCGCGACCAGCCGCGCGATTCCGTCCTGCGCGCGTTCGATAAGTGCAGGCTCATGCACAGCCTCCAGCGCCAGTGTCTCGATCAGCGAAGGGGCCGAAGCGTCGTAATGAAGCCCCACAGGATCAATCAGCAGGCCGAGCGGCCCCCGGGCGCGCCGGTCTCGCCCCGGATGGACGGAGCGCAGGAACGCATCCTCCACCCGCACGATGCCCGCGCCCGTCCGCCGGGCCACAGCCTCGCCGCGCCAGGCGCGCCCGCCCCGCCCCCAGACCGCCACACGATCTTCTGGCCCCGGCAGGCCGAGCGCCAGCGCCCAGCCCGAGGCCTCCAGGATCCGCCGCACATCGCGGCGCAGAAACCCCGCGGTATACGGATACAGCCGGGGCCGCCCGGCCATCAGCCGCCGGAGGCCAGGCTGTCGACCGAATTTGCCGTGGTGACCGGGGCCGCCAGCGCCGAAAGGCTCTTTTGCCACTGCACATAGGGCGCTTCGGTGACATAGATCGTATCATCGTCGCGGATCAGGAAATACCGCGCGACGAACATTCCATCGGGCTCGGTCAGGTTCAGCACATAGGCGATACGCTGATCGCCGCTGAGGTCGCTCCGCCCCAGAACGGCATTGGCGATGGCCGCGGTTTCGTTACGATACACGAAAACGCCGGTCGGATCCGCCAGATTGGTCTGCAGCCCGCCCACCGATGCCAGCGCCTCCAGCGCCGAGAGGCTCTGCGTCTCGAAGGGCACGCGCGCCTGCGCCCCGGTGGCACCAAGCGCGGTGAAGGCGCGGGTGTCTTTCTCGACCAGGATCACGTCTCCGGGACGCAGTGCGATATCGAGCTTCGGGTTCTTGTACAGGTCCTTCAGCCAGACCGTGCCGGTGCGGCTGCCGCGGGTCACGGTCACCTTCGCCACCTCGGGCTTGATCTTGACCCCGCCCGCCCGCGCGATCATCGCAGACAGGGTCCGGGTCGGGCGCTCGATCGCATAGACCCCCTGCGCCGCGATCTCGCCCATGATGGAGACGGTCGCGCCATCGCCCGGTGCGCGGGCCACCGCGACCTGCGGATTGGGCGTCTGGCTCGCGAGCTTTTCGGTGATGATGCCGCGCAGGGCCTCGGGCGTGTTGCCCGCCGCCTTGATCCGCCCGGCATAGGGAATGAAGATGTTGCCATTGCCATCCACCTGCACTTCGGTGAGCTGCGTCGGCGTGCCCTTCTGGCTCATCACACCCTGTTCGACGTTCTCCCAGATGGTCAGCGTCAGCGTATCGCCGGCGCTGATCGTATCCGAGCCCATGACGCCGGTTCCGGTAAATCCGAGCCGAAGCCGAGCGCAGGTTGCTGCGCCGCAAGCCGCGCGACCCGGGCATCCACCGGCACCACGAAGGCATTGCCGCCCTGCTCGACCGCCCCCGCAAAAATCTCGCTCCGGCGCGGGCCCGAGCGCGGCAGGCTGCAGCCGGGCATCAGCAGTGCGGCGCTCAGGCCGAAGACCACGGATCGGCGGGAGGAGAATACGGTCACTGCGCGGGCCCCATGCTGGACGCCCGCGAAGGGCGATCGCTGATTTCGCGCAACCTATCCGAGCACGTTTTCCTTGGCGAGTCCGTCTCGCGTGCCGGGCGGCGAAGCCGGGCGCGCGGCAGGCAACTGTGGCCGCGGCGCCGCGGTGCCCGAGCGGAGCCGGTCATACGGGTCCTCCACCGCCTGCATCATGCCCACGACCCGGGCGAGCAGCACGCGGCGCGCGCGCGCCGCATAGAAGCCGCCGGGGAGCTGGCTGGTCTCCAGCAGATAGGCCCGATAGGCGCGATAGGCCTGCGGGTCGGGCGGCCTCGGCGCGGCGAAAAAGGCCGCAAGCGGCTGGCGCGACACGAATTCCGGCTTGTCGTACACGGCACGGCCGAAGATCCGCAGCGGCAGCCCGCGCCACAGCACCTGCTGCGCGGCGGTGGAATTCACCGTCACCGCCGAGCGCGCCTGCGCGAGCAGCGCCGCAAGCTTGCCGCCGGGCAGGAAATGCACCCTCCCCTGCAGCCCGTGGCGCGCGATTCCCTCGCGGATCGCGCGCGCGATCGGGGCGCGGCCATCTTCCAGCGGATGCGATTTCAGCACCAGATGGTGATCCGGCGGCGCACCCGCGGCGAAGCCTGCGAGCACGAGGTCGATGAACTCCGTCTGCGAGGCGAAGCCGGAATGGCTGCGGAAGCTGGAATCGTGCTCCAGCTGCAGCAGCACCAGATGGTAGGCGGAGCCACCGCTCAGGACCCGGCGCGTCTCTGCCACCCGCCGCGCCCATCGCAGCGGCATGGAGAGCAGGCGCTTCAGATACAGCCCGAACTCCTGCATCACCGAAACCCCGCGATGGGCCACGAAATGCGGATAGGCTTGGCCATTGAACAGCACGCAGAAATGATAGAGCGCGCCATAGAGGACATGATGGCGCAGATCGCCCCAGAGCGCGGGCGCCTCGGGCAGCGGGCGGGCGCTGCCGCCAAGGGCTGCGCGCATCTGCGCGACGGAGGTCTGCATCAGCCGCGAATGGCCATTGGAGCCGCCGCGCTCGTAGGTGGCCCAGTAAGGGCGCAGGTAGCCTTCCTCGAAGATATGCACGGTGATGCCGCGGGCGTGGGCCGCGCGGATCGCCTGGGCGTGGATCGCCCGGGTGTCGCCATAGAGGACGAGGTCCGTCACCCCCTGCCCCGCCATCAGCGCCGCGATCCAGGCCGGCCAGTCCTCCGGCCGCCCACCATACGGAATATAGCCCGGCGCGCGGCCCCAGAACACGGCATCCCCGCGGTTGAACCCCACCCGCAGCACCCGCGCGCCGGTCGCGCGCAGCGCTTGGCCGAGCTGCCGGAAGAAGGGCCCGTGCGGCCCCTGCAGGAGAAGGTAGGTACGGTCTGTCATGGGGTGGGCCTCTGGCCCTGCTGTGCGACGCGCGGCGCCGATTGTCACGCGATTTCGCGAGATACCAGCGTGCGCACCGCGGATTGTGGCCGAATCGTGCCCGGAACGGGCCGAAAGGGCGCAAATGCGGGAGGGGGAGCGGAGCCGACAGCCAGCGGAGACATTCGATTTGAAGATTATCCGCTTTTTTCTATATTTTCATAATAGTTACGGAAGTTCTGTGACACTTGGTTTGACACGTCCCGGCGAAAGCGGCACCTGCAGCACCTGTCTGGCCAGAAGTTATTCAATGAAATCAGTGCAGGGAAAAATAAATGTGCGCAAAGCGCACATCCTCGAGCGCCGACGCAACAGCTTGCTTTCGGTCACGAAGCTGGTCGCGATCAATCATGCCCCGCCTCACGTGCCGATCCAGGGCTTGAGCTTTCGGGACAAAAAATCGTTGACGACGGCCAGCTCTCCGATCTTGGCATGCAGGTCACGGACCGTTTCTTCGGCACCCTCCGCCGCCACAGCGGCCGTGCCACCGCGCTCAAAGATGCCTGCGGCACCCTCCAGCAGCGATCGCTTCCAGTGATGGATCATCGTTGGATCCACGCCATGCTCGGCGGCCAGTCCCGACACCGTGCGCTCCCCCTTCACGGCTTCCAGAGCCACGCGAGCCTTGAACGCCGCATCGCGGTTCCTGCGTTTCCACATGCCCTGATCTCCTCGGGTGTGGAGATCAGCAGACGTCAGATCGTAGCTTCCGTAACTGTCCAATTCTCGGGGGGGGAGCTCATGGAAGCCCGCATCATTCAACTGGAAGCGAAGGAGATCCGCTGATGCCGATGATCTGCACCGGCCGGAACCATGTCATCGTCGGGATACCGCTCCCGTCCGACACTGTGGTGCCACCTACTTCCTATCGCCAAACGGACGCCGCCTGCTGGGCACGCAGCCCATCGCAAAGATAGACGCTGCGGTGCGTTTCGCTCTATCGATGGCGAAGTACATGGACGGTCCGGACGCCAAGACGCTGCGTTCCAAGCTCTACCACATCTACCGCGACCCGACCGTTTCCGAAGACCTGAACCGCAAGGCCGAAGCGCACGAGGCGCTGCCAAAGCTGGTCCAGGACGCGTATACGTTGCTCGGTGCCGACTGGCGGGAAACCCGGGCGCAATGGCAGGAGGCCGGGCATCATTCCCCGCCGGTCATGTTGACGGTCTGCAACCGCACCGAAACCGCAGCCCGCATCGAGACCTATTTCAACAAGGGCGATGCGCACTGGCCCGAACTGCACGCACCGACCCGAACGCTCCGGGTCGATTCCAAGGTGCTGGAAAAGGCTGAGATCGGCGAGACCGCGACATCCGACAAGGATTACGAGGCGCGGCTGAAGGCAATCATCGACGCCGCGACCATCCCCGAGACCCGCCGCCAACAGTTCCGCGCCCTGAAGAAGGAAGAACTGCTGCGCGAGATCGTGGACAATGTCGGGAAGCGGGGAGCGGCCGGACAAGACCTGCAGAACGTCATATCGGTCGCGATGCTGTCGGAGGGATGGGACGCCAAGAACGTCACGCACATCATGGGTCTCCGCGCCTTCACATCCCAGCTACTCTGCGAACAGGTCGTCGGGCGAGGATTGCGTAGGGTGTCCTACGACACTGACGAGAATGGCCTGTTCCTGCCCGAATACGTCAACGTCTTCGGTGTGCCGCTTTCCATTTCGGAAACAGGCGAAGGCGGGGAGGCTCCGCCGCCTCCCAAGCCGACCACGCAGATCGAAGTCGTGCCCGAGCGGGCCCATCTGGAACTTCGCTGGCCGAACGTGCTGCGGGTTGAAACGGTCGTGAGACCGCAACTTGCCATGGACGTGGTCGAGACGGTCTCGAAGATGGCGGGGATGAAGTTGAAACGGTCGTGAGACCGCAACTTGCCATGGACTGGGGCAAGGTAGCGCCGCTTGTGCTCGACCCTGCCAGCACGCCAATCAGCGCGGAATTGGCTCCGGCGCTCGGCGGCGCGACGGACATGGGCAAGGTGACCGCCATCGACCTCGAGAAGCTGCCAGACGGCTTCCGCCTGCAACGTCTCGTCTTTCAGGCGGCACGGAAGGCCTTCGCCGAACTCAGCCACGGCTTTTCGGGTAGCCACGAGTATCTGGCGGCGCAGCTGGTCAGGATCGTTGAGGCGTTCCTCAACTCCGACCGCCTCGACATCCCGTCGCTGTTCCACTCCGACCCGCTTCGGCGGCGGATTCTGATCGCGCTCAACATCGACCTTGTCGTTCAGCATGTGCTGAGCAACGTGACCGAGCAGAACACGGAGCGTCTGACGCCGGTGTTCGACGAGGAAAACGCCATCGGCGCCACCGGCCAGATGCGGACCTGGTACACCACCAAGCCGTGCTTTCCGACCACCAAGTCGCATATCAGCCACCTGGTCGGGGATTCGTCTTGGGAGGGACATGCAGCGAATATCTTCGAGAAGCGCGAAGACGTCATCGCCTATGCCAAGAACGATCACCTCGGGTTCCAGATCTACTACATGTGGGCCGGTTCACGGCGCCGGTATGTTCCGGACTTCCTCGTGCGCCTTACCAGCGGCACCATTCTGGCGCTTGAGATCAAGGGCACCGACAGCCCCCAGAACAAGGCCAAGCGGGACGCGTTGAACGAGTGGGTGAAGGCGGTCAACGCGGCGGGCGGCTTCGGCCACTGGGCATGGGATGTCGCGTTCAAGCCCGCGGAAATTCAGGACATTGTCACGAAGCACTCGGCCGTTGTGGAACCCGTTTCATAGTTGGATCCGGCGACCATCCGTCGAAGCCCGACCTGACCGCGAATGGCTAACTGGGCAGTTTGGCTTCCCCGCGGGAGATGGTCGCAAGGAATGACTCATCCAGCTTCGGTTCGTCCCATCGTTCGGCGACGGTCAGCCAACGGTCGAGGTGGTCGCGGAACCCCTGATCGTCAGCCTTGAGGTGAAAGGTGTAGAGCCGGTCGACGATCTGCCGCATCAGGCTTCGCATCTGGTCGTCGTCGAGATGGGACGCGTCAGACCATCGAATCTGGCGGCCGTCGGCGTCGGCGATGAACACGTCCGAATAATCGCCCGTGTGGGTGACCGGGACGGTCCCCGCGTGCAATTCCTCGATCCCCGTGTTGCGCACACAGATCATCGCCATCAGTTTGGCCAGACGCGCCGCGATGCGGTCTTCATCGGTCGATTTCATGGTTCGGACCTTGCTGGATTCTTCGACTGCGGCTTCACGAACAACTCGGCGAGAGCCGCCTCCGCTCGCGCCAGTCCATCTTCCGTTAGGGCGAGCGATTTCGTCTTGCCGATGGGATCGTGGATCAGCCCCTTGGCGTGCAGCCGGTCGGTGATCGACCAGTCGATCCCTTTCCAGACGCGATTGCCGTCATGCAGCGTCAGGCTGAGGATCGCCAGCGCCGCGTCGTCGAGCTTATCGGTGTCGAGGTCCGGTTCCGCCATGTATAGCCTCCTTCACCGACAGGATGCCGTCGTCGGCGGAAATTCTCAATGGCGGAAGGGACTTGCGAGGCTTCAGGAAAAAGAGCTGGTTGGATTTCCGTTCCTTTCCGTGAACGCCACTGGCATCGAAGTGTTCAGGTGGCGCGCGGAATTGGTCCAATGTTTTCCTCTGGTTACGGGCTCTACACCGAATGCGCGCAGTCGAGAGGTCCGGAGAATGTCGGGCTCAAGAGAACGTGTTCGGTCTCTGTAGTGAGGACGCCAGTGCAAAGCCACACCCGCATAACCCTCGAAAACAACGGAAAAATCCGGCCACAGCCGGATCGGGAGAACGCTTTCGCGAGGGCAAGTGGCGGAGGGGATGGGTCTGATATCCAACCTTCTCTTGTGGATGCCGCCCTCATTTGCAAGGAATTTCTGAACATTAGACATGTGATCGAGTGCGGACTCTTGTCAGGCCTGTTAGTGCGGCCCGATAGATGCCGCTGGCCGGGATGGTGATGCGCGGACCGGGGCCAAATCTCCAACAGCGAGCTCGAAGCTCTGAGAAGGTTCCTGGTTTGCCCAACCCGGATCATGTCGATCATTTGCCCATTCGGATCATGCCTTCCTCACAACTCTGCGTTCCGTTCCTGCCGACGCGCCCGATCAGGCGGTGGCCATCACCGGATCGCGATAGTCCTCGCCGTGCGTCAGCATCGCCCAAATGCCGCGCGCCATCTTGTTGGCCAGCGCGAAGGCTGCGACCATCGGCGGCTTGCGTTCCAGCATGCGCTCAAGCCAGGGATTTTGCGGTGCGCCACGGCGCAGCGCCCAGCGGACCACCGCCATCGCGCCGGTGACAAGCAGTCGCCGGATGTCCCGCTGCCCCATCTTCGATGTTTTCCCCAGCCTCTGTTTTCCGCCAGAAGAATGTTGCCGCGGCACCAACCCGAGCCAAGCTGCAAAATCGCGGCCACGCCGGAACTGGTCCATCGGCGGCGCGAAGGTTTCGACTGCGAGCGCAGTGATCGGTCCGACACCCGGCATGGTCTGTAACTGCCGGGGCATGGCGGCCGCCCTGGACGCGGCGGCGAGCTTTGCCGAGACTGCGGTAAGGCGGGACGTCAACAGTTCGATCTGCTCCAGAACCATGCGGCAGATGTCTCGCGCCAGGTCAGGCAGGCCCGAACCAGGATCCTCGACCACCTTCGCCAGCCGCGGGATATATCCGACCCCTTCCGGCGCCACATGCCCGAATTCATAGAGGTGCGCGCGAAGGGCGTTGATCGCTTCGGTCCGCTGCTTCACGATCTGCTCGCGGGCGCGAAACGCCACCGCCCGGGCCTGTTGGGCTTCGGTCTTGGGTTCGACGAACCGCATGGTCGGACGCATCGCTGCCTCAACGATTGCTTCCGCGTCGGCGGCGTCGTTTTTCTGGCGCTTGATGAACGGTTTGACGTAATGCGGCGCAATGAGCCGGACGCTGTGCCCGTAGGCGGACAATTCCCGCGCCCAATGGTGCGCGCTGGGACACGCCTCCATCGCCACGTCGCATGCGGGATGGTCCGTCATGAATCGCGCAAACTGCAGTCGCGACAGCTTCTTGCGGAAAACAACCACCCCATCCGCTGCCGCCCCGTGCAGCTGGAACACGTTCTTTGCCAGATCGACCCCGATAATGCTAACTTCTTCCATGGATGCACTCTCCTTCAGCTTGTGCTTCGACACCACGAGTATGGCACATCGCGATGCCGTCAGGGTGAGAGCGGCATCCACCCCATCTCCATTGCAGCATGAGCAGCAAGCCACGGGCGCGATACTCGGTGGGGCCGAGGCTCTGCTGCATCGCCCGGGCCAGCGACCGCACCACACAAGCGCGCAGTTTCAATGCCTTATGGCCGGAGCGCGATCACCTGCGCGATGCGCCGGGCGGGCAACAGCTGGGACAATTCCGCGCGGAAGACCGAAGGCACTGCCCGCAAGCTCTCCGCATCCCGATGCCGCCCGCGCCGGCATGTCCGACCATATCGAACGCCCCTGCAACCCGCGCCGGCGGCACGCGCAACCGGGCGGCATCAGCCCCGTGGAGCGCGAACCCCGTGCCGGCCCAGCCGGGCAAGATGGGCGCAAAACCGGAAGCGGGTCATAATACGGCTGAGCGAGAAACGGCATGTGACAATGCAAATCGCCCATGCGGCGCCAGCGCCTCGGTCGGCTGAGCCTCGCCGTTGGCGACCATTTCCAGAAGATGTGCGAGGACATTGCGCTGCGCGACGGGGATCAGGGCTGGCGCCAGGTCCTGATAGATCGCGGCGGTCAGGGATGCGGCATCTTTCGGGCCATCTGCCAGCGCAGCACGGATCTGGGCGGAGCGCGCGTGACGGTGGGCCGCCAGTTCGGACATGCGCGCAAGCGGCGAAGGGACCGGATCGCCATGGCCCGGAAACAGCACAGCCGGATTTTCCGAAGAAAGGCGGCGCAGCGAGCGAAAATAATCGCCGAGATCGCCATCCGGTGGAGAGATCAGCGTCGTAGACCAGCCCATCACCACATCCCCCGAAAAGATCCGCGCGCCCCAGGCGAAGCTGAGGTGATTGCCGAAATGCCCGGGCGTGTGCAGCGCACGGACCTGCCAGGTGGCAGCGCCCGTCTCGGCGCCATCGGCCAGGCAGGCGTCGGGGCGGAACAGGGCATCGACGCCTTCGCCGCCACCGAGCGGCGCTTTGCGGGCCAGCTCGGCCATGACCGCGGAGCGGCCCGCCTCCGGAGGGCCAAAGGCCAGCACCGGGGCGTCGGTCGCCTCCGCGAGCAGGCGCGCGCCGGGCGAATGGTCCAGATGGGCATGGGTGACCAGGATCTCGGCGACGCGCTCGCCGGGGTTCAAGCCCTGCAGAATGGCGCGGATATGCGCAGGATCTGCCGGGCCCGGGTCGATGATGCCCACCGCGCCTTCGCCCAGAACATAGGTGCAGGTGCCCGCGGCCGTCATCGGCGAGGGGTTCGGCGCCACGATGCGCCGGATGCCCGGTTCCAGTTCCTGCATCATCGCGCTTTTCCTCCGCCGCGGTCCCGGATAGGGTTTTGCCATGAATTTCGCCTGGCTCAAACAGATGATGCCGCGCAGCCTGTACGGCCGGGCCGCGTTGATCCTGGTCGTCCCGGTGATCACGATCCAGCTTGTGGTGTCCGTCGTCTTCATTCAGCGCCATTTCGAACGCGTCACCCGTCAGATGACGGAAACGATGATGCGTGAGGTATCCATGCTGGTGGACCGGGTCGACCGCGCGCCGACGCTCGAGGCGGCGCGTGGCGTGATCGGCGATCTGGCCGAGCCGCTGGGGCTGACGGTTGTACTGCCGGATATAAGCCCGCGCCAGCTCGGCGGAGACCGGCGCCGGCCGATCGACCTGACCGGCATCGTCGTGATCGACACTGTGCGCAAGACCCTGCCCGAGGTGCGCGCGATCGACCTCTCGAACGGCGCGCGGGTCACGATTTATGTCGATGGCCGCTGGGGCGCGATGCGGATCAGCTTCATCCGCGATCTGGTGTCGGCCAGCAATCCGCATCAGCTTCTGGTGCTGATGCTCATGGTCTCGATCCTGATGACGCTGGTGGCCTTCATCTTCCTGCGCAATCAGCTGCGCCCGATCATGCGGCTCGCGCGGGCGGCGGAGGCTTTCGGCAAGGGCCAGAACCTGCCCTATCATCCGTCGGGGGCGGCGGAGGTGCGCACCGCCGGGCGGGCCTTCAACGATATGCGCGCGCGCATCGAGCGGCAGATCGAGCAGCGCACATTGATGCTGTCGGGGATCAGCCACGATCTGCGCACGCCGCTGACGCGGCTGCGGCTCGGGCTTTCGATGCTGCCCGAAGATGCCGAGACCCGCGACGAGATCCAGGCGATGGAGCGCGACGTGTCCGAGATGGGCAAGATGATCGACGCTTTCCTGGAGTTCTCGCGCGAGGGCGCGATCGCGGGCGATCCGGAGCCGGTGCCCCTGCGTGCTTTCGTGCGGCGCCTTGTCGAGGATGCGCAGCGCGCGGGCAAGCCGGTCACGCTGGCCGCGGCGCCGGAGGAGGAGGTCGTGATCGCAGTGCGGCCCGATGGCATCCGCCGGGTGATGGAAAACCTGATCGGCAATGCCGTGCGCTATGGCACGCGGGCCGAAGTCTCGCTGCTGGTCTCGGCGAAATCCGTCCGGATCCTGGTGGAGGACGATGGGCCCGGGATCCCGCCCGGGCAGCGCGAGGAGGCGATGAAGCCCTTCACCCGGCTCGATCCGTCGCGCAACCAGAACCGGGGGCAGGGGGTCGGTCTCGGCCTCGCGATCGCGGCCGATATCCTGCGCCGCCACGGAGGCGGGCTGAAGCTCGGCGAGAGTGCCCGGATGGGCGGGCTGCTGGCAGAGCTGGTGTTGCCACGTTGAGGGGGCTTGCCCCCGCATCGAGTCGCCGTCAATGTGAAGTCAAGATGACAGCGCCGGTGGGAGCACTGGTTGAACGGGGGGCGCACACCCCCTAGATATCGTCAAACCGGGAAGGGACATGGCTGCCGCAGGGGCGGGGCCCCGCCCTTTCGCCACAGAGGAAAACATATGACCGAGACCCTCTCGACCACCTATCCGGTCCTCCCGCTGCGCGACATCGTGGTGTTCCCCCACATGATCGTGCCGCTGTTCGTGGGCCGGGAGAAATCCGTCCGCGCGCTGGAAGAGGTGATGTCGGACGATCGTCAGATCCTTCTGGCGAGCCAGATCGACCCGTCCGTGGACGAGCCGAGCGAGGACGGCATCTACCGCACCGGCGTTCTCGCCAATGTGCTGCAGCTGCTGAAGCTGCCCGATGGCACCGTGAAGGTGCTCGTCGAGGGCAAGACGCGGGTGCAGATCACCGAATTCCTGCCCAATGACGCCTATTTCGAGGCGCATGTGGAGCCGCTGACCGAAACCGAGGGCGATCAGGACACGATCCGGGCGCTGCTGCGGTCTGTCGCCGAGGAATTCGAGCGGTACGCGAAGATCAAGAAGAACGTGCCCGAGGAGGCGCTGGCCGCCGTGGCCGAGACGAAGGAGGCCGAGAAGCTGGCGGATCTCGTCGCCGGGCATCTCGGGCTCGATGTGAAGGCGAAGCAGGAGCTTCTGGAGACGCTCGACGTTTCGGAGCGGCTGGAGAAGGTCTATGGCCTGATGCAGGGCGAGGTATCTGTCCTGCAGGTGGAGAAGAAGATCAAATCGCGCGTCAAGAGCCAGATGGAGAAGACGCAGCGCGAGTACTATCTGAATGAGCAGATGAAGGCCATTCAGAAGGAGCTCGGCGATGGCGACGATGGCCAGAACGAGCTGACCGAGCTCGAGGAGCGGATCCGCAAGACCAAATTCTCCAAGGAGGCGCGGGAAAAGGCCGAGGGCGAGCTGAAGAAGCTGCGCACGATGTCGCCGATGTCGGCCGAGGCCACCGTGGTGCGCAATTACCTCGACTGGCTGCTGAGCCTGCCGTGGGGGATCAAGTCGCGGGTCAAGAAAGACCTGACGGCGGCCGAAACCGTACTGGATGCCGATCACTATGGCCTCGACAAGGTCAAGGAGCGGATCGTCGAGTATCTGGCGGTGCAGGCGCGGTCGGACAAGCTGAAGGGCCCGATCCTGTGCCTCGTCGGCCCGCCCGGCGTTGGCAAGACCTCGCTCGGGCGCAGCGTGGCGAAGGCCACGGGGCGCGAGTTCATCCGCATCGCCCTTGGCGGTGTGCGCGACGAGAGCGAGATCCGCGGCCACCGGCGCACCTATATCGGCTCCATGCCCGGCAAGATCATCCAGGCGCTGAAGAAGGCCAAGACCACCAATCCGCTCATTCTGCTCGATGAAATCGACAAGATGGGGCAGGATTTCCGCGGCGATCCGGCTTCGGCGCTGCTGGAGGTGCTGGATCCGGAACAGAACGGGACCTTCGTCGACCATTACCTGGAGGTCGAATACGACCTGTCCAACGTGATGTTCATCACCACGGCGAACAGCTACAACATGCCGGAGCCGCTGATGGACCGGATGGAGATCATCCCGCTCTCGGGCTATACCGAGGACGAGAAGATCGAGATCGCCAAGCAGCACCTGGTGGCGAAGGAGATGAAGGCCAATGGCCTGAAGGCCGCGGAATTCGACGTTTCCGAAGCCGCGCTGCGCGACATCGTCCGCTACTATACCCGCGAGGCGGGGGTGCGGTCGCTGGAGCGCTCGATCGCGAAGCTGGCGCGCAAGGCGGTGACCGAGATCCTGAAATCCAAGGGTGCGGTCAAGCATGTCTCGGTGGATGCTGCCAAGGCCGAGGACTATCTGGGCGTGAAGAAGTTCCGCTACGGTCTGGCCGAGAAGGAGGATCAGGTGGGTGTCGTCACCGGCCTCGCCTGGACCTCGGTCGGGGGCGACCTGCTGCAGATCGAAGCCTTGCGCCTGCCGGGCAAGGGCCGGATGAAGACCACCGGCAAGCTCGGTGAGGTGATGAAGGAATCGATCGAGGCTGCGTCGAGCTACGTGCGTTCGGTCTCGCCGGATCTGGGCATCAAGCCGCCGAAATTCGAGGCGCTGGACATCCACGTGCACGTCCCCGAAGGCGCAACGCCCAAGGACGGGCCGAGCGCGGGCATCGCGATGGTCACCTCCATCGTCTCCGTCCTGACCGGGATCCCGGTGCACAAGGACGTGGCGATGACCGGCGAGGTGACGCTGCGCGGCAATGTGCTGCCGATCGGCGGGCTGAAGGAGAAGCTGCTGGCCGCGCTGCGAGGCGGGATCAAGACCGTGCTCATCCCGGATGAGAACGCCAAGGATCTGGCGGATATTCCGGAGAATGTGAAGCAGGGCCTCGAGATCATCCCGGTGAGCCATGTGCGCGAGGTGTTGCCGCGCGCGCTGGTGCGGATGCCGGAGCCGGTCGAGTGGGATGAGGCGGCCGAGGAGGCTGCCGCGGCCGCCAGGGCCGCCGCGGCCCGCGAGGGATTGGGCGCCGTAGCCCACTGATGAAAAACCTGAACGCGCCCTCCGGGGCGCGTTTGTGTTTGCGGCCTGTATGGCTGGCGGAAAGCTGGCCATTGCGCCGGATTCGCTTCACCGAATGCGCCGACAGATGGCGGCGTGCAAGCTGAATCGCTACGCTCTAGAGGTGGCCAGGCCGCTGCAGATTCGCGGGGCCATGTCTCACGTTTCTGTGCGGCGCGGGTTGGTTTTTGCCCTGCGCAAGCGAATAAAATGCTGTTTTAACTATGGCTTGCAGGGCATTCCTGATGTTTCGCGCGATGCGGTTCCGGAAGGCAGCGGAGATTTTGCCTTCAGCGAACAGTTATGCTAAGGATAGCGGTGCATCGCCAATCTCGTCTCTGATCCTTCACGGCCAGCTTCGATTTCTCGCTGTGCCGGGCCGCCGCAATGTCGCGGGCGGCATGATTAAAAAAGGATATCACGATGGCCGCAGGCACCGTGAAATGGTTCAACGCAACCAAGGGTTATGGTTTCATCGCGCCGGAAGCCGGTGGCGCTGACGTTTTCGTTCACATCTCGGCGGTTGAGCGTGCTGGCCTCCGTGGTCTGAACGACGGTCAGAAGATCACCTACGATGCGGAAACCGGCCGCAATGGCAAGGTTTCGGCGGTCAATCTGGCTCTGGCCTGAGCGCTTTCCACAGCGACCGGTGAGGCGGGCGGCGTTTTGCCTCACCATTTCCATTAGACTTGCTGTTTGGCCTCGAGGCAAGCCTTCCGTGCGGGAGGGAGGCCTGCGAGTGTTGGAGGACCGCCTGATCTTTAGTGGTCACCTGACGCTGATTTTGCGCCATGGATATCTTGGAAGAGAGCGCCTTCCCTCACGGCGGGCTTTTCAAGATCTGCCAAATCGGTTCCGGCCTGATGATCATGACGGGCCTCCCGGGCAGAGATAGATTCACCCTCCAAGTCGGCCAAATCCAAGGGTCTCCGGCAGTGCCAAAGCCGTGCCTTCGATCACGGCAAGAGCAGACGGCGCCTCGCGCGGGATCTCGCGCACCTGCCGCAGGCCTCTCGCTCCGGCGTCTTCTTCTTCCCGGCTTGAATGTCCGCCCGCTTCGGCCTTCCCGCCGCATTCATTCATGCAAGGGTTAAATCGCCGCTCTGGCTTCCCCAATTCAGCCTTATCGCCGGTCTCGCAGCGGCATTGGCGGATTCCTTATCGCGGCATTCGGAGCCTATCGTCTTCCTCGCCTTGGGGCGCAAGCATCAAAATGCGCGGCTTCAGCTGCGCTTCTTGAGCTGGTATCGGCCCTCACACGGGTTTCTCGTTAGAAGGACGCCATGGCCTCCCTGTCTTGCGAGATGCTCGCAAATGATACACGGGATATACCAGACATCCCCGCAAGGGCTAAAGGCGAGCGCAATCGGAAACCCCCGGCTGCGCGGCTAAAGACAATGGGCCGCCATACTGGCATTATCCGGCGAGATATTTCGTTGGTGTCGCATGTCCCGCTCTGAGCGCCTCTTCGACCTCTTGCAAGCCCTGCGCCGGCATCGGCGGCCGGTGAGCGGCCGGATTCTGGCCGAGGAGACAGGGGTCACCGATCAGGTGGAAGGCACGCTGTAATCCCGCCCTTCGACGTTGACGTGGTAGTGACGCTGGATCCTGAGGCCGAGGCGCCAGCTGCCATAATCGTAAGAGGTTGCGGGCAGCGGCTGCAGACACGCCATTTCGCGGGTTCGGAAGCGTTCGTGACCTGCCACTGGTCTTTCATCCAGCCGCGACCGGAGCCGGTAGCTGATTTACGCCTTTCGGCGTGGGATGAGCAATCGCCCGGCGCGCGGAACCCTCATCGCGTGCAGCGGGTCGGGCGATTGCGGTGGTCAGGTGCCGGGCGAAGCCTGCGGAGGTCTGGTAGCCGAGGGCCGAGTGGGGCCTTGCGGTGTTGTAGTCGGTGACCCAGGCCGCGATCATATCACGGGCATGGGGAAGGTTGCGGAACAGCGTCTCGTTCAAGAACTCGTCCCGCATCCTG
>NZ_JAYRZN010000016.1:0-78102 GCF_041916475.1 Paenirhodobacter sp.
CCTCGCCCACCAGCACAACCGCCAGACCGGGCACCACGCCACGCGCCTTCAGAGCCGCAACATGCGCCCCCACACGCCCGCGAACACCCGCCGCAAAAGCCTTCCCGTCAATAATCGCCGCGCTCATCCACGCTCTCCCTTGCCCAGAACGATTTCCTCACGGGCGATCGACCATTCGACCATCCGGCGCCAAATCTCTTCCACAAGATCGGGATCGAGGCTCTGCGCAAACGCGGCATTCCGGGCATTCTCCACGACTTCCTCCACCCGCGCATCGATCCGCGCGGGCCACCCGAGTGCGGGTTTCAGCGCGATCGCCCGGTCGATCAGCCGCGCACGATGGGCCATCAGCTCAATCAGCTGCCGGTCGGTCCGGTCGATCTCCGCCCGCAATTCGGTCATGTCGGGAATGGTGGATGGGTCCCGCATCGGCCTCGCCCCTGATTGACACCTGTGCCCGTATTGCAGCTTCCGCGGCGCGGCTCAACCCCGGGCATCCGCGAGATGCGCCCAGGGCCGCTGCCCCGGCACATGCAGGCGCAGGATTTGCCCGAGCCGCAGCTGGCCCGGACGCTCGACCCAAACGGTGACCCCGCGCCGCCCCTGCGCGGCGGGCTTGTAGCGCGCCCCGGTGCCCGGATGGATGCCTTCGATCACGCGCCCGGGCAGAACACAGGCCTGGTTCTCCATATCGACGACCAGCGTCGCGCCATCAGGCCCCTGCAACCGCGACGACGGCGGCAAATGGGTCAGATCGGGCAGCCCCCGCAGCACGACCGACGCGCCCACCCATTCCGGCGCCAGCTGCGAGATCCGCATCGCGAAAGCGGTTTCGGCCAGCTCTTCCTCTGACAGCACCGACAGCTGCCGGACATTGGCGATCTCGGTTCCCTTCGGATGCTGCTGCGCGACACGGCTGCAGCTCGGCCGGGTCAGGCCCGAATGCGCTTCGCCCACTGCCCCGCCGAAAGCCAGATCGAGGCTCGGTACCGGCTCCGAGGCGAGCCCGCCCCCCACCGGCACCCGCCCGAGAAATACCACCTCGCCGCGGAACTGCGTGGGCGTCAGCGCCGGCATCAGCGCACCCTCAGTACGAAGAACAGCCGCCGGAACGGGAACAGCACGCTGCCATCGGCCTCCGCCGGATAGGCGACATGCAGCGCCGCCTCATAGCGCGCGATCAGCTGCGCCAGCTCCTGCGCCGAGAGTTTCTCCGCGAAGGGGCGCATCGTGGTCGATTCCGTGAAAAGCCGCACCGGATGGCCGTCGCGCGCGGCGGGCAGGCGCTGAATATATTCGGTGGTCCAGATATCCGCCTGCCCGAGCGGCGCAAGCAGGCGGGCATAGTCCATCGGCCCCGCCACGGGCGGCACCCAGCCGGTAAAATCGAACCGGTCCGGGAACATTTCGGCCGCGAAATCGCGCAGGAACCGATGCGAAGGCGCCCCGCTCTGGACCGGCATCTGAACGGCGAGGGTGCCCCCCGGCGCCAGGAGCCTCGCCAGCCGCGGCAGGAGCCCGGCATGGTCCCCCACCCATTGCAGCGCGGCATTGGAGAAGATCAGCGCCGAGGGCTTGCCCGGATCCCAACTGCGGATATCGGCGAGATCGCAGCGGCGATAGGCGCCGGTCGCCGCGGCACGGGCGATCATCGCGGGAGAAGCATCGACGCCCACCAGCTTCTTGTCGGGCCAGCGGGCGGCGAGGGCGGCGGCGGCCGCACCCGAGCCGCAGCCCAGGTCGATCACCTTGCCATGCGGGAGCGCCCCGACCCGCGCGATCAGATCCAGCGCGGGGCGCAGCCGCAGGTCCTGAAAGCGGTCATAGGCGTCCGGGTTCCAGTCCTGCGTCATCTTCGCCTCAGGCCGAGGGTTTCGGCGCGGTATCGCCCTTCGGCGCAGGCTTGGTCTTGGGCAGCGCGGTCACCGAGGGCAGATTGCCGGAGGGCGGCTCGTCGCCATGGTCACCCTGGATCGGCTCGCCCGCCATGACCTTGCGGATCTCGTCCCCGGTCAGGGTCTCGTATTCCAGCAGGCCCTGCGCCAGGCGCTCCCATTCCTCGTGGTTTTCCATGAGGATCCGGCGCGCGTCCTGATAGCCGGTCTCGATCAGCTCGCGCACCTCTTCCTCGATCAGCTCCTTGGTCTTGGTCGAGACGGAGAAGCCGCCGGTATTGCCCTGATAGCCCTCATGCGCCTCGGAATAGTCGATGTTGCCGACCTTGTCGGACATGCCCCACCGCATCACCATCGCCCGCGCGATCGCCGAAGCCTGCATGATGTCGCCGGCCGGGCCGTTCGACACATGCTCCTCGCCCCATTTCAGGATTTCGGCCGCCTTGCCCGCCATGGTCATGGCGATCTTTTCCTTGGCTTCGTCCTTATGGTAGTTCAGCCGGTCCATTTCCGGCAGGCTGACCACCATGCCGAGAGCCTGACCGCGGGGGATGATCGTAGCCTTGTAGACCGGGTCGCATTTCGGCAGTTTCAGCCCGACCACGGCATGTCCCGCCTCGTGATAGGCGGTCATTTCCTTCTGCTCGGGCGTCAGCACCATGGACCGGCGCTCCACCCCCATCATCACCTTGTCCTTGGCGTTCTCGAAATCTTCCATCGTCACGAAGCGCCGCCCGACGCGCGCAGCCATCAGCGCCGCTTCGTTGACAAGGTTCGCGAGATCCGCGCCGGAAAACCCTGGCGTGCCGCGCGCAATCACGCGCAGGTCCACATCCGGCCCCACCGGCACCTTGCGGGCATGCACGGTCAGGATCTTCTCACGGCCCTTGATATCCGGGTTCGGCACATGGATCTGCCGGTCGAACCGGCCGGGGCGCAGCAGCGCCGGGTCCAGCACGTCGCGCCGGTTGGTCGCGGCGATGATGATGATGCCTTCATTGGCCTCGAACCCGTCCATCTCGACCAGAAGCTGGTTCAGCGTCTGTTCGCGCTCATCGTTGCCACCGCCGATGCCGACGCCGCGGGCCCGGCCGACCGCGTCGATTTCATCGATGAACACGATGCAGGGCGCGTTCTTCTTCGCCTGTTCGAACATGTCGCGCACGCGCGACGCGCCGACGCCGACGAACATTTCCACGAAATCGGAGCCCGAGATGGTGAAGAACGGCACCCCCGCCTCGCCCGCAATGGCGCGCGCGAGCAGCGTCTTGCCGGTACCGGGCGGGCCCACGAGCAGCGCGCCCTTCGGGATCTTGCCGCCCAGGCGGCTGAATTTCTGCGGGTTGCGCAGGAATTCGACGATCTCTTCCAGCTCTTCCTTGGCCTCATCGATGCCGGCCACGTCGTCGAACGTCACCCGGCCCTGCTTTTCCGTCAAGAGCTTCGCCTTGGATTTGCCAAAGCCCATGGCGCCGCCCTTACCGCCGCCCTGCATCCGGTTCATGAAGAAGATCCAGATGCCGATCATCACGATGAAGGGCAGCCACACGCCCAGAAGCGACATGAAGCCCGATTGCTGTTGCTTGACCACATTCACGGTCACGCCCTTGCCGATCAGCGTTTCGGCGATCGGGTCGGATTGCGGCTTCACCGTGGCATAGGTCGCGCCGTCGCCGGTCTGATAACGGACATCCTCGCCGTCGATCTGGACCGATTTCACCTCGCCCTTGTCCACGGAGTTGATGAAATCGGAATAGGCCACCTGCCGCGAGTTCATCGAAGTCTGGCCGTCACCGAACAGGTTGAACAGCGCAAGAATCAACAGGAACAACACGGCCCAGAAAGCCAGATTGCGTGCGTTGCCCAAGAGGCACCTCCAGATCAGACCGGGCCGCGGGACGCTGCCCGAGCCTTTCGTGTGAAAATAGGCATTACGGGGCGAGGTTCAACGCCTGAATCCGGCAAAGGCGAAACTGCCGCGGAGGTTGTGCACCTTCCAGCCGCCCGGAAGCCCCGCAAAAGGGGCCGCAAGCAGGCTTTCGCCGCGCCAGATCGCGGGCGACGCCATCACGGCCGCCCGGCTGAGGCCGGCCTCGCGCCAGGCCGGGCATTGGGCGATGGCGGCGCCAAGCGGCGCCACCTCGGCCGCGGGCCCCTCGGTCCGCCAGCCGTCCCAGACCGCGCCGACGGGCAGGCGCAGCCCGGCCACCGCGCGCAATTCGCGGGCAATGATGATCTCCCCCCCCGACAGGCGCAGCCGGCATCCGTGCAGCGTCGCATCGCGCATCTGCCCCAGGAGCCCGGCGAGCTGCGCCGCCCGCGGCGGATAGTCCGCGCAGGCGACCCAGATCAGCGCCGCGTTCACTAGCCTGCGCCGCAATTCCGGATCGAGCGCGGCGAAGGGCGCCGCCGCGATCCGGATCTCGGCCTCCCGCACCGCCACATGCGGCCCGGCCCAATCGCGCAGCATGCGCTCCAGCGCCGCATTCGCCGCCGCCAGATGCCCGGTCACGGCGCCCACCGCCGCGGGCGTCACCCCGGCCGGGCGAAGCCCTGCCATGGCGCGGCGCGCGCGCACCCGGCCGAACCGCGCGTTCTCGTTGCTCGGATCGTCGATCCAGCCGATTCCCCGCTCCCGCAGCCAGCCGCGCAGCGCCCCGCGCTCAACCCCGAGCAGGGGCCTGCACCACATCACCCCTTCGGCCGCGAACCGTGTGCGCATGCCGCTCAGCCCTTCGAGCCCGGCCTCGCGCGCAATCCGCATCAGAAAGGTCTCGGCCTGGTCATCCGCGGTATGGCCGAGCAACACCATGCCAATGCCACGCTCCCGCGCCCAGGCGCCGATCAGGCGCAGGCGCGCGCGGCGCGCGGCATCCATCACATTGCCCCGCGGCGCCTCGGCCCACCGCAGCACTGTATGCGGTACGCCAAGCGCCGCACAGGCCCGCCCCACCGCCGCAGCCTCCGCCGCCGATTCCGGGCGCAGGCCATGATCCACCGTCGCCGCCTCCACCGCGAAGCCCGCAGTCCGCGCCGCATGCAGCAGCGCCACCGAATCGCCGCCCCCCGAGAGCGCAACCCCGACGCGGCGGGGCGCATCGGGGCCAAGGGCTTCGGTCAGGATCGCTCCGAGGTCTACTGGCATCCCTGCTGGCTCAGCGTGGCAGGCACACGGCCCGCGGCCTGGCTGCTCGGGAATCGGGCCGCCACCTCGCGCAAAGTGGTGCAGGATTCGGCCTTCTGCCCGAGCGTGGAGAGCGAACGCCCGAGCTCGAACAGGTTGTCGGCCGCGCGCGGGCCTTCCGGATCGGCCGAGAAGGCGTCGAGCCAGGCCCGCGCAGCACCCGGCACATCGCCTGCCTTGCTGAGCGAATCCCCGGACATATAGGCCGCTTCCGCCGTCAGCGGACCGCCCGGGTAGGTTTGGGCAAAGGTCTTAAAGAGGTCCGCGGCGCCGCGAAAGTCACCTTGACCGAGCACCTCCTTGGCCCGGTCGAAATCTGCTTGCTCGTTCACGGTCAGATCGCCTTTCGGCGCATTGGTCACATTCGGCGCAGGCGCGGTGAGCGCGGAGGCCGTGCTTTTCGGAGCCGCGCCGCCGATCGGCGCCGCATTCCCGACGGAGCCCGGATCGCAGCCCTCTTCCAGCTCGCACACCCGGAATTCCAGGTCGCCGATCCGGTTGGTGCCGTCCTTCACCACACGGTCGATCCGGTTCGACAGATCCTCCGTGCGCGAGGTCAGCCGCGAGATCGAGGCTTCCATCGTATCCATCCGCTGGAGCGCGCTGGCGCCCCCGGCGGCCTGCATGCCCTTAGCGCCCGAAGCCACCAGCTCCGAGCGCAGGGATTGCAACTGCGACGACAGCTGGCCGAGCTCCTTGCGGATATCGGCCAGCGTCTCCTTGTCCTGGGCGAAGGCGGGCGCTGCCAGCGCCAGCGCCATCGCCGCCCCCAGCAGAACCCGCCGCATCGCTTAGCTCCCCGCGCCGAGCGAGATCACCGTGACCGCGCGCCGGTTTTGCGAGAAGCACGATTCCGAGGCGCAGGTCGCGAGCGGGCGTTCCTTGCCGTAGGAGACGGTGCGCAGACGGCTGCCGGAAATGCCCTGCGAGACCAGGTATTCCTGCACCGCGGTCGCGCGGCGGGCGCCAAGCGCGAGGTTGTATTCGCGGGTGCCCTGTTCGTCGGCATGGCCTTCGATGATCGCCGAATATTGCGGATGGCTGTTCAGCCATTGCGCCTGGCCGGAGAGGATCTGGCGTGCCTCGTCGGAGAGCGTGGACTGGTCGACCACGAAGTGGACCATGTCACCCACCTTGGCGTTGAAATAGGCCGGCGAGTTCGGGTCGTTGATATTGCCCATGGCAACGCCGCCCGCGCCGCCCGCGCCATATTGGCCCGAGCCGTAGGCGCCGCCGGGATCGTCCACGCCGTTGCCGTATTTGTCGGGGTTGTTACAGGCCGCGAGGCCGAGGAGTGCCAGCGCCAGTGCTGCCTTGGATGCGAAGTTCATGTCGTTTCCGCCTTTTGTTTCTGCCCTTCGGGGCTGACGTTATCAGATGAAGAATCCGGTGTGAATCAGGGAAGCAGCGGCCCCCAGGACGGGTCCGATGCCCCGCCCGGATTGCCGACCTTCTTCAGGTTGCGCCCGAAGATATCCACGCTGTAGAGCTGCGCGCCGCCGCCGGCGCCCGGCGCCTCGCGGGTGAACATGATCACCCGGCCGTTCGGAGACCAGGTCGGGCCTTCGTCCAGGTAGGAGGCGGTCAGCAGCCGCTCCTCCGAGCCATCCGTGCGCATCACACCGATGAAGAAGCGCCCGCCCGATTGTTTGGTGAAGGCAATCAGATCGCCGCGCGGAGACCAGACCGGCGTGCCGTAGCGGCCATCGCCATAGGAGATGCGCACCGGCTCGCCGCCCGAGGCCGACATGATGTAGATCTGCTGGCCGCCGGAGCGATCGCTCTCGAACACGATGCGCGAGCCATCCGGGCTGAAGGAGGGCGCGGTGTCGATCGCGGGGCTGTTCGTCAGCCGTTGCGGCGAGCCGCCGTTCACGCCCGCCTTGTACAGGTCCGTATTGCCGCTCTGTTCGAGCGAGAACACGATCGAGCCGCCATTCGGCGCGAAGCGCGGCGAAAAGGCCATCGTTCCGGGGGTTTCGGGCAGAAGCTGCCCCGAGGCATTGCCCACGTTCATGAGCTTGATCCGGGGGAAACCTGTCTCGAAGGTGGTGTAGAGCACCCGGTCTCCGGTGGGCGAGAACCGCGGCGCCAGCACGATGGTGGAGCTGTCGGTCAGGTAGTTCACATTGGCGCCGTCATAGTCCATCACGGCGAGCCGCTTCTGGCGCGCGTTCTTCGGCCCGGCTTCGGAGACGAACACCACGCGGCTGTCGAAATAGCCGCCCTCGCCGGTGATCCGGCTATAGATCACATCCGCGACCTTATGCGCCAGCCGACGCCAGTTCGCGGCGGAGCCTGCCAGCTGCTGGCCCGCGCCCAGCTCCTGCCCGGCATAGACGTCGAACAGACGGAACTTCACCACCAGCTTGCCGCCCTGGTTCGACACCCCGCCCACGACCAGCGCCTGCGCGTTGATCGCCTGCCAGTCCTTGAAGCTGACCGGGGTGTTGAAGGAGCCGAATTTCTGGATATAGGCGCCGTCCTGGATCCGCCGGAACAGGCCCGAGCCCTCCAGATCCGAATTGATCACCTTGGTCAGGTTCGCCGCAGCCTCCCCCGCCCCGCCTTCATCGATGAAGACCGGCATGGCATAGGGCATCGGCTCGACCACACCGTCGTCGATCTCGATATGCAGCGGGCCCTGCTGGGCGTGCACCACGCCCGGCCCGATCATCAGCGCCGCGACGGCGGCAAGTGCAAAACGGAACATCACAATATCCCTCTTGGGCTCCGGCCCGTTCTATCCAAAATGCCCCGCAAGCAACATCACAAGGCGTCGAGGTGAAGCGATTTCGCAGGACTGAGTCCTTTGCGTCACTTCATCCTCATCTTGTTCGGGTCGAACACGATCTCGATCTGCTGCCACCAGCCGTATTTCTCCTTCGGCAGCGGGAAGCCATCGGAGCCGCAGCGGATGATCGCGCGCCGCGCCGCCTCGAAGGCCTGCTTCGCCGCCGCATCCGAGCCGCCCGAAGAGCTCGCCATCTTGATCGTTTTCGTGTCCGGCTTGCCGTCCTGGTTCATGTTGACGAGCACCGTCACCGTGGTCCGCATCGCCTCGGAGCTGAGCGCCCCGACGTTCCAGCAGGCCTTCACATCGACGATCAGCGCTTCCTTCTCACCCGCGGTCACCGGCGGGCCGTTCTTGGCGATGCCGAGCCCGCCCGAGCCCGCGCCCTGGCCCTTGCCGGTCCCGGTTTCGGCGCCCATGGCCTCGGCCAGGGCGTCGTTGATGCCCGAGCCGGAGCCCGCCTTCGCCTTGTCCGCCGCGGCCTTCGCGGCAGCAGCCTTGGCGGCCTTGTCGGCGGCAGCCTTGGCATCGGCCGCCGCTTTCGCCTTCGCTGCCTTGTCGGCGGCGGCCTTGGCATCCGCTGCGGCCTTTTCCTTCGCGGCCTTGTCGGCGGCAGCCTTGGCATCGGCCGCAGCCTTCTCCTTCGCCGCCTTCTCCGCCGCCGCGATCTTCAGCTCTTCGGCATTGTCATCCGTCGGCTCCGCGTCGACCGGCTTGTTGGGCCGGTTCTTCGGGCGTTGTTGCGTGCTCGGCGCCGAGGTCTTTTCCGGCTCCTGCTCGGGCTCCGGCGTCGGCTGCGAGGTGGCCTCCGGGCGTGCGGCCGCGTCCTTCGGCTTCTCCACCGGCTCGGGTTTCTTCGCCTCTTCGGTCTTCTCAGGCGGGGTATCGGCCTTCGCGACCTGCGTATCTGGCTCCGGCGCGGGCGCAGGAACCGGCGCCACGCGGGGCGCAGGGCGCTCCTTCGGGCGCGGCGAGAAATCGGGCGAGGCGGTATCCTGCGGCCGCTCCACCGGCGGCAGCATCGAGGGCGGAATTTCCGTTACCTCCGCCTTTGGCGTTGGCGTGGCCACGGCCGACAGGTCGGGCTTCGGCTCCGGCTTCGCGGCGGGCGGCGGCGGGGCCGAGGGCGCGGCCGCGGGCGGCGGCGCCGCTTCGGCCGTAGCCTCCTCCGGAGCCGCCTCGGGCGGCGCGGCTTCGGGCTCGGCCGCGGCAGGTGCGCCGCCAGCCGGGGCCTCGGGTGCGGCCTCGCCCTTGGCAACCGTGTCCTCGCCCCCGGCCGCGGCCTGCAAGGCCTCGAAATCCGCCTGCGAGATCACCGCGACCTCGGTCATTTTCACCGGCTCCGCGGGCTTGGTCGGGAACCATTCACTGCCGACGATCGCCCAGAGGATCACCACGATGTGGAGCCCCGCCGAAACGATATTGCCGGTCTTCTCTGCCCTGTCCATGCTCATGGCGGATCAGTTCCCTTTGGGAGCCTTCCCCGTCAGCTGCGGCCCGCCGGTGTCGGTCACCAGCACGATATTCGTGAAGCCGCCCGCGTTCAGCGCCCCCATCACCTGCACCACATGGGCATATTCGATGCCCCCATCGGCGCGCAGGTAGATCTTGTCGGAGGTCCGCTCGGCCGCAACAGCGCGCAGCTGCTCGACCAGCGCCGCCTCCTCGACCGGGGTATTCATCAGCGACACGGTCCCGTCCTTCTGCAGCGAGATCGTCAGCGGCTCTTCCTGTTCGGTGGGCACGGCCTTGGCCGCGGTCTTCGGCAGCTCCAGCGGCACGCCCACGGTCATCATCGGCGCGGCGACCATGAAGATGATCAGCAGCACCAGCATCACGTCGACCATCGGCGTGACGTTGATCTCCGCCATCACACCATGGCGGCCCTTGCCCCCGCGACGGCGGCGGCCACTGCCCCCGCCCGCCTTCTTCATCACCCCCGCGCCCATCGCTCAGGCGTCCAGCTGGCGCGAAAGGATCGTGGAGAATTCGTCGGCGAAGGCCTCGTAGCCCGCGGTGATCTTGTCCGCATCGCCTGACAGCTTGTTGTAGAAGATGACGGCCGGAATTGCGGCGACAAGACCGATCGCGGTGGCGACGAGCGCCTCCGAAATCCCGGGCGCCACGACCGCGAGCGAGGTGTTCTGCGAGATCGCGATTTCCTCAAAGGCGACCTTGATCCCCCAGACCGTCCCGAACAGGCCGACGAAGGGCGCCGTCGAGCCGACGGTGGCGAGGAAGCTCAGCCCCGAGTTCAGATGCTCGCCCTCCTTGGCGATGGCGATATCCATCGAGCGGTCGATCCGCGCCTGCGCCCCGGCGATCAGCTCGCCATCCTGGCGGTGGCTGCGGCGCCATTCCAGCATGCCGGCAGCAAAGATGCGCTGGCTTGCGCCGGAAGGCGTCGGGCCGATCTGATCGAAAAGCTCATCGAGCGGCTCGCCAGACCAGAAAGCCTGATCGAAGGCCGCACCTTCCGAGCGCGCGGCGCGGAAGGTGATGAACTTCCGGATGATGATCGACCACGACCAGAAGCTGGCGAGGGTCAGCGCGAGCATCACCAGTTTCACGGTGATCGAAGCGCGCAGGAAAAGCGCGAGCAAGGAGAAATCAATCTCCTGCGCATGTGCGAGGGTTTGCTGGTCCATTTAGGTGCCTTGGGCGTTCACTGCTCTGATGAAACCGTCTTCGCGGTTCCTTTACGCCGATTCTATCCGAGGATCAGGGGGAACGCCATAACAACTGCGTCATCACGCGCGGATGAACGCCGCCATGCGGCAGGCACATGCCTGCCACCGGCTCCCAAGGCAGTGTGCGATCAGTGCACGGGCGGCGCAAGACGGTGGCGCACATCCGCGGGCAAACGCGCCGGTGCGCCGGCATCATTGAGGCAAACGAGCGTCACCGTGGCCGCAAACAGCCGCTCGCCATCGCGCAGCACCAGCTGATCCAGCACGATCCGCGCCCCGGTCGCGGAGATCAGCTCCGTCCGGACCTCGAGCGTATCGTCGAATTTCGCCGGGCGCAGGTAATCCGCCTCCACCCGGCGCACGGCAAAAACGATGCCATGGTCGCGCTTCAGTGCCACCTGATCCACGCCAAGCGCGCGCACCCATTCGCTGCGCCCGCGTTCGATGAACTTCAGGTAGTTCGCGTAATAGACGATGCCGGCGAGGTCGGTGTCCTCGTAATAGACGCGGAGGGCGAAGCTGTGGCTCATCCGATCCTCGCGGCCAGGCGGAGAGCATGGCTCGGGTCCTGCGCGCAGGCGGGCAGGACCGGATCGTAGGCTGCGCGGATCAGCCCCGCAATGCCGGGGCGCAGCACCGTGACCCCGCGCATCTGTGCGAGCGGCGGATGCGCATCGAACGCCGCCTCCCCCCAGAGCAGGATCACCTGCGTCGCAAGCGACAGCGCGATCGTCTCGGCCGGGGCCTCGTCCAGCGCGGGATCCATGCGGATGAAGGCGAAGCAGGCGCGGATCGCGCCATCGGCATCGAAGCGGAAGGCGCGGTACTGGTTGGCGCCCTGATCATCGAGCCGGGCGACGATATCCGCGAGGCCGTCGATCAGCTGATCGAGGTTCGGCACCTCCAGCAGCTCCTGCCAGTCGCGGAAGAAGAAGATCATCAGGTTCGCGCCGAGCTCCGGATCCGTCTCGGCCATCTTGTGGCCCGCCAGCGCGACCACCGCTTCCACCGCGCCCTTCACCGTCGCGAGCGTGGCCGCATCCACCCCGAACACCACCGGCACGATCGGCCGCCCCCAACGGGCAAAGAGGTAATCGCCCCCCGCCCGGGTGAACATTCGGGTGACGTCTGCGGGCGTCAGGGTCTCGGTTTCAGTCATGGTCAGCCCCCGGTTTGGCGCCACCCTAGGCGAAAGCGGGGGCGGGGTGAAGCTTACCAAAAGGAAAAAGGGCGCCAGCGTGGCGCCCTTTTACGGCATTGCATGGGCTCTCAGCCGAGGACCGCGTCGCAGCGGGCACAGGTATGCGCGTGCTTGTGGCTGCCGACGTCGGGCAGGATTTTCCAGCAGCGCTCGCATTTCTCGCCATCGGCACGAACGAATACAACCGCAACGCCCGGCACCTCGGCCAGACGGAAGGCATCGGCGGGTGCCGGATCCGTGGTCACCGTGAGATCCGAGGTGATGCACAGATCGGCGAAATCTGCCGCAGCGAGAGCACCGGCCAGAGCCGGATCCTCGACATGGACAACAGGCGCCGCTTCCAGCGAGGCACCGATGACCTTCGCCGTGCGCTGCACTTCGAGGGCCGCGGTGACGGCGCGGCGGGCGCGGCGGATGCCCTCCCATTTCGCGGCCAGGGCGGCATCGCGCCAGGCATCCGGCGTTTCCGCGAAGTCCTGCAGATGCACCGAGCCGTCTTCCGACGGGAACCGGCTGAGCCAGACGTCTTCCATCGTGAACGGCAGGATCGGCGCCAGCCAGGTGGTCAGGCGGTGGAACAGCAGGTCCAGCACCGTGCGCGCGGCACGGCGGCGCAGGCCGCCCGGCGCATCGCAATAGAGCGCGTCCTTGCGCACATCGAACCAGAAGGCGGAAAGATCCACGGTACAGAAGTTGAACAGCGTCTGGAACACGCCCGAGAAATTGAAGCCGCGATAATCCGCGCGAACCTGGGCATCGAGCTCCGCCAGACGGTGCAGGACCCAGCGTTCCAGCTCCGGCATTTCGGCGGGCCTCAGGCGCTCGGCCTCAGTGAAGCCTGCAAGCGCGCCCAGCATGAAGCGCAGCGTATTGCGCAGACGGCGATAGCTGTCGGCGGTGCCCTTCAGGATTTCCGGCCCGATGCGCTGATCGGCGGTGTAATCCGTCTGTGCCACCCACAGGCGCAGGATGTCGGCGCCATATTGCTTGATCACTTCGGCCGGCACGATGGTATTGCCGAGCGACTTGGACATTTTCATGCCCTTCTCGTCCAGCGTGAAGCCATGCGTCACCACGTTGCGATAGGGTGCGCGGCCCTTGGTCGCACAGCCCTGCAGCAGCGAGGAATGGAACCAGCCGCGGTGCTGGTCGGTGCCTTCGAGGTAAACGTCCGCGATGCCGTCCGCGGTGCCATCGGCCCGGTCGCGCAGCACGAAAGCGTGGGTCGATCCGCTGTCGAACCAGACATCGAGCACATCGAACACCTGTTCATAATCCGACGGATCGACGATACCGGAGAGCACACTTTCCTTGAATCCTTGCACATACCAGACATCGGCGCCGTCCCGCTCGAAAGCGGCCTTGATCCGGGCATTCACCTCGGCATTGCGCAGCAGGAAATCCGGATCTGTCGGGCGCGCGCCCTTTTTCGTGAAGCAGGTGAGCGGCACGCCCCAGGCGCGCTGACGGCTCAGCACCCAATCGGGGCGGTTCTCGATCATCGCATGCAGGCGGTTGCGGCCGGAAACAGGGGTGAATTTCACCAGCTCCTCGATCGACTTCAGCGCCCGCTTGCGGATCGTATCGCCATACTCCCCCATACCGTCATGCAGCTCGAAATCGATCGCGGCGAACCATTGCGGCGTGTTGCGATAGATCACCGGCGCCTTCGAGCGCCAGCTGTGCGGATAGCTGTGTTTGATCTTGCCCTTCGCGAGCAGCGCGCCGGCATAGGCCAGCTGCTTGATATTGGAGACATTGGCCGGGCCCTCCTTGCCATTCTGGTCGAGGATCGCCTCGCCCCCGAACAGCGGCAGATCCTTGCGGTAGCTGCCATCCGCCTCGACGTTGTAGGTCATCGGCAGCTTGTATTTCAGGCCCATCTGATAGTCGTCGTCGCCATGCGAGGGCGCGGTGTGCACGAAGCCCGTCCCGGCATCTTCGGTGACGTGATCGCCGGGCAGGAGCGGCACAGCGAAATTCCAGTTGTTGCCATCGTCCTCGGAGCCCTCGACCAGCCCCCTGTACGGATGAGCAAGGACCAGCTCCCCAAGCTCATCAGGAGCCACATCCCGCAAGCGGGTCCAGCCCGCGATTTTTGCCGCGGCCTTCACACTCTCGGCCAGCGCATCGGCGAGGATCAGCACCTCGCCGGCCACGGCGGTGGATTTCTCCTCCACCGCATCCACCCGATAGGCGCCATAGGCAATGCCCGGGCCATAGGCCACAGCGCGGTTCTGCGGGATCGTCCAAGGGGTTGTGGTCCAGATGACGACCGAAGCCCCCTTCAGCAGGCCGCTATTTGTCTCTCGCGAGGCGCCAGGCGCCCCGTCAGGGATGGCCACGACGTTCGACGGGGCCTTTACGACCTTGAACCGAACCCAGATCGTGTGGCTGGTGTGGTCGTGATACTCGACCTCGGCCTCGGCCAGCGCGGTCTTCTCCACCGGGGACCACATCACCGGCTTCGAGCCCTGATAGAGCGTGCCGTTCATCAGGAACTTCATGAATTCCTCGGCGATTACCGCCTCGGCGTGGAAATCCATGGTCAGGTAGGGGTCGTCCCAGTTGCCGGTGACTCCGAGGCGCTTGAATTCCTCGCGCTGGATGTTCACCCAGCTCTCGGCAAAGGCGCGGCATTCCTGGCGGAACGCCACCACATCCACCTCGTCCTTGTTCAGGCCCTTGGCGCGGTATTGCTCCTCGATCTTCCATTCGATCGGCAGGCCGTGGCAATCCCAGCCCGGCACATAGCGGCTGTCATGGCCCATCATCTGATGCGAGCGCACGATGATGTCCTTGATCGTCTTGTTCAGCGCATGGCCGATGTGCAGATGGCCGTTGGCATAGGGCGGGCCGTCGTGCAGCACGAAGGGCGCGCGCGTGGCGCCCCTGGCGCGCAGCTGGCCATAAACGTCGAGCCGCTCCCAGCGGGCGAGCCAGTCGGGCTCGCGCTGCGGCAGGCCCGCGCGCATCGGGAACTCGGTTTCGGGCAGAAATACGGTATCGCGGTAATCGACGGTGGCGTCAGTGCTCATCGGAATGTCCTGTGGAAACGGGCGCATCCCGCGCCCATGGAACGGCTCACATCTCCCGGCCACCCTGACGCGTCAGAGCGCCGGGCCGGTAATTCGATGGATATGAGCACACCGGGTCATGCGGCGCGTTATAGGCAAGGCACTCGCGCGCGGCAAGCGCCTTGACCGGCCGCTTCAGGGCCGCGCGCGCTCAGGCACGAGCTGCTGCACGATGCCCACCACCATCAGGTAGATCGACGTCACCACCAGGCCCCAATGCGCGATATGCCCTTCGGCGAAATCGAGCCAGGCGGCCCAGGCGGCAAAGATCGTCCAGGCCAGCGCCACCGGCAGCGACAGCCAGCGCCAGCGCATCGTCCGCGTCGGGTGGATGAATTTCAGCGGGAAGAACATCGCGACGGACAGCGCCAGAACCACACCGAGGATCGTCCAGTAGCCGGGCTGCAGCGCAAACATCACCAGAACCACCATGTTCCAGCAGGCAGGAAAGCCGGAGAAGGAATTGTCCTTCGTTTTCATGCGCGTATCGGCAAAATAGATGACGCTTGCATAGGTGATCGCGATGATCGCGAGCCAACCCGTCCAGCCCGGCAGCAGGCCCGATTTGAACAGCGCATAGGCCGGGATGAAGACATAGGTCAGGTAATCGACGATCAGGTCCATCAGGACGCCGTCATAGGTCGGCCAGTTGTGCTTGGTATCGTAGCGCCGCGCGAGCGGGCCATCCACGCCATCCACCACCAGCGCGACCACCAGCCACAGGAACATCAGCGCCCATTTTTCCTCGACGGCCGCCAGCATCGCCAGCATCGACAGCACTGCGCCGGTCGCAGTGAGGAGGTGAACCGAAAGAGCTTTGAAGCGAATATCCATGCCCCTCTCTGCCCCAAAGCGCGCGGGGGCGCAAGGCGCGGCGCCGTTCAGGCGCGGGGATGGGCGGCGTTGTAGACCTCCATCAGGCGGGCGCTGTCGACGGCGGTATAGATCTGTGTGGTCGACAGGCTGGCATGGCCCAGAAGCTCCTGAATCGCCCGCAGATCGCCCCCGGCCGCGAGCAGATGAGTCGCGAAGCTGTGGCGCAGCGCATGCGGCGTCGCCGTCGCGGGCAGGCCGAGCGCGCTGCGCGCGCGCTCCATCGCCAGCGCGACCAGCCGCCCATTGAGCGCGCCGCCGCGCGCGCCGCGAAACAGCGCCGCCGCGGGCTCCGGCGCCCAGGGGCAGAGCCGTACATATTCGGCCACCGCCTCGCGCGCCACGGGCAGCACCGGCACCATACGCTCCTTGCCGCCCTTGCCGCGGATGCGCAGCGATTCCGGCAGCGGCAGATCGGCGCCGGTAAGGCCGAGCGCCTCCGAAATCCGCAGCCCGCAGGCATACATCAGCGTGACCACAGCCGCATCCCGCGCCGCGATCCAGGGTTCCATCGCCTGCAGGTCGACCTGGGCGATCACCTGCTGCGCCCCCTCCTCGCTCAGGGGGCGTGGCAGCTTACGCTCGAATTTCGGCGCACGGGTCGCGAGCACATGGGTCGCATCGAACCCTTCGCGATCCGCGAGCCAGCGGAAGAAGGCTTTGACCGATGACAGCGCCCGCGCCAGCGACCGGGCTCCAAGGCCCCTGCCCCGCTCATGGGCCATCCAGGCGCGCATATCGGCGGGCGCCACCTGCGCCAGACGCGAAAGCCCGAGGCTGTCGCCCAGATGCTGGTGCTGGAAACCCAGAAAGCCCGCGACGTCGCTCCGGTAGGCGGTGAGCGTATGCTCGGAAACGCCCTCCAGCGCGCGCAGATGGTCGCACCAGCGCAGGAGCGCATCGCCCACCGCGGGCGATACGCCCGTCAGGCCAGCGCCAGCCACCGCCGCATCGTCCGCTCGAACGCCCCGGCGAAGAAGCCAAGGAGATCTGTCCCCTGCGAAGGCCGGAACTGATCCGCATCCTCGGCGCCCAGCACCAGCATCCCGGGCAGCCGCCCCTCGCCGAGGTCGAGCCGCATCAGCGCCTCCGACCGGATCCAGTCCGCCGCAGGGCCGAACACGGCCACGGAATCGGCATGGGTGCGGCGCAGCACCACCGGGCGCGCCGGGCGCCCATGCGCGCCGCGCATGTATTCGGTGACGAAGCCGGGCCCGGCCACGACCAGCGCATCCCCCAGCCGCGCGAGCGCCGCATCGCGCGTGCCCTGCTTCGTTTCCAGCACGAGGCGCACCGAATCGACGCGCAGGATATCGGCGATATCGGCCGAGAGCAGCCGCATGAAGCTCTCGAAATCCAGCGCCTCGAGCATTCGCAGGATCGCGCGGTGGATCTGGTTCGTGCCGGCCAGGTTTTCATAGGCGGCGGCGATCACGGTGCGGTGGGTATCTTCGAGGCGGTCCAGCCGGCGCTCCAGCCGCTCCATCGCGACGCCGCGCAGGTCGATCACATTCTCGCCCATCGCCTTTTGCGTCGCAGTAATCAGGGCCCGCATCAGATCATGGTCGCCGAGGATCACCTCGGGGTCCGCCATGATCTTCTCGCGCATCTGCTCTGCCAGTCCCATGTCGTTCATTGTGTCTGCCTCACCGGGATTTTTGCCGAGGCTGACACAGATCCGGTAAATTTTGCATGGATATTTCGAATTGCGCGGATTTATGGCCCGCGGGGTCGCCCGCGGGCCACAATCATGTCAGACGATCTTCTGGCCGGTCTTGGCCCAGTCCTTCAGGAACTGGTCGAGCCCCTTGTCGGTGAGCACATGGTTCGCCATCGCCTTGATGACCGAGGGCGGCGCGGTGATCACGTCGGCGCCGATCCGGGCCACATCGGTGATGTGGTTGACGGTGCGGATCGAGGCGGCGAGGATTTCGGTGCGGAAATCGTAATTGTCGTAGATCGTGCGGATGTCTTCGATCAGCTGGATCCCGTCGAGGTTGATGTCATCGAGCCGCCCGATGAACGGGCTGATGAACGCGGCCCCCGCCTTCGCGGCCAGGATCGCCTGCGCGGCCGAGAAGCACAGCGTGACATTGACCATATGGCCCTCGGATGCGAAAGCCTTGCAGGCGGTCAGCCCGGCCCAGGTCAGCGGCACCTTGATCGCGATATTGGGGGCGATCTTGGCCAGCTTCAGACCTTCGGCGATCATGTCCTTGGCTTCGGTCGCGACGACCTCGGCCGAGACCGGCCCGGAGACCATGTCACAGATCTCCTTGGTGACTTCCACAATGTCGCGGCCCGATTTCAGGATCAGCGACGGGTTGGTGGTGACGCCATCCACCATGCCAAGGTCATTGAGTTCCTTGATCGCGGCGACATCGGCGGTATCGACGAAGAATTTCATGGTCAGCCTCCTGAATGGATCTTGCCCCGCTGATAGCGCAAACCGCACCGGGTGCCTAGGGCGGATCCATGGCTGAGCAGGGCTGGTATCCGGCAGGCGGGCGTATCGCGGTGCTGACGGCGAAGCCGATCGGGCGGCCGCTGGATTACCTCGCGCCCGAGGGCGGCTGCGCGGCCGGCGCCTTCGTCGAGGTGCCTCTGGGCCCGCGCCGGGTGCTGGGCGTGGTCTGGGGCCCGGGCGATGGCAGCTTCGATGCGGGCAGGCTGCGCACGGTTGCCCGCGTGCTCGATGTACCGCCGATGCGCGAGGAACTGCAGCAGTTCCTGCTGCGGATGGGCGCTTATACGATGACCTCGCTGCCCGCAATGCTGCGCCTTGCGACCCGCACGCCGGGGCTGTTCGATGCGCCGGGCGCGCGCAAGGTCTACCGCCTGGCCGGGCGCGACCCGGGCCGTATGACGGAAGCGCGCGAGAAGGTGCTGGAGGTGCTGCAGGGGCAGGACGGGCTCTATCTGGGCGAGCTGGCCGAGATGGCCGGGGTGACGCCGCAGGTGGTGAAGGGGCTGGTGAAGGCCGGCGCCGTGCTGGAGCTGGAGGAGCCGCGCGACCTGCCCTTCCCGCGGCTGGACCCCGATCGCCCCGGCAAGGCGCTCTCGGACGATCAGGCGGCGGCGGCGGCGGCGCTGCGCGCGGGCGAAGGCTTCGGGGTCACGCTGCTGAAGGGGGTGACGGGCTCGGGCAAGACCGAGGTCTATCTGGAGGCGGTCGCCGAATGCCTGCGCCGCGGGCGGCAGGCGCTGGTGCTCTTGCCCGAAATCGCGCTGACGACGGAATTCCTCGCCCGCGTGGAGGCCCGCTTCGGCGCGCGCCCCGGCGAATGGCATTCGGGCGCGACCCAGTCCGAGCGCCGCCGGCTGTGGAAAATGGTGGCCGAGGGCGGCGCGCAGATGGTGATCGGGGCGCGCTCGGCGCTGTTCCTGCCGTTCCGCGACCTCGGGCTGATCGTCGTCGATGAGGAACACGACAGCTCCTACAAGCAGGAGGAGGGCGTGATCTACAACGCCCGCGACATGGCGGTGCTGCGCGCCTCCTTCTGCGCGGCGCAGGTGGTGCTGGCCTCGGCCACACCGAGCCTCGAAACCTGGGTGAACGCTGAAAGCGGCAAATATGCGCGGCTGGAGCTGAAGGCCCGGTTCGGGGTCTCCGACCTGCCCGAGATGCGCGCGATCGACATGCGCGAGGAGCGGATCGAGCCGGTGCACTGGATCTCGCCCACGCTGGTGGGCGCGGTGCAGGGGCGGCTGATGGCGGGCGAACAGGCGATGCTGTTTCTGAACCGGCGCGGCTATGCCCCGGTGACGATCTGCCGCGCCTGCGGCCATCAGATCGGCTGCGACCATTGCGACGCGCGGATGGTGGAGCACCGGTTCCAGAACCGCCTCGTCTGCCACCAGTGCGGCGAGACGAAGCCCATTCCCACCGTTTGCCCCGCCTGCGGGGTGGAGGGCAAGCTCGCCCCCGTCGGCCCGGGGGTGGAGCGGCTGGCCGAAGAGGTGAAGGAGCGGTTTCCGGGCGCGCGGGTCTCGGTGCTGTCCTCCGATCTGTTCGGCTCGGCGCGGGCGCTGAAGGAGGCCATCGTCGATATCGCCGGGGGCGGCGCCGACATCATCATCGGCACGCAGATCGTGGCCAAGGGGCACAATTTCCCGCGCCTGACGCTGGTCGGCGTGATCGACGCCGATCTGGGCCTGCAAGGGTCCGACCTGCGCGCGGCGGAGCGCACCTTCCAGCTGATGCGCCAGGTGGCGGGCCGGGCGGGCCGGGCGGAGCGGCCCGGGGTGGCGCTGCTGCAGACCTTCCAGCCCGAGCATCCGGTGATCCGCGCCATTCTGGGCGGCGACGAGGAGGCCTTCTGGCGCGCCGAGGCCGAGGCCCGCCGCGCGGCGGGCGTGCCGCCCTTCGGCCGGATGGCGGGGATCATCCTGTCGGGCCCGGAGGTCGCGCCGCTGTTCGAGATTGGCAACGAGCTCGCCCGGCGCGCGCAGCCGCTGGCGAAGGTGGGGGCGCAGCTCTTTGGCCCTGCCCCGGCCCCGATTGCGCGCGTGCGCGGCCGCCATCGGGTGCGGCTGCTGATCAAGGCCGACAAGGCCGCACCCCTGCAGCCTGCCATCCGCGCCTGGGTCCGGCGGGTCAAACTGCCCAATTCCGTGCGCCTCGCGATCGACATCGACCCGCAAAGCTTCCTCTGAGCGCGCGCAGGCCTTGAAATCCCGGGGCGGCGCTTGTATCTCGTCACGTCCCCACTAGAATGGGAAGAACCTCCCCCGGGGCCGCCCGCCATCGCGCCGTTGCCCGCCCCGACCTGCATGACGAAAGGGTGCCGATGTCCTGGACCGATGAACGCGTCGAGCTTCTGAAGAAGATGTGGACAGAGGGTCAGTCCGCCAGCCAGATCGCCAAGGAGCTGGGTGGTGTGACGCGCAATGCCGTGATCGGCAAGGTGCACCGGCTCGGCCTGTCGAACCGGATCGAGGGCGCGCCCGCGGCCCCGGCGCCGGCCGCCCCGCATGCGCCTGCGGCCGCCGCGAAGCCGGTGATCGAGGATGTGACCCCGGAGCCCGAAGTGGTGCGCCCGGCGCCGCAGCCCACCGCCGCCGCCCGGCCGGAGCCCGCGCCCGTGCGCCCGGCGCCGCAGCCCGCGCCTGCGGCCGCCCGCCCCGAGACCAACGTGACGCCGATGATGCGCAAGCCGATCGTGCCTGCGGGCCAGCCGCTGCCGCCGCAGCCCTCGCTGAACGAAATCAGCCCGGAAACGCTCGCCTCGGTGCGCGAGGTGGAGAAACGCTCGCGCAAGATCGGCCTGATGGAGCTGACCGAGCGCACCTGCAAATGGCCGATCGGCGACCCGGCGACGGATCATTTCTACTTCTGCGGCCTGCCGAGCCAGGCCGGCAAGCCCTATTGCGAGGCCCATGTCTCGGTCGCCTTCCAGCCGATGAGCGCGCGGCGCGACCGGCGCCGCTGAGGCCCGCAGCACAGCAACGACGACCGGGCGGGCCGCAGGGCCCGCCTTCGCATTCCCGCCACCCGCCCGCCGAAAGCCCGCCCGATGAGCCAGAACCCCCCGAACCTGCGCCCCGACCTCGCGCCGCTGCCGCGGTTCGACGCCGCCCCCCGCCCCGGCCAGCCGACGATCGGGATGGTCAGCCTCGGCTGCCCCAAGGCACTGGTGGACAGCGAGCGGATCCTGACGCGCCTGCGCGCCGAGGGCTATGCGATCAGCCCGGATTACAAGGGCGCCGAGGCGGTGATCGTGAACACCTGCGGCTTCCTCGACAGCGCCAAGGCCGAGAGCCTGGAAGCGATCGGCGAGGCACTGAAGGAAAACGGCAAGGTGATCGTGACCGGCTGCCTCGGCGCCGAGCCCGAATTCATCACCGGGGCGCATCCGAAGGTGCTGGCGGTGACCGGCCCGCAGCAATACGAACAGGTTCTGGATGCGGTGCATGGCGCGGTGCCGCCCGCGCCCGATCCGTTCGTCGATCTGCTGCCCGCCACCGGCGTGAAGCTGACGCCACGGCACTTCAGCTACCTGAAGATTTCCGAGGGCTGCAACCACGCCTGCAAGTTCTGCATCATCCCCGACATGCGCGGCAAGCTGGTCTCGCGCCCGGCGCATGCGGTGCTGCGCGAGGCGGAGAAGCTGCTCGATGCGGGGGTGCGCGAGCTCTTGGTGATCTCGCAGGATACCTCCGCCTATGGACTCGATCGCAAATACGATCTGAATCCCTGGAAGGGCGGCGAGGTGCGCAGCCACATCACCGATCTGACCCGCGAAATGGGCAAGCTCGCGCAGGGCGCGGGCGCCTGGGTGCGGCTGCATTACGTCTATCCCTACCCGCATGTGCGCGAGCTGGTGCCGCTGATGGCCGAGGGGCTGGTGCTGCCCTATCTGGACATCCCGTTCCAGCACGCCCACCCGGATGTGCTAAAACGCATGGCCCGGCCCGCGGCTTCGGCCAGAACGCTCGATGAAATCGCGGCCTGGCGCGCGGCCTGCCCGGAGATCGTGCTGCGCTCCACCTTCATCGTCGGCTACCCCGGCGAGACGGAGGCGGAGTTCCAGTATCTGCTGGACTGGCTGGAGGAGGCGCAGCTCGATCGCGTCGGCTGCTTCCAGTATGAGAACGTGGCGGGTGCGCGCTCGAACGCGCTGCCCGATCATGTGCCCGACGATGTGAAACAGGACCGCTGGGACCGCTTCATGGAAAAGGCGCAGGAGATTTCGGCGGCGAAGCTGGAGGCCAAGGTCGGCACGCTGCAGCAGGTGATCGTGGATGCGGTGGATGACGAAGGCGCCACCTGCCGCACCCGCGCCGATGCGCCCGAAATCGACGGCAATCTGTTCATCGACGAGGACTTCGAGGGCCTGAACCCCGGCGACATGGTGACGGTGACGGTGGAGGAAGCCTCCGAATACGACCTCTGGGGCAGGCTGTCCTGACGCGCAGTTTCATGGCAGGCTGTGGCGATTGCCCCCAAGCCACAGTGAGCTGCCATGTTGCGTAGATTTGCCCTGTCCGCTGTCGCGGGCGTCGTCACCCTCCTGCCCTTTGCCGCCGCCGCCGAGCCGCTCGACGTGCCCATCCGCGGCTTTTGCGGCGATGGCCAGGCTGCGGATTACAGCTCCAGCACCGTCGCCGGCCTGAAGGCAGGAGGCGACGGGTTCCTGGCCGTCCGCACCGGGCCGGGCGCGAATTTCCGCAAGATCGACGAATTGCACAATGGCGATGTCGTCTATGTGCTGGCCGTGAAGGGGGACTGGTTCGGGGTGCTCTATGGCTCCGGCGCCGACAGCTATTGTCAGGGGTCGGTCCGGATCCCGGCCGCGCGCGCGCCGCAGGGCTGGGTGCACCGGCGCTGGCTGCGCGATCTCGCCGGATAGGATTTCGCCGAAGCCCTTCCCTCGCACGCCGCTTTCGCCTATCTGGGGGGCAACCCGAATTTCGCGCGAAAGGTGCCCCGATGGCCTCGTATCAGTATGTCTACCACATGGATGGGGTGTCGAAGACCTATCCGGGCGGCAAGAAGTGTTTCGAAAACATCCGCCTGAACTTCCTGCCCGGTGTGAAGATCGGCGTCGTCGGCGTGAACGGCGCCGGTAAATCGACGCTGCTGCGCATCATGGCGGGCATCGACAAGGACTTTCAGGGCGAGGCCTGGGCCGCCAAGGGCGCCAAGGTCGGCTATCTGTCGCAGGAGCCCTATCTGGACCCGGCACTCGATGTGCGCGGCAACGTGATGCTCGGCGTCGCCGAAAAGCAGGGCAAGCTCGACCGCTACAACGAACTCGCCATGAACTACTCTGACGAGACCGCCGAGGAAATGGCCCGCCTGCAAGACGAGATCGACGCCGAGAACCTGTGGGACCTCGACAGCCAGGTCGATATCGCGCTGGAGGCCCTGCGCTGCCCGCCCGACGATGCCGATGTGGAAACGCTCTCGGGCGGCGAACGGCGCCGGGTGGCGCTGTGCAAGCTGCTGCTTGAAGCTCCCGACATGCTGCTGCTCGACGAACCGACCAACCACCTCGATGCCGAAACCATCGCCTGGCTGCAAAAGCACCTGATCGAGTACAAGGGCACGATCCTGTGCGTGACCCACGACCGCTACTTCCTCGACGACATCACCTCCTGGATCCTGGAGCTGGAGCGCGGCCGCGGCATCCCCTACGAGGGCAACTATTCCAGCTGGCTGGAGCAGAAGGCGAAGCGGCTGGAGCAGGAAGCCCGCGAGGACAAGGCCAAGCAGAAGGTCATGGCGAAGGAGCTCGAATGGATCCGCGCCGGGGCCAAGGCGCGCCAGGCGAAATCCAAGGCCCGGATCGCGGCCTACGAGAAGATGGCGGACCAGTCCGAGAAGGAACGGGTCGGCACCGCGCAGATCATCATCCCGAACGGGCCGCGGCTCGGCGGAAAAGTGATCGAGCTCGAAGGCATCTCCAAGCATTACGGCGAGAAGCAGCTGATCGAGAACCTCTCGCTCTCGATCCCGCCGGGCGCCATCGTCGGCGTGATCGGGCCGAACGGCGCGGGCAAATCGACGCTGTTCAAGATGATCACCGGGCAGGAAGCGCCCGACGCCGGCACCGTGACCATCGGCGACACGGTGAAGCTCTCCTATGTCGACCAGTCGCGCGATGCGCTGGACCCGGAGAAGAACGTCTGGGAGGAAATCTCGGGCGGGGCGGAGCTGATCCAGCTCGGCGAGGCCACGGTGAACTCGCGCAGCTATGTCGGCGCGTTCAACTTCAAGGGCTCGGACCAGCAGAAGAAGGTGGGCCTGCTGTCGGGCGGTGAGCGCAACCGCGTGCACATGGCGAAGCTCCTGAAATCGGGCGGCAACGTGCTGCTGCTCGACGAACCGACCAACGACCTCGACGTGGAAACCCTGCAGGCGCTGGAAGCGGCGATCGAGGATTTCGCGGGCTGCGCGATCATCATCTCGCACGACCGTTTCTTCCTCGACCGGCTCTGCACCCATATCCTGGCCTTCGAGGGCGACAGCCATGTGGAATATTTCGAAGGCAACTTCGAGGATTACGAAGCCGACAAGGCCCGCCGCCTCGGCCCCGACGCGCTGGAGCCGAAGCGGGTGAAATACAAGAAGTTCAGCCGATAACATTTGCCTCCCGCCGCGATGTCGCGCAGCATCGCGGCAGGAGGACGCATGAGCGACAGACCAGACCCGGCCTTCAGCGACTATATGGCGGCCTATCGCCACTACAGCCTGCTGCGCTTCTCGATCCTTCCGATCTATCTCAGCTTCAGCCTCGCCATGCATGCGGGCTTCTATGTGCTGGCCACCGGCGCGGCGCATCCGCCGCAGCTCTGGCTTGCGGGCGCGCTCCTCCCCGTGGCCGGCATGATCGCGACCCTGGTGTTCATGGGGCTGGAATACCGGCTCGATGCCTATATCGGCCGGTTCCGCGCGCTGTGCGAAGAGATCGAGCGCCGCGGCCGCCTGGCCGATGCGAACATGCCGCGTGGCTTTGGCTCCATCAGCACCCTCGCGCAGGTGCTCTATGCATTGGGGCTCGTGTGCTTCTTCATCGAGCTGGTGCTGATCACCGGGCTGATCGGCTAGCGCTGCGCCACCACCACGAAGCCTTCGATCGGCGCGCCCCGGTCCATCCGCAGCGGCGCCCGGCTGAAGCGGGCGGTGAAGCCCGCGCCGTGCAACAGGCCCCGCAGATAGGCCTCCGAATGCGCATAGCGGCGGCTCTCGCGCAGCGTGAAGCCGGGGCCGTCATGCGCCTCGGTGGTGAAGGCAAAGCTGCCCCCTGCCGCCAGCGCCCGCCCGACCCAGCCGATGATCGCCTCCAGCCCGCCGAGGTAGGCGAACACATCCGCGGCCGTGATCAGGTCCCATCCTGCGCCGGGCTCCGGCAGGTCCGAGAGGTCGCGCTTTTCGAGCAGGTCATAGAGACCCTTCGCCTCCGCCTCACGCAGCATTTCGGCCGAAATGTCCCAGCCCTCCAGCCGCGCCACCAGCGGGCGCAGCTCCGCCCCCATCAGCCCGGTGCCGCAACCCAGATCCAGCGCCCGTGGCCAGTGGCCCTGCAGCTCCGCCCGCAGCAGCTGCGGCGCGCGGTAGTCCAGCGTTTCGACCAGCGCATGGTCGAAATGGCCCGCGTATTGGTCGAACAGCGCCTCGACGAAGGCAGAAGGCATCTCCGCCGTGCCCGCGCCCAGCAGGCCCAGCCGCAGCGCCGCCCCCATCGTATCGGCCGGATCCAGCCGCAGCGCCGCGCGCAGCGCCTCCGCCGCGCCCGGCAGGGCATGATCGGCGCGGATCTCGCCCAGCCGGTACCAGCCCGCGGCCCAGCCCGGCGCAATCTCCAGCGCCTGCGCATAGAGATCTGCCGCGGCAGTGGCATCGCCCACCGCCAGCAGGCCCTCGGCATAATCCGCGCGCCTGTCGGCGATGAGGTCGCCGGAAGAGAATTTCAGGGGTGTCATGGGGCCTCCAGATGTCCGGGAACGGGGCTGGAGGCAGGGCTAGGGTTCGCGCATTCGGATCCTGGGAAAAGCTGCGCCGCATGTGCAGCGGCGCCGGGCTTTCGTCAAGGGCTGACGCGCTCCCAGGCGACGGTAAACTGGCCGAGGATCTCGCGCAGCCCGGCCTCGTCGGCGCCCTGAACGGCCGCCACCAGCCCGCGCTTGCGGTCCTCGCGCACGGAGACGACCCGCCCCCCGACCCCCGCCAGCGCCGCATCCAGCACCCGGCGGATCGCCAGCTTGCGCAGATCGGGCTTGAACACTTTGCCCACAGCGGTCTTGGGCAGCTCAGGCAGGATCTCGATCACCTTCGGGATCGCGGCGCGTTCATGGATATGCTCGGCCGCGAAGGCCATCAGCTCCGCCGGATCGACCCGCGCATCCTTCACCAGCTCCACATAGGCGCAGGGCAGCTCGCCCGCGAACGCGTCGGGCTGGCCGATCGCGCCCGCGAAGGCCACCGCCGGATGGTGCAGCAGCGCCTCCTCGATCTCGGCCGGGTCGATGTTGTGCCCGCCCCGAATGATCAGGTCCTTCGCCCGCCCGGTGATCCATAGATAGCCATCCGCATCCAGCCGCCCGAGATCGCCCGTGCGCAGGAACCGCCCCTCGGCGAACAGGTCGTGGTTCTTGTCGGGCTCGGTATAGGTCGAGCCCTCGAACACACCGGGATTGGCAATACAGATCTCGCCCACCTCATCCACGCCGCATTCGAGGAAGGCCCCCTCCACCCGGCGCAGGATCCGCACGTGGGTATAAGGCAGCGGCAGGCCGACGGAGCCGATCTTCTTCACGCCCCCGGGCGGATTCACGGCCACGAGGCAGGTGGCTTCCGTCAGGCCATAGCCTTCGCAGATACCGACCCCCGTCGCCTCCTTGAACCGGTTGTAAAGCTCCAGCGGCAGCGGCGCCGAGCCCGAAATCGCCGTGCGCAGCGAGGAGATATCGGCATCCACCGGCCGCTGCATCAGCGCCGCCAGCGCCGTGGGCACGGTGATCAGGAAGCTCACCTTCCAGCGCGCCACCAGTTTCCAGAAATTGTCGAACACCCCCTCGCCGCGGTAGCCCGCGGGCGTCGGCATCACCACATGCGCGCCGGACTGGATCGCCGACATCAGGATCGGATAGGCCGCGAAGACATGAAACAGAGGCAGCGGGCAGATCAGCACATCGCTCTCGGTGAACAGCAGCGTGCCGCCGAGCCAGCCGTTGTAGATCATCCCCGAATATTTGTGCTGCGCGACCTTGGGCATGCCGGTGGTGCCGCCGGTATGAAAATAGGCCGCGACCCGGTCGCCGGTGCTGTCGGCGAAGGTCAGCCTGTCGGCCGGCTGGGCGGCGCAGGCACGGTGGAAATCCAGCACATGCGCATGGTGGCGCGTGGGCACCTTCGGCCGCAGAAAGGGCACGATCCAGCGCCTGGGCGGCGGCAGGTAGCGGTTCAGATCCACCTCCAGCACCGCCTGCACGCCCGGCGCGGCCCGCACTGCCTCCGCCGCCTTCTGCGCCACATCGCTGCGCGGGAAGGCCTTCAGCGTCACCAGCACCTTCGCCCGCGTCTCGCGCAGGATCGCCGCAATCTGCTCGGGCTCCAGAAGCGGGTTGATCGGGTTCACGATCCCCGCGACCGCCCCCCCGAGGAGCACGGCCGCCGTCTCCAGGCAATTGGGCAGCAGGTAGGCCACGGTATCGCGCTCCCCTACCCCCATCTCGCGCAGCAGGTTCGCGACCTGCGTCACCTGGCCATGCAGCTCCGCCCAGCTCAGCGTCTCCGCAGGATCCGTCGGGCCCGAAGTCAGCTGAAACGACAGCGCCGGGCGGGCGCCGTGGCGGGCCTTCGCGCGGCTGATGAACTCATAAATTGTGACGGCCCGGTCGCGCAGCTCCCAGGGCATTTCACGCTCGATCCTGTCGCGATCGGCCACGGTCGCGAATATATTAGGCATATTGTCCTCCCCGCGCGCCGTCCTCCTACGGCACGCCCGGGCAGAATGCGTGCTTCGCCCAGCCGGGGCAAGCCGGGGTTGACCCGAACGTCACGTCAGAAACGGGTGACGTCCGGGCAGCGCTCAGGCTTTGCCGCCCGGGATCCGCAGCATCTGCCCGGGGTAGATCTTGTCCGGATGGGTCAGCATCGGCTTGTTCGCCTCGAAAATTTCCGGGTAGCGGTTCGCATTACCTAGGTATTTCTTCGCGATGGCCGAAAGCGTGTCGCCCTTGACCACGGTATGGAACACGGCTTCGGCCGTATCTTCGTCATGATCGGTCTCGACGGCTGCGACGCCATCGACATTGCCGACCGCGAGGATGATCTTTTCCTTGGTCGCGGCATCCACGGCCTTGCCCGAGACCACCACCTTGTCGCCCTCGACCTTGAGCCCGATCCCCTGCGCATCCAGCCCGAGCGTTTTCAGCTCCGCCTTCAGCGCCTCCTCCTTCGGCGCCTCGGCAGCCTCCGCCTTCGAGCCGAACAGGGATTTGCCCGCATCCTTCACGAAACTCCACAGACCCATCTCATCCTCCTTCACCGGGCGCCATTGCGCGCGCCACGCGGCCAGAATGCCGCAGAAGCCGCCGCCGCGATAGGAAAATCGCTCAGGCGGCGCCGCCGTCGGTGAACTGCAGCCTTGCCAGCTGCGCATAGAGCCCGCCCTGCGCCACCAGCTCGTCATGCGTGCCTTGCGCGACGATGCGGCCCTCCTCGAAGACCACGATCCGGTCCGCGCGCTTCACCGTCGCGAGCCGGTGCGCGACGATCACCGTGGTGCGCCCCACGGCGAGCTGCTCCACCGCGGCCTGCACCGCGCGCTCCGAAGCCGCGTCCAGCGCCGATGTCGCCTCATCGAGCAGCAGGATCGGCGCGTCACGCAGGATCGCCCGGGCGATGGCGATGCGCTGTTTCTGCCCGCCCGAGAGCATCACGCCGCGCTCGCCCACATAGGTCTCGTAGCCCTCGGGCAGCGCGCTCAGGAACTCATGCGCATGGGCCGCGCGCGCGCCCGCCTCCACATCGGCATCGCTCGCCTCCGGGCGGCCAAAGCGGATGTTCTCGCGCGCGGTCGCGGCAAAGATCACCGGGTCTTGCGGCACCAGCGCAATCGCGCGGCGGAAATCGCTGCGCGCAAGGCTGCGCAGGTCGTGCCCGTCGATCCGCACCGCGCCCGTCTCCGGGTCCCAGAACCGCTGGATCAGCTGGATCACCGTGGTCTTGCCCGCGCCGGAGGGGCCCACCAGCGCCACCGTCTCACCCGGCGCGATCACCAGATCCACGCCCTGCAGCGCCGAGACGTCGGGCCGCGTCGGGTAGTGGAAGCTCACGTTCTCGAAGCGGATCTCGCCCTTCGCGGGCATCGGCAGGGCCAGCGGATGCGCGGGATCGCGGATCGCATCCTCGGTCGAGAGCAGCTCGACCAGACGCTCCGTCGCCCCGGCCGCGCGCTGGATCTCGCCCCAGATCTCGGAGAGCGCGCCGACGGAGCCCGCCACCATCACCGCATAGATGACGAACTGCACCAGCTCGCCCACCGTCATCGCGCCCTCGCGCACATCGCGCGCGCCGACCCACAGCACCCCGATCACCCCGGCGAAGGCGAGGAAGATCACCACCATGGTCATGATCGCGCGCGTGCTGATGCGCTTTTGCGCCGCATCGAAGCTTTTCTCCGTGACGTCGGAGAAGCGCTGCCGGGTCAGGGCTTCATGGGTGAAGGCCTGCACCGTCTGCGCCGAAAGGAGCGCCTCGGAGGCCGCCCCCGAGGAGGCCGCGATCCAGTCCTGGTTCTCGCGGCTCAGCCCGCGCAGCCGCCGCCCCATGACCACGATCGGGATCACCACGACCGGCACCAGCAGCAGCACGAGCCCGGTGAGTTTGGCCGAGGAGAACATCAGCATCACCAGGCCGCCAAGCAGGATCAGCGCGTTGCGCAGCGCCACCGAAACCGAGGAGCCGATCACCGAGAGGATCAGCGTGGTATCGGTGGTGATGCGCGAAATGATCTCGCCGGTGAGGATCCGCTCGAAAAACGCGGGCGACATCGAGAGCACCCGGTCAAACACCGCCTTGCGGATATCGGCCACCACGCGCTCGCCAAAGCGCGTAACGAGCCAGTACCGCGCCCCGGTGCCCAGAGCGAGCGCCGCCGCGATGAACAGCGCCGCCTCGAAATAGTAGTCGAGCAGCCCGCCGCCCTTCTGGAAGCCATCGACCACGCGCCGCACGGCAATCGGCAGGATCAGGCTGATCCCCGCCGTCACCATCAGCGCCGCCAGCGCCGCCAGGGCCGTCCAGCGGTAGGGCCGGATGAACGGGGCGAGCCCCCGCAGGGCGCCGATGCGCTTCGAGGTCGGCCGATCGACCGGCGCCTGAGGTCTGCGTGCCATGTGTCCTCCTGTCGCTTAGCGACCGTTTAGGCTGCACGGCACGGTGCGGCAAGCTCCGTTTGGTCGCAGGCGCTCAGCTGGCCCCGGTGAGGGCGCCCTGCAGCCGCTCCAGCGTCGCCGTCTCCGCAGCGCTCACCGCGGTGCCGCCGAAGCCGAGAAAGCCGCCCTCCTTACCGGCCTCCGCCACGCTTTGCGCCACCCCGATCAGCCATGCGGTGAAGGCCGGGGCCTCCGCCGGCAGCTTCGCCGTCACCAGGCTGGCGATGCGGGCCAGCTCCGTCACGCTGGCCGCCACGACATCGGCGGGCGCCCGCGCCTCGCCCAGAGCCGCGCGGATCGTCTCCATCACCCCGGCGCTGTCTCCGAAACTCTTGTAGGTGCGGGTCAGCTCGGGGATCAGCCCGTCACCTTCCTGCGGCCCGGTGGCGATGGCCTTCGCCACCGCGGCGCTCTCCTGAAACGCGCTGAACAGCCCGCCCGGATCCGCCGCGGTGACCGCCATCGCGGTCAGCATCGGCGCGGAAACCACGCGCTTCCACTCTTCCTCCGTGAACATATCCTTCGCACTCATGACCATCTCCTCCCGACTGGACCGGTCCATAGTGCCAGCCCCGGGCGGGAAAGCGAGTCCGAAGATCCGGGCCACCTGCCCCCTGGGAATGCCCTGTTCGGGAGGCGGGAGCCGGTGCACCTGCGGCATCCGGCGCGCGCGCAGCAGCAGCCCCCGTTCACCAGCCCAAGACCGGCTGCGGCTTTCGTGTCCGATGCGTGTTGCCGGGGCCATCCTGCGCGGCGCCCTCCTCCGCATCAGGAGGTACCTCTCCGGGCCAAAGCGCACGCTCCCGACGCCAAGGCCCCGGCGCGGCGCTCAGTTCATCTGGAAATGGAGCGGATAGCGGCCGTTCTGAAAATCCCCGAACAGCTCTGGAAGGTCCGGATGCTCCACCGGCTCGCCGGTATCGTCCGCGACGAGGTTCTGCTCGGAGACATAGGCGACGTAGTAGCTCTCGTCGTTCTCGGCCAGCAGGTGGTAGAAGGGCTGGTCCCGGTCCGGGCGGTTTTCCTCGGGAATGGACTCGTACCACTCATCCGTATTCGAGAACCGCGCATCCACGTCAAAGATCACGCCCCGGAACGGATGTTTCCGGTGCCTGACGATCTGTCCGATATGATACTTCGCGTGCGTGGTCTGCATGGGTCCGAATCCTGCCGCTTCCCTAAACCTCCGGGGGCCGCTCGTAAACAGCGGAAGCAGCGCCGCCCCGGGCGCAGGCCGCCGCGTGGCGGGATTGTCGCGCCTGGCGCTCATCGGAATGTCATTTCACCTTCCTGCGATTTCGCTTAAGCTCGCTGAAAAAAGAGACAAACGAGCAGTGCAGTCATGAACAAGTTTCTGAAGCTGGCCATCCTGCTGATGGTCGCCTCCTGTGGTGGCGGCACCAGCAAGGCGCCGAAAAATCTCGATAATGCCTGCCTGCTCGCGCGCGAGAAGCCGCAGTATTTCGCCGCGATGAAGCGTACGGAATCCCGCTGGGGCGTGCCGGTGAACGTGCAGATGGCGACGTTCCATCAGGAATCGAAATTCATCGGCACCGCCAAGACCCCGCATCGCTTCGCCCTCGGGATCATCCCGCTCGGGCGGCAGAGCTCGGCTTATGGCTACAGCCAGGCCATCGATTCGACCTGGCGCGACTATCAGTCCTCCACCGGCCGGCGCAGCGCCAACCGCGCCAAATTCCAGGATGCCGCCGATTTCATGGGCTGGTACATGGATGGCTCGACCCGCGCGCTCGGCATCTCCAAATACGATGCGCGCAGCCAGTACCTCGCCTATCACGAGGGGCGGCAGGGCTTCGTCAACGGCAGCCACAATTCCAAGGGCTGGCTGCTCGCGACCGCCGACCGCGTGCAGCGCCGCGCCGACATGTATGGCACCCAGCTCGCGGGCTGCCGCCGCTAGCGCCGGGCGCGGGTTTCCACGTCGATGCTGAACATGCGGTCCGGGAAGTCCATTCCCGTCGTCATGTCGCCCAGAATCACCACCGTCTTCTTGCCCGCGCCATCGGTGATCACCCATTGCCGCAGCTGCGTCGGGTTCGGCGTGAAGACCAAGGCGATGGTGCCGTAATCGGGGTGGTCCGGGTCCTGCGCGATCACCGTGGTGGTCTTGCCGTCCGATGTCTGCCCGGTGACCATCCGCGCCCGGCTCAGGTCGATGTTATCGGCCAGGATCAGGCTCAGCGGCGTGCGCGACAGCGGATATTGCGTCGGCGGCTGATTGGATTTCGGATCGAAGATCGCGACAGATCCGGTGGAGGCCAGCACCAGCGACTTGTCGCTGCTGTATTCGAACCGCACCCGCCCGGGCCGCTTGATATAGATCTTGCCGGTGGCCATGGAGCCATCGGCATTCACCTGGGTGAAATCGGCCTGCGCTGTGCCGATGCTGTTCAGGTAGCGCGAGATCTCGGCCAGGGGGATCGCCTGCGCGAAGGCAGGCAGCGCGAGCATCGCGGCGAAGACGGGGGCGAGGGCAAATCGAAGCAGGGTCATGGCGCCAACATAGCGCGCCCGGCGCAAAGCAAAAGCCCCGCAGGATGCGGGGCTTCTTCAACTTACTGTTCCGGGACCAGGATCTCGCGCTTGCCGACATGGTTCGCGGAGCTGACCACGCCCTGCTCCTCCATCTGCTCCACCAGCCGCGCGGCCTTGTTGTAGCCGATGCCCAGCTTGCGCTGGATATAGGAGGTGGAGCATTTCCGGTCCTTGATCACGATCGCGACCGCCTGATCATAGAGCGCATCCTCGCCCTCGGTATTGCCGCCGAGGCCGAGCACCTGGTCGATATCGCTGGCCACTTCCTCATCCGGCCCGTCGACCACGCCCGACATGTATTCGGGCGGCCCGAAGCTCTTCAGATGGGTGACGATCTCCTCGACCTCCTCATCCGAAACGAAGGGCCCGTGGATCCGGGTGATGCGGCTGCCCGTGCCCATATAGAGCATGTCGCCCATGCCGAGGAGCTGCTCCGCCCCCTGCTCGCCCAGAATGGTGCGGCTGTCGATCTTCGAGGTCACCTGGAAGGAGATCCGGGTCGGGAAGTTCGCCTTGATCGTGCCGGTGATCACGTCCACGGAGGGGCGTTGCGTCGCCATGATCAGGTGGATGCCGCTCGCCCGCGCCATCTGCGCCAGGCGCTGAATGCAGGCTTCGATCTCCTTGCCCGCGACCATCATCAGATCCGCCATTTCATCGACGATGACGACGATATAGGGGAAGGGCTGCGGCTGGAATTCCTCGGTCTCGAACACCGGCTCGCCGGTGTCCTCGTCGAAGCCGGTCTGGACGGTGCGCTTGAACATTTCGCCCTTGTCCATCGCCTCGCGCACGCGGCCGTTGTAGCCCTCGATGTTGCGCACGCCCATCTTCGACATGCGGCGGTAGCGCTCCTCCATCTCGCCCACGACCCATTTCAGCGCGACGACGGCCTTCTTCGGGTCGGTCACCACCGGGCTGAGCAGATGCGGGATCCCGTCATAGACGCTGAGTTCCAGCATCTTCGGGTCGATCATGATCAGGCGGCATTCCTCGGGGCTGAGCTTGTAGAGCAGCGACAGGATCATGGTGTTGATCGCGACCGACTTGCCCGAGCCCGTCGTCCCCGCGATGAGGAGGTGCGGCATCTTCGCGAGGTTCGCAATCACCGGCTCGCCGCCGATATCCTTGCCCAGAGCCAGCGGCAGCCGCATGTTGCTGTCGCCGAAATCGCGCGCCGAGAGGATCTCGCGCAGCACCACCTTTTCGCGATGCGCATTCGGCAGCTCGATCCCGATCACCGAGCGCCCCGGCACCGTGGATACCCGCGCCGACAGCGCCGACATCGAGCGCGCGATGTCATCGGCAAGGCCGATCACGCGCGAGGCCTTCAGCCCCGGCGCGGGCTCCAGCTCGTACATCGTCACCACCGGCCCGGGCCGGACCGAGACGATCTCGCCCTTCACCCCGTAGTCGTCGAGCACGTTCTCCAGCATCCGCGCGTTTTCCTCCAGCGCCTCGTCCGAAAGCGAGTGGCGCTGGATCGTGGTCGGGTTGGTCAGCAGGCTGAGCGGCGGCACCTCATAGGCGGGATGCTTCGGCGCCTCGAAGGCCAGCGCCGGCTGCGCCTCGGCCATGGCCTGACGCGACGGCGGCGGGGCCTTCTTCGAAGGCGCCACCACGCGGCGCTCCGGCGCGGGCGGGATCACCTGCCGGTTCAGCAAGATCCGCGGCGCCTTGCCCCCCTCCCCCGCCAGGGCGGAGGGCAGCGCCGGGATTTCATCATCGAGCCGGGCGAAAGCGTTGCGGTCGAAATCGTCCTCGTCCGCGGCCCAGGCATTCTCCTCCGCCTGCGGATATTCCGGCTCCCGATAATCGGGCTCCTGCAGCGCATACTGCGCGGCGGGCATCATTTCAGGCACCTCGGCCATCGGCGCCTCTGCCATCGGGGCGGGCGCGGCGCCGGGCATGAAGCGCGGGCGTGCCTGCAGCGGCGGCTCGGCGCGCTTCACCGGCGGCGCGGGCTGCGGCTTCGCGCTGCGCGCAAGCCGCTTCGCCACCGCCGCCAGCACCGAGGCGGGCGTGCTTGCGGGTTCGGGCTCGGGCGCCGGTTCCATCCGCGGCATCGCGCGCAGTTCCTGGCGCGGGGCCGCGCGCGGCGGCTCGGCCCGGGGTTGCGCGCGCACGGGCGCGGGCTCCTGCCAGTCGGGCTCGGTCAGCGGCGCATCGTCCCAGTCGGCATCGGCATGGACCATGGGCGCGGGCGCGCGGGTCTGCACGGCGCGCGCGATCCGGGCCTTGATCCGCTCCTCGGGCGCGGCCTGCATCTCGGGCTCGTAATAGTCCTGCTGCGGGGCATAGGCCTGCGCGTCGTATTGCGGCTCCACCGCGCGGCGGATGCGCGACATCAGGCCCGGCTTCGGCGCCGGCTGGTAATAGTCCTGCCCGTTGCTCCAGGCCTGCTGCGCCTCCCATTCGGCCAGATCGGCGGCGCGCTGCGCGGCGTCATACTGGCGCTGGCGGCGCCGTTCGGCCAGATTCTGCGCCGCGAGAACCGAGGCCTGCGCCCCCTTCCCGGCCGCGCGCATCAGCGCATCATAGGTGGCCAGCGAGCCCAGCATCAGGAACCGCGCGATCACCTGCAGCTCGAGCTTGGTGAAGCCCAGCACGAAAAGGCTGATCGCGATCGTCCCGACCGCGAGGATCACCGACATCAGCTTCAGCCCGAACGAGCCCGACACCGGCGACATGCCCAGAAGCGAGCCCGCGATCATATCGCCGAAATGGCCCCCGAGGCCGAAGGCCTGGCCCCAGCCCTCGCCCGGCACCAGCAGCGCCGCATAGACGGCGGCAACCGCGACCCCGATCGGGAAGAACACCAGCCGCTGCATCGCGCGCTCCTCGCCCCGGTGCAGGATGCAGCGCAGCCCCCAGACGATCAGCCCCGCCGGAAGCAGCCAGGCCCCGCGCCCGATGATGACGAAGAGCGGCGAGGCGATGCCCGCCCCGATCCGGCCGAGCCAGTTATCGACCGGCGCGTCCGACACGGCCATCCAGCTCGGATCGTTGGGCGAATAGCTGCCCAGCAGCATCACCACCAGAACGCCCACCGCCACAAGCGCCATGCCCACCAGTTCGCGGAAGCGCCGCTCCAGCGCCGCCTGCGTGTTCTGGTCCAGAAGCGGATCGCGTTGCCGTGCCTGATACGAAGCCATGCCCGTCCTCACGTGTAGAGGCAGTCGCGGAGCCGCATCAGCCCGCGCTGCGTTTCTTCTCTTGGGGCGACCAGGGCCACCCGGATATATCCCTTGCCGGGGTTGTGGCCGCCGACCTCGCGCGCCAGATAGGCGCCGGGCAGCACACGCACCCCGGTTTCGCGCCACAGCTTCAGCGCCGCCTGCTCGCCGTCCTCGACCGGCAGCCACAGGAAGAAGCCGCCCTCGGGCAGCCGGAAGCTGTTCACGCCCGCGAAAATCTCCGCGGCATCCTCGTATTTCTGCCGGTAGAGCGCGCGGTTTGCCACCACATGGCTCTCCTCCGCCCAGACCCGCTCGGAAACGCGCTGGATCGGCAGCGGCAACGGCGCGCCGGAATAGGCCCGCAGCTGCCGGATATGCTTCATGCTTTCGGCGCCCGCCGCGACGAACCCCGAGCGCAGCCCGGGCAGGTTCGAGCGCTTCGACAGCGAATGGAACACCGCCACCCGCTCCGGGTCGATGCCCTCGGCCACCGCCACCTGCAGCGCGCCGGGGGGCGGCGCGGTGCGGTAAAGCTCGCAATAGCATTCATCGGCGAACAGCCGGAAGTCGTGCTTCTGCGCCAGATGCAGCAGCCCGGCCAGATAGTCGCGCGAGGCGACCGAGCCCTGCGGATTCGCGGGCGAGCACAGATAGGCGATCGTGGCGCGATCGAGGATCTCCGCGGGCAAGGCCGCAAAATCCGGCAGGAAGCCGGTTTCCTCGGTCGCAGGCACGAAGACGGGCTCCGCGCCGACTTCCACCGCCGCCACCGCATAGACCTGATAGAACGGGTTCGGAATCAGAACGACCGGCTTCTTGCCGTTCTTCGTCTCCGGGCTGAGCGCCAGCGCCGCGTTGAACAGCCCCTCGCGGGTGCCGTTCAGCGCCATGATCCGCTCCGGCCCGACATCGACATCGTAGCGCCGCCCGATCCAGCCGGAAATGGCGCCCAGCAATTCGGGCGTGCCCTCATTGGGTGGGTATTTCGCAAAGCCGTCCATGTTCGCCGCCAGCACCTCGCCCACGAAATCGGGCATCGGATGGCGCGGCTCGCCAATCGTCAGATGCACGACCTCGCCGCCCGCAGGCGTCGAATCGAGAAGCTTCCGCAAACGCGGAAATGCATATTCGGGCAGGTTCGAAAACCGCTCGGGAGTGTCCATCTGTGCCTCATGGTCGGAGTCGTATCGCCCCGTTGAGCCCCGAGGTTACCCAAGAGCGGCCCCCGCGTCCAGAAAAACGACAAGGGCCGCGGGGACTTGACACCGAAATGCATCAGTTCAGCGCAGCTTCGGCCGCGATTCCCAGCCGCAGCAGACGCTCTTCGCCATAGGGCGTATCCAGGAGCGAGATCCCGCACATCGGCTCGCCCGTCGGTAGAGTGAGCGCGCAGAGGCCGAACAGATTGCCGATCCGGGTGTTGCGCAGCGCAAGCAGGTTCTCGGTGGCGAAGTAATCCGCATCAAGCAGCAGCCTGCGCGCATCGGGCGGCAGGATCGGCGCGGTCGGCAGCAGCACCGCATCATAGCCCGCCGTGGCCGCCGCCCATTCGCCGCGCAGCCGCTCCAGCTCGGCCCAGCCCGCCACATAATCCGCCGCCAGCACCTGCGCCCCGCCCCGGAACCGCTCCAGGATCGGCGCCCACATCAGCTCGGGGTCGGCCTCGATCACCTCTTTCCACAGCCCATAGGCCTCGGGCGCATAGAGCACGCCGGAGAGCGCCATCGCCGGCGCCACCATCGGCAGCGCCTTGCGCTCGATCCGGGCGCCTGCCTTCGCAAGGCGGTGCACAGCGGCCTCGAAGCCCGCCACCGGCGCCTCGCGCGCGCCCTCGAACGGCACCCCTTCAAGCACCAGCAGCGTGGCGCCTTTCAGCGTCGCATCCTCCAGATCGGGCGCCCGCCCACCCTCCAGCGCCGCGAGCAGCAGCGCGCAATCCTCCACCGTCCGCGCCAGCGGCCCGACGGTATCGAACCGCTCGCACAGCGCCACCACCCCCTTGGCCGAAACCCGGCCATGGGTGGTCTTGAGCCCGACGATATCGTTCCAGGCGGCCGGGATCCGCACCGAGCCGCCGGTATCGGAGCCCACCGCCGCCGCCGCCATCGCAAGCTTCACCGACACCGCCGCCCCCGAGCTGGAGCCGCCCGGCGCCAGCCCGGCGGTGACGGCATTGCGCGGCGTCGCCGTCATCGGGTTCAGCCCGAGCCCGGAAAAGGCAAGCTCCGTCATATGCGTCTTGCCGAGGCAGACCGTGCCCTGCAGCGTCGCCTGCACCAGCACTTCGGCATCCGCGCGCGGCACCCGCCCCTTCAGCAGCCGCGACCCGGCCTCGGTCGCGACGCAGGCGGTATCGAACAGGTCCTTCCAGCTGATCGGCACCCCGTCGAGCGGCCCGCGCAGGAGCCCCGCCCGCGCCCGCTCGCGCGCCGCCATCGCCTCGCCCCGCGCCCGCTCCGGCGTCAGCCGCGCATAGACATCGGGCGCCTGCGCAGCCGCCTCCAGATAGGCCTCGGTGATATCGACCGGATCGAGATCGCCCGCCGCGATCGCGCGCCCCTGTTGTGCCGCAGACCAGAACCGCTCGAGCATGTTGCCTCCGTTGACGTTGGTGCGCCCAAGCTAGCGACACCGCCGCGCATGGACAATCCCGCCCGGAGCGACATATTTGGACCATGAACTACGATTCCGATGTCCTGATCGCCGGTGGCGGGCTGAACGGCCCCGCGCTCGGCCTGGCCCTTGCGCGGTCCGGCCTGCGCGTGTGCGTGATCGATGCCGCGCCGCCCCGCGCCCGCGCCACCGATGTTTTTGATGGCCGCGCCTATGCGCTGGCCATCGCCTCGCAGAAGCTGCTGGCCGCGGTCGGCGTCTGGCCCGCGGGGGCGGCGCAGGCAGAGCCGATCATGGCCGTAGAGGCCTGCGATGGCCGGGCGGGCGAAGGGGCCTCGCCGCTGTTTTTGCATTTCGACGGGCGCGAGCTGGACCAGCCGCCCCTGGGCTACATGCTGGAGGACCGGCATCTCTACCGCGCCTTTCTGGCGGCAATGGAGGCCGAGCCCCACCTGACCCTGATCGGCGGCACCGAAGTCATCGCGCAGGAAAATGCGGGAGGCGGGATCGCCGTGACCCTTTCGGATCGGCGGCGGCTGACCGGCCGGGTGCTGATCGGGGCCGACGGGCGCCGTTCGGCGACGGCCGAACGCGCCGGGATCGCGCGTGAGGGCTGGGGCTACGGCCAGACGGCGGTCGTGGCCGCAATCGACCATGAAAAGCCCCATGGCGGCGTCGCGCATCAGTTCTTCATGCCGACCGGGCCGCTCGCGATCCTGCCGCTGCGCGGCAACCGCTCCTCCATCGTCTGGAGCGAGACCGATGCCAATGCCCGCACGCTGATGGGCCTGAGCGATGCGGATTTCCTCGCGGTGCTGCGGCCAAGGTTCGGCGATTTCCTGGGGGGCATATCGCTTGCCGGGCCGCGATTCAGCTATCCGCTGAGCCTGACGCTGGCGAAGTCCTATGTGGCGCCGCGGATCGCGCTGGTCGGCGATGCGGCGCATGGGGTGCATCCGATCGCGGGCCAGGGCCTGAACCTCGGGCTGCGCGACGTGGGCGCCCTGGCGGAGGTGCTCGTCGATGCGAGCCGCCGCGGCGAGGATATCGGCGCCATCGACGTGCTGGAGCGGTATCAGAGCTGGCGGCGTTTCGATGCCACCTCGCTTGCGCTCGGGATGGATACGGTGAACCGGCTGTTCTCGAACGACGATGCGCTGCTGCGCCCGGTCCGCGATCTCGGCCTCGGGATCGTGCAGGCGATCGGCCCGCTGCGCCGCGCCTTCATGCGGCAGGCCGCCGGCCTCTCGGGCCCGCTGCCGCGGCTGCTGCAGGGCCGCCCGCTGTAATCTGCCCGAATGTGGCAAAATCACAAGGCCGCGGCATTTCACTGTCGCGGCCTGTTCTTGAATGTTGAAAAAGTACTGCCTCAGTCAGCCTTCAGCCAGCCGGAGCGACCGAGGCCGGATCCGCGGCGGCGCGATCGAAGACATAGGTCGAGAAGCATTCCGGGTTCACCTTCATGATCTCGCGCTCCTTCGCCACCGCCGCATCGACCTTCGCAGCACTCAGCCCCCGCGCATAGACCGCCTTCGGCTCGGCCGAGCCATCGCCCACCCCGGTGGCCAGCGCGTAGCTCCCGTCCTCGGCCTTGGAGACCACCGCGAAGCAGGTTCCGGCCTTGCCGTAGCCCTCTGCGCTCGGGGCCGGTGTGGATTGCGGCTGAACCCCCTCCAGCGAGCAGGCGGAAAGCGCGACGGCGCCGAGAAGATAGGCAATGCGGGTCATGTCCAGCTCCGATATGTCACGCCCAAGGGATAGCAGCGCGCGCCCCGGTTGCAAGACCTAGCGCGCCATCGTCCGCGCGGCGGCGATCTCGGGGGCGCTGATCTCGGCCCAGTCGATCAGGCTGCGCAACGGTGGCAGCAGCGACTGCCCGAGCGCCGTGAGCGCATATTCTACGCTCGGCGGCTTCGTCGGATAGACCACGCGCGAAATCAGCCCGTCGCGTTCCAGATCGCGCAGCGATTGCGTCAGCATCCGGCGCGACACATCCGGCAGCGCCCTGCCGAGGGCATTGAACCGCGTCGGCCCGGCGGCCAGCTCCAGAATGATCAGCGTGGTCCATTTCGCGGCGATGTGATCGAGCACATGCCGCACCGGGCACCTCGCCAGATCCTGCATGGTATCCTCCGTTTTACCTTGTGCGGCAAACCTGCCTCCTTTGCGGCGGCAATGGTAGTCTCTAAATGTAACCTGATCTCATTCCAACACAGGGAACAGAACATGAGCGACGCAATCTACATGGTGACCGGGGCCAACGGGCAGCTTGGCAAACTGGTTCTGGCCCATCTGCGGCGCCTGGTTCCGGCCGATCAGATCCTCGGCCTGGTCCGGCGCGAGGAGGATGCGGTGGCGCTGCGGGCCGAGGGCCTCGGGGCGCGGCTCGGCGATTACGAGGACCCGGCCAGCCTCACGGAGGCGCTGCAGGGCGTGAAGCGGCTGCTCTTGATTTCCGGCTCGCAGATCGGCCGGCGCAGCGTGCAGCATGCGAATGTCATCGCGGCAGCGAAGGCGGCGGGGGTCGAGTTCATCGCCTATACCTCGCTTCTCGATGCTGCGCAGTCCGGCATGGCGCTGGCGGCCGAGCACCGCGACACCGAGGCCGCGCTCGTCAAATCCGGCATCCCCTATGCGATTCTGCGCAACGGCTGGTATTCGGAAAACCTGCTGGCCGGCCTTCAGAACGACCTGGCCATGGGCAAGCATTTCGGCGCCGCCGCCGATGGCCGCTTCTCCACCGCCCCGCGCCATGATTATGCCGAGGCCGCGGCACTGGTCCTTTCCGCGGCCGGGCATGAGGGGCGCGTCTATGAGCTCGCGGGCGACAGTTCGGTCTCCCTGGCGGAGCTGGCCGGGCTGATCACGGCGGCCGCGGGCAAGGAGGTCGCCTATGTCGATCTGCCGGAGGCGGATTATGCCGCGGCGCTGGTGGGCGCGGGCCTGCCGGAAGGCTTCGCCAAGATTCTGGCCGACAGCGATGCCTGGGCCGCGAAGGGCGCGCTCCAGTCCGAGAGCAAGGATCTGAGCACCCTGCTCGGGCATCCGACCGAGCCGATGGAGGGCACCCTCCGCCGCGCTCTGGCCTGAGGGCTTTTCTTCGGGGCGGCGCCCGCCTAGGGTGCCGCCATGACACCCGATATCCTGATCATCGGCGGCGGCGTCGCGGGCCTTTCGGCCGCGGCCCATCTCGCCCCGCTCGGCTCCGTCCTCCTGCTGGAGGCCGAACCGCAGCTCGCCTATCACAGCTCCGCCCGCTCCGCAGCGCTTTATGAGCCGCATTATGGCAATGCGGCGATTGTGGCGCTCTCGCAGGCTTCGGGCGAATTCTACCATGGCTCGGGCTTCCTGAGCCCGCGGGGCGTGATGCTGGTCGATGATGCCGCGCACCGGGCCCGGTTCGCGGCGCATGTGGCGGATTTTGCGCTCACCGAGCTGAGCATGGCCGAAGCGCTGGATCTGGTGCCGATCCTCGACCCTGCCGCCATCGCCTTCGCCGGGATCGCCGACAGCGCCTGGGACATAGACACCGATGCCCTGCTTGCCCGCTGGCAGCGTGAGGCCCGCGCCGCGGGCGCCGAAATCCGCACCGCTGCCCCGGTGACGGCGCTGCACCGGCAGGCCGGGCTCTGGCAGGTGACCGCAGGCGGAGCCGAGTATACCGCGCGCATCGTCATCAATGCCGCCGGCGCCTGGGCCGACACGATCGCGGCCCGCGCGGGCATTGCCCCCCTCGGCCTGCAGCCGATGCGCCGCTCGATGGCGCGAATCCCCGCCCCTGAGGGCCTGGACGTGCGCCGCTGGCCGATGATCATCGGCGGCAACGAGGACTGGTACATGAAGCCCGATGCCGGCGCCCTGCTGGTTTCGCCCGCGGAGGAGGATCCGGTCCCGCCGATGGACGCCTGGGCCGACGACATGGTGCTGGCCGAAGGGCTGGCCCGGTTCGAAGCCGCCGTGACCATGCCGGTCACGCGGTTGCTGGCGAATTGGGCCGGGCTGCGCACCTTCGCGCCGGACCGCACCCCGGTGGTGGGCTTCGATCCGCGGGCGGAGGGCTTTTTCTGGCTCGCGGGCCAGGGCGGATATGGGTTCCAGAGCGCCCCGGCCATCGCCCGGCTGGTGCGCGACCTGATCGCCGGGCGCCCCCCCGAGATCGGCGCCGCGATTGCCGATGCGGTTTCTCCCCTGCGCTTCCGTGACGCATTCCAATAAATGAATTTATAGTCCATCCTGCGCGGGCAACCCCGGCGCGAGGAGGAAAGCATGTCCTGGAAGCAGAAGATCGACGACATCCGCAGCGAATTGCGGGTGATGAACAAGGCCATCCCCGCGACCACGGCAGGCTTCGGTGCCCTCTCAAAGGCGGTGAAGGAAAACGGGCCGCTGAGCGTGAAGGACAAGGAGTTCATCGCGCTCGGCATGGCGATCGTGCTGCGCTGTGAGCCCTGCATCACCTTGCATGTGGAAGCGCTGATGAAGGCGGGCGCCACGCGCGAGGAGCTGGGCGATGTGCTCGGGATGGCGATCCAGATGGGGGGCGGCCCGGCGATGATGTATGCCGCCCATGCGCTGGCCTGCTGGGACGAGCTGGCAGCCCTGTCACCGTGACCCCGTGACATCCCCGGCGAATTGCGGGATTTTGCACGCGAATCAGGGGGTATCTCATGGCGAAGATCAAGATTCTGGCCGCACTTGCGGTGCTCGCCGCGCTGGCGGCTTGCGGGGGCGACAGCAGGGCGCCGGCGAAACGGGGGACGCTGATGTCTCCGGGCTATATGAACCCCGGAGATTTCCGGGCCGCGGGCGTTCCGGCGCAGTTCGGCGATACGCGGCCGCATGAATGGGCCGATATCTCGCCCGCGATGCTGCCGATCCACGGCATCGACGCCGCCCGCTATCAGGGCCGGATCAACTGGTTCGATGCGCGCTCGGGCGGGGTGAACTTCGCCTGGCTGAAGGCGACTGAGGGCGGCGACTATATCGACCCGGGCTATGCGATGAACGCCCCGCTGGCGCGGGCGGCCGGGGTGCCGGTAGGTGCCTATCACTTCTACTATTTCTGCCGCACCCCGCGCGAGCAGGCGAACTGGTATATCGACAACGTGCCGAAAGTGCCGGGCGATCTGCCGCCGGTGCTCGATATCGAATGGAACCACCAGTCCAAGACCTGCCGCCGCTTCCCGGATGCGGCGACGGTGCGGCGCGAGATCACCGAATATGTAGGGATCGTGGAGCGGCATTACGGCACCAAGGCGATCATCTACACCACCCCGGATTTCTATGCCGACAACCAGCTCGGCCAGCTGCGCGGCGTGGAATTCTGGCTGCGCTCCACCGCCGGGCACCCGACGGAGCGCTACCCGGGCGAGCGCTGGAGTTTCTGGCAATGGACGGGCACCGGCGTGGTGCAGGGCGTGGGCGGCATCGCCGATATCAACGCCTTCGCCGGCTCCACCGATGTCTGGCGGGCCTGGCTGACTGCGCGGCGCCAGCAATCGCCCCCCCCCCGAAAGCGAAAACGCCCGCCAGTCCGGCGGGCGTTTCCATGAGTGGGATCAGCCGTCGATGCGGATCCGGGCGTTCGACGGGTCGTGCGGGCTGTCCTCGGCCACGACCGCATCCCATTCCTGCAAGCGGATCTTCACCTTCAGCTTCGTGCCCACTTCAGCCAGATCGGGGCGCACATAGCCCATGCCGATCTGCTTGCCGAAGGCCACCGAATAGCCGCCCGAGGTCAGCCGCCCGACCTTCTCGCCATTCAGCGTGATCGCTTCCTTGCCCCACGGATCGGTATCTTCCGGCCCGTCGATCAGCAGCGTCACGCATTTCGCGCGGATGCCCGTGTCGAGCATCGCCTGCTTGCCGCGGAAGTCCTTCTCCAGGTCGACGAAACGGTCGAGCCCGGCTTCCAGCGGCGTCGCATCGCGGCCCAGCTCCGAGCCGAAGGCGCGGTAGCTCTTCTCCTGGCGCAGCCAGTTCTGCGCGCGTGCGCCCACCGGCTTCAGCCCGTGCTTCTCGCCCACGGACCAGATCAGGTTCCACAGGTAGCGGCTCATTTCCACCGGGTGGTGCAGCTCCCAGCCGAGCTCGCCGGTATAGGCCACGCGCACCGCCCGCACCGGGCACATGCCGAGCTCGATGTCGCGGTAGCTGAGCCAGGGGAAGCGCTTGTTGCCCAGAACGGTATCCGGCTCGGCGTCCTTCACGATTTCCTTCAGGATCGCCCGCGCATTCGGCCCGGCCAGCGCGAACACGCCCCATTGCGTGGTGATATCGTGCACATCGATGTAATCGCCACCCGCCGCGCGGAAGTCCTCCACGGATTTCAGCAGGAAATCGGCGTCATAGGCCGTCCAGGCACCGGCGGAGATTAGGTAGTATTCGTTCTCGGCCAGGCGGACGATGGTGTATTCCGTCCGCGTCGTGCCCGCATCGGTCAGCGCATAGGTCAGGTTGATGCGCCCGACTTTCGGCAGCTTGTTGCAGGTGAAGTGGTCGAGGAAGGCGGTGGCACCGGGGCCGCGCACGAGGTGCTTGGTGAAGGCGGTCGCGTCGATGATGCCCGCGGTGTCGCGGACCGCCTCGGCCTCGGCCTTGGCATATTGCCACCAGCCGCCGCGGCGGAAGGAGCGGCTGTCATGGTCGAAGTGCGCGGGCGCGTCCTTCGGGCCGTAGTAGTTCGGGCGTTCCCAGCCGTTCACCTGGCCGAATTGCGCGCCCAGAGCCTTCTGCGCATCGTAGTTCGGCGCGGTGCGCAGCGGGCGGGCCGCGCCGCGCTCTTCGTCCGGATGGTGCAGGATGAAGACGTGCTCGTAGCATTCCTCGTTCTTCTTCACCGCGTAATCGGTGGTCATCCAGGAGCCGTAGCGCTTCGGATCCAGCGAGGCCATGTCGATTTCCGCTTCGCCCGCGGTCATCATCTGCGCCAGATAGTAGCCGGTGCCGCCCGCGGCGGTGATGCCGAAGCTGAAGCCCTCGGCCAGCCACATGTTGCGAAGCCCGGGCGCCGGGCCGACGAGCGGGTTGCCATCGGGGGTGTAGCAGATCGGGCCGTTGAAATCGTCCTTCAGGCCCACCGTTTCCACCGAGGGCAGGCGGTGGATGAACGACATGTATTCGTTCTCGATCCGCTCGAGGTCCAGCGGGAACAGGTCGGCGCGGAAGCTGTCGGGCACGCCATACTGGAAGCGCGCGGGCGCATTGCGCTCATACGGGCCGAGGATCCAGCCGCCGCGCTCTTCGCGCACATACCACAGCGCGTCGGAATCGCGCAGCACCGGATGCTCCGGGTTGCCCTCGGCGCGCCATTTCACCAGCGCCGGATCGGGTTCGGTGACGATATACTGGTGCTCCACCGGGATCGCCGGGATCTTGATGCCCAGGAGTTTCGCGGTGCGCTGCGCGTGGTTGCCGGTCGCGGTGACCACATGCTCGGCATGGATCTCGAACTTTTCCTCGCCCGGCAGCAGCATGCCGCCCTTCTCCACCATCCGCGTGACCGAAACGATCCACTCCGACCCGGTCCAGCGATAGCCGTCCACCTGGATCTTGCGCTCGATCGTCACGCCGAGCTGGCGCGCGCCCTTGGCCATGGCCTGGGTCACGTCGGCGGGGTTGATGTAGCCGTCCTGCGGGTGGAACAGCGCGCCCACCAGATCTTCGCAGTTCATCAGCGGCCAGCGGTCCTTGATTTCCTTCTGGTTCAGGAATTCGTGATACACACCCGCGGTCTCGGCGACCGACGAATACAGCATGTATTCGTCCATCCGGTCCTTGGTCTGCGCCATGCGCAGGTTGCCGACGATGGCGAAGCCTGCATTGAGCCCGGTCTCGGCTTCCAGCGTCTTGTAAAAATCGACCGAGTATTTGTGGATATGGGTGGTGGCGTAGTTCATGTTGAACAGCGGCAGCAGCCCGGCGGCGTGCCAGGTCGAGCCCGCGGTCAGCTCGTCACGTTCGACGAGCATGGTATCCCAGCCGGCTTTCTGGAGGTGGTAGGCAACCGAGACGCCGACGGCACCGCCGCCGACGACCAGAGCTTTGACATGGGTTTTCATGGCGCGATTCCTTGCGAGGTCCTGCCCCCGTTCTGCCAGACCCGCCGGGCTTCGGGCCAAAGGACCCGACCTTTGCCAGACAAAAGCGACATCGGCCGATGTCGCCGGTAACCAGTTCACCAATGATGCAACCTGGGCGTGCATTTAACGGAAGATGAAGTATTCCAGATCTTGTAGTGAAATTTCGAGGAAAGCCATGGGACTCATCAGTTCAGTACTCTTCTCATTACTCTTCCCGCCAACGCAGACGCAGCCCTCCTCCAATGCCGCGCCCGCCTCGAGCACCACCGGAAACGAGACATCGGCTGCCGCCTCCAGCAGCAACAATTCCGCCGCATCCCCGAATACCGAGACGACATCGGCCTCCTCCGCCGAAAGCACCAGCCAGCAGGGCACGATCGTCGAGACGATGATGAGCGAGCCCTCGGAGAGCGCCCCCGCAGAAGAGGCGGCGCCGTCGCCCGCTGAAGCCGCAGCAGAGGCTGCTGCCGAACCGAGCGAGGCCGCGGCTGCGGAAGCCGCCGCATCCGGAGAAGCAACGTCGGAGGCACCCGCCGCTGATGCATCGGGGTCTGCGTCGAGCCCGGTTGCCGGCGCACAATCTGGCCTCTCCGCAGGCCTCTCTGTGGCCAGCTCCGGATCGACCTTCTCGCCGGAGCTGAAAAGCGCGGATGCGGAAGAAGACGCCGCCCGCGCGCTGGCCGAGCAACGCACGCTCACGGCACGGGCCGAAGCGCTGTATGGCCGCGTCGCCGATGCTGTCGCAACGGCCCAGAACAGCAGCGCGGCCTCCGCGCTCAGTGCGGCCCAGAGCGGGGGCGCCAGCGGCATCGACCCGCAGCACGGCGCCTACCAGGGCTCCGTCCTTGCGGCCGCCAATACCTCCACGGCGCCCGTGCTCGCGCGGCGCGTGTAACTCAGACGCTTTTCTCCGGTTCCCCGATCCACGTTCAAGGCTTGTTGAACGCCGGATCGGGAACGTTGGCCGCGCCAGCGGGTTTCCTTCCTGTTCGACGGGGCAACACCAAGCGCCCCAACACCGACGAAGCCTGATGACAGGAGGAAATCATGAAAAAGCTTCTTATCACCACCGCCGCCGGTCTGATGTTCGCGCTGCCGGTCGTGGCGCAATCGACGCAGCCGACCACCCCGGAAACGAGCCATACCACCCAGCCGACGGGCGGCACCGCCACGCCGCCTATGGCGAGCGCTACGACGGTTGACCCGGCCTGGGCCAACGTGACGGCGGATGAGCTGAAGGGCAAAGCCGTGACCGGCCTCGACGACAAGAAGGTGGGCGATGTGGCCGATGTCGTCATGGGCAGCGATGCCAGCGTCTCGAAAATCGTGGTCGATGTGGGTGGCTTCCTCGGGATGGGCGCGAAGCCGGTGGCCCTCGATCCCTCGCAGCTGACCCTGGTGCGCGGCGAGGACGCCGACGACATCACTCTCCGCGTCGCCGCGACCGAGGACGAGCTGAAGGCCATGCCCGAATATCAGGGCTGATACCTGCCGCCAGCAGAAAAGGCCCGGGGGAAACCCCGGGCCTTTTTGCGCTCAGACCATCCCCGGCACGACCAGATCCGGCGGCCGGTGGCCATCGGCGAAGGTCTTGACGTTGATGATGACCTTCTCGCCCATCTCGGCGCGACCCTCATAGGTCGCCGATCCCATATGCGGCAGCAGGACCACATTGGGCAGCGCGCGCAACCTTGGGTTGATCTCGTGCCGCCCCTCGAACACATCGAGCCCTGCCCCGGCGATTTCGCCAGAGCGGAGCATGCGGGTCAGGGCATTCTCGTCGATCACCTCGCCGCGCGACGTGTTCACCACCACGGCCGAGGGCTTCAGCATCTTCAGCCGCCGGGCGTTCAGCAGGTGGAAGGTCGATGGCGTATGCGGGCAGTTCACCGAAATCACATCCATCCGGCTGATCATCTGGTCGAGGCTCTCCCACCAGGTCGCCTCCAGCGGATATTCCACCTCGGGGCGCAGCCGGCGGCGGTTGTGGTAGTGGATCTGCATGCCGAAGGAGCGGGCACGCTTGGCCAGCGCCTGCCCGATCCGGCCCATGCCCAGGATCCCCAGCCGCTTGCCGCCGATCCGCCCGCCGAGCAGCGCCGTCGGCGCCCAGCCGCTCCACTCCCCGGCCTGCATCAGCGCCAGCCCCTCGGGGATGCGCCGCGTCACCGCGAGGATCAGCGCCATCGCCATATCGGCGGTGTCTTCGGTGGTGACCCCCGGCGTGTTGGAGACCAGAACGCCGCGGCTGCGCGCCGACGCGATGTCGATATGGTCCACCCCGGCGCCGTAGTTCGCGATCAGGCGCAGCCGCTCGCCGGCCTGTGCCAGCATGTTCGCGTCAATGTGATCGGTGATCGTCGGGACCAGGACATCGGCCCGGGTCATCGCCGCGACCAGCTCCTCGCGCGTCATCGGCACGTCGGAATCGCGCAATTCGACGTCGAAAAGCTCCTTCAACCGGGTCTCGACGACCTCGGGCAACCGTCGCGTCACGACAACACTCAGCCGCGGTGCGGGCATAGGGGGCTCTCCTCTCTTCCAATGACCTGACCTTGGGTGCAAAGTGACGCTCAACGAGGCCGGACACAAGAGCCGGAAAGAGCAGAAATGGCAAGATTCCAAACTTTGACGCAATTTTGTTGCGCGCGCGTTTCGGCGACCGCAGCAGTTCTGGCCGCCGGAGCGGTTGTTCTGGCGCTTTCGGGGGCCGCCTGGGCGCAGGAAGAGGACGATGACGCCGCCATGCCGTCGGATCTCGACGTGTCGATGGCGGTCGCGAACCAGAACGGGCGCGGGCCGGTCACCAACCTGCCGCTGCCGCGCTATGTCTCGCTGAAGGGCTCGGAGGGCAATGCCCGGCGCGGCCCCTCGCTCAGCCACCGCATCGACTGGGTGTTCAAACATGCCGGAATGCCGCTGAAGATCACCGCGGAATTCGGCAACTGGCGCCGGGTGGAGGACCGTGACGGGGCCAGCGGCTGGGTGCATTACTCGCTCCTCTCCGGGGTGCGCACCGTCATCATCGACGACGACATGACGCAGCTGCGCGCGCGCGCCGACGACAAGGCCCCGGTGGTGGCGCTGGCCGAGGCAGGTGCTATCGCCAAGCTCGGCAAATGCAGCATCGACTGGTGCGAGATCAGCTCCAAGGATGCCGACGGCTGGGTGCAGAAAACCCGGCTCTGGGGCGTGGAGCCCAACGAAACCCGTGACTAGGCCCGCGTTCGGCGCTATGAGCAGGCGCCGCTAACTGCCGCAGGTCCGCCCATGCCCCAGATCGATTCCCAGCTGCGCCTGAACATTTCGGCGGGCCTGGCCTCCGTCGTCGTCGCCTCCACACTGGTCAGCCTGAAGCTCTGGGCGCTCTGGGCCACCGGGGCGCTGTCGATCGCGGCCTCGCTGGCCGATTCGGCGATGGACCTGCTGATCTCGCTCGCAGGGCTTGCCGCCATCGTCTATGCCGCCCGCCCCGCCGACGACGACCATGCCTTCGGCCATACCTCCGTGGAGGACCTCACCTCGCTCGGGCAGGCGGTTTTCGTCTTCGGTTCCGGCTGCGCGATCCTGTGGTCGGCGGCGCATCGGCTGATGGCGCCCGAGCCGCACGCCCTCGCCTCCGAGGGCCTCGGCGTCACGATCATGCTGATCTCCGCTGCAATCACCCTGGCCCTCGTCGCCTGGCAGTCGCGCGTGGCGCGCAGCACCGGCAACAAGGTCGTCGCGGCCGATATGCTGCATTATGTGGGCGACCTGATGCCCACTCTGGGCGCCGTGCTGGCGCTGTTCCTTTCCGCGCATTTCGGCTGGGGCCGGGTCGACAGCATCGTCGCCATCATCGCCGCGATCATCATGATCCGGGGCGCGATCTCGATCGGGGTCAATGCCTGGCATGCGCTGATGGACCGCTCGATTCCCGGGAGCGACCTCGCGGAGCTGGAGCGGATCACCCATGGGACCCCCGGCGTGCGCGCCTATCACGACCTGAAGACGCGCTCCGCCGGCACCGCAATGTTCGTGCAGGTGCATATCGAGCTCGACGGCGGCCAAAGCCTGACCGAAGCCCATGCCATCGCCGCCGAGCTGAAACGCCGGATGATCGCCGCCTTCCCGAAGGCCGACGTGATCATCCATATGGATGTGTTCGGCGCGGCCGATTAGGCGGTTTCGAGCAGCCCGCGCCCCTTCAGCAGCGCCTCCACCCCCGGCTTCTTGCCGCGGAATTCGAGCCAGAGCTCATCGGCCGGGCGCGAGCCGCCCGCCGAAAGGATGAAGCGCTCGAGCTTCTCCGCCGTGGCCGGATCGAAGGCATCGCCCGCCTCCTCGAAGGCCTCGAACGCATCCGCATCCATCACCTCGGACCACATGTAGCTGTAATAGCCCGAGGAATAGCCATCGCCCGAGAACACATGCGCGAAATGCGGCGTGGCATGGCGCATCCGGATCGCATGCGGCAGGCCCAGCCCGCGCAGGATCTCCGCCTGGCGCGCCATCGGGTCCTGCGGCGCCGGGCCATCGTGGAACTCCAGATCGACCAGCGCGGAGGCCACATATTCCACCGTGGAGAAGCCCTGATCATAGGTTCCGGCGGCGAGCAGCTTGTCGATCAGCGCCTGCGGCATCGCTTCGCCGGTGCGGTAATGGCGCGCGTGCTTCTGCAGCACCTCCGGCACCTCCAGCCAATGCTCGTAAAGCTGGCTCGGCAGCTCCACGAAATCGCGCGCGACCGAGGTGCCGGAAATGAACTGATAGGTCACATCCGAGAGCATCTGGTGCAGCGCATGGCCGAATTCGTGGAACACCGTGCGCGCATCATCATAGGAGAGCAGCGCAGGCGCCCCCCGCGTGAAGTTGCACACATTGACCACGATCGCCCGGGTATCGCCGCCAAGCTTCTTTTGCGAGCGCATCGCCGAACACCAGGCGCCCGAGCGCTTCGAGCCCCGTGCGAAATAATCGCCGAGGAACACCGCCACATGCACGCCCTTGCGGGTGACCTCCCAGCCGCGCACATCGGGGTGATAGAACGGCCCCGGCAGCGCGCGGAACTCCAGCCCGAACAGGCGGTTCGCGGTATCGAAGGCGGCCCCGATCATCGCATCGAGCGACAGATAGGGCTTCAGCAGCGCCTCGTCGAAATCGAATTCCGCCACCCGGCGCTTCTCGGAATAGTAGCGCCAGTCCCAGGCCTCCAGATCGCCGTTCACACCGTCGGCATGCATCATCTCGGTGAGGCGCGCGGCATCGGCCTCGGCCTTGCGTTTCGCCGGCGCCCAGACCCGCATCAGCAGATCGCGCACCTGATCCGGGCTCCGGGCCATCTCGTCATCGAGCTTGAACGCCGCGAAATTCGCAAATCCCAGCAGATGCGCGCGCTCCTCGCGCAGTGCCAGGATCTCGGCCGCATGCGCGCGGTTGTCGGTCTCGCCGCCATTCGCGCCGCGCGCGACCCAGGCCTCATAGGCGATCTCGCGCAGCTCGCGCTTCGGCGAGAACTGCAAAAACGGCACGATCAGCGAGCGGTTCAGCGTGAGCACCGGCCCCTCCTGCCCGCGCTCGCGCCCCGCTTCGCGCGCGGCCTCCACCACGAATTCCGGCAGCCCCTCGAGGTCCGCCTCCGTGAGCGGGCGGAACCAGCTGCGCTCATCGCCGAGCAGGTTCTGGCTGAAGGCGGTGGACAGAACCGCCAGCCGCTCCTTGATCGCGGCCATCCGCGCCGCGGCCGGCCCCTCCAGCGCCGCGCCCGCCCGCACGAACATCTTGTGATAAAGATCCAGCACCCGCGCTTGCTCCGCGCTCAGGCCCAGCGTCCCGCGCGCCTGCCAGAGCTGGTCGATGCGCGCGAACAGCGCCTTGTTCATCGTCACTTCAGAGGAGAAGGCCGCCATTTTCGGCGCCAGATCGCGCATCAGCGCCTCGCGCGCGGGGGTGCTGTCGGCGCCCGACAGGTTGTAGAACACGCCCGCCACCCGGTCGAGCAGCCGCTCCGCCTGCTCGAGCGCCTCGATCGTATTGGCAAAATCCGGCGGCTCCGGTGCAGCGGCGATGGCGGCGATATTGGCGCGCGCCTCGGCCAGGGCCGCGTCGAAGGCGGGGGCGAAATCCGCGTCGCGGATCTCGGCGAAGGGCGGAAGGGCGAAGGCGCCGGTCCAGTCGGTCAGCAGCGGATTGGTCATCGCGTGGTCTCCTTTGCGGTCAAGCTAGGATGCGCGCCGCCCGGATGCCAGCCCCCTCACGCAATCGCGCCGCAAACCGGGCAGGCCGGATCGCGCCGCACCGCGATCTGGCGGCTTTCGGCCCAGAGCGCATCATGGATCACCAGCCGGCCGCGCAGGCTGGCGCCCGCGCCGGTGATCTCCTTGATCGCTTCCGCAGCCATCATCGCGCCCACAATCCCCGGCAGCGCCCCCATCACCCCGGCCTCGGCGCAGCTTGGCGCCAACCCTTCGGCCGGGATCACCGGGAACAGGCAGGCGAGGCAGGGCGCGCCGCGGGCCGGGTCGAACAGGCTCAGCTGCCCCTCCCATTGCGCGATGGCGCCCGAAATCAGCGGCCGCCCCGCCGCCACGCAGGCCCGGTTCACCAGATGCCGGGTCTCGAAATTGTCGGATCCGTCGAGGATCAGGTCATGCTCCGCGACCATGCCCGCATTGGCCGGGCTCAGCCGCGCAGCCACCGGCACCACCGTCACCTGCGGGTTCAGCGCGGCCAGCGCATCGCGCGCGGCCTCCACCTTCGGCCGCCCGATATCCTGCATGCGGAAAATCACCTGCCGCTGCAGATTCGAAAGGCTCACGCGGTCATCATCCAGGACCGTGATCCGCCCGACCCCGGCCGCCGCGAGATACAAAAGCGCCGGCGCACCGAGGCCCCCCGCCCCCACCACCAGCACCCGCGCCGCGCGCAGCTTCTGCTGCCCCGCGCCGCCGATCTCGCGCAGCAGGATGTGGCGGGCGTAGCGCTCCAGCTCCTCGGGGCTCATTCCCGGCCGGTGGAGCCGAAACCGCCCGCGCCGCGCCCGGTTTCCGTAAGCGCCGCATCGGTGATCTCGAACAGGGCCTGCACCACCGGGGCGATGATCGCCTGGGCGATGCGCTCGCCGTGCTGGATCACATAGGGCTCGCGGCCGAAATTGATCAGCAGCACGCCCAGCGGCCCGCGGTAATCGCTGTCGATGGTGCCGGGGGTGTTGGGCAGGCTGATCCCGTGCTTCAGCGCGAGCCCCGAGCGCGGCCGGATCTGCATCTCGAAGCCCTCGGGGATTTCCACGCGCAGCCCCGTCGGGATCACCGCGCGCTGCATCGGATAGAGGGTGAAGCCCTGCGCCCGGTCTTCGGGAAGCAGGTTCGCGCGAATATCGGCCCCGGCCGCCCCCGTGGTTTCATAGCGCGGCAGCGGAACCGCCGTGTCGGCCCAATCTTCCTGCAACACGCGGATCACGGGTGCTGTCATGCCTTGTCTCCCAATGCGGTGGCGATGCGCGCGGCCAGCCGGCGCGCAACCTCGGATTTGCTCATGCGCGCCCAATGCTCGGCGCCCGCGGCGTCGATGATGGTCACGGCGTTCTCGGTGCCGCCCATGATGCCGGTGGCGGGGCTCACGTCATTCGCCACGATCCAGTCGCAGCCCTTGCGGGCGCGCTTCTCGGTCGCATGGCGCTCCACGTCATCGGTCTCGGCGGCAAAGCCCACCACCAGCCGCGGCCGCCCCGCGCCCATGCGCGACACGCTGGCGAGAATGTCGGGGTTCTCGGCGAAGTCCAGCACCGGCATCCGGCCGGAGCCGTCCTTCTTCATCTTCTGCCCGGCGGCATTGGCCACCCGCCAATCGGCCACCGCCGCCGCAAACACCGCCGCCTCCGCGGGCAGCGCCGCCTGCACCGCCTCCGCCATCTCGCGCGCGGTTTCCACGCGGATCACCTGCACGCCCTGCGGCGGCGGTACTTCGGCCGGGCCGGTGATGAAGCTCACGCGCGCGCCAAGGTCGCGCAGCGCCGCCGCCAGCGCCGCGCCCTGCGCGCCCGAGGAGCGGTTCGCAATATAGCGCACCGGGTCGATCGGCTCATGCGTCGGGCCCGAAGTCACCAGCACATGGCGCCCCTTCAGCGGCCCCTCCGCCAGTGCGCGCCCGATCGCCGCGAGGATCTCCAGCGGCTCCGCCATCCGCCCCGGGCCGTATTCGCCGCAGGCCATGTCGCCCGCATTCGGGCCCACAAACAGGATGCCATCGGCCTTGAGCGTGGAAATGTTGCGCTGCGTCGCCCGATGCTCCCACATCCGCACATTCATCGCAGGCGCCAGCAGGACCCGCTTGTCCGTCGCGAGAAGCAGCGTCGAGGCGAGGTCATTCGCGAGCCCCCCCGCCATCTTCGCAATCAAATCCGCCGTCGCGGGCGCCACCACGACCAGATCGGCCGCGCGCGAGAGCTGGATATGGCCGATCTCGGCCTCATGGGTCAGATCGAACAGGTCGGTATGCGCCGCCTCCCCCGCGAGGGAAGAGATCGTGAGCGGCGTCACGAATTGCGCCGCGGCCTGGGTGAGCACAGGCGTCACCTGCGCGCCCTGCCCGCGCAGGTGGCGGATCAGCTCGCAGCATTTATAGGCTGCGATCCCGCCGCCGATTATCAGAAGAATCCGTTTCGCCGCCAGCATTGGCCCTCCGCGTCCTGCCCTGGTTTAGGCCCCCGCGCCGGGCGGCGCAACTATTGGAACGCGGCGCAGGGGTCGGCGCGCGGCGGCGCGGGCGCCACGACCCAGAGGTCATAGGGCTGATCGGCGGCCGCGGGCGGCTCTGTCTGGCCCAGCGAGAGGAGCCGCAGGCCGGGCCGCGCCGCGCGAAGCAGCGCCGGCACGCCCAGATCCACACGCGCATGCCCCGATCCGGTGATCAGCGCGACCGGCCCGCCGGTCTCATCCAGCGCCCGCAGCACCGTATCGGCGAAGGCTGCATCGCGCAGCCGCTGCGCGGCCACCATGCCGGGCAGCAGCGCGGGCGGCAGCGCGCCGCAATGGCTCTCTTGCACCTCGGCCTCCAGCCGCGCCTGAAGCTGTGCCGGATAGGCCCGGTCCAGCCCGTAGCGGCCCGCCTCCGGCCCGAATACCTGCGCGGCAGGCTCGCGCATCGCCCGGCGCACCTGATCGCGCGGGAGAGCTGCGCCATAGACGCGCGCGCCGGGGGCGGCGGCAAAAATCGGCGCATAATCCGCGAAATCCGGCCAGCCGGAGCCCTCCCATTCCAGGGCCAGCGCGAGAGCCGCAGGGTCTGTCATGATCGCGGGCGTTACCCGCGCGGCTTCTTCGGGGCCGAACATCTCGAACACCAGCGCCCGCGGGCGCAGCGCCGCGACGGCCGCCGCCTGCGTGCGGTGATGCGCCGGATTGTCGTGGATCTCGCCCAGAACCAGCACCTGCGGCGCATCCGCCGCCACGCGCGCAGGCAGCGCATCGGCCGCGATCTCCCCGGCCCAGGCCGGCCCGGCCGCCAGAAGCAGGAGCAGCGCCATCCTCATGCGAAGTAGCCGGAGACCTCGTCGCCATGGGTTTCGAGCGTCTTGCGCATCTTGCCGAAGGCCTGCGCCTCCAGCTGCCGGATCCGCTCCTTGGAGAGGCCCAGCTCCACCCCGAGGCTCTCCAGCGTGCGCGGCTCCTCGATCAGCCGCCGCTCGGTGACGATATACCGCTCCCGCGCCGAAAGGCCCGACATCGCCTCAGCGAGCCAGCCGCGCACGCGGGCGCCGTCATGGGCCTCGGCCACGCGCTCCTCAGGGCCCGCGCCATCATCCTCCAGCATGTCGACCCATTCGCGGCCGTCCTCGTCGGTCGACTGGGTGGCATTGAGGGAGAAATCGCTGCCCGCGAGGCGGCCCTCCATCATCTCCACATCGGCCATCGGCACGCCGATCGTCTGCGCCACCCGCTCGCGCAGCTGCGCCCCGTCGAGCGACACACCCTCCGCTTCGGCCTCGCGCTCGATCTGGGCCTGAACCCGGCGCATGTTGAAGAACAACGCCTTCTGAGAAGAGGTAGAGCCGGTGCGCACCATGGACCAGTTGCGCATCACGAATTCCTGAATCGAGGCCTTGATCCACCACACGGCATAGGTTGAGAACCGCACGCCGCGATCCGGGTCGAACTTGTCGGCCGCCTTCATCAGGCCAAGCGACGCCTCCTGAATCAGGTCATTCATCGGCGCGCCGTAGCGGCGGAATTTGGCGGCCATGGCCACCGCGAGCCGCATATAGGCCGTCACCAGCCGGTGCAGGGCGGCTTCGTCGCGCCTGTCCCTCCAGGCGCGCGCCAGCTCCGCTTCGGTTTCCGCATCCAGATACTCGGCCCGCATCGCCTGACGCGGCAGAGTCTCGTCCGTCATTCCATCGAGTGCCATAGCCGTCTCCCGGGTTCCCCCCCCAATTGTCGGCGCGCTCTTCTGATACGCAGTGTGCCCTATCTGCGGATCAATGTCCTCAATGACGATTGGTTCCTCACATAAAGTTTTGTGATGAATACATCTTTTGATCGCGCCGGGGATTTCGCGGGCGGCGCGGCGATTAACCTTTCATCAACCAAGCCCGGTTAACCCTTTTGTAACGGTGGCGACGGGGGCAGAAATGGTGGCGACGACCTACACGGTGGCCTTCGAGGGCGTCGAGGCCAAGCGGATCGAGGTGCAATGCGCTCTGGCCGCGGGCCTGCCGTCCTTCTCCATCGTCGGCCTGCCCGACAAGGCCGTCAGCGAAGCCCGCGAGCGGGTGCGCGCCGCGCTGAGCGCGCTGTCGATCGCGCTGCCGATGAAGCGGATCACCATCAACCTGTCGCCTGCCGACCTGCCGAAGGAGGGCCCGCATTTCGACCTGCCGATCGCGCTGGCGCTTCTCTCGGCGATCGGGATCCTGCCCCCGGATGAGATCGACGATGTCCTGTCGCTCGGTGAACTGTCGCTGGATGGGCGGATCAAACCGGTGATCGGCGCGCTGCCGGCGGCGATGGTCGCGGCCGAAGACGCGCGCGCGCTGATCTGCCCCAAAGATTGCGGCGCCGAGGCGGCCTGGGTCGGGGCGACCACGGTCTATGCCCCGGCCACCCTGAACGATGCGATCCGACACCTCACATCCGAACGCCCGCTGACCCCGGCGCAGCCCGGCGCCGTGACCGAAGCCCCGCCCCACGGCGACCTGCGCGACGTGAAGGGGCAGGAGCGGGCGAAGCGCGTGCTCGAAATCGCCGCGGCAGGGCGCCATCACATGCTGATGGTTGGCCCGCCCGGGACCGGCAAGACGATGCTGGCGCGCCGCCTGCCCGCGCTGCTGCCCGAATTGAGCGCGGCCGAAGCGCTGGAAACCTCCATGGTGCGCTCGGTGGCGGGCCTGCTCGCCGAAGGCGGCATTTCGCGCAGCCGGCCCTATCGCGCGCTCCACCACTCCGCGACGCGCGCCGCCCTGATCGGCGGCGGCCGCCGGGCTCAGCCGGGCGAAGTGAGCCTCGCTCATAATGGCGTGCTGTTCATGGACGAATTCCCGGAATTTTCCCGCGACGTGCTCGACAGCCTGCGGCAGGCGCTGGAAAGCGATGAGATCACCGTGTCGCGCGCCAATGCCCATGTGCGCTATCCGTGCCGGTTCCTGCTGGTTGCGGCGGCCAATCCCTGCCGTTGCGGCTACATGACCGATCCGTCGCGCGCCTGCGCCCGTGTCCCGGTTTGCGGTGCCGATTACATGGCCAAGATATCCGGCCCCCTGATGGACCGGTTCGACCTGCGCATCGAGGTGGCGGGCGTCGACTGGCGCGAGCACCGCAGCCTGCCGGAGGGCGAATCGACCGCTACTGTCGCCGCTCGCGTGGCCTGCGCCCGCGCCCTTCAGGAACGGCGCTTCCAGGCGCATCCGAACGTACGCGTGAATGCTGAGGCCGAGGGGCGCCTGCTCGACGAAATCGCCACGCCAGATGGCGAAGGGCAGGCGCTGCTGCTGCGCGCGGCCGAAAGGTTCAGCTTCAGCACGCGGGGCTATCACCGGATCCTGCGCACAGCACGCACGATTGCCGATCTGGACGGATCGGAAGCCGTGCGTTCTCCGCATCTGGCCGAAGCGATCAGCTACCGTATCGTTTTCGATCGGCCGCGCGGGTGAAGCGCCGATGCGGCCGCATCCCCCGGGAGGCGGCTAAGGCGGACTGGTGCAAAGGCCGATGCCGCCGTCGGGTCTGTTGCCTGCCCGATCTGCGTCTCTCCCCTCGGATAGCCGCACCCATCCAGGACATTGCCCTGAGCCTCCTTGGCGCAAAATCTGATCGCGTCGGCCCGCACAGCGACCATAGGCGACAGAACGCCGCCTTTGACAGACTGATTGCATCTTCCCGAGACAGGAAAGGCGGATGCGGCCTATAGATGGACCGCGCCCACATCGCAGCCTTAGCGCTCAAACGGCCTAAAGGGCTCCTGCCAAACCTCCTGCCGGTCAATCAGGCACGAGGTTTGGCAGGACGCGGCCAATTCTATTCGAGTTCGTGCCCAGCCAAGGCCCGCTGGATCTCACGCCGGACAAGTTTGCGCACGTTGTGCGTGATCCGTTCACCCAAAACGCCGCGCAACTCCTCGCGGATCAGCTGGGCAACCATGATCCGCAGCGCCTCTTCATCGAATTCCGGCACCGCGATCGCATCGAACAGCGGATCCTCATCTTCCGCGACCTGCAGCCGAGGCGAACGGATCGATTCCGCCCGCAGGATCTGCGGAGCCACACGCTCGATCACCTGAGGCGTTTCGTCGGGCTCCAACTCCGTCGCGACATCCTCGGCCACGGAAGCATCCGCACTCTCTGCAACATCCTCGACTTCCATGTCGGCCTCGACGACCACCGCCACAGCTGCCGCCGCATCTTCCGGCTCCGAGACGGGCTCGATCGTCTCCATCGCGTCAGGCTCCGGCAAGTCCGCCAGCTCTTCTGCCGCCTGATCCACTTCGGCCGCCTGATCCACTTCGACAGGCCCGACGACTTCATACCCGGCAAACAGCGCATCCGCGGCAGGCCGCGCCGATGCGACCGACAGCGCGAACCGCTCCACTTCCATAGCCAGAATCGCGCCAAACGTCTCGGGAGCAGCCAGCTCAGGAGCTGCCTCCTCTGCGACCACATCTTCTGCAGCTTGGGAGACAGGAACCGTCTCTTCCGCGACATCGAACTCCGGCAGATCGACAGTCAGCGAGGGCAGAACCTCCTCCGCATTCTCGTCGACCTCTGCCACATCGAGTTCTGCCTCATCCGCCAGCACGGCATCGGGCCGCTTCGGAGCGATGAAATCCGCAACTGCCGCCTCGGGCTCAGCCGCCGGTTCGATCTCGGCTTCCGCGGCCGCAGCCTCCATCTCCGAGATGGCGCTTTCCAGGCGGCCCAGCTCTTCGCCGATATCGGCAGCAGGCGCTTCCGGCGCGGCGGCCGCCACGACAACGGGCTTCTGCGCCTGTGCGATTCGCTGCGCCGGTGTCAGCACGAGGCAATTGTCGTCCTGCGCGGAGGCCGAATGCCGGAAGGAGGCCCGCTGGACGCGCGGCGCCCTGCCATCCTGCGACACGAGCCGCCGGATCGACGACAGGACATCCTCGATTTCGAAATCGGATTCGGCTTCCTTCATGGTGCTCCCAGCTCCTGCGCGCGACCCCGCGCTCCTGTTCGGGACTCCCGGAAAATACCGGAAATCCGTCCCTGTTCACCCCGCCGAACGCCCTGCCCCCGGCACAACCGACCCGTCCGTCAGTTCTGGCCGATGGCCTTCAGAACACGATCCAGGCTCTTGCCCTGAACGCTCGTATAGGGAGCGTTGCGAACCGCGTTGTAATAGGCAGCCGGGTCGTAGGTGGGGATCCCGAGCTTGAGGTCTTCTACCGTCAATAAACCCATAGAGGAAAGTAGTTGATAATATCCTACCTGCAGATCGGCTTCGGCCGTGATCCGCGATGCGCGCGCATCCAGCAGGGTCTGCTCCGCATCCAGAACGTCGAGCGTCGTGCGCGAGCCCAGCAACGCCTCCTCGCGCACGCCCTGATAAGCGATTTCCGCAGCGGAGATCTGTTCGTCATAGGCCCGGATCTGGGCGCGATACACGTCGATCTGCGCCCAGGCCTGCGCCACCGTATTCGCCAGCTCGACGCTGGTCTGCTGCAGCGCCGAGCGGGCCGCATCACGATTCGCGATCGCCTGACGGTGCACCGAGGACAGCTGCCCGCCGGAATAGAGCGTCTGGCTCATGCTGATGCCCGCAGAGGTCGTCTGCCGGGCGCCCTCATAATTGCCGAATCCCGCCGAGGCAGACACCTCGGGCAGACGCTGCGCCGCGGCCGATTTCACCGTCAGCTCGGACATCGTCACCGAATGCTGGGCGGCCTTCATCAGCGGATGGTTGCGCTGCGCGACGGAGCGCGCCTCGTCGACACTCTTGGGCAGGCTCGGCGCCTTCGGCAACGGCGCCAGATCGACCGGATAATGCCCGACCGCAGCCTTGTAATTCTCGCGCGCGATCTCGTAATTGCCCTGCGCGGCCACCAGCGCGGCCCGGGCCGCCGCTTCCGCGGCCTCTGCCTGCGACACGTCGGTCTTGGTGACCTCGCCAACCTCGAACCGGTCACGGGTCGCCTTCAGGTCCTCGCCATAGACGCGGACTGAATTCTGGTTGATGGCAACCTGCTCCGCGGCGCTCTTGACCGAAGTATAGGCCTGCACCGCGCTCAGAAGCACGCTCTGCTCGACGTTGCGCAGCGTCTCGCGGGTGGAGAGCACGGCCTCTTTCTTTACCTCGACCGCGAGGCGGTTGCGGCCGAAATCGAACAGGGTCATCGATGCCGTCAGCTGCGCCGAAGCGGTCTGCAGGTCGCGGCTCGAGGTCAGGTCGCTGTTGGAATAATTATACCCGGCCGACCAGCCCAGCACGGGGCGCAGCGCCGCCAGAGCCTGCGCCACATCTTCGTCCGCCGCGCGCAGCGTCGCCTGATTCTGCTTCAGCAGGTTCGATGTCCGATAGGCCGAGACCAGCGCATCGGCGAATGTCTCCGCCGAAACCGCCGCGCCACTGGCCGTCAGGCCCAGCGTCGCCACCGACGCCAGAAGAAGCTGTCTGAACATGCGCGTCATGCCTGATCCTCGCGTTTCTCCGCGGGCCGCTTCTTCCGGCGGCCCCGCGCGCCCCGGCGAACCGGGATCTGTCTCAAACTGGCACCGGCGCGCGCGGGAGCGCGTCAGAGCGTGAATGCACGCGCCACGGCAAAGCCCGGCAGAACCGGAGCCGACGCGTTGAAGGCGTCGCGCCAGGACATCGCACCGTCGATCTTGCGACCGATCCGCACAGTGCCGAGCGCGCCCTGCATGAAGATCGCGACGATCCGCCCGCCCTCTTTCAGCTGATCCAGGATCGCCTGCGGCAGGGTTTCGACGGCGCCCTCGACCATCACCGCATCATACGGGCCATGCTTGGCGGATCCGTCGCTGATTTTTCCGGAAACGACCGCGACGTTGTCCACGCCCGCCTGCGCCAGCGTGGCCTCCGCCAGCGTGGCGAGATCGCCCTCCTCGACGGCCACCACCGCCTCGGCCATCCGCGCGATCACCGCCGCCGAATAGCCCAGGCCACAGCCCAGATCGAGCACCAGATCCGTCGGCTGCACATCCAGCGCATCCAGCATCTTGGCGAAATTGCGTGCTTCCAGAATCACCCGGCCCGGCGCGATCGCAAGGTTCTCACCGATATAGGATGCCTCGCGCAGCGCCGCCGGGACATAATCCTCACGCGGAATCGCCAGCATGGCTTCGATGATCGGGAACTTGGTTACGTCGTTGGGCCGGACCTGGGTATCCACCATCAACGTGCGGCGCGTGGCGAAGTCTTGCATTTTCTGAACTCTTCGGTCTGGTGTCCCTGCGCGAGTCTTACCACAGAAACCCGGACGGGGCAACACAGCGCAATGCATGCAGGGGTTGCAGCGCGGAACGAAGGCGCTCAGGGCTGCGCGAGGGCCGCGAGCATCTCCGCCGCCGCGGCCGAAGCCGCCACCTGCCCACCCGCGACAGAGGCCCCCAGCGCGCGCATCCGGGCGCGGATCTCCGGATCCGCCTCGAGCCGCGCCAGCAGCCCCTCCCGCACCTCGGCCTCGAACCAGTGCCGCGCCTGCTCGGCCCGGCGGGTCGCGAAAAATCCGTTCTCGCGGCGCCAGCCTTCCAGCGCCTGCATCTCGGCCCAGGCCTTCTCCAGCCCCATCTGCTCCACCGCCGAAACCGGCAGCGCCTTCGGGAAGCCCTCCGGATCATAGGCGCGCTTGCGCAAAAGCCGCAGCGCGCCCGCATAATCCGCCACGGTACGCATCGCCGCGGGCTTCAGGTCGCCATCGGCCTTGTTTACCAGGATGATGTCGGCCATCTCCATGATGCCGCGCTTCACACCCTGCAGCTCATCGCCGCCCGCGGGCGCCATCAGCAGGATGAACAGGTCGGTCATTTCCGCCACCAGCGTCTCGGACTGCCCCACCCCAACCGTCTCGATCAGGATCACATCGAACCCCGCCGCCTCGCACAGCGCCACCGCCTCGCGCGTGCGCCGCGCGACGCCGCCCAGATGGGTCTGGCTCGGCGAGGGCCGGATGAAGGCGTTCGGATCGCGCGAGAGGAATTCCATCCGGGTCTTGTCGCCCAGGATAGACCCGCCCGAGCGGCTGGACGACGGGTCCACCGCCAGCACCGCGACCTTCAGCCCCTGCCCGGTGAGCATCAGCCCGAAGCTCTCGATGAAGGTGGATTTGCCTACCCCGGGCGTGCCGGAAAGCCCGATCCGCAGCGCCTGCCGCCCCGCCTGCCCGACCCGGTCCAGAAGCGCCGTGGCCGCCGCGCGGTGATCGGCCCGGATCGATTCCACCAGCGTGATCGCCCGCGCCAGCGCCCGCCGTTCGCCGGACAGGATCCGCGGCGCCAGGTCGTCTACGGAATCGCGGGGGGCAGAGGGGGCGTTCATCGGCGGGCCTTCGCTGATCGGACTATGGTGACGAAACCGTCATCGCAAACTGCAACTGTTCGGGTTTCATGCCCTCTTCGCAGGGTATATGTCCAGTGCGAACGCCGAACACCGGAGAAACCGCATGCTCCGCACCCTCTGCCGCGCCCTGCTGACAAGCGCCCTGCTGGCCCTGCCCGCCGCCGCCGACCAGTCCGACCGCATCGTCTTCACCTTCACGCTGAAGGGCCTCACCGCCGGGCAGCTGAGCATCAACGGCAAGATCCAAAGCAACAGCTATGGCGCCAATGGCGTGATGGAGGCCAAGGGCCTGCTCGGCGCGCTGCGCACGATGCGCTATGATGCCACGGTCACCGGCAGCTATGCGAACGGCCGCTTCACCCCGCAGCGCTTCGATGAAACCGCGCAGCGCGGCTCCGACAGGTTCCAGTATGTGACGATCTACAAGGGCGGCACCCCGGTTTCGGTGAGCCGCGTGCCGCCGCGCAGCCCGCGCCCGACCGATGTGGACCCGGCCCAGCAGGGCGGCACCATAGACCCGCTGACCGCGCTCTATGCCGTGCTGCGCGACGTGGACCGCGACGAGGCCTGCAAGCTTTCCGTCTTCATGTACGACGGCTCCAAACGCACCCAGGTGTCGCTGAGCCGCCCCAGCCCGGCGGGCACGGGCGTCACCTGTGCGGGCGAATACCGCCGCATCGCGGGCTTTTCCGAGCGGGAGATGAAGGAGAAGAGCCTGTTCCCCTTCACCCTGACCTATGCGCCCACCGCCGATGGCACCCGGCTGCAGGTGGTGTCGATCGAGACCGATACGATCCTTGGCAAAGGCCGCCTGACGCGGCAATAAGGCCGCGTGAGCGACCGCCTTCCCATAGATGACGCCCTGCCCGGGCTGATCCGCGCCATTGGCGCGGAGGGGCGCGCCGTGCTGATGGCGCCGCCCGGCGCGGGCAAGACGACGCGGGTGCCGCTGGCGCTCTTGCCCGGCACGCCCGGCCGGATCGTCATGCTGGAGCCGCGCCGCCTCGCCGCCCGCGCCGCTGCCGAGCGCATGGCCGAAACGCTGGGCGAGCCCGTGGGCCGGACCGTCGGCTACCGGATCCGCGGCGAGGCGAAGGTCTCGCGCGAGACCCGGATCGAGGTGGTGACCGAGGGCATCCTGACCCGGATGATCCAGTCCGACCCGGAGCTCTCCGGCATCGGCTGCGTGATCTTCGACGAATTCCACGAGCGCAGCCTGAACGCCGATCTCGGCCTCGCGCTGGTCTGGGAGGCGCGCGGCGCGCTGCGCCCCGACCTGCAGGTGGTGGTGATGTCGGCCACGCTGGATGCGGAGCCGGTCGCGGCGCTCCTTGATGATGCGCCGGTGATCATCTCCGAAGGCCGCGCGTTTCCGGTGGAGACCCGCTGGCTGCCGCGCCCGGCCGGGCCGCGGCTGGAGCCCGCCATCGCGCAGCTGATCGAGCAGGCCCTTTCAGAGACCGAGGGCGGCATGCTGGTGTTCCTGCCCGGCGAAGGCGAAATCCGCCGGGTGGAGGCGCTGCTGCGCCATCTGCCCGTGGCCCTGCGCCCGCTGTTTGGCGCGATGGATTTCGCGGCGCAGCGCGCGGCCATCGGCCCCGCGCCCGGGCGCAAGGTGGTGCTCGCGACCTCCATCGCCGAAACCTCGCTCACCATCCCGGATATCCGCGTGGTGGTCGATGCCGGGCGCGCGCGCAGGCTGCGCTTCGATCCGGCCTCGGGCATGGCGCGGCTGGTGACCGAACGCGTCTCGCGCGCGGAGGCCGAGCAGCGCCGGGGCCGCGCCGGCCGCGTGGCGGAGGGCACCTGCTACCGGCTCTGGACCAAGGGCGAGGAAGGCGCGCTTCCGGCCTTCGCGCCGCCCGAAATCGCCGTGGCGGACCTGTCCGGCCTCGCGCTGGAGCTCGCGCTCTGGGGTGCGTCGGACCTCGCCTTCCTGACCCCGCCGCCCGCGCCCGCTCTGGCCGAGGCGCAGGCGCTGCTGGAGGGGCTGGGCGCGCTCCGCGCAGGCCGGATCACCGCGCATGGCCGGGCGCTGGCGGCGCTGCCGTTGCATCCGCGCCTCGGGCATATGCTGGTGACGGCGGGGCCCGGAGCCGCCACCCTGGCCGCCACGCTCGCCGAGCGGGACCCTCTGCGCGGCGCGCCGGCGGATCTGTCGTTGCGCATCGCCGCCGTGGCGCAGCCTGCGCGCTTCGAAAATGCGCACCGTGGCACGATAGAACGGATCCGGGCGGAGGCCACGCGCCTGGCCCGGCTCGCGCCCGCGGGCAGGCCGCACAGCCTCGCCGAAATGGCAGCGCTGGCCTACCCGGACCGCATCGGCCTGCGCCGCAAGGGTGAGGCCGCGCGCTATGTGCTCTCGGGCGGCAAGGGCGCCGTGGTCGATGACAGCGATGCCCTTGGCAAAAACCGCCTGATCGTCGCGACCGACCTCGACGGCGACCCGCGCGAGGCCCGCGTCCGCCAGGGCATCGCGCTTGCCGATGCCGAGCTGCGCCGCCTTTATGGCCCGCAGATCGGCTGGCGCGACCTCTGCGCATGGTCGCGCCGCGAGGGCCGGGTGATCGCCCGGCGGCAGGAATGCTTCGGCGCGCTGGTGCTGGAGGACCGGCACTGGCCCGATGCGCCCCCCGAAGCCCTGGCGCGCGGCGCGCTGGACGGTCTGCGCCAGCTGGGCCTCCCCCTCACCGCCGCGGCGCAGCGGTTCCGCGCCCGGGTGCAGATCCTGCGCGCCGATGGCGCCCAGATGCCGGATCTCTCGGATGCCGCCCTGCTGGCCGGGGAGGCGCTCCTGCCCTTCCTCACCGGCAAGCGCACCGAGGCCGATCTGCGCGGGCTCGACCTGACCGAGGCGCTGCGCGCGCAGCTGGACTGGGCGCAGATGGCGGAGCTCGACCGCCTCGTGCCCAGCCATTTCGAGACCCCGCTCGGCCGCCGCGTCCCGATCGACTATTCCGGCGAGGCGCCCTCGATCGAGGTGAAACTGCCGGAAATGTATGGCGTTACCGCCCACCCCACCATCGGGCCGAAGCGCCACCCGCTGCGGATTTCGCTCCTCAGCCCGGGGATGAAGCCCATTCAGGTGACGATGGACCTCCCCGGCTTCTGGGACGGCTCCTACGCCGAGGTGCGCAAGGAAATGCGCGGCCGCTACCCGCGCCACCCCTGGCCCGAGAACCCGCGCGAGGCGGACCCGACCACCCGGGCCAAGCCCCGCGGCACCTAGGCCCGCCGCACCGGCAGCAGCGCGGCAAAAATCAGCGCGGCCGCCGCCACGATGGAGGGGCCCGCCGGCGTATCCCATTGCAGCGAGGCCCAGAGCCCCGCCAGCACCGAGACCGCGCCCACCGCCACCGCACCCGCGGCCATGGTCTCGGGCAGCCGCGCCACCCGCCGCGCCGCCGCCGCCGGAATGATCAGCAGCGCCGCGATCAGCAGCGCGCCGACGATCTTGATCGCCACCGCCACGGTAAGCGCCAGCGCCACGGTGAGCACCAGCCGCTCGAACCGCGGGTTCAGCCCGGAGGCCTGCGCCAGCTCCTCGTTCACCGTCGCGGTGAGCAGGCCCTGCCAGCGCCACAAAAGCAGCCCCAGCACTACCGCAGCACCGCCCCAGACCACCGCGATATCGGTGCGGCTCACCGCCAGAATATCGCCGAACAGGAAGGCCGAGAGATCGACCCGCAGCCCCGAGATGAACGAGGCCACCACCAGCCCGAAGGCCAGCGCAGCATGGGCGATCACGCCCAGCACCGTATCGAAGGACTGCCCGCGCCCGGTGAGCCACGCAACCAGCACCGCCATCGCCAGCGCAACCGCCAGCGTGCCCGCATAGAGCGGCACCCCGAGCCCGAGCGCCAGCGCCACCCCGAGGATCGCCGCATGCGCGGTGGCATCGCCGAAATAGGCCATGCGCCGCCACACGACGAAGGAGCCGAGCGGCCCGGTAGCGAAGGTCAGGCCCACGCCCGCAAGGGCGGCGCGGGTCAGGAAATCGTCAAGCATGATGGTGCTCGTGCGGATGGGCGACATGCGGATGGGCATGGTCGTGGCCGTGCCCGTCGTCATGGTCGTGATCGTGGTCGTGGATATGCTGATAGAGCGCGAAGGCGCCGCCGGTGCCGAGCCCGAACAGCGCGCGGTACTCCGGCGCCTCCGAGACCACCCGCGGCGTGCCCGCACAGCAGACATGGCCATTCAGGCAGATGACCCGGTCCGACGAGGCCATCACCACATGCAGGTCGTGGCTGACCATCAGCACCGCCGCGCCGGTCTCGGCGCGCACCGCCTCCGTCAGCCGGTAGAAGGCCGCGGTGCCGGGCTGATCGAGGCCCTGCGTCGGCTCGTCCAGGATCAGGATCTGCGGCCGCACCAGCAGCGCGCGCGCGAGCAGCACCCGCTGGAACTGCCCGCCCGAAAGGCCGGTGATCTGCCGCCCGCCAAGGCCCGGCACCCCGGTGCGCGCCAGGGCCGCCTCCGCCTCGGCGTCCTTCACCCGGCGCGGCAGCGACAGGAACCGGCGCACCGTCATCGGCAGGCTCGCATCCACATGCAGCCGCTGCGGCACATAGCCGATGGAGAGCCCCGGCTGCCGGTTGACGCTGCCTGCGGCTGCGGGCTCGAGCCCGATCAGCGCCCGCACCAGCGTGGATTTGCCCGAGCCGTTCGGCCCGACGATGGTCACGATCTCGCCCGGGGCGATGTCGAAATCGACCCCGGACAGCACCGTCGCATCGCCATGCCGGACGGTGAGCCCGCGCGCGGAGATGAGCGATGTCATGCCGCCTCCCGGCACTTGGGGCACAGGCCGAGCGCCTCGATGCTGGCCCGCTCCACGGTGAAGCCTAGAGATGCCGCGCTTTCCTCCAGCGCCGCGCGCACCGGCGCGCCGGGCGCTTCGGCCACCGCATTGCAGCCGCGGCAGATCAGGAACACCGGCGCATGGGCCTCCCCGGGATGCATGCAGGCGGCAAACGCGTTCAGCCGCCGCACCCGATGCGCAAGCCCATGCTCCACCAGGAATTCGAGCGCGCGGTAGGCGACAGGCGGCTGCTTGCCATAGCCTTCGGCCGCAAGCCGGTCGAGCACTTCATAGGCGCCGAGCGCCCGATGCGCCTCCAGTAGGATCTCCAGCACGCGCTTGCGCACCGGGGTCATGCGCAGCCCGAGGCGCGCGGCCTCCGCCTCCGCGCGCGCGAGGGTATCGCTGGCGCAATGGTGGTGATCGTGGCTTTCGAAGGCCAGAGGCGTGTCGGCAGGCGGAGACATGTTACTTTATCACATTTTCCTTGACGCGTTACGATATAACATAAATAAGCACCCGCACGACCACAAGACAAAAGAGGTAGCCGATGCGTGCGCAGTCCCTGATCGCCCTTGCCCTGTGGGGGCTGCCGTCGCTGGCCCTTGCGGAAGTGCCCCGCGTGGTGACCGATATCGCCCCGATCCAGTCCCTCGCGGCGCAGGTGATGGGCGAGCTGGGCACGCCCGAGGTGCTGCTCCCGCAGGGTGCGAATGCCCACAGCTATCAGATGAAGCCCTCGCAGGCGCGGGCGCTGCAATCGGCGGACCTGCTGCTCTGGGTCGGGCCGGAAATGACGCCCTGGCTCGATCGGGCGCTGGACGCGGCGACGCCCGGAAAAGTGGTAGCGCTGCTGCATGTGCCCGGCACCCACCAGCAGGACTTCGCCCCCGGCGCCGAGGACGACGACGACGACGATCACGACGGCCACGATCATGATCACGCCGGCGAAGGCGAGGCGCATCACCACAGCGGCCTCGATCCGCATGCCTGGCTGGACCCGGGCAATGCGGAGCTCTGGCTCGACACGATCGCCCAGCAGCTCTCCGCGCTCGACCCGGAGCATGCCGCCACCTATGCCGCGAATGCCACTGCCGCGCATGCGCAGATCGCGGCGCTGGACGGCGCCATCGCCGCCGAATTCGCCCCGCTGCGCGACCGCCCCTTCGTGGTCTTCCACGCGGCCTATGGCTATTTCGTCTCGCACTATGGGCTCACGCTCGCGGGGGCGGTGTCGATGGGCGATGCGACCAGCCCCGGCGCCGCGCATCTGGCCGAGCTGCGCGCGGAGCTCGCCCGCGATGCCGTCGTCTGCGCCTTCCCGGAGCCGAACCACGACCCGCGCCCGATTCAGCGGCTGGTCGAAGGAACCCCGGTCAAGCTCGGCGCGGCGCTCGACCCGGAGGGCTCGACGCTGACCTTCTCGGCGGATCTCTACCAGAAGATGATACGGGGAATGGCCGATACAATGCTGAATTGTCTAAGCCAGGGTTGACACTTGCACCTCCCCGTCCGGCTGCGCATGGTTAACGCGTGCAGCCGGAAGGAGACCCGATGACGCTCAGCCTCCCCCTCGTCCTGGCGGACATGGCGCCCCTCCTCGGGCTCAGCAGGCCGGCGGCGCAATGCCTCGGCGCGATCTGGCGGGCCGCTCAGGCCCCCTCCGCCGAAGACCTGGTGGCCCAGCTCGGGCTGTCGCGGTCCAATGTCTCGGTCTCGGTGAAGGAGCTCCGCGCCCTCGGGCTGGTGCGCACCGCCCGCACCCCCGGCTCGCGCAAGGATTTCTTCACCGCGGATCCGGACCCTTGGGTGCTGCTGCGGCAGGTCATCGCGGAGCGTCAGCGGCGCGAATTCGCCCCGCTGAGCGAGCGGCTGGCGCAGCAAAGCGGCGCCGATCCGCGAATCGCCGATCTGATCCCCGTCGCGCAGGCGGTGTCGGACTGGATGGCCCAGATCGCGCGGCTGGAGCCCGACCAGCTGCAACAGCTGCTGACCGTCGAGCAGCCGAAAAAAAAGAAGAAAAAGAAGGGCTGAAGCCGTCTTGCAGCGCCATCGGGGCGCGCCAATATACACTGCGGGAACCAAGCGATGGGGGAGACGATGAGCGAGGCTCTGCGTGTGACCTGCCTGGCCTGCGGGCAGGCGAACCGGATCCCGGCGGAACGGCTGACGGCCGGGCCGAAATGCGGCGTCTGTGGCGCCGCGCTGATCAGCGGGCGCGTCAGCGCGATCGACAGCGCGACACTGGCCAAAGCGGCGCGGGACGACCTGCCGCTCTTGGTGGATTTCTGGGCCGGATGGTGCGGCCCGTGCCGGCAGATGGCGCCGCAGTTCCAGGCGGCGGCGGGCATGCTTGCGCCGCAGGTCCGGCTGGCGAAGATCGACACCGAGGCCCATCCAGAGGCGGCGCAGCACTACCGGATCCAGGGGATCCCGGCCTTCATTCTGTTCGCGCATGGCCGCGAAGTGGCGCGGGCGGCGGGGGCGCGCTCCGCGGCGGATCTGGCGGCTTTCGCGCGCGGGAAGCTGGGGATCGCGGCCTGAGCGTCAGGCCGCGCGGGGCCCCCAGAGGATCAGTGCCGCGCCGCACAGGCTGAGCGCGGCCCCGAGCAGGTCCCACCTGTCCGGGGACTGGCCTTCTATGGCCCAGAGCCAGCCCAGCGAGGCCGCAATATAGATACCGCCATAAACCGCATAGGAGCGCCCGGCCTGATCCGCGGGGCTTTGCGCCAGCAGCCAGCCAAACAGCGCGAGCGAGACCATCCCCGGCGCGACCCAGAGCATGCTGCGCCCCAGCCGCCACCAGGCCCAGAACGCGAAGCAGCCCGCGATTTCCGCGAGTGCGGCCGCAGCGAAGAGGGGGAATGTCAGCATCGGTCCTCGGGGTCTCGGGCGCGCCGCGACAGTTGCACGGCCCGCATCGCCCGTCAAATGCCCGCGCTACCGCGGATTGGCGTAAACCGCTGTCCAGAACATGGTCTTGCCATCGGCGGCCACGGCATAGCCGATGCCGAATTCGCGCATCTGCCCGATCATGATATTCGCGCGGTGGCCCGGCGAGGCGGACCATTCCGCCAGCGTGCGATCCAGCCCGAAGCGCCCGGCGGCGATGTTCTCGGCGATGATCCGGGGGCGGTAGCCCTCCTGCTTCGCGCGCGCCATCGGCCCGGTCGTCTTGGTGCCCAGATGCGTCATCGCGCCCCGGTTGGCCATGTCGCAGGCGTGCTGCTCGGCCACGCGCTGCAGCGTCGGATCCGTCACCAGCGGCGGAAGGCCCTGCTGCGCGCGGGTGGCATTGGTCTGCGCCAGCGCGACCTGCGCCTCGGAGGGGCTCACGGCGGGGCAATGGGCCTGCCCCGCGGCCGCGACCGCAATATCGCCATGGCCATCCGTCCAGACGACCCGCCCCGGCAGGCGCGGCGCGGGCGCGCTGGTGCTCTGCGTCGCGACGGGCGGCGGATGCGCTGCCCCACAGGCCGCAAGTACGGCCGCCACGATCCCGAGGCGGATCGGAGTTCCGATCATGTCACGCTCCCCTTCTGTCCGGCCGGCAGCCTAGCGCCGAGAGATTACCGGAACGGAAATGCTCACCCGGCGCGCCAGGCGCCGCCATCCTCACCGAACCGCGCCGCCAGATCCGCCGCAATCGCCATGTCCCGCGTATCGGGCGGTCCGGCAAATCCGGGGCGGAATCGCATCCGGAAGGCCGGCAATATAGCCGCGAGCGGCAGATCCGGATAGCCGAAGGCAAGCAGCAATGCGCGAAATGCCGCCGCATCGGGCGCGGGCGCCGGGCCCTCCCCGGGCCAGACGGAAAGCCCCTGCCGCGCAAGGCGATGCCAGTCGAACCGCGGCCCCGGGTCGATCTTGCGCTCGGGCGCCATGTCGGAATGCGCGATCACCCCTTCGGCCGGGATCGACCAGCGCGCCATCACCCCCGCCAGCAGCGCCTCCAGCGCCGCCATCTGCGCCTCCGGGAACGGGCGGTCGCCGGGATTGGCGATCTCGATGCCGATGGAGCGCGAGTTCACATCGCCTTGCCCGCGCCAGCTGCCCGCCCCGGCATGCCAGGCGCGCATCTCCTCGGGCACCAGCGCCTCCACGCCGCCATCCTCGGCGATCAGCCAGTGGCAGGAAACCTCCGCCGCCGGATCGCAAAGCCTTGCGCGCGCGGCGGCACAGCTGTCCATCCCGGTGTAATGCAGCACGATGAGCTCCGGCCGCGCGCCATCCCGGCGCGGGCCGAAATTCGGCGAGGCAGGCGCCGCGCCCGCCGCGCGCGTCATTGCGTCGGCGCCGTGGCCTTCAGCACGGCCAGCGTATCGGCCCCGATCGTCCCCGAGGGGGCCTCCGCCGCCCCCGCCGTGGCATCGGCGCCATAGGCGCCGTTCTCGGTCATCACCGGGGCCTGCGGGGCCGGGGTGACCTGGCCCTGCGAATGCGCCTTCAGATATTCGCCATAGCTCGCATAGCCGCCCGCGCGGGTTTCCCGGTCGGACTGGTTGCACCCGGCCAGGGCGAGCGCGATCAGGACCAGAAGCGAAACCTTCGGCATAGCCGCCCCCCTTACCACCATCTGGACGGTTTGTGCGCGAACCCGGCCGCCCGCTCGAGGACCAGCGCCTGGTTCAGCAGTTCGCCCTCGCCCCAAGGCTTGCCGATCAGCTGCAGCCCGAGCGGCAGGCCCTTGGCATCGAGCCCGACCGGCACCGAAACCCCCGGCAGCCCGGCCAGGTTGACCGTCACCGTGAACACGTCGTTGAGATACATTTCCACCGGCGAGGCATCCGCCATCTCGCCGAGCCCGAAGGCCGAGGACGGCGTCGCAGGCGTCAGGATCGCATCGATGCCCGCGGCGAAAACCGTGTCGAAATCGCGCTTGATCAGCGCGCGCACGCGCCGGGCGCGGTTGTAATAGGCGTCATAGAACCCGGCCGAGAGCACATAGGTCCCGACCATGATCCGCCGCTGCACCTCGGGGCCGAAGCCCTCCGCGCGGGTCTTTTCATACATGTCGACGATACCGTCGCCCGCGCCGAGCTTCGCGCGGTGGCCGTAGCGCACCCCGTCATAGCGCGCGAGGTTCGAGGAGGCCTCCGCCGGCGCGATCACATAATAGGCGGGCAGCGCGTATTTCGTATGCGGCAGCGAGATCTCCACGATCTCCGCGCCGGCATCGCGCAGCATGGCGGCGCCGTCGTCCCAGAGCTTCGCGATTTCGGCGGGCATGCCGTCGATGCGGTATTCCTTCGGAATGCCGATCTTCTTGCCGCGGATATCGCCGCTCAGCGCGGCCTCGAAATCCGGCACCGGAATGTCGGCCGAGGTCGAATCCTTCGGATCGACCGAGGCCATCGCCTGCAGCATGATCGCCGCATCGCGCACGGTCTTGGTCATCGGCCCGGCCTGATCGAGCGAGGAGGCGAAGGCCACCACGCCCCAGCGGCTGACGCGGCCATAGGTCGGCTTGATGCCGACGATGCCGGTGAAGGCCGCGGGCTGGCGGATGGAGCCGCCGGTATCGGTGCCGGTCGCGGCGAGGCACAGATCCGCCGCCACCGCCGCCGCCGAGCCGCCCGAAGAGCCACCCGGGGTCAGCGCGCGCTCATCCACCTTCCAGGGGTTCACCACCGGGCCATAGCAGGCGCTCTCGTTCGAAGAGCCCATGGCGAATTCATCCATGCTGAGCTTGCCCAGCATCACCGCGCCCGCGTCCCACAGGTTCTGCGTCACGGTGGATTCGTATTCCGGCCGGAAGCCCTCGAGAATGCGCGAGGCGGCCTGGGTGGCCACGCCCTTCGTGCAGAACAGATCCTTGATGCCGAGGGGGATGCCGCACATCGCGGGCGCATCGCCCGCCTTGATCCGCGCATCGGCGGCCGCAGCCTGCGCGCGCGCGATCTCGGGCGTTTTCGCGCAATACGCGTTCAGCGCACCGGCCGCGTCGATGGCGGCAAGGCAGCTCTCGGTGATCTCGACCGAGGTCACATCGCCCTTGCGCAGCGCGTCGCGGGCCTCGGCAATCGTCAGGGTATTCAGGCTCATTCGACCACCTTCGGCACGGCAAAGAAGCCCTCGCGGGCGTCCGGAGCGTTCGACAGCACCTTCTCGGGATAGCCGCCATCGGTCACCACATCTTCGCGCCGCTTCAGCCGCATCGGCGTGACCGAGGTCATCGGCTCCACCCCGTCCACGTCGACTTCGTTCAGCTGTTCCATGAAGGTGAGGATGCCCGAAAGCTGGTCCGCCAGCTTCGGCAGATCCTGCTCGGCAACCCTGATACGCGCGAGATGCGCCACCTTGCGGGCGGTGTCGATGTCGATGGACATGAAACTCTCCGATTGTCTCGCACGCGGTTTAACGCCCATGGCCCGGCGCTGCAAGCGCGCTTGCCCCCGGGCGCGCAGCCGGGGCCGCGAAACGCCGCTCCGCCTTGCCGCGGGCGCCTGCCGCGCTACTGTGGGAGCCGAATCCGAAGGAGACATGCCATGAAACTCAGCTGGCTCGGCCATTCCGGCTTCCGCCTGGACATCGAAAACGCGGTGATCCTGATCGACCCCTGGATGAGCGGCAATCCGGTGTTCCCGGCCGACCGCCGCGCGGAGGCCATCGCCGGGGCCACGCATATCCTGCTCACCCATGGCCATGGCGACCATGCCGCCGATGCGCTGGCGCTGGCCAGGGAGCTGAACATCCCCGTCGTCGGCATGTACGACCTCGTCACCTTCTGGCAGCAGGCGGAGGGCATCGAGGCCATCGGCTTCAACAAGGGCGGCACGGTGGATCTCGGCGGGGCGAAGGTGACGATGGTGCCGGCCAGCCACTCCTCCTCCCTCGTCGGCAAGGACGGGCCGATCTATGCGGGCAGCGAGGCGGGCTACATGATCGCGGGCGAGGATCAGGTGATCTACCTGTCGGGCGACACCACGATCATGGCCGACATGGCCTGGATGGGCGAATACCATCGCCCGACCATCGGCATCCTCTGCGCGGGCGGCTATTTCACCATGGACATGAAGGCCGCAGCCTTCGCCGCGCGCAAGTATTTCGATTTCCGCACGGTGATCCCCTGCCACTACCGCACCTTCCCGCTGCTCGAGCAGAGCGCGCAGCTTCTGGCCGAGAGCCTGCCCGGCGTGGAGGTGATCGAGCCCGAAGTGCTGGTGCCGATCGAGCTCTGACGGGCCCGCGCCTGCTAGGGCTTCACATAGGCATAGCCCGCGCGCTGCAGCTCCACGAGCCGCACGATCCCCGAGGGCACCACGCCCACCTCGGGGATCAGCGCGGGAGGTTGCCCCTCCTCCTCCGCCATCACCCGCAGGGTATTGGCGCAGGCCACGATGCGCACCGGCGGCACCCCGCCCGCGATACGGTCGCGCAGCGGCCCGGGCTCGTCGCGAAGAAGCCGCACCCCGGGGCCATTGACCACGATCTCGATCTCCACCGGCGTCTCGGCATAGTGCTTGCGCAGGTTGGCCGCATTGTGCAGCGCCATCAGCAGCAGCCGCGGCTCGAGCGCATCCACATGCAGCACCACGCAGACAGCCTCCATCACTCTCTCCTCAGCCCGGCAAAAAAGGCCTTCAGCAGCTCCTCCGCCGCCCGCGCCCCGATCCCGTCATAGACCTCTGGCACATGATGGCACTGCGGATGGCTGAACACCCGCGGCCCCTGCGCCACGCCGCCCGATTTTGGATCGGCCGCCCCATAATAGATCCGCGCGATCCGCGCCTGCGAGAGGGCCGCTGCGCACATCGGGCACGGCTCCAGCGTCACATAGAGATCGTGCCCCGGCAGCCGCTCGCTGCCCGCCGCAGTGCAGGCCGCCCGCAGCGCCAGGATCTCGGCATGCGCCGTCGGGTCCGAAAGCTCGCGGGTGCGGTTGCCCGCGCGCGCCACCACCCGCCCGCCCGGCGCCACCACCACCGCCCCCACCGGGACTTCGCCGCGCGCCGCCGCCGCCCGCGCCTCGTCCAGCGCCTGATCCATGTAGGAGGTGAATGTCATGGCTCTTCATCGCCGCATTCATCGCGCTTTGCAACGCGGGGATTCGGGTGTATCAGGGCGCCTTGCCCGCGAAGACCGCGCGCCCCATCCCCCAGAAGGACCATGATTATGACCGACACCCCCGTGCACAGCGGCCCCGAACGCGTTGCCAAGATCATCGCCCGCTCCGGCGTGGCCTCGCGCCGCGATGCCGAGAAGATGATCCTCGAAGGCCGCGTGGCGGTGAACGGCAAGACCATCGACACCCCCGCGCTGGACGTGCTGCCGAAGGACAAGGTGACCATCGACGGCAAGCCGATCGACGCGCCCCAGGAAACCCGGCTCTGGCTCTATTACAAGCCGCTCGGCCTGGTGACGACCGAGAAGGACGACCAGGGCCGCCGCACGATCTTCGATGAAATGCCCGAGGGCATGCCGCGGGTGCTGAATGTCGGACGGCTCGACCTGAATTCCGAGGGGCTGCTGCTGCTCACCAACGACGGCGGGCTGAAGCGGCGGCTGGAGCATCCGGAAACCGCCTGGCTGCGCAAGTATCGCGTGCGGGTGAACGGCCGGCCCAGCAACGACACCTTCAACCCGCTGCGCGAGGGGATCACCATCGACGGCGAGGATTTCCAGCCGATGGAAGTCACGCTGGACCGCCAGCAGGGCGCCAATGCCTGGCTGACGGTGGGCATCCGCGAGGGCAAGAACCGCGAGATCCGCCGCGCGATGAACGCGATCAACCTGACCGTAAACCGGCTGATCCGCGTCAGCTACGGCCCGTTCCGGCTGAACGAGATGCAGCCGGGCGATGTGACCGAGGTGAAGCGCAAGGTGCTGCGCGATCAGCTGGGCGACCGGCTGCTGAGTGGCATCGAAGACGGCCGCCCGGCGCGCTCGGAGCTCGCGAAGCGCCCGGTCCGGCCCGCGCGCGGCCCGCGCCCCGAAGAGGACGGCCCCCGCAAAGGCTTCGGCCGGCAGCGCGATTTCGCGGAAGACGGCGCGCGCCCGGCGCGCGCCGCCGGTTTCCGCTCGCATCGCGACGAAGACGCGCGGCCCGAGGGGCGCCCGTTCGGCAAGAAGCCGTTCGAGGCGCGGGATGGCGAACGGTCCTTCGACCGGAAGCCCTATGAGAAGCGCGAGGGCGACCGCCCGGCGGGCCGCTCCTTCGACAAGCGCGACGGGGAGCGCCCGGCGGGCCGTTCCTTCGAGAAACGCGAGGGCGACCGGCCCTTCGGCAAGAAGCCCTATGAGAAGCGCGACGGCGAACG